>NZ_VFON01000001.1:1317012-1975518 GCF_006716085.1 Leucobacter komagatae | reverse complement strand
TGCGCGATGGCGTCGAGCGTCGCCTCGAGGTGCGCGTCGTGCTCGAAGATGCTTGTCGAGTACACGACGCGGTACCTGATCCCCTCCGAGAGTGCGATCGCCTGCGACGCGCTCTGCCCGGTCGTGTCACCGCAGTAGTCCCCGTTGTCGAGGGCGCTCACCGACTCGCGCGCGTTGAGCTGCAGCGAGGAGAAGAGCGCGGTCCCCTCATCCCGCGAGGTGACGGGACGCCCGATCTCGCCGCACGCGGTCGTGCCGCCGTCGCCGCGGGCAAGCGTGATGAGGTCTCTGATCCGCGCGGTGAGCTCTGCAGCGTCCATCTGGTCGTCCTGTACGTCCTCGTCTGGGCAGTCTCAGACGATTATCCCCGATATGTGGGCGTGGTACGTGACATGACACCCGGCGGGTGGGGATCCGGCGAGGTCGTTACTCCGCGTGTTCCTCCGCGTCCCGCGGCACGAGCAGCTGATGCTGCGCGAGTTCGCGGTAGAGCGGCACGGTGGCGACGAGCTCGGCGTGCGTGCCCTCACCGATGACGCGGCCGCCGTCGACGACGATGATCTTGTCTGAATCGACGACGGTCGACAGCCGGTGCGCGATGACGATGAGCGTGCGCCCCGTCGCGACGGAGTCGAGCGCCTCACGCATGAGCCGCTCATTCACCCCGTCGAGCGACGCCGTCGATTCGTCAAGCAGCAGGATCGGCGGCGCCGTCAACAGCGCCCGCGCGATCGCGAGCCGCTGCTTCTCGCCGCCCGAGAGCATGAGGCCGTTCTCGCCGACCTGCGCGTCGAGCCCACTTTTGAGCCCACCCGTCTCGGCTGAGCGGTCGAGGAGACCGCCGAGGTTCACGGCGCGAAGCACCCGCTCGCACGCCGCGTCGGTCGCCGCCGGCGAAGCGAGCAGCAGGTTGTCGCGAAGCGTGCCCGCGAGCACGGGGGCATCCTGCTCGACGTAGCCGAACTGCGCGCGCAGTTCGTTGCGATCGAGCGAGCGGAGGTCGGCGCCGAACAGCTCGA
Source organism: Leucobacter komagatae (assembly GCF_006716085.1). Lineage (NCBI taxonomy): Bacteria > Bacillati > Actinomycetota > Actinomycetes > Micrococcales > Microbacteriaceae > Leucobacter > Leucobacter komagatae. Next base: position 1,974,499 of record NZ_VFON01000001.1, on the reverse strand, counting down.
CGACGCCGGAATCAGGATCGTAGAAGCGCTCGATCAACCCGAGCACCGTCGACTTGCCCGCGCCAGACGGGCCGACGAGAGCCGCGCGAGTACCGCGCTCGACGTCGAACGACACCCCGTGCAGTACGGGAGTTTCGACGACCTCCGCAGGGATCGCTGCTGCGTCTCGGCGTGACCTGCCGCCGACGAACGCGCGCGCGTCGACCCTATCGGGCGCGGCCGAGCGATACGTGAAGCGGACGTCATCGAAGCGGATCGCGGGGGCTTCAGGCGCCCTGGCCTCAGCGAGCGGCACGATGGCCCCCGTCGGGGAGAGCTCTGCGTCGTGCTCGGTCTCCGTCGGGAGCGTGTCGATCTCCTGGATCCGGCCGAGCGCGCCGAGCGCCTGGTTCACCGCCGAGAAGGCCCCGAAGGCCTGCCCGAGGGGCGCGACCATCATGAAGAGGAAGATCACGAACGTCACGAGCTGGCTGACTTCGATGGCGCCCGAGGCGACGCGGTAGCCGCCGAAGCCGAGCACCGACAGCAGCGACACCTGCAGGGCGATGAACGAGATCGGCACGATGAGCGCCGAGATCCGGGCGATCTTCAGCCCAAAGCCGTAGGCCTCCTCAGCCTGCTGCTCGATGGCCGCCTGCTCGCGGTCGGCGGCGCCGGCGGCGCGGATCGTGCGCATCGACCCGATCGCGCGGTCGACAGCCGCGGCGAGGTCACCAACCTTCTCCTGGGCGCGGGCGACCGCTGGCCGGATTCGGCTGGCGAGCAGCACGACAACGACGAGTGAGACCCCGATGATGCCGAAGGTGATGAGGAACAGGACGGGGTCGATGATGAGCATCCCGACGAGCGCGCCGACGAAAAGCAGGGCCCCGCCGACAGCTTCGACCAGCCCCTGCGTGAGCACCGCGCGCAGCAGCGTGGTGTCTGACCCGACGCGCGAGACGAGGTCTCCAGTACGGCGGCGATCGAACTCAGAGATCGGCAGGTGCAAGATCTTCGCGATGAGGCGCCGCCGCGAGCGCAGCACGACCCCCTCGCCCATGCGCTGCAGGAGGTAGTGCTGGTAGCCGTCGAACAGGGCGCCCGCGATGACAACAACCACGAGCACGGCGACGAGCGCGCCAAGCGGCTGCGAGTTTTGCACGCGGTCGATGACCTGGCCGACGAGCAGCGGCTGCGACAGCGAGACGAGCGCGCCAACGACGCTCAGCCCGAGGATGAAAGCGAGAAGCCCCCGCTGCTCGAAGAGGTACGGGAGTAGCTGCTTGAACGAGGCCCGTGGTCCGGTGGGCTTGGAGCCGCGAACGCCTCGGCCTCCGCGGCCGCCGCGGTCCTCGCGGCCTCCACGCCTCGCCGTGGTGCCTGCTGTGCCCGCCGCACCCTCCAAGGGTTGCTGTTCCCCGGGGCCCTGCGTCCCTTCGAACACTGATTTCGGGGACTGCTGTGGCTGCTGCGCAACGGGTTCTGGCACCCGCTCACTCTATCCCCGGAGCGTGCGCGATCGCTGGGAGAAAACTCTCCCGACCGACCCCGCAAACACCCGAATTTCTCGAGCGCACGTCAATTTCTGGGGCAACTTGAGGTGTTCTCGAGAAATTGGGGTGTTGGGGAGGGCAAAGCCGGGCAGGAACCACGCCCGCCGCCGCAGAGCCCCTTGCGCGCAAGACCCCCACTTAATGACTGTCAGAAAGTGGGGGTCTTGCAGGGAAGCGCCGGTCTGGCGACGCGCGGGTGGCTAGCGGCCCGACGCGGTCGGCTCGGGCGACGCGCGGGGCTAGGAAGCCGCGCGGGTGACTAGGAAGAGGCGCCCGCCTCGCGGATTGCGCGCTGCGTCACCGCGAGGTGCAGCGCGGCCTCGGCCGCCTCGACGCCCTTCGACTCGACCGAGCCGGGCAGGCCCGAGCGGTCGAGCGCCTGCTGCTCGTTGTCGGTTGTGAGCACGCCGAAGCCGACGGGCCGACCAGCGTCGAGCTGCACGCGAGTGAGGCCGTCGGTGACCGCACTCGAGACGTACTCGAAGTGCGGGGTGCCGCCGCGGATGATCACGCCGAGGCACACTGCGGCGTCAAACCCGCCACCGCCCTCAGTAGCCGGGGTCAGGGCGACCTGAGCCGCTGCAGGCAGCTCGAACGCTCCCGCGACGCGGAACAGCGTGTGCTCCGCCCCGGCGGCCGCGACCGACTGCTCGGCGCCGGCGACGAGGCCCGACATGACCTCGGTGTGCCAGCTGCCAGCGATGATTGCGACGCGCATTCCGGTCGCGTCTACTGCAAGGGTGGGGGCTCCTGCGCCGCTCATATCTGGTGTCCTTACTTCGTGTGATTCGTGGGAGTTGGAAGCGGCCTAGAGCTCGCCGTCGGGGAGCTGGTGCCCCATGCGGTCGCGCTTGGCCTGCAGGTATCCGCGGTTCTGGTCAGTGACCCCGACGAAGAGCGGCACCCTGTCGGCAACGGTCAGCCCGTGGGCCTCGAGCTGGGCGACCTTGTCTGGGTTGTTGGTCAGCAGGCGAACGTCGCTCACCCCGAGGTCGGCGAGGATGTCTGCCGCAGCCGTGTAGTCGCGGGCGTCAGCGGGCAGCCCGAGCTGCAGGTTCGCGTCGAGCGTGTCGATGCCCTGCTCCTGCAGCTGGTAGGCGCGGAGCTTGTTCGCGAGCCCGATGCCGCGCCCCTCCTGGCCGCGCAGGTAGACCACGACGCCCCCGCGCTCATTGATGAGGTCGAGCGCGGCGTCGAGCTGCGGGCCGCACTCGCACTTGAGCGAGCCGAATGCCTCACCGGTGATGCACTCGGAGTGCACGCGCACGAGGGCGCCCTTGCCCGGCATGGTGCCGTCGGGCCCCGCCGCGACGAGGGCGACGTGGTCGACACCCGCGCGGCGGTCGCGGTACGCGAGCGCCCGGAAGTCGCCGTGCTCGGTCGGGAGCAGGGTGTCGGCCCGCAGGCTGACTCGGCGCGAGTGCCCCTGCTCGGCCGGGGTGCCGGCCGGGTCGTGCTCGTTCAGGTAGGCGATCAGCTGCTCGATCGTGATGACGGGAACGCCCTCGCCCCCGCCGAGCTCGATGAGGCCGGGCAGGCGCATCATTTCGCCGTCTTCCGCGACGATCTCGGCGATGATCGCGACCTCGCGCAGCCCCGCGAGGCGCATGAGCTCGACGGCGGCTTCGGTGTGGCCATCGCGTGCGCGTACCCCGCCGTCGACGGCGCGCAGGGGCAGGATGTGCCCCGGCCGGTTGACGTCGGTCGGAACCGCGTCGGGGTTCGCGAGCGCGCGGGCGGTTGTCGCGCGGTCGCTCGCGCTGATGCCGGTGGTGACGCCGTGCGCCGCGTCGACGGTCACGGTGTAGGCGGTGCCACGCACATCTTCGTTGCGCTCAACCATCATCGGGAGGTCGAGCTGGTCGGCGATCGCGTTCGTCATGGGCGCGCAGAGCAGGCCAGACGAGCGGTGCACGGTCCAGGCGATCCACTCGGCCGAGGCGAGCTCTGCCGAGATGATGACGTCGCCTTCGTTCTCGCGATCTTCGTTGTCAGCAACGATAACCGGGCGACCAGCCTTGATTGCTGCGATGGCCTCTTCGATCGAGGCGATGCCCTCGGTGCGTACGGTAGTCATTCGATGTCCTTTGGGGTGTGTGTGAATCGTGGAGGCCGCGACTAGGCGTTCGTCTTGAAGCTGAGCATACGCTCGACGTGGCGGGCGATGAGGTCAGTCTCGACGTTGACGCGGTCACCGGGGCGCAGCGCCCCGAGTGTTGTCGCCTCGAGCGTCTCGGGGATGAGGGAGACCTCGAACCACTGCTCGGCCTCATTGGCTGGCGAGATGGCTGACACCGTGAGCGACGTCCCTGACAGCGTCACCGAGCCCTTGTCGACGAGCAGCGGCGCGAGCTCGCTCGAGATCGCGAAGCGGAGCGTGCGCCAGGCGTCGCCGTCCGCGAGCGTGAGCAGGGTAGCCGTGCCGTCGACGTGGCCCTGCACGATGTGGCCGCCCAAGCGGGTGTCGAGGCGGGCGGCGCGCTCGAGGTTCACGGCGCTCCCGACCGCGAGGTCGCCGAGCGTCGACATCTTGATCGACTGCGCCATGACGTCGGCGCTGAACGTGCCGCGCCCGCGCGAGTCGGTGCCCTGCTCGACGACGGTGAGGCAGACGCCCGACACCGCGATCGAGGCGCCGTGTGTCGCGTCGCTCGTGACGAGCGGCCCAGCAACGGTGAGGCGGAGGGAGTCGCCGAGCGGCTCAATGGCGATGATCTCGCCGATTTCTTCGATGAGTCCGGTGAACACTAGCGGGTCTCCTTCTGGTCGGGCGCGGTGCGTACGGGGGTTGCGGTGATGAGAATGTCTGGGCCGAGATGCTCGGTGCGGGTGAACGACAGCCGCTCGATGCACGCCATCGACTCGATGCCGAGGTCGCCGACCGCGAGGCGCGGGCCGCCGAGCAGCGCGGGCGCGACGTACACAAGCAGCTCGTCGACGAGACCGAGCCGCAGGAGCGAACTCACAATGTGGGGGCCGCCCTCGACGAACACGCTCCGGATCCCGAGGGCGCCGAGCTCCTCCATATCCGCCGCGAGGTCGGCGCCAGAGCAGCGGATCGGGTGCGGGAACCGCGCTCCGAGCGCGGGGTGATGAAGCACCTTGGCGCCCGCCGGGATCGCGCGCGCGCCGATGATGACGGGCACGGGTTGCGCGCTCGCCGGGACGAGCAGTGCGCCCTCAGGATCCCGAGCCGTGAGCGACGGATCGTCTGCGATGAGCGTCCCCGTTCCCACGAGGATCGCGTCAGCCGCCGCGCGGCGCCGGTGCACGTCGGCGCGCGCGTCAGGGCCCGTGATCCACTGGCTCGAGCCGTCGGCGGCCGCGGCGCGCCCGTCAAGCGTCTGCGCCCACTTCACCGTGATTTTGGGTCTAGTCGTCACGTGTTGCCTCCGCCTGCCTCGTGAGCCAGGGCGCGAGGAACTCGCGGACCTCGGCGGCGAGAACGCCGCCGGTGACCGTGATTCCCGCCGCGCGGAGGGTCTCGCCGCCGCCGCTCGACGCTGCCCCCGGGTCAGATAGCCCGAATGCGACCGCCCCGATGCCGCGGGCGATGAGCGCCTGCGCGCAGGGGCCTGTTCGGCCGGTGTGGTTGCACGGCTCGAGGGTGACGACGGCGGTGAGCCGTGACGCGTCGGTGTCGCGGGGGAGGGCAGCGATCGCCATGACCTCGGCGTGAGGGGTACCGGCGCCCTCGTGCCAGCCCTCTGCGACGGCCGCGCCGGTCTCGTCGAGGATGACGCAGCCGACCTGGGGGTTCGCGTTCAGCGCTGGCCCGCGCTCGGCAAGCTGCAGGCCACGGCGCATAGCTGACTCGATCACCTCTGGTGAGAGTGCGTGCGCGGCAGGCATTCGATCCCTTTCGGGTGCCCGGGTGTGGGGTGCACGAGGCGTCGCCTCTTACACCCGCGTTCCTCCTATCCGGACTTGTGCGCGGGCAACCGCCCCACACATCACCGTCGGTATCGGAATTTCACCGATTCAGCCCCGCGAATGCGGAGGTCGCGGACTTTCACCGCCGGTTCGGAATCCCACCGACCCCGGAACACCCCATCAGCATAGCGCGCCGGAGCAGCGCGTGGGGAGGTGAATGCTACGGGCGAACGCCCGCCGCCCGCCGTCAGGCGGCCGAACTCTCGGGGACGACGGGAACCGCCTGCGTCGGCGGCGCGAGGGGCAGCCTCAGCTCGAAGGTGGTGCCCTCGCCCTCGACGCTTGACACCGATATGCTGCCGCCGTGCGCGACGGCGATTGCCTGGGTGATGTTCAGGCCAAGGCCCACGCCAGGGATCGCATTCTGCGTCGCCGTTGACGCTCGGAAAAACCTGCTGAACAGGTCGGCCTGCTCAGCGGCGGGGATGCCGATGCCGGTGTCGCTGACGCTCAGCACAACGCTGCCGTCGGTGAGGCGGCCAGACACCGTGACGCGGCCCCCTGGCGGGGTGAACTTCACCGCGTTCGAGATGAGGTTGTCGAGGGCCTGGCCGATCCTGCCCCCGTCGGCAAGGATGATGAGCGGTTCCTCGGGGACCGCGAGCTCGAGTGCGACGCTCTCGCGCTCCGCTCCGGGCCGCGCGGACTCGGCGGCGAGGCGCAGGCTCGTGTAGATGTCGAGGTGGTGGGGCGTGATGGGGAAGCGCCCGGACTCGACCTGCGCGGTGAAGAGCAGGTCGCCGACGAGCGCGAGTAGGCGCTGCGCGTTGCGCTCGATGATGTCGACGAAGTCGACCTGCTGCTCGGTGAGGGGCTGCTCGGGGTCGTTGCGCAGCAGGTCGAGAAAGCCGATGATCGCGCTGAGCGGGGTCCGTAGCTCGTGCGAGATCATCCCGACGAACTGATCTTTCATCCGCGCTACCTCCGCCTGCCTGGTCTCGTCGGTGACGACGAGCAGGTAGCCCTGCTGATTACCCGCGCCGTCGTTGCGGCGAGTGACCGTAATGCGCGCGGGCAGGCGGGCGCCCGTCGCGGTGCGAATCTCGAGCTCTTCGTCGAGCGTTTCGCCGGAGTTCGCGAGTTCGAACAGCGCCCGGGTCCCGCTGGCCGTGACGCTCGCGGGCGTTCCCGCGAGGGCCGATAGGGCGGCGGGCGGAAGGAAACGCTCAATCGTCACGTGGTTGACCGCGTCGGCCTCGGAGACGCCGAGCATCCGTTCTGCGCCGGGGTTCCAGGCGCTCACGACGCCGTCGCAGTCGGTCGCGATGACGGCCTGCGCGGTGATCGCGGCCCACAGGCTCTCGTGCGATTCGAGCAGGGTTCGGTATCGCGCCTCGCTTTCCCTGAGCTGCGCGAGCATCGCCTCGTTCTCCCTGAGCGCGACGGTGCGTTCGGCGGCGAGCCGCTCGGCCTGTTCGATGCGTGCGCGCTGCTGGCGCGACAGCTCGTTGATGACCGCGGCGACCGCGGCGTAGATGAGCGGGACGATGACGCCGCGCAGCAGGTCGGCGCTGGTCTCGGGCGGGTTTCGCAGGTACGGGATGAAGACCATCGCGGCGCTCATGACGAACACCGCGGCGACCTGCCTGACGCCGGGGGCCGTAGCGAGCCAGGCGATCGGGATGAGAACGAGCGTCGCGAAGAGCGACTGGCCGGCGCCCGTCGCGGCGCGGAAGAACGCGAACGCGACAAAGTCGACTATCGGGATGAGGAGGACGAGGGACCCCTGCAGGTGGCCGCGCACCGTGAGCACGGCGGCGAACACGGTCGCGACTGCGATGAGCGCGCCCGCGACCAGCATGGGAAGGGTGTCGATCGGGGGGAGCCCCGGCACGAGAAACATGACCGCCAGGGCGAGCGCGAACGCGACGACCGCCGGCGCCTGTTTGAGCAGGGGACTCGGCTGGTCAAAGTTGCGGTACCAGCGCACCTCGCGGCTATCCATCAGGCGGCGAGCCCCTCGAGCAGCTCGTGGAGCACGGCGCTCGTGAACGGTTTCGGCAGCGAGGCGTCGGCGTGTGGGTACTCCTCCTCGTCAAGCACTGAGCTCACGACGATCCTGCAGTCGGGAAACCTCTCGCGCACGAGGCTGACACACTCAACGCCAGTGAGGCCGGGAAGCCTAAGGTCAATGACAGCGAGCGCGGGGGAGATAGCGGCGAACGCGGCGACGGCGCTTTCAGTATCGGCCGCGGAGAACACGTCGTAACCTTCGCGCTCAAGCATGAGGCGGAGCAGTGCAGACTGCTCTTCGTTGTCCTCAACGGTGAGTGCGAGTGGGCGGGCGGTCATCGGAGCAGCAGCTCTCGCACGATCACCACGGCGGCGACAACAACGAGCGCAATGAGCGCCTGCGGAATGAGCCACAGCTCGCGCCGCGCGTCGCGGCGAATCTCATCCTCTGCGGAGTGCTTGCTCATGAAACGACCCTTCCTACCTTCTCGGTCTTCACCCAAGAAGCGTCTGCCTGGCGCCATTCCTTGATGTAGGAATCAACAGTAATCGCACACAGCAGCGATCCATAGCCGCAGACGTAAATCAGGAGACCGGCGACAAACCGGCCGCCGCGGAACCGCTCAACCCAGCGGGCGAGCCACGCCCCCAGCATGGAGATCGGGCCCCACAGATACAGAATGCTCGAGTACACAAATCGGTCCCCTGCAGTGAGCCTGCCGAACCACTCGGTGAGCGCGGCGTCGGTGACGCCGGGAAAGAGCGCGACGGCCATCACGATCATGGCACCGAGCCCGGGAAACAGCAGCGCCTCACGCCACGAGCGCGCCGCCGTTCGGGGGTCAAGCTGCACGGTGAAGAGGATCGAGTATATGTAGGTGCAGGCCGCGATAATCCACATGAATTTGAACACTGACTCGGCGACTTCGCTGTGCAGTAAGAGGAGCGCGAAGAGCGCCGCCGAGGAGAGCAGCAAGAACGCGGGGAGCAGCAGAATGCTGAACCACGCGACGCCGAACGGCACGCTTCCGAGCTTGTGGGCTCGGCTCGGGCGGAACCACAGCTTGCGGTAGATCGAGGTGAGTTGCACGTTGCCGCGTGCCCAGCGCAGGCGCTGCTTCCAGAGCGCGTCGACGCTCCGCGGCTCTTCCGCGAGCACGACTGCGTGTGGCTCAAACACCATCTTGCGGCCCGCGAGCTGGCTCTCAAACGTTGTCATCGTGTCTTCTGCGAGCGTGCCCGTCGGGATCCGCCCGCCGATCGCCAGGAGATTCTCGCGCGAGTGCAGCTGCGCGCCGCCCGCGAGACAGGCGATCGCGCCGAGCACGTTCTGCGCGCGCCTCGCGGCGAGCTGCGCGATGACGTACTCGATCCCGATGAACCGGGTGAGGTAGTTCCGGTCAGCGGAGCCCTCCGCAATATAGGCGGTGACCGCCCCGACGCGCTCGTCGGCGAGGTGTCGTGTGAGCTTTCGGAGCGAGTCGTGCGCGAAGATAACGTCGGCGTCCATGATGAGCACGGCCTCGGCCCACGTGTCGGCGAGCACCTGTGAGATGCCGTGGTTCAGGGTGTGGGCCTTGCCCTCGCCGCCGACCTCGCGTCGCAGGTGCACGACCCGGCGGGGGTGCGCCGCCGCCCGGGCGAGCACGACATCGGGGGTATTGTCGGTAGACGCGTCGTCGACGACGAAGACTCTGAGCTTGTCGGCGGGGTAGTCGAGGCTGAGGAGTCTGTCGATCGAGGCGCCGATGACGAGGCCCTCGTTCCAGGCGGGCACGATTACGGCCACGTTCGGCGTGAAGTGCGCGGCGCGACGGTAGTGGTTCTTCACCGCGTGGAACGGCAGCACGAGGAACTGGAAGGCCGTGTTGAAGACCGGCAGCGTGCCAACCAGCACGCAGACGAGCAGGAAGACGGCGAGGGCGACCTGGAACCCGTTCACTTGGCGCCCGGCTTCCCGGCGTGCTCCGCAACCGCTGCGGCGGAGAGCAGGTCGCGGACCCGCGCGTAGCGGCCGACATCTGCGGCATCGTGGCTGTCTGTCGACGCCACGATGGTCGCGCCCGCGGCTTTCAGCGCGACGAGTGAGCGCTGATCGGGGCAGCCCCACTTTTCGTTGACCTCCACCTGGGTGTCGCTCGCGGCGGCAGCTGCGGCCCACGCGCCGAGGTGCTCGTCGGTGAGGTCTGCCTCGCTCAGCCCGACCTTCGGGAGGATGGAGAAGCAGTGCGCGAGCTGGTTGCCCGGGTGCGTCTCCATCGCCGCGATCGTCGCGCCGATGAGCGTGTCGAGCACGTCCGCCGCCCCCCAGCCCGCGGCGATGCGCTCGCGCACGGCAGTCGGCCCGAGCGGGCCGTCGGCCGTCGGGAACTGGTGGTCGGCCATCAGGATCCTGTCGATGCCGGCGGGAAGCGGCGGAACGTCGAGCGCGCCCGAGGCGTCGAGAATCTTCGCCTCGACGCCGGTGAGCACCGTGAGGCCCGCGGGAACCTCGAGCGCGCGCACCGCAGCGAGGTACTCCGGCACCCAGGGCGTGCTCGCGCGCACGTGGTCGACGAGCCGCACCGCCTGGAGGCCCGCGGCGTGCGCGGCCGCGACGTTCTCGGTGAGCGTCGAGCGCGCGTCATCTGAAAACGTCGAGTGGACGTGAAAGTCGCCGCGCAGGATCGGGTGGCCGAGCGGCGTGGCCATCACGATTCGTCCTGGTGGCCGGCGTGAGCTGACTCGAGGACCTCGTGCACCTCGACGACGATGTCTTCGAGGAACCTGACGGCCGCGACCTCACGGAACTCGACGCGGGCGGGCAGCTCGCGGCCGAGGAAGAGGTCGACGACGAGCGACGGGATGTCGACGCCGGCGGAAATCGTGAGGGGAAGCGCGCCGGGAAAGCGCGGGTTGACCTCGAGCAGCATGGCGCGGCCTGAGCGGTCGCGACGCAGCTGCACGTTCGCGACGCCGGTGAGCCCGATCGCGCGGGCGACAGCGGCTGCGGTCTCCTCGAGTTCAGGGTCGTGCACGGTGCGCCCGGCGATCGCGACGCCCGAGTCGACGCGGGCGCGCGTACGCGGCACGGCGGCGACGACGTTCCCTGACGCGTCGGCGATGACGTCGACGGAGTACTCGTCGCCCGGCAGGAGATCCTGCACGATGAGCCCCTCGTCGGTGGGCAGCGCTTCGAGGGCCGCGCGGTCTGGCACGAGGCGGATCCCGCGACTCCCGGCGCCCTGGCGCGGCTTCGCGAACGCGGGGAACTCCCACTCGATCGCGAGCGCCTCTGGGCCCGCGAGAACCGTGCGTGGCGCCCTGCCGGTGTCTGCGCAGCGCTCGGCGAGCGCGAGCTTGTCGAGGCACACCCGAAGCGTGTCGGAGCTCGGCGCGGCGAGCACGGCTGGCGCGAGCTCCCCGCGGCGGTCGGCGACGGCCTCGAGTTCAACATCAACCGTGGAGATCACAAGGTCAAGCCCGTCAGCCGCGACCAGCTCGGCGAGGGCGGGAACGAACCCGGCGTCGCGCCCGGGCGGCACGAGGCGGCGCTGGGACGCGGGCACGAGGTAGAGTCCGCTCGCCCAGCCGTCCATGTCTGCGGCGTAGACCTCAAGGTCTGGGCGACGCAGCAGCGACCTGATGACGGCGACGCCCGCGGGCCCACCCGCCCCGGTGACAAGTACGCGTGTGGGCATTAGCTCTCCTGGCTGAGGCGCTCGTAGCTTCGCGCGAGCTCCGTGCTCTCGCGAACAATCTCGAGGGGCTCGACAGCCCTGCCGCCCCCGAACCTCGTCCAGTACCGCGCGGTCGCGGTGACGAAATCTTGGGCGAGGTAGTCGCGGCTCGCCGTCTGCGAATCGAAGCACGCGAGCAGCTCGAACTTTCGCTCGAGGAAGTCGTCGATGCGCACGAACCGGGTCGGGCGGAAGTCGATCGTCGCCGACGGGCTCTGATAGCAGGCGACCGTTGGAACCGAGCGCGTCGCGACGACGGTCGCCTCGTTCACCGCGCGGTGATCTTGGTGCCGGTCGTGTGCGGAGTGCGTGTACACGATTGACGGCTGCACCTCGCGCACGACCTCTTCGACGAGGCGCACGGTCTGCCCGCCGCTTGAAATCTCGGTGTCGACGAGGTCTTTCAAGAACAGGCGGGCGCCGAGCAGCTCGGCGGCGGCAATCGACTCGTACTGGCGGCTGTCGGCGTCACCGCCGCGCGCGCCGCGCGACAGCGTGAGGATGGTGATCCGGTCACCGGCCGCGGCGTGGGCCGCGAGGATACCGCCCGCGCCGATCTCGACATCGTCGGGGTGCGCCCCGACGGCGAGCACGGTCTCGGCCGGCCGCTCGGGCTTCCTCGAGTGCGCCTCAGCCGCGAGCCGCGTGACCGACTCGATGAGCTGTGCGCTGTCGAGCGGTTTCGTGAGGAACTCGTCGGCCTGTGCGCGCAGCGCCGAGACGGCGTAGTCGACGGACACGTGCGCGGTCATGACCAGCACCGGGACGCCCGGCAGCTTGGCCCGGAGGTCGGTGAGGAGGTCGATGCCGCTCGCGCCGGGCATTTCGATGTCGGTGACGACGACGTCGGGCCGCGACGCAAGCGCCCGTTCGAGCGCCTGCGTCGCGTTGTGGGCGACCGTAACCGTCGCGCCTGCGCGCCGCTCGAGCAGTGTCTTGACGAGGAGAGCGACGTCTGGGTCGTCGTCGACGACAAGAACCTGCAGTGCTGACATCGCGACTCTCCCCCCGAGCGAATTAGCTCGACTTTAGCGCATGAGGCCAACCCGTTCATAGACCAGATCGAGGGTCTTATTTGCGATCTCGTTCGCGCGCTCCGCGCCGCGCGCGAGGAGCCGATCGAGCTCTGCCGGATCGGCCATGAGCTCGGTAGTGCGCTCGCGCACGGGAGCGAGCGACTCCTCGACAACCTCGGCGACGGCCTTCTTCAGATGACCGTATCCGAGCCCCTGGAACTCCGCTTCGATCGACTCGATCGAGCGGTCGCCCAGCACCGAGAAGATGGTGAGCAGGTTCGAGACTCCGGGCTTCGCCTCGCGGTCGAAGCGGATCTCGTTATCGTCGTCGGTCACCGCGCGCATGATCTTCTTGCTCGTGACGTTCGCCGGGTCAAGCACCTTGATGAGGCCCGCCTCGGTCTCGGCGGACTTCGACATCTTCGCCGACGGGTTCTGGAGGTCGTAGATCTTCGCGACGGTCTTCGGGATCTGCGCCTCGGGAAGTACGAACGTGTCGCCAAAGCGCGAGTTGAAGCGGTTCGCGAGGTCGCGCGTCAGTTCAACGTGCTGGCGCTGGTCTTCGCCGACGGGCACCGACTCCGCCTGGTAGAGCAGGATGTCGGCGGCCATCAGGATCGGGTACGTGAACAGGCCGACCGACGCCGCGTCGGCGCCGTGGCGCTGCGACTTGTCCTTGAACTGGGTCATGCGACCCGCCTCGCCGAAGCCGGTGAGCGTGTTGAGTACCCAGGCGAGCTCGGCGTGCGCGGGCACGTGCGACTGGATGAACAGGGTCGACTGCTCGGGGTCGATGCCGGCGGCGATGTACTGCGCGGCGGTGCGGCGCGTGCGCTCGACGAGCTCCTTCGGATCCTGTGGCACGGTGATCGCGTGCAGGTTCACGACGCAGAAAATCGCGTCGTAGTCTTCCTGCATCTTGGTCCACTGGCTCAGGGCGCCAATGTAGTTGCCGAGCTGGAGCGAATCGCTCGACGGCTGCATTCCCGAGAAGATGACTGGCTTGGTGTTGCTCATGTGAGTATTTGCGCGTTTCTGTGTGAAGTTTGGGTCGCTCTGACGCGGTTGCGCGGTCAGATGCGGTAATCGACGACGACGGGAGCGTGGTCGGACCATCGCTCGTCGTAGGCCGCTGCGCGGTCAATCGTGTAGTCGAGCACGCGCTCGCCGAGCTGCGGGGTGACGACGTGGTAGTCGATGCGCCAGCCCGTGTCGTTGTCGAACGCCTGACCGCGGTTCGACCACCACGAGTACGGGCCATCGACCTCGCCGGCGAAGGTGCGCCCGACATCGACCCAGCCGTATCCCTCGCCCTCGGAGCCGTCAACGCCCGTGACGAGCTCGCCGCGGGGCCCAAAGAACCTGTCGAAGTAGGCGCGCTCGCGCGGCAGGAAGCCGCTCTTTTTGACGTTGCCCTTCCAGTTCTTAATGTCGAGCTCGCGGTGGCCGACGTTGAAGTCGCCGACGATCGCCGCGAACTCGCGCGAGCTTGCGAGCTCGGTCATGCGGGCGCCCATCGCGTCGAGGAACGCCCACTTGGCCTCCTGGCGAGGGGTGTCGACCTCGCCCGAGTGGGTGTAGTTGCTCACAACGGTGAGTTGCGAGTCGCCGAACTGGAAGTCTGCCTCGAGCCAGCGGCCCGACGACTGCACGCGATCCTGCTCGTCAGCTCCGCCGAGACCGACCCGGTGGGCGAGCGACGGCACCCGGCTCGCGATTGCGACGCCGGCGCGCCCCTTAATCTCGCAGGGGTCGTGCAGCCAGTGCCAGCCCGCGGTGCCGAGGAACTCTTCAAGGTGCTCGTCTTGCGCGCGCACCTCCTGCAGGGCGAGCACGTCGACCCCGCGATCCGCGAGCCACTCGCCCATGCCCTTGCGGTAGGCAGCCCTGATGCCGTTGACGTTGACCGACGCGACGCGAAGTGAATCTGACATGGAATCCAGTGTAGAGGTGCGACACGCGCCGCTCCACTGACCCTCAATGACAACTTGAGGGTTTAAACTCCTCGGCTTGACACAGAGCGAATGACAAGGGTGTAATTATTTAGGTAACGCGGCGTGTCAGCGTTCGCGGAATGGGAAATCTTGAGAAAGGAGCGCACCCGTGGAAGGCAATTCAGCGACGAGCGTTCCCGGCGACTGGTTCGTCGACCCGGTATTTCTCGGTACCCCCGGTATTCGTCGACAGGTTGAAGACGAAGCGCTCGCCTGGCAGTCGGACGCGCTGTGCGCGCAGACTGACCCCGAGTCGTTCTTTCCGGAAAAGGGCGGGTCGACCCGCGAGGCGAAGCGCATTTGCGAGAGCTGCGAGGTGCGCTCAGAGTGCCTCGACTACGCGCTCGAGAATGACGAGCGCTTCGGCATCTGGGGCGGTTTGTCTGAGCGAGAGCGGCGGAAGCTGCGCCGCGAGGCGAGCTGACCTTTGCGGTTTGCGGCATGGCACCAGTTTGATTTCATGCCACCTCTTCTAGACTGACGGCGTTATGCGCAGCACAGTTACGGCAGTCATTGTCGCTTCCCAGGGTGGAGAGTGGCTCGATGAGACGATCGCAGGGATCGCCTCGCAAACGAGGCGCCCGAACGCAATCGTCGCGGTGAACAACGGCGGCACCGAGCGGGTGGGAGCCCAGCTCGTGAATGCGAACCTCGGCGGCGCCGAGGCGTCGCGAGTGATCGGGATCCCGTCGCGGGTGTCGTTCGGCCGCGCGGTCGCAGCGGCGCTCACGGCGGTGCTTCCCGGGTCACAGCCCTCCGAAGAGTGGATCTGGCTGCTGAGCGAGGACTCGTGCCCCGAGCCCGAGGCGCTCGAACGGATCCTCTCGAGCGTGCAGCGCGCGCAGTCCGTGGCGGTCGCCGGCCCGAAACTCGTGGACTGGGACCACCCTGAGCGCATCATCGAGCTCGGTCAGAGCCTCACGACTACCGGATCGCGGTGGCTCCTGCGGCGCCAGGAGCTCGATCAGCAGCAGTATGACCACCTCGAAGACGTGCTCGGTGTCGGCCCAGTCGGCATGCTCGTGCGGCGCGACGTGTGGGACGAGCTTGGCGGCTTCGACCCCGCCTTTACGACCTACGACGACGCCCTCGACTTCTGTGTGCGCACTCGCCTCGCCGGTTACCGGGTTGAGGTCTCGCCCGAGTCGCGCGTGCGCTTCGCCCGAAGCGGCGTTGCCGGGCCCCGCATCGACCGCTCGCGCGGCGTGCTGCGAACCGCGCACCGGCAGGCCCGAACCGCTCACCTGCACCGCCGCATCGCGTACGCGCCTGCAGTCGCGGCGTTCTTCATGTGGCTCGGGCTTCCGCTCCTCGGCATTGCCCGGGTGTTCTGGGCCCTCATTCGCGAACAGCCCGGCAACATGCTCGGCGAGCTCTTCGCAGCGCTCACGGTATTCTTCCGCCCGAAGGCGATCCTCGCGTCCCGGAAACGGGTGAACCGCGCGTCGAGGGTTGGCTGGTCGGCGGTGAGGCCGCTGCGCACCGACAGGAAGACTGTCCGCACGGCGCGCATGATCGACCGTGAGGCGATTCTCGCAGCGCAGGGTCGCGTGCCGCGCGAGCTCGGGTTCGTCTCCACGGGCGGCCTCGCCGTGCTCGTCGTCACCTCGGTCATCGCGATCGCGCTCACCTGGTGGGCCGTCGCGCAGACAAGTCTGTTCGGCGGTGGCATGGCGCCGCTGAGCCCGATTGGCGAGCTCTGGCACCACACCCGCACGCTCGACGGCGTTCCCGCCGATCCCTTCGCGTGGGTGCTCGCCGTGCTCGGCTCCGTGACGTTCTGGAATCCGTCGCACGCGCTCGTGCTGCTCTTGATCATCGCGATCCCGCTCTCAGCGCTCGGCGCGTGGATCTGGGCGGCCCAGATCACCGAGTCGGCCGCGGCGCGGGTCGTCGTCTCGGTCGGGTTCGCGCTCAGCCCCGTGCTGCTGGGCTCGATCGCCTCGGGCCGAATCACCACCCTCATCCTCGCGGTCGTGATGCCGTGGCTGCTGCTCGCGGCGACCCGCTGCCGCGAGTCGTGGAGTTGGGCGGGCACTGCATCGCTCCTTGCGGCGGTCGCGCTTGCGAGCGCGCCGGTGCTGATTCCCGTCGCCCTTCTCTTCCTCGTGATCGGCGTCTTCTCGAGCCTGCGGGGCGCGCTCCGTGTGCTCTCGATCGGGATCGCGCCGCTCGTGCTCTTCGCCCCCAAGATCATCGCGACGGTGTTCGGCGGCCGACCCCTCGACCTGCTCGCAGACCCGGGCATCGCGCTCCCATACACGCCGGGAACGACCTGGCACCTGCTGCTCGGGTTCCCCGAATTCGGCCTCGACGGCTGGGCGCGCATCTTCGAATCGATCGGCCTCGGCGGGGCGCCTGCGACGCTGCTCGTTGGCGTGCTCATGCTGCCGCTCGCGCTCCTCGCACTGCTCGGCCTGTACACGGGCAAGGTCTCCGTCACGGTGCTCCACGCGCTCTTCGGCGCGCTCGGCATCGTCACCGCTGTCGGTTCCACCCAGCTCATGCTCACGACGGCGGGGGAAACCCCGATCGCCGTGTGGACCGGGTCGGGGCTCGTGCTGTACTGGCTCGCTATCCTCGGGCTCGCCGCGGTCGGGGCTGAGACAGCCCGCCGGGCCGCGCCAGCCGTCGTCGCCGTGGCGCTTGTCGCGGCCGTTGTTGCGGCAGGCCCTATCGCCGTCCGCCTCGTCACGGGCGACGTGCCGATGGGCCCGGGCAGCGACCGCATGCCGGCGCTCGTGCAAGCCGCAGGCGAACAGCACCCGAACACCCGCACCCTCGTGGTGAGCGCAGACGGGGCCCAGGCCCTGCGCGCGCAGATTGTGACAGGTGAGGGCCTCGAGCTTGACGACATCCGCACCTCCACGGTGCTCGCCGAGCCGACGGACGCTGACCGCTCGCTCGCGGAGCTCGTTGGGGCTCTCGCGAGCATCGGCGGCGGCAGCGTCAGCGAGGCACTCAACTCCGAGCGCGTGAGCTACGTGCTGCTGCGCTCGGGCAACGAGCCAACGGCCGAGACCGAGCTGCAGCGCACGCTCGACCAGCACCCCGAGCTCGCAAGCATTGGCACGACCGACCAGGGGCTGCTGTGGCGGGTCTCTGACGCGGCGACGGGCCGCGAGCCTGTTGGCGACGAGTCCGCCGCGCTCGTTGGCACCTCGTTCGGCGGGCAGACCGTGTGGGTCACGCAGCTCGTGTTGCTCTTCGCGATCTTGCTGCTCGCGCTTCCTACGGGCGAGGTCGTCGAACGGCCAGAGCGGCGCAAGCGCCCGAAGCGCGCGCGCAAGCGCAAGGGCCACAAGGACAAGCAGCGCGCCGCCGCGTCGGTGACGGCGGGGGCCGCGCCGGTCGCGCTCGACGAAGTCGCTGAGCCTGAGGTGCCGGCCGAGCCTGAGGTGCCGGCTGAGCCTGCTGAATCTGCTGAATCTGCTGAGCCTGAGGTGCCGGCCGAGTCTGAGGCGCCCGCCGAGCCTGGTGAATCTGCGGAGCCTGCCGAGCCTGTGGAGACGGATCGGTCTGAGGCGCCGGCAACCACGGAGGCTCCCGAAACCCCGGAGGCGCCAGAAGACACTGATAAGCCCGACGGCACCGAAGACCCAGCTGAGGAGGCGAAGTAGATGAGCAAGAGCGAGAAGTTCGTGCGCGGCGGGGCCCGCGCCCTGACCGGCCTGGCCATCACCGGCGCCGCCGCGGTCGGCGTGCTGCTGCTCGGCACCGTCACGCTGCCCACCGTCGAGCGCGCGCCGCACGCGGTGTCGGTGAGCACGACGCAGGCCGGCGAACGCAACATCGTCTGCGCTGGCGCGTTTGCAGAGCTCGGGTCTGACCCCTCGCGCCCCGACGTTGCCGTTCCCGTCGGCGAGGCCGGCGTGCTGGTGAGCGGAGACGGCGAGCTGCGCACCCTTGCTGGAGGAGGCGAGGGTGGCGCGAACGCGAGCGGCGCGCGCGTGCTCACGGGCGAAGCGGAAGCCTCAATCGCCGCCGTGCAAAGCCAGAAGCTGTCGTCGCCGTCGCTCTCCGGCACCGTTGCGAGTACCTGCGTCGAGCCGGTGAACGAGCAGTGGCTCGTCGGCGGTGGCAGCACGCTCGGGCTGTCGACGACGCTCAGCCTCGGCAACGCGAGCGAGGTACCCGCGACCGTGCAGATCACCGTGTTCGACGAGGCCGGGGAGATCGACGCCGTGCAGACCTCCGGCGTCATCGTTGCGCCGAACGCCGAGCAGATCGTCTCGTTGAATGGCTACGCGCCGAATCGCGAGCGCCTCGCGGTGCGCGTCACGAGCACCGGCGCGCCCGTCGCGGCGAGCCTCGGGGTCGCGCGCGTTGACGGAATCGTCCCTGTCGGGGCCTCCGTCGTCACGCGGCAGCTGCAGCCCGCGACCACCCAGGTGATCCCTGGCGTCACTAACGAGGACGCGCATGATCACGAGGCGATCCCGACCGATACTGGCCCCGCCGACCGCTTCCCGGTGCTCGTGAACGCGATCGCGCCGGGCGAGACCGCGGGCAAAGCGAGCGTCTTCGCGATCGACGCGAAGGGCACCCGCACCGCCCTCGGAGAGCTCGAGCTTGAGCCGCGCGTCGTCGGCAGCCTCGCCGTCGAGGCGTGGCCGCACGACGCGACGGCAGTCGTTGTTGAGTCCGAGGTGCCGGTGTTCGCGGCCGCCGAGGGCGCAGCGAACTCGGGCGAGACGCACGACTTCCAGTGGTTCGCGCCCGCACCGGAGATCGCTGACGGCGTGGCGACCGCGGCCCCCATCGCGCAGGGCGGCACGCTGATCGTTGCGAACACGGGCGCCGAAGCCGCCGAGGTCACCGTCGAGGGCGGCACCGCGCAAACCGTTTCGGTGCCGGCTGGCGCGGCCGTCGCTATCCCGGGCGACGGGAAGCGCACGATCACGAGCACGAAGCCGGTGCACGCCGGCGTGCGCATGCTCGGCAGCGGCTCGCTCGCGGGCTACCCGGTCATGCCGCGCGCGGAGCACACTGGCGAGCTGACGGTCTACACGCGCTAGCCCTGACCGTAGACTTGAAGGCATGAACGCACGCAGTCCCCGCGCGCCGGGAACGCCGACCCGGCACGGGCGGCGGCCGATCCGCTCGTCGCTCACCGGGCCCGCCCTCGCAAACCCGGCGAGCCGCGTCGCGCGCTTTGAGGCCGACGCGCGCGCCGTCGTCGAGTTTCTGCAGCGCACGTTCCCCGACGAGCTGCGCGGCGTGCAGATCGGGTTCCAAACAGTACCGACGGGCCGCGGTGAGAGCGAGATGCCGATGCTGTACTCGGTGGATCGCGCGGCGCGGAGCATCATGCTCTACCGGATGCCGATTCAGCGCAGCAAGGGTCTCCACGTGAACGACGACGAGCACCGGCGCTACTTTGTCGAGCACTGCGTGTACCGCGCCGTGTGCGAGTACCTTGGTCGCGAACCGTGGGAGTTGCTGCCCGGAAGGTTCGATCACTTCTAGCCGCCCCACCCCTTCAGGGGGTCTCGGTTGCACGATTACCAGTCCGACCGGTCATAATAGGCACATGAGCGCACGAATCCTCGTAGTGGATGATGACAGAGCACTCGCTGAGATGCTGAGCATGGTGCTGCAGGGAGAAGGATTCCTTGTCGAGCATGCGTATGACGGCTTCGAGGCCGTCGAGCAGTTCCGCGCGACGCGCCCTGACCTCGTTCTCCTCGACGTCATGCTTCCCGGGCTCGACGGTATCGGCGTCTGCGAGCAGATCCGAGCCGAGTCTGGCGTGCCCATCATCATGCTCACCGCACGCACCGATACCCGTGACGTCGTGCGCGGGCTCGAGGTCGGTGCTGACGACTACGTCGTGAAGCCGTTCAACCCGGCCGAGCTCATCGCTCGGATCCGTGCACGCCTGCGCGAACCGCAGGAGGACACGAACGAGACCCTCATGATCGGTGACCTGCAGATTGATGTCGCAGGCCACGAGGTGAAGCGCGGCGACGAGGCCATCGCGCTCACCCCGCTCGAGTTCGACCTTCTCGCGATCCTCGCTCGGAAACCGCAGCAGGTGTTCACGCGCGAGGTGCTGCTCGAGAAGGTTTGGGGCTACCAGTACAAGGCCGATACGCGCCTCGTGAACGTCCACGTGCAGCGGCTCCGCGCGAAGATCGAGATCGACCCCGATCGCCCGGCGATCGTCACGACCGTGCGCGGCGTCGGCTACCGCGCTGGTGCGCGCGCAGAATAGCCTTTTCTTATGACAGAGCCACGGTCGCGCGGGCGGGTGCAGCGGGCCTGGCGTCGCCTGAGGTTGCGTTGGATCAGGCTGACCCAGCCCGTACTCGGCCCGTTCCGGCAGCGCTGGGCGAGGTCGCTCATGCTGCGCACGATGACGATCACGGGCCTCGTCACGGGCGCGATGATCGCGATCGCGGGCGTGTTCCTGCTCACGAGCGTGAGCAACGACCTGTACCAGTCGCGCCTTGAGCAGTCGCTGCAGGACTCGGCGCGCGCGACTGTACAGGCGCAGCGCATGATCGACTCGTTCGACCCAGCCGATAGGGGAGGGCTGCAGTCGCTGCAGACCTCGGTGCTGCGCACGGTGCAAGACACGTCGTCGAGCCAGATGATCTACATCAGGCGGCAGCAAAACCAGGCCCCGTTCCCCGAGCTATCTGACGTCGCGAGCACGCCCTCGTCGCTCGGCCAGGCCGTGAGCGAAGAGCTCGCCACTGCGGTGCTCGTGGCTGACGAACCGCAGTACTGGCAGGCGGTGACGTTCCGCGAGGGCGATGCGAAGGTTGCGCCCGGCATCGTCGTCGGATCCTCACTCAAATTCCCGGCGGGCGCCGGCGTCTTCGACCTGTTCGTCGGCTATGACCTGTCGGACACCGCGGAAACGCTGTCGTTCGTGCAGCGGACGCTGTTCATCACCGCCGTGGGCATGATGCTGTTCATCGGCCTGCTCGTGTGGGTGATCTCGCGAATCGTGTTCCGCCCGATCCGCGTCGCCGCAGACACCAGCCGGCGGCTCGCCGCAGGCGAGGCGGAGGCGCGCATGCCGCTCCAGCACGACGAGCACTTCGACGTGCTGTCCGAAGGTTTCAACGACATGGCTGACACGCTGCAGGCGCGCATCCAAGAGCTTGATGACCTCTCGGAGATGCAGCAGCGTTTCGTGTCTGACGTGTCGCACGAGCTGCGCACCCCGCTCACCACGATCCGGCTCGCGAGCGAGGTGCTGAGCGGCCAGCAGGATTCGCTCGGGCCGGGCCAGCAGCGCGCCGTCGAGGTGCTCAGCGCGCAGGTCGGCCGGTTCGAGTCGCTGCTCACCGATCTGCTCGAGATCTCGCGCTACGACGCCGGCCGCGTCACGCTCGAGACAGAACCGACGAACCTCGTGCACCTCGTCGACGAGGTCGTGACGGCGCTCAGACCGCTGTCGGCAAGCCTCATCGAGGTGCGCCCGCTCGGCGGCTACACGCCCGTCGACGTCGACGCGCGCCGCATCAGGCGGATCGTATCGAACCTTGTCGGGAACGCGATCGAGCACGGTGAGGATCGGCCGATCGTGGTCACCGTTGACTCGAACGCGCACGCCATCGCGATCGGGGTGCGCGACTGGGGCGTCGGCATGAGCCCGGAAGACGTCGAGCACGTGTTCGACCGCTTCTGGCGCGCCGACCCGTCGCGCAAGCGCACGCTGGGCGGCACCGGTCTCGGGCTCGCAATCGCGCGCGAAGACGCCGCCGTGCACGGCGGCTACCTCGAGGTGTGGTCGTCAAAGGGGAAGGGCACGAACTTCCGCCTCACGCTGCCGCGCGGCGACGAGGTCACGAACTTCGTCTCGCCGATCGCCCTCATCCCCGAGGACGCCGCGGAGGGAACGAACGTGCGTGACACGACGGGCGGCTGGCTGAAGCGGCCGTTCCGCAGGAGCATCAAGACACCGAAGGAGGGGCGTGCATGATCCGGATCGAGAAGCGGCGCTGGCGCACCTCGGCGGCCGGCGTTGCCGTCGCGGCGATCGCCCTCACCGGGTGCGCCGCGATTCCCGGTTCGGGCGCGGTACAGCCGGGCCTCTCAGACATTAACCAGGCCGAGCAGGCGCTGCAGTTCAGCGCGTTCGGGCCGTCGGCGGGCGCGACGCAGGAGGAACTCGTGCGCGGGTTCATCACGGCCGCGCGGTCACCGGTCGACGACTACTCCGTCGCGCGCGAGTACCTCTCGCCCGAGTACGCGGACCAGTGGGACCCCTACTTCGGCGTGCTCGTTTGGGAGGGGTCGCGCCCCTTCCGGCCCGACGGCGACGAGGCCGGCATGCTGCTGCTCTCCGTCGTCGCGGAGGTCGACCCCGACGGGCGGCTGCTCCCGACCGAGGCGGGGGAGAGCACTGAGCTGCGCTTCGAGTTCACGAAGCGTGGCGACGAATGGCGGATCTCGTCGGCGCCAGCGGGCGTCATCGTCGACCGGGCGACGTTCGACGCGATCTGGTCGCAGCACCACGTGAACTTCATCGGGCCTGGCGGCCGGCTCGTGCCTGACACCCGCTGGTTCCTGTCACGGCCCGCGCTCTCCACCGAGATCGTGAACGCGCTCCTGGCCGGCCCGAGCGAGCGCTTCGAACTCGTCGCGCGATCGGGGTTCCCGCAGGGCACGACTCTAACGAAGAACGCGGTGACCGTCGAAAACGGGCTCGCGCGGGTCGACGTCAAGGGTGAGGGGCTCAACAACCCAGGCGCGCAAGACGAGATGCAGCTCCAGCTGCAGACAAGCCTGCAGAGCGTGACCGGCGTGAACCGCGTGGAACTACTCATCGACGGGACGCCGGTGCGCAGCAAGCCGCACACCGTCACCCCTGTGGCCCCCGTGCAGGTTGGCGCGAAGCTTGCCGGCGAGCTCGAGGGCAAATTCGGTGTGATCACGGCGTCGAACGTCGAACCGGTGATCGGCGTGAGCGCGAGGGTCGAAGAGCTCGACGCCTTGGCCGTCAATCTGTCGCGCTCAAAGACCGTCGCGGCTGTGCTCGCCCCCGACGGCGTGCACATCGTCGCGGAGGGCTACTCAGCGCTCGTCGACAGCAGAAAGGGGCTGCTCGCCCCGAGCGTCGACGACGACCTCTGGACCTGGTCGGTCTCTGCCACTGACCCCTCCGCCGTGCGCGTCGCGAGCGTCGACGGGGTGCAGCACGAGCTCGACGCGCCGTGGCTTGAAAGCCTCAACGTGCACGCTGTCGGGATCGCGCCCGGCGGCAGCATGCTCGCGGCGCTCGTCGACGGTGGCGGTGGCAAGAGCTACGTGCTCGTTGGCGGGATCATCCGCGACAACGAGGGCGAGCCGACGGGGCTCACGCCCAAGGCAGACATTGAGATGTGGGCGGGCGGCGAAGCGATCGACTTCGATTGGATCGACCAAAACCGGTTCGTCGCAATCACTAGGCAGGGCACCGCCGGCAAGGTGAGCGTTGGCGGGCCCGGCACGTTCGTGAGCGAGCAGGGCTCGGTGCCCGACGCCGTCGAGGTGTTCGGGGGCGGAAACCGCACCCAGATCAGGGTGCTCACCGCGAGCGGTGAGCTGTTCGCCCCGCAGGGCGCGAGCGGCTGGCAGCGCGTCGCGGCCGACGTCGACCTGATGGCGAAGCGGGGCTAGCTTCGCCCTCAGGCTCGCGGGCCTTCAGGTTCGGGGCGTCGTGTGCACAGGGGGATGTTGTGTGTGCGCGGGTGGCGTGGGGAGCGCGCAGACTGGTTCACATGAGAGCTGATGAGCGTGGTGCTGGTGCCCGGCTTGGTGCTGCGCGTGCGCCGGCTCGTGGTGGTTGGGTCGCCGCGCGCGAGGTCGGGCTCGACCTGCTCAGCCTGCTCTGGCCGTCCGCCTGCGTCGGCTGCGGTGAGGTTGACCGAGAGCTTTGCGCTGCGTGCGTACGTGCGCTTCGCCTCGGCTCTGAGGAGCCCCCACTGCGCTTGCCCGGGCTAGGCGTCCCCGGGTACGCAGCCGGGCGTTACGAGGGCGTGCTGCGCTCGGTGCTGCTCGCGTACAAGAACCGCGGCGCGTACCGGTATGAACGCCACCTGGGGCGCCGCTTGGCCGGGCCGCTTCTGAATGTGCTTGAAGCTGAGTATCGGCTCGATGCGCGGCGGCACCGCGTCGCACTTGTGCCCCTGCCCTCGCGGAGGCGGAGCGAGCGCGAACGAGGGTTCCGCCACGTGGAGGTGATTGCTCGTCGCGCCCTACGCACGCTCGGAGTGCCGGGCTCAGTGGTGCCGGCACTCAGAGCTACGCGTGGTCGCACG
Source organism: Leucobacter komagatae (assembly GCF_006716085.1). Taxonomy (NCBI): domain Bacteria; kingdom Bacillati; phylum Actinomycetota; class Actinomycetes; order Micrococcales; family Microbacteriaceae; genus Leucobacter; species Leucobacter komagatae. The sequence continues at coordinate 1,950,090 of NZ_VFON01000001.1, read as the reverse complement.
GGGCAGGTCGGTCTCGGTCCCCTCGAACGTGAGCGCAACGCGAGGCGAGTTCGAGTGCGCCGTGGGGCGATCGCCTATCTGACGCGGGTACCGGTGGTACTTGTGGATGACGTGTCGACGACCGGCGCCACGCTGCGCGTCGCAACCGAGGTCCTGGAGGCCAGCGGAGTGCGTGTCATGGGCGCGGTGACGCTGTGCCTCGCTGAGCGGCGCGACGCGCCACAAAAACTAGAGTGGAACCTCACAGGCGAAAGGGGGTAATGTTCGAGAAAGGCGTAGTGGTGCGCCACACCGGCCCACCCGCCTGAGTCACCTGGGAGGTCGTCATGGACGTCAGCATCCACGGACGAAATGTCGAGATTACTGATCGCTTCGAGCAGTATGTCGAGTCAAAAACCGAGAAGGTAGCAGGGTTGCTCCCGAAGGCACAGGCCTTCGAGGTGCGCGTTTCCCGCCTCAGTGACAAGAGCCCGAAGCACGGCGACCGCGTTGAGATTACGCTCATCGGCCCGGGTCCCGTTATTCGCGCGGAGTCGGTTGGCCCCGACAAGTACTCAGCCTACGACATCGCCTACGGCCGCGTGCTTGAGCGCATCCGCCGCTCCAAGGACAAGGCTCATGACCGCCGCGGTCGCGGTCGTACCTCGCTCGGCGACGCTGCGGCAAACGACTTCGCGGTTGTCGACCTGCAGCCGGCCTCGGCCGAGGTGATTGACGCTGTTTCGACGGGTAACATCCCTGTCGTAGCCGAGACCGACGAGGCCTACAGCCCCGTCGTGATCCGCTCAAAGGAGTTCCCTGCCGAGCGCCTGCCCGTCGAGGACGCGGTCGACCAGATGGAGCTCGTGGGCCACGACTTCTTCCTGTTTATCGACGCAGAGACCGACAAGCCAAGCGTCGTGTACCGCCGCAAGGGGTGGAACTACGGCGTGCTCTCACTCTCCGAGAGCTAGACCATACACAGCGGCGGCCGTCCCCACTCCGGGGGCGGCCGTCGCCGTTTCTGTCTGGTTCCACTCCTGCTGCGGCATGCCCACACTTCGTATGGGATCTACCCCTGCAATGCCCGACACGCCTGGGGTGAGGCATACACGCTGCAGATTGCATAGCGTGTGGGTGTCAGTGTGGGTGTCAGTGTGGGTGCGCGGCCGGGAAACTTGCAGAGTCAGCACGCAGGGCAGCCTCACCGAGTTCGACCGCAAGGTCTAAGAACGGTGCGGGGCCCGCGCGGTGCCGCGGCCGAACCTGAGCCCAATGCCCCAGCGAAGCACGTTGCTAAAGGCCTCCCACATGATCGACAGCGACATCTTTGACCTGCCAGTGGTGCGCTCAACGAAAGTGATCGGAACCTCAGCGACGGGGCATCCGAGGCGCTCGAGCCGCCACGCGGTTTCCACTTGGAAGGCATAGCCCTCAGACACGATCGTCGAGAGATCGAGCTGTTCCACGCACCTGCGTGAGAGCACGCGGTAGCCGCTCGTAAGATCCCGAAGGTCCGAGCGAAGCGCGAGCCTCGCGAACCCGGTTCCCCCGCGCGAGATCAGCCGGCGGTGACGCGGCCAGTTCACGATTGCGCCCCCGGGCATCCACCGGGTTCCAATTGCCAGCCCGGCCCCAGCGCGGGCGGCCGCGAGCAAGTCGGGCAGCTCTTCGGGCAGGTGCGAACCGTCCGAGTCCATCTCGACAGCGAAGGCATAGCCGCGATCGAGGGCGAGGCGAAAGCCGGCGATATAGGCGGTGCCGAGCCCGAGCTTGCCGGCGCGGTGCAGCACGGTCACCCGGGGCTCACGGCTCGCAAGCTCGTCTGCGATGTCGCCAGTGCCATCGGGGCTCGCGTCGTCGATGATGAGCACGTCGATGTCGTGAGCGGCCTGGAGCACCCCAGCGACAATGCGGCCGAGCGACTCGCGCTCGTTGTACGTCGGAAGCACCACGAGCGCTCGCGAGCTGACCTGCCTGTCGAACGCCTCGGGTTGCTGCACGCGCCAATCCTTTCAGAAGCTCCCGTGAATACAGAAGGGGCCGGATACCAGCGGGGATGCTGGTACCCGGCCCCTCACCTGTGGTTAGGCCTGTGCCTAGGCCGCGTAGTTCGCGCGCAGGAGTGCGCCGAGCTCTGCGTCAACGTTCGTCCAGTACTGGAAGAACGCCTCGCGGATGCGGTCGACGGTGATTGCCTGTGCCTGGCCGCCGAGCACCTCGTGGAAGCGTGCCTTCTCCTCTGCCGAGAAGACGTCGCGGTAGAGCGTGCCTGCCTGGCCGAAGTCGTCGTCGTCGGCGCGCAGCGTGTGGGCCGAGCGAACGAGCGTGCCGTCAGCCTCCCAGCTCGCTTCGACGCCCTTGATCGGGTCGGCAACCGGGCCGCCCGCCTGGCCGTACGAGTTCGGCGAGTAGGTGCGGTGCTCTGCGCTGTTGAAGTGGTAGCGCATGTTGCCCTCGTGCTGGTAGTTGTTCACCTCACCAGCGTGCGGCTGGTTAACCGGCAGCTGGTTGAAGTTTGCACCAATGCGGTGGCGGTGCGCGTCAGCGTACGAGAACACGCGAGCCATGAGCATCTTGTCGGGCGAGATGCCGGTGCCGGGCACCTGGTTTCCGGGCGTGAACGCCGCCTGCTCGATCTGCGCGAAGAAGTTCTCCGGGTTGCGGTTCAGCGTGAACGTTCCGACCTTGATACGCGGGTAGTCAGCCTTCGGCCAGGTCTTCGTGAGGTCGAACGGGTTGAAGCGGTAGGTCTTCGCCTCCTCGTACGGCATGATCTGCACGTACATATCCCACGACGGGAACTCGCCACGCTCGATCGACTCGAAGAGGTCGCGACGGTAGTAGTCGGCGTCCGAGCCGGCGAGCTTCTCTGCCTCTTCGGGAGAGAGGCGCTCGACGCCCTGCTGCGAGATGAAGTGGTACTTCACCCAGAAACGCTCGCCCTCAGCGTTGATCCACTGGTAGGTGTGCGAACCGTAGCCGTTCAGGTGGCGCCAGCTCTTCGAGAGGCCGCGGTCACCCATGAGGTAGGTCACCTGGTGAGCCGATTCGGGCGACAGGGTCCAGAAGTCCCACTGCATGTCTGCGTCGCGCAGGCCGGAAGCGCCGAGGCGCTTCTGCGAGTGGATGAAGTCGGGGAATTTGATGCCGTCGCGGATGAAGAACGTCGGCGTGTTGTTGCCCACGATGTCGAGGTTGCCCTCGGGGGTGTAGAAGCGCAGCGAGAAGCCGCGCACGTCGCGCCAGGTGTCGGGCGAGCCCTGCTCGCCGGCGACCGACGAGAAACGGATGAGGGTCTCTGCCTTGGCGCCGGGCTGGAAGACGGCCGCGCGGGTGTACTTCGAGACATCCTCGGTCACCACGAACTCGCCGAATGCGCCGCCGCCCTTCGCGTGCGGGTTACGCTCGGGCACGCGCTCGCGGTTGAAGGACGCAAGCTTCTCGAGCAGGTAGTGATCGTGCAGCACCGTGGGGCCGTCGGGCCCAACGGTGAGCGAGTGCTCGTTGTCGGCGACGGGGGTGCCCGTCTGCGTGGTCAGGATCTTGTTCTCAGCCATGATGCCTCATTTCGTGGGGGTTGAGTCGGATGGGAGTCTTGATGGAATGGAAGTCTCGGGCTATCGGGTAGCCGCACAGCTACTGCACAGGCCGTGGAACGTGACTTCGGCGGCCTCAATCTCAAAGCCGTGGTCATCCGACGGCGTGAGGCAGGGGGCCGCGCCAACGGCGCACGGCACGTCTTCAAGGCGACCGCACGACCGGCAGAGCAGGTGGTGGTGGTTGTCGCCAACGCGGGCCTCGTACTTCGCTGACCCCCCGGCGGGGGTCACCCTGCGCACGAGGTTCGCCTCCACAAGCGCCGTGAGTACGCCGTAAATCGCCTGGAGGGACGTGCCGGGGAGATCGCCGCGAAGGCGCTCGTAGAGCTCGCTCGCGTCGAGGTGCCCACCCGGCTGCAGTGCGTCAAGAACGGCGCGGCGCGGCGCGGTTGAGCGCAGGCCAGCGGCATTCAGTCGGGCCGCCGATTCGGTGGCGTGGTGCGTGGTGGGCATGGTTCCATTGTATCCCTTATTTTGAATCATTCAAATAAAGGAAGGAATTCCCAGCGCAACGTACACAGCCGTTGCTAAGCTGAGGAGTTGTCACAATTAGGCAACGACGATGCCTCTGCCCCGCAGTTCATCGCGCACTACCGTACAGGAGACACAACGTGGCGACAGTCCTCGAGAAGATCCTTCGCGTCGGCGAAGGACGCACGCTCAAGAAGCTCGAGCGGTTGGCCAAGACGGTCAATGACCTTGAGCCCACTTTTGAGGCCCTCAGTGACGAGGAGCTGCGCGAGGAGACGACCGAGTTTCGCAAGCGGCTTGAAGCGGGCGAGACGCTCGACGACCTGCTTCCCGAAGCGTTCGCGGCTGTCCGCGAGGCCTCGAAGCGCACCATCGGCCTGCGCCCGTTCGACGTGCAGGTCATGGGTGGCGCGAACCTCCACCTCGGTAACATCTCCGAGATGAAGACCGGTGAGGGCAAGACCCTCGTCGCGACCATGCCGTCGTACCTCAACGCGCTCGCAGGCAAGGGCGTGCACGTCGTGACGGTCAACGACTACCTCGCGAGCTACCAGTCCGAGCTCATGGGCCGCGTGTTTCGCGCGCTCGGCATGACCACCGGCTGCATCATCTCCGGTCAGGACCCGGTTGAGCGCCGCAAGCAGTACGACGCAGACATCACGTACGGCACGAACAACGAGTTCGGCTTCGACTACCTCCGTGACAACATGGCGAGCACTGCGGCCGAGCGCGTCCAGCGCGGTCACTTCTTCGCGATCATCGATGAGGTCGACTCGATCCTGATCGATGAGGCCCGTACCCCGCTCATCATCTCGGGCCCGTCCTCGGGTGAGGGCAACCGCTGGTTCGGTGAGTTCGCGCGCATCGCGAAGACCCTCGAAGCCGGCGTCGACTACGAGGTTGACGAGAAGAAGCGCACCGTTGGAGTGCTTGAGCCCGGCATCGAAAAGGTTGAGGATCACCTCGGCATCACGAACCTCTACGAGTCGGTGAATACGCCGCTCATCTCGTTCCTCAACAACTCGATCAAGGCGAAGGCCCTGTTCACCCGCGACAAGGACTATGTCGTGCTCAACGGCGAGGTGCTCATCGTCGACGAGCACACCGGCCGTATCCTCGCCGGGCGTCGCTACAACGAGGGCATGCACCAGGCCATCGAGGCGAAGGAAGGGGTGCAGGTCAAGGCCGAGAACCAGATGCTCGCCACCGTCACCCTGCAGAACTTCTTCCGCCTCTACGACAAGCTCTCGGGCATGACCGGTACCGCCGAGACCGAGGCTGGCGAGTTCATGTCGACCTACAAGCTCGGCGTCGTGCCGATCCCGACGAACAAGAAGATGCAGCGCATCGACCAGCCCGACCTCGTCTACAAGAACGAGGAAGCGAAGTTCGCCGCTGTCGTCGAAGACATCGCTGAGCGCCACGAGAAGGGCCAGCCCGTTCTGGTCGGCACCACGAGCGTCGAGAAGAGCGAATACCTGTCGCGCCAGCTCGCGAAGAAGGGCGTTCGCCACGAGGTTTTGAACGCGAAGAACCACGCGCGCGAGGCCGCGATCATCGCGCAGGCGGGCCGCTTCGGCGCCGTCACCGTCGCCACCAACATGGCCGGCCGCGGTACCGACATCATGCTCGGAGGCAACGCCGAATTCCTCGCTGTGCAGGAAATGACGGCGCGCGGATTCTCCACAGAAGAGGATCCTGAAGCGTACGAGGCAGCGTGGGACGAGGTATTCGACGCCGTGAAGGAAGCCGTCTCGGGCGAAGCCGAGAAGGTGCTCACTGCTGGCGGCCTCTACGTTCTTGGCACGGAGCGCCACGAGTCGCGTCGCATCGACAACCAGCTCCGCGGCCGTTCCGGCCGGCAGGGAGATCCCGGCGAGAGCCGCTTCTACCTGTCACTCGCCGACGACCTTATGCGCCTCTTCAACTCGGGCGCGGCCGCCGCGCTCATGAACCGCGACGGGTTCCCCGATGACCTCGCGATCGAATCGAAGATGGTGACCCGCTCGATCCAGAGCGCGCAGAGCCAGGTCGAGGCCCGCAATGCCGAGATCCGTAAGAACGTCTTGAAATATGACGACGTCTTGAACCGTCAGCGTCAGGCGATCTACAGCGACCGCGCCCAGATCCTCGACGGCGAAGCCATCGAAGAGCGCGTGATCGCGTTCCGCGAGCAGACGATCGACGCGATCCTCGATTCGCACGGTGCCGATGAAAATTGGGACTTCGATGCGCTCTGGTCCGACCTTAAGCAGCTCTACCCGGTCGCCCTGACGGTCGATGAGGTCGTTGCCGAGGCTCCGAATGGGCGCGTCGACAAGGCGTTCCTGCGCCGCGAGATCCTCTCCGACGCTGAGGTCGCCTACACGGCGCGCGAAGAGTCGCTCGGGGAAGAAGCGATGCGTGAGCTCGAGCGCCGCGTCGTGCTGACGACGATCGACCGCCGCTGGCGCGATCACCTCTACGAGATGGACTACCTCAAGGAGGGCATCGGCCTCCGCGCGATGGCGCAGCGTGACCCGCTCGTCGAGTACCAGCGCGAGGGCTTCACGATGTTCGAGGGCATGATGGGCCAGATCAAGGAGGAGTCCGTCGGGCTGCTCTACAACCTCGAGGTGCAGGTGCGCTCGAACGAGCCCGGCCATGAGGGGCACGTGCACCTTGAGGGCGGCGGACTCGACGAGACGACCAAGCCCGATGAAGCGCAGCTCAGTTACAGCGCCCCGGACGAGGACGGTACGCCCGAGGTGAGCGGTGCGGGCGCGAAGCAGGCGCAGGCGAAGCAGGCGACCACGCGCGGCGCATTCGGACAGCAGGTGCCCGCCGATGAGGCTGGGGCCAGCAACCGCGCCCAGCGCCGAGCCAAGAAGAAGTAGCGAGCGCGCCGACGCGCAGCACCCAACCCCGCATCGAACCCCGATGACTCTCTGGAGGAGACCTACCCATGTCGAATGACACCACGTCGCGACTGTCGAAGAATGAGCGTCGCGCTCAGGCACGTGAACAGGCGCGAGTCGCTCGCGAGGCGGAGAAGAAGCGCGAAAAGCGCCGTCGCCTGTACATCCAGGGCGGCGTCGTGCTCGGCGTCGTCGCGATCCTCGCGATCGTCGGCCTCGTGCTCACGCAGTCGCTGAAGCCAGCGGGCCCCGGCCCGAAGAACATGGTCTCGGGCGCAGCGGTGTTCACGAAGGACCTGAAGGTTGTCCCGTCGGCGGCGCTGCAGGACCCGAAGGCTGACCGCGTCGCTCCTGAGACGAACCGCGAAGAGCTGCCGCTCGATGTCACCGTCTACGTCGACTACATGTGCCCCGCGTGCGGCAACTTCGAGGCCCAGAACGGCGTCATGCTCGAGAACTACGTCGGCTCGGGTGACGCAAACCTCGCGGTCTACCCGATCAACTTCCTTGATTCGACCTCGCTCGGCACGAAGTACTCGACACGCGCGGCGAACGCATTCGGCTGCCTCGTTGAGCAGCAGCCCGACGTTGCGTTCGAATTCCACAAGCGCCTCCTCAGCCCCGAGATTCAGCCCCAGGAGCGTACGCCTGGTCTCGACGACAAGGAGCTGCTGAAGCAGGCCGAGGCAGCTGGTGCGAAGGCTACGCCTGAGCTCAAGAGCTGCATCCAGGATCGCCCGTTCAGCACGTTCTTTACCGAGAACTATACGAAGGCTGGCGAGGGAATCTCGGGTCTTGCTGAGGGCCAGCGCCTGCTCATGCCGCAGAGCGCGACCGAGCTGCAGCCCGAGGGCAAGCCGCAGCGCCTCGTCTCCACGCCGCTCGTTCTCGTGAACGGCCAGCAGTGGAACGAGGGCCGCGACGGCTCGCTCGAGACCTTCATGCTGAAGATCAAGGGTGAGATCGAACAGGCCGGCGCCGCTGAGGCGGCAACGGACTGACTCATTTCCGACTAAGATCGGAGGGGCGGCTTCGGCCGCCCCAGTGCCTCCTTAGCTCATCTGGTAGAGCAGCAGCCTTGTAAACTGCAGGTGATCGGTTCGAGTCCGATAGGGGGCTCCACTGAATGGCCCCGCTTCGGCGGGGCCATTTGCGTTTGGTGCTGGTGCTGGTGGCTCGCAAGCCGGCTGGTGCTGGTGCTGGTGCTGGTGCTGGTGCTGGTGCTGGTGCTGGTGCTTCAGGGCTGCCTGCGCGGTGGGCTCTCACCCAGTCCCCGCCCCCGCACACCTAATTCACCAGAACACATCAATTTCCCGGAGAATTTGATGTGTTCTGGCGAAGTTCACGTGTTGGGGTCGAGACCTCGGCCGGGGGGCGGGGCAGCGGCAAAGGCCGTTGTCCACAGCGCCAGCAAGGCCGCCCCTCGGTGTGCCCTTCCAACGTCGGTAGGCGCGAGTACAATGGGGAAAATGGCTCGTTCCAAGTATCAGCTCATTGCAGCTCTCGTCGGTTCTGGCCTTGCGGGCATGCTCGTCGCCCTCCAATCGCGCATCAACGGCGGTTTCGCCCAGGAGATCGGCAGCGGCTATCTTGCCGCGGCGATCTCCTTCGGCGGCGGGCTCGTGCTGATCTGCCTCGTGCTACTCGTCTCACGCCGAGGTCGCCTCGGCATTGTGAAGATGCGAGACGAGGTAGCTTCCGGCCGCCTGCCCATCTGGGCGCTCTTTGGTGGCGTCGGGGGAGCGGCCTTCGTGCTCACACAGGGCCTCATCGCTCCGCTCACGGGCGTCGCCTTGTTCACGGTCGGCATCGTCGCGGGCCAGGTCTCCGGAGGCCTGCTGATGGACCGCCTCGGGCTTGGCCCTGGCGGGCGCATTAATGCGACTCCGACGCGTCTCGTTGGCACGGGTCTCGCGATCCTCTCCGTCATCGTGACTGTGGCCGCGAGCCTTGACGGCGGCCTCGTGCTGCTCGTGCTTGTGCCCGTGATTGTCGGCGCTGGCATGGCCGCGCAGTCGATGGTGAACGGGCTCGTGCGAGCAGCCGCCGAGAGCGCGGTGACCGCGACCTTCATGAACTTCGTCGTCGGCACCGCGATACTCGGTGCGGTCGCGCTCGTTTCCGTGCTCATCAACGGTTGGCCCAAGAGCTGGCCGACCGAGTTCTGGATGTACTGCGGTGGCGTGGTCGGTGTGATCTTCATCGCCGTGGCCGCGATGCTCGTGCGTCAGGCAGGCGTGCTGCTGCTCAGCATGTCGAACGTCGCGGGTCAGCTCATCGCCGCAATGCTCTTCGAGATCGGCTTCCCGCTCGCGGGCGGCCTGACCCCGGCCCTCGTCGTTGGCACGGCGATCGCTTTTGTAGCGGTCATCGTCGCGGCATTGCCGAGTAAGCCGCTCGGCCGGAGTTAGGCGGACGGCCCCTCAAAGCCGAGGGCGAGCGAGTTCATGCAGAACCGGTTGCCGGTTGGCGTGCCGAAGCCGTCTGGAAAGACGTGGCCGAGGTGAGAACCGCAGTTTGCGCAGCGCACCTCGGTTCGCACCTGCCCGAGAGTCGTGTCTTCGAGCAGCTCGACGGCATCGGGGTTGATGCTCTCGTAGAAGCTTGGCCAGCCGCAGTGCGACTCGAACTTCGTGCCACTCTGGAAGAGCTCGGCGCCGCAGCCGCGGCACGAGTACAGCCCATCGCCCCACTGACCAAGAAGCTCGCCGGTGCCGGCGCGCTCGGTCGCGGCTTCGCGGAGGATCGCGTACTCGTCTGGAGTGAGGCGCTCGCGCCACTCACTCTCGCTGAGCTGGAACGGGTAGTTGCCCTCGCCGATGGCAGACATGGTGACCTCCGAAGATCGTTGCGTGTTTCAAGCATACGCAACGAGTTCTGTGCGCGATCCCCACGAAAACTCATGCAGGTCTGACCTGCAGCTTGCATCATCTGACGATATTCGTCAGACTAATAGATGGTCGGCAGACTTAGGTTTGCCTCAGTTCGGTCCGATGTAGGGTGCCTCCGCGAAATGAGCGCCTGAACTCTCTTACTTTTCAAGGAGAACTCGTCGTGAGTACACTCACCGAGAGAACCGGGCGCTTCGGCGCCGGGGCGCTCGCAATCGTCACGTCAATGCTCGTCGTTCTGAGCGGCTTCCTCGTGGTACCCGCGGCGCAGGCGGCGGAAGGGCCGACGATCACGGTGTCTCCGGCGGAGAACCTAGATCCTGCGGTTGAACAGACGCTGACGGTGGCTGGCACAGGATTCGTTGGTGACGCCGCGACGACAAAGAACGGTGTCTATGTGCTCTTTGGTGAGAAGAGTGTGTGGTCGGGCGGTGGCCCGCTCGTCTCGAACGGTTGGATCACGCAGGGCTGGGTGCAGGCGAGGAACATCGTCGACGGCGCTTTCACGACGACCGTCAAGGTCCCGGCGAACACGCTTGACCCCGCCAAGGAATATCACGTCGCGACTTCTGCTGCGCATGAACTCTCGGGCACTGTGCGCGCCCTTGACGCTTTCGCGTCCGTGACCGTGCAGCAGCCGGTGCCCGCTGCCGTCCCGACCGCCACCTCGCTTGTGGCTTCGGCGACGGCGGTGACTGCAGGCGACGAAGTGACGTTTACCGCAACTGTCGCACCCGCGGCCGACGGAACAGTTGTCTTCTCTGACGCGGGGACGCCGATCGGAGATGCCCAGCCTGTCGTCGCCGGGGTCGCGACGTTCGCCACCGCAGGCCTCGCCGTCGGTTCACACGCCGTGACCGCGACGTTCGTGCCGGCTGACCCGGCTGCGTTCGTCGGCTCGGTCTCGGCCGAAACCGCAGTCTCGGTCGCTGAGAAGACTGCCCCTGAACCTGTTAAGGCGTCGATTGAGGCGTCTGTGGTTGGGGCGACCGAGGCTGGGTTGCAGGTGTCGGCGACGGTGAAGAACATTGTGCTTCGTGATGCGGCTGATGTTCCTGACACGGGCAAGGCTGATGCTGGCGTGTACGTCGGGATCATTGAGAAGGATCGTGTTGCCGAGTACGGCAAGGATGCTGCTGCGGGTGCTGCGCAGGATTTCGCGTACAAGATGTTCATTAAGGACGGCGCTGTCACGCGGGATATTCCGGTGCCTGCGGCGAAGCTGGATCGTACGAAGCAGTATGTTGCGGTGACGTGGCTTGCGCATGGGATGTTGAACGATAGCCGGTACTTGGGTCAGGTTGATCTCGCGGTGTCTGACGCCCAGTGGGACAGCGTCTTTGGCGCGCCGAAGGCGTCGATTGAGGCGTCTGTGGTTGGGGCGACCGAGGCTGGGTTGCAGGTGTCGGCGACGGTGAAGAACATTGTGCTTCGTGATGCGGCTGATGTTCCTGACACGGGCAAGGCTGATGCTGGCGTGTACGTCGGGATCATTGAGAAGGATCGTGTTGCCGAGTACGGCAAGGATGCTGCTGCGGGTGCTGCGCAGGATTTCGCGTACAAGATGTTCATTAAGGACGGCGCTGTCACGCGGGATATTCCGGTGCCTGCGGCGAAGCTGGATCGTACGAAGCAGTATGTTGCGGTGACGTGGCTTGCGCATGGGATGTTGAACGATAGCCGGTACTTGGGTCAGGTTGATCTCGCGGTGTCTGACGCCCAGTGGGACAGCGTCTTCCCGAATGCGTTCACTCCTGACGTCCGGCTGTTCAAAGCAGATGGAGTCACTCCACTCGACCCGGCGCAAGAGGTAAACCCTGGCGACGAGATCGTCGTGCGCGGGACAGGCTTCGATCCGAGTTCGAACGTCAACTTCGGACGCCCGCCGGTGACCTCCGGCGACCCCGCGGGAAACTACGTGGTGTTCGGTGCCTTCGCACAGGATTGGAGCCCTGCGGGCGGTGTCGCCGGCACCCAGCGCGTCGTCGCTGATCAGCGTTGGGCGATGACAGACGAGACCTTCGTCAACATCGCTCCCATGTACAAGCCGATGGTCGCTGGGCAGCGTGTTCAGCTCACCGCGGCGGGCACCTTTGAAGCTCGACTGCAGGCCAAGGACATTCCTGAGGGCAAGACGGTGCCCGCCGGCGGCTCATACGGTGTGTTCGTTTACGCTGCCGGAACCACCTCAAACGCATCGCAGGAGTTTGGCCTGCGCCTGAACTACAAGGAAGAGCGCCCGACGAAGCCCGTGTACAATCCCGCGCTCAGCGTGTTCCTCGCAGACGGCACTACGAAGTACACGAATCAGGAACTCAAGGCCGGCGACAAACTCGTCGTGCGCGGCACGGGGTTCGACCCGTACGCCAACAAGCCCGCAAATAGCTCGGGCGGGGTCCCGATCCCCAACTCCCTTCCGCAGGGAACGTTCGTCGTGTTCGGCAGCTTCGCCGAGACCTGGCAGCCGTCAAAGGGTGCGTCCGCCGCAACACGGACGATGAACAAAGATTCACGCAAGTGGGCCCTCGCGAAAGACACGCTCGACGCGATCCCTGAGGCCTTCCGCGAGACGATTCGCAAGGAGTGGGTGCAGATCAACCCTGCCACCGGATCATTCGAGACGGAGATCACGCTCAACGCCCCCGACGAGGCGCTCGCGAAGGGAACGTACGGGATTTACACCTACGCCGGTGGTGCGGGCCAGGCCGTGAACGCTTCCCAGGAGCTCAGTGTCCCGGTGAACTTCAAGACGGCTGGCACAGTGGACCCCGAGCCTTCGATCACCGAGGGTGACCTGACCTGGGCTTTCAACACTGGCTGGAACGCCTACGTTCGGGGTATTGCGAACGGAACCATCACGGCCAGCGCTGGTGCGAAGGCCGACGCGGCTGGGAACACGACGTACACGCAGGTCAAGGGCGGCACCTACAACGCAAAGACCGGTACCGGGTCGATCCACTTCGCGGGAACTGTGCGGTACGTCAGCGAAGCGCACGGGTTCGATATCGCGCTGCGGAACCCGCAGATCACCTTCACTTCGAAGTCTGCGGCGACGCTCAGCATCGAGGTGTCGCAGGACGACGCTGCGGGTGTGTCTGCCATGAAGCGAATCAAGATCGCCACGATCACTCCCGGTGAGCTCGTCAAGAGCGAAGACGGGCGTCTGAACTGGGCTGGTGCGAAGGGTGTGTTCGCGAGCAACCTGCAGATCGATGCGTGGGAGCAGTACGCCAACAAAGCGACCGCACCGCTCTCATTCAGTTACGGTGCCGAGGCAGAAGTCCCGGTCGGCCCGACCGAGCCGACCAAGCCCGTGAAGCCCAATCCCACTCCGAAGCCGGTTCCGAAGCCGCGCCCCGTCGATACGGCGCAGCAGGCGGGGTCGCTGAGCTGGGGAATCTCGTCTGGTTTCCGTGACTACACCACGGGCCGGATCGCCAAGGGATCCATCAGCACGAGCGGCGTTGGTGCGAGCGGTGGCGCGTACCTCTTCCCGCAGGCAAACGGTGGCTCATGGGACAAGCAGGCCCAGACAGGCAGCGTCCAGTACTCGGGCGTGGTGACGTTCAGTGGACATAAGGGCCTCATGACTGAGACCTTCTCGAACCCGGTGATCACGGTCACAAGCGCCACTTCGGGAACGATCTCGGCGGGTGGGCGAAGCTTCGCCCTCGACCTTGGCTCGGCAAGTAAGAGCGTCGGCGCCAACGGCGCCGTCACTTGGAGCGGTGTGCCGGTCAGCGGCGCAATCTCCGGTGGGGGCAGCGCGGGCGGTGGCACGGGCGGGGGATCCTTCGCAGTGGATCCGCTCACCTTTACCGTTGGATCCGCCAGCCGCGTGAGCTACGGCGCGACGACCCAGACCGACCAGAAGGCCGCTCGCCAGGCCGCGGCGACTGCCCCGACAACCGAGGGCATTCGCGTCATCACGCCGGCCGACGAGATCGTGCCCGGCGGCGAGATCGAGTTCGTCGCAGCGGGCTTCGAAGCGGACGAGCGCGACATCCTTGTTGTCCTCTACTCCGACCCGATCGTTCTTGACGAGAAGGCCGGCGCCAGCTCGGTCGGTGAGGTTCGATGGATCGGCACGCTCCCCGATGACATCACGCCTGGCGAGCACACCATCACGCTTCAGGGCAGCAAGGACGCCGGTGCGGTGATCAAGGTTGTCAAGGAGAAGCCGAAGAAGAAGGCTCCGGTGGTGACCCAAGAGGAAGCTGCCGGGGACGTGACGACGCAGCGCATCGACGCTGCTGCGCCCGTGCCCGCGGATGGACCCGTGTGGATGTGGTGGGTCGGCGCTGGTGCACTTGTTGCTCTCGCCGTAGCGATGGGCGTGATCGTTGCGAATCAGCGACGTGCCGCCGCGGCTGCTACCGTCGGTAGTGGCACCACGCCAAGCGCATGAACCACGAGGAGAAACACGTGAGCAATCGACGCCAGCGACGAGCAGTCTCGGCGGGGGCTACCGCTGCCCTAATGGTCGCGGCTGGCCTCATCATTGGCCCGGCTGGTGCAGCAAACGCCCAGACCGCACCGGCGGAGTCCTGCGTGGTTACGGGGGCTGAACTGCGGTGGGGTGTGAAAGAGAGCTTCCGCAACTACATCAGTGGCAGCATTGCGAATGGCGAATGGACGACTGAGAACGGGGCGAGCTACGAGACCCCTGCCTTTAGCTGGCCAAACGGGGAGGGCACGGTAGCACCCGAGCTCGAGTCAGGTTCAGTGAAGTTCACCGGGGACGTGCACTTCACGGGCCACGGCGGCCTGATGAAACTCGATATCCGTGACCCTGAGCTTGTCTTCACCGGATCGGATTCGGCTCAGCTCGTATTGGGCATGGGCTCGACGGATACCGAGGAAGCCGAGCTGACCTACGAGCGAGTTGTCGCGGGCAAGGTCGACCTCTCCGGGTACGACGCAGGCGATGGATCGACGCTGTCGATTCCCAGCGCGCAGGTCCGGCTCACGGCCGAGGGTGCGGCTGCACTCAACGGCGACTACGGGGACTACGTTGCGGGTGCCGAGGTTGATCCGCTCTCTCTCACAATGTCAGTGAGCGGGTGCAGCCTCGCATCCTCTACGGGGGCCCAACCTCCGGCCGAGGAAGCTGAGACTCCTGCTCCAGAGACGCCTGAGGTGATCGCTCCGGCGCCTGAACAGCAGATCCCGTGGATCCCGATCATTATCGGTGGAGTGGCTCTCATTGCGATCGGTGTGACCTCGGGGATGCTCATCGCTGACAGGCGCAAGAACTCGGGCGCTGAATCGAGTGCGGAGGCACCGGAAGACTCAGCCGAGTAACCCCTGGACTGCCGGAGGGCCCTGGCGCACACAGTGCGCTGGGGCCCTTCTGCGTGCCAGCCGGGCGCGCGCCCCTCACTGCCTGCCGTCCGCGACCGCGGACGTACACGCTTGGCACCGATGCACCCGCTTGAGACGCCCGAAATCCGGGTACAACGGTGCCAAGCGGGTACATTGGCGCGCCCGGGCTGCGAGCCGGATGGGGCAGCGGGCCGGTTACCGGGCCAGACGCCGGGCGCGGGCGCCTGGGTGGGAGCTGCGCGCTGGAGCCGCGCGCCAGCCCCCTGGGCCGCGCCAGCCCCGGGGAACAGCACAGGGGCCGAGCCGCACCCGAAGGTACGACCCGGCCCCTGTGGCAAGTGGCTAGCGGGACTTAGAAGTCCATGCCTGCACCCGGGTCAGCTGCCATGGGAGCAGCGGGCTCGGGCTTGTCAGCGACAACTGCCTCGGTGGTGAGGAAGAGGCCTGCGATCGACGCTGCGTTCTGCAGAGCCGAGCGGGTGACCTTCACCGGGTCGTTGATGCCAGCAGCGAGCATGTCGACGTACTCGCCGGTCGCTGCGTTGAGGCCCTGGCCCACGGGGAGCTCCGAAACCTTGTGCGCGACGACGCCGGGCTCGAGGCCAGCGTTGAGGGCGATCTGCTTCAGCGGTGCCTCGATAGCGACCTGCACGATTGCCGCGCCGGTTGCCTCTTCGCCGGTGAGCTCGAGGTTAGCGAACG
Organism: Leucobacter komagatae; assembly: GCF_006716085.1. NCBI lineage: Bacteria > Bacillati > Actinomycetota > Actinomycetes > Micrococcales > Microbacteriaceae > Leucobacter > Leucobacter komagatae. The sequence continues at coordinate 1,934,223 of NZ_VFON01000001.1, read as the reverse complement.
CCTTCGCGCCGGCCTGGATGAGTGCGACGCCGCCGCCGGGGACGATGCCCTCCTCAACAGCTGCCTTCGCGTTACGGACTGCGTCCTCAATGCGGTGCTTGCGCTCCTTGAGCTCGACCTCGGTCGCGGCTCCTGCCTTGATGACTGCGACGCCACCAGCGAGCTTCGCGAGGCGCTCCTGGAGCTTCTCGCGGTCGTAGTCGCTGTCGGTGTTGTCGATCTCGCGACGGATCTGCTGCACGCGGCCCTCGACCGCTTCCTTCTCGCCGCCACCCTGAACGATGGTGGTCTCATCCTTGGTGATGATGACCTTGCGAGCGGTACCGAGCATGTCGAGCGTTGCGTTCTCGAGCTTCAGGCCGACCTCTTCCGAGATGACCTGGCCGCCGGTGAGGATAGCGATGTCCTGCAGCATTGCCTTACGGCGATCGCCGAAGCCCGGAGCCTTGACGGCTGCCGACTTGAAGATGCCGCGGATCTTGTTGAGCACGAGCGTAGCGAGCGCCTCGCCCTCGACGTCCTCAGCGATGATGAGGAGCTGCTTGCCCGACTGGATAACCGGATCGACGACGGGGAGCAGGTCCTTGATGTTCGAGACCTTGCTGTTGACGACGAGGATGTAGGGGTCCTCGAAGACGACTTCCTGGCGGTCAGCGTCGGTGACGAAGTACGCCGAGAGGTAGCCCTTGTCGAAGCGCATGCCCTCGGTGAGCTCGAGCTCGGTGCCGAAGGTGTTCGACTCCTCGACGGTGACGACGCCCTCCTTGCCGACCTTGTCGATAGCCTCGGCGATCAGTGCGCCGATCTGCTCGTCAGCTGCGGAGATCGAAGCGGTTGCTGCGATCTCGGCGGTGGTCTCGATCTCCTTCGAGTTTGCGTGCAGCTCAGTGATGACCGCTGCCACAGCCTTCTCGATGCCCTTCTTCAGAGCGATGGGGTCGCTGCCAGCAGCAACGTTGCGGAGGCCCTCGCGCACGAGCGCCTGAGCGAGCACGGTTGCGGTGGTGGTTCCGTCACCTGCGACGTCGTCGGTCTTCTTCGCGACCTCCTTGACGAGCTCAGCGCCGATCTTCTCGTACGGATCGTCGAGCTCGATCTCCTTGGCGATCGAAACGCCATCGTTGGTGATCGTCGGGGCGCCCCACTTCTTCTCAAGGACGACGTTGCGGCCGCGCGGGCCCAGCGTCACCTTGACAGTGTCAGCGAGGATGTTGAGACCCCGCTCAAGGCCGCGACGTGCCTCTTCGTCAAACGCAATCATCTTTGCCATGTAATTCGCCCCTCCCGGACGTCTAGGGAAAGCGGCAGACACCACAGGTGTACTGCGCCAGGTTTAGCACTCAGTCGATCCGACTGCTAACTCCAATTTTGGCACTCAGGTGCTGAGAGTGCAAGGAGAGGCGCTCGCCCGCAGCGAACGGCAGAGCGAAGCGGAGAGGGATCCGCTTGGGCTACTTGCCGGGGCCGGCGTAGTCTGCGCCGATGAGCACGACGAGGTCTGCCTTGCCCTCGGCGGTTTCGGCGTACTCGGCGTTCAGGTAGGTCGAGACGCCGCCGAGTTTCTCCGCGAGGCCGAGTGCGGCGGCTTCGTTCTCGGCATCTGTGTAGAACACCGCTGAGATCGTTACATCGGTGGTTGCCGCGGGGACCGCGAGGATGATGGAGCCCCACTTCTCGTCGGTGATGACTGTCGCGAGGTTCTGCGCCATCGTGCCCTCCGCCGGCGTGCCGTCGAGCACCGCAACGGTTGCCGCGGGGTCGAGCTGCGGCTTCACCTTCGCCTCCGCCGTCGACGCTCCCCGCGTGGAGGGGAGGGGGAGCGTGCCCGCGGAGCCCGCGATGGTGACGCCAACGATGCCGATCGTCGTGAGGAGTGCGGCGCCGATCAGGCCGCCGAGCACGAAGTGCCAGGTGATGCGGGGCTGGGCGGTTACGCGGTGTGCGCCGACCCGGCCGTTCGACGTCGCATCGTCGAAACGGTCGGCGGGGTACTCGGAAGCGGCAGCGCGTCGCGAACGTACGCCATGCGCAGCTTCGTGTTCCTTCGTCACCCGTGATCCCCGTACTTCAGTAGCAAACGCCTCGAGTGGGCGCGTTAGGTTACCCGACCAAGAATACAGCGCGGGCGCGCGCTCCATCCTGAAAGGGCTCGGAATAGCTTACAAGGCCCCGAGCCAGGTGGGCTGGTTAGAGCGAATCCGGCGCGTAGATCGCGCGGGCGAGCGCGTCGATAACGTCGGGGGTGCGACCTGCGCTCGCGAAGAGCATGGAGTCGTTGATGTCAATGATCCTGCGCTTCTTGCCCGCGGTAGTGAGCGCGATGCTCGGCTGCGCCTCGATGAGCCCGTCGATGCCCTCCGTGCTCGTGAGGCCCTTCGACATGACGAGAATAATGTCGGGGTCCATCTTGACGAGCGCCTCGTCGGTCATGGGGCGCTCACCCTTCCAGCCCGCCTCCTCGGCCACGTCGATCACTCCGATCGACTTGAGCAGGGTATCGACGCCGCTGCCCTCGCCGAAGAGGTAGTAGATGCCCGCTCCGCCGCGCACGTACAGGAACGCGACGCGCGGCCGCTTGGCCTCGTCGGTCGGGATCAGGCGCGCGACCTCCTTCTCCTTCGCGGTGATGGCGTCGGCGACCTTCTGATTGAGTTCGGTCGCGGCGTCGGGGACCCCGAGGCCCGCGGCGAGCTGCTCGGTCGCCTCAGCGGAAGACGCAGGATCAACGGACCGCTTCACGACGATCACGGGCACGCCGGCGTTACGCATGACGTTCACGAAGTCGATGCCGCCGACGCTGAGGTCGGTGAAGATGACGCTCGGCTCGAGGCCGAGCACGGACTCCGCCTCGATGTCGTGGCCGCCGGTGACGACGAGGGGGAGTTTCTCGGAGCCGGGGAACACCGTCGTCGCGTCGCGGCCGATGAGCTGATCGCCGAGGCCGAGGTTGTAGACGATGTCGGCGAGCGTGCCCGTCAGCGAGATCGCGAGCACGCGCGACGTGTCGGTGACCTCGACGGGAACGTCTCCGCTGCGGTCGTGCGACTGGACTGTCACAGGAAGCTTCGCCTGCGGCTTCTCGGCGAGCGGCGTCACCGATGGGGCGCCGACAATGGCCGTCGTTGGCCCCTCGTAGTCCAGGGGGTTCTCGAGCGGGGTGAGCGAGTCGAGCGGCGGGAGCTCGACGGTCTCAACACTGCCAGTCGTGTCGCCGGGCCCGGCGGTCTGGCAGCCCGTCAGGGCAATGGCCAGGCCGAGCGCGAGGGCAACGGCAGTCCGGGTGCGAGAAGTGCGAGCCTTGAGCATCGATCCCCTTTTCATATGTATGACCTGAGCAAGCTTAACCTCACGAAGATATGATGAAGTGTGAGTTCTTTCAGAAGGCTCGCACGTACACGGCGCCCCGCGCGCCCAGATCTCCTAGAAAGCGTCTCGCGCGAGCATGAATAGCACAGGCCGCACATCGCCTACACGACGGAGCAGTCGCGCACCCATCCTCTTCGCAGTCCTTGCTGTGCTGCTCGTTCTCAGCGTGCTCGTGTCTGCTGGCACCGGCCAGCTCGCGATCCCGCCGCAGGAGGTGCTCGGCTCGATCCTGCACCGCGTTGGCATCGACTGGCTGCCGTTGCCGACGGTGCCCGCTGGCGATGAGGCGCTCTGGGCGATCCGCTTCCCGCGCGTCGCGATGGCCGTGCTCATCGGTATCGGGCTCTCGGTTTCCGGCCTCATCATGCAGGCGATCTTCGGGAACCCGCTCGCCGAGCCCGGCGTCATCGGCATCTCGTCGGGCGCCGCGGTTGGAGCGGGCATCTCGATTGTGTTCGGCCTCACGGTCTTCGGCCAGTGGACGACGGCGATCCTCGCGTTCATCACGGGCCTCATCGCGACGCTCATCGTCTACTCGATGAGCCGGGCCGACGGTCGCACCGAGGTCGTCACGCTCGTGCTCACCGGTATCGCCGTCAACGCGATCGGCGGCGCCGCGATCGCGGCGCTCACCTTCATGGGCGACACGCAGTCGCGCGAGGCGATTGTCTTCTGGCAGCTCGGCAGCCTGAAGGGGATGAGCTGGTCGCAGGTGCTCGTCGTCACGCCGATCATCGCTATCGGCCTCATCGCCGCCTACGTGTCGTCGCGGAAGCTGGATCTCCTCGCCCTCGGAGAGCGCAACGCGCGCCACCTTGGAGTGAACGTTGAGCTGTTGCGGATCGGCATGATCCTCGTCGTCTCGCTGCTCGTCGGTGCGGCGGTCGCGTTCGCGGGCATCATCTCGTTCGTCGGCCTCGTGATCCCGCACCTCATGCGCATGATTCTCGGCCCCGCCCACCTGCCGCTCGTGACCGCGACTGCGCTTGCGGGCGCGCTGCTCATGACGCTCGCCGACCTTGCCGCGCGCACGCTCGTGCCGATGGCCGAGCTGCCGATCGGCATTCTCACCGCGCTCGTTGGCGGCCCGTTCTTCTTCTGGCTGCTCAGGCGAACTCGCAAGCGCTCGGGAGGGTGGGGATAATGAACGCACGACACATCGCACTCCCGACAGTCGCCGAGCGCGGCACCGTCGTCTGCGCCGCCGACGCCGTCACCATTGAGCGCGGGCGCAAGAAGCTGCTCGATAGCGTCTCGCTCGATGTTCGCGCCGGCGAGGTGCTCTCGCTGCTCGGGCCGAACGGCGCCGGGAAGTCAACGCTCTTGAGCCTCCTCTCGGGCGACGTTGAACCCGACGCCGGCGGCGTGCAGTTCGGGGGCAAGTCGCTCGACGACTGGTCGCTCGTTGACCTCTCGCGCCGCCGCTCCGTGCTGCTGCAAGAGAACCAGCTGCTGTTCCCGTTCACCGTGCACCAGGTCGTAGAGATGGGGCGAGCGCCGTGGCGCCGCACGCCGCTCGAGGACGACGACAACGAGGCGATCGGTGAGGCCATCGCGGCTACCGACATCGGCCACCTCGGGCACCGCAGGGTCCCGTCGCTGTCTGGCGGAGAGCGTGCCCGCACCGCCTTCGCCCGGGTGATCGCCGGCCGCACCGGCGTGCTCATGCTCGACGAGCCGACCGCCGCGCTCGACCTCGGGCACCAGGAGGCCGTGCTGACGCTCGCCCGCGAGCGCGCCGCCGCCGGCGACGCGGTGCTCATCGTGCTGCACGACCTGAACCTTGCGAGCGCCTACTCCGACCGGATCGCGCTGTTGCGGCAGGGCAAGATTGTCGCGAACGGCGCACCCGACGAGGTGCTTGAGGCCGATGTGCTCACCGATGTGTACCGCACGCCGGTCGAGGTGATCCGCCATCCGGTGACGGGGCAGCGGATCGTGCTGCCGAACCGGGCCGCGTAACCGGTCGGCTGCTCTGCTTTTCGGCCTCTCGGCGTCGGCGACAGTTTTCCGCGCGCCGAATTTTACGCGCGCGGTCCGGCGCTGATAAAGTGGTTCGCTGTACGGGCGTGAAGCTCGCACGGGTCCTTAGCTCAGTTGGTAGAGCGCGTCGTTCGCAATGACGAGGTCAGGGGTTCAATTCCCCTAGGATCCACCATTTCTTCGCTTCGACCGTGAGTGCGCTCGCCGGGGCTGTGCATGCGCCGCGGTTGTACTGCCTGGCCACGCTCTTCTCCGAGCGGTCTCGCCGAACATGCAGTTCCCCTCCGAAGCGTCGCTTACCGACTGTTGGGAAGGGGGTGCGCCGCGGGGAAGGGGCGAAGTGGCGGGCGCCGCCGGGCGGGGCGGCTGCCGGGCGGGGCGGCCCACCCATCTACGCCCCCGCGAGCTCCAACCGCAGCAGCGTTACGCGAGTTGCGGCCTCGCGCAGCCGATCCTCCGAGAGCGCGCCCGACGCGACCGCGGCCGTCACCCCGTCGACGAGCGCTGTCACGCCCGCGGCGTCCATGCCGATGACGGTGAGCGCGAGGTCTGCGCCCGCGGAGAGCGCGGTGACGGTTGTGGCGACGGGATCCTGATACTCGGGGACGCCGCTCGAGCGGAGCATGCCGAGGTCATCGGTGACGGTGACGCCCTCGAAGCCGAGCTCGTCGCGCGCGATCGCGTACCACTCGGGCGAGAGCGAGGCAGGCGAGGGGGAGACGGCCGTGTAAGCGAGGTGGCCGAACATGAGCAGCTCGGCTCCGGCCTCGATGCCCGCCGAGAACGGTGCAGCCGTGTCGGAGCGCCAGTCGGTGAGCGACAGCTCCGCCTGCGGGATCGCGGTGTGCGAGTCAGCCGCGGTGACTCCGTGCCCGGGGAAGTGCTTGAGCGTTGTCGCGATGCGCCCCCGCTCGCCCTCGACGGCGGCTGCGACGCGCGGCGCGGCCTCGGGGCCCGTGTTTCCGAGTGAGCGCGCGAAGATGAAGCTGAACTCGTCGCCGGTCACGTCGGCGACGACCCCGAAATTGACGTTGATGCCGGCAGCGCTCAGCAGGTCGGCGCGGCCGCGGAACGCGTCGGCGGTCGTCTGGGCGGGTTCGCCCCGCAGCGTGTCGGCGCCCGGGAGCGTGTCCCACGGTAGGCGGGTCACGAGCCCACCCTCCTCGTCGATGGCGACGAGCGGCGGGAGTGCCTCGTCTGTCGTGAGCTGCGCGGTGAGGGCGCCAAGCTCTTCGGGGGTGCCCGGCACGTTCGCGCCCATGATGATGAACCCGCCGATGCCGGAGTCGAGCATGAGCTGGTGCAGTTGCACCGGGTCGGTCGTCGGAATCGAGGCCATGATCACGCTGCCGGCCAACTCTCGGGTCGATGCTGCCGCCACCCAGTCGCGGGCCGCGGCGGCGCGCAGCTCCTCCGGCGGGGGTGGCGGCGGTGTGGTTGGCGCGGTCGACGTCGGCGCGGGCGGTGCCGTCGCTGGCTCGGCCGCGCACCCCATCAGTCCCGCGGCCAGAGCGGCGCTGGCGGCGAGGAGCGTGGCTGCGCGGCGCGGCAGGGCGCGGGAGAGGGATCGCATACCCAGATTCTAGGGCCGTCAGAGGTAGATCGGAGCCTTCCCACAGGCCAGGCGGGCCCACGAGCCGGTGCGGCAAGTGGTCCATTGCGACACGCTCAAAGTGGGCCTTGAAGGAAACCAAAACGCTCGAGAGGGTGGTGAACATGAACGATCAGACACAGCCCACATCCGCCTACCAGCCGCACAACGCCGCGCACGCCGCGCTCACCGACCGCTTCCGCGGCGGCGTCATCATGGACGTCGTGACCGCCGAGCAGGCGCGAGTCGCCGAGCAGTCGGGCGCGGTCGCCGTGATGGCGCTGGAGCGCGTGCCCGCCGACATTCGCGCGCAGGGCGGCGTCGCACGCATGAGCGACCCCGACCTCATCGACGGGATTCGGGCGGCGGTGTCGATCCCAGTCATGGCGAAGGCCCGCATCGGCCACTTCGTCGAAGCACAGGTGCTTGCGGCCCTCGGCGTCGACTACGTCGATGAGAGCGAGGTGCTCTCGCCAGCGGACTACGTGCACCACATTAACAAGCGCGAGTTCGACGTACCGTTCGTGTGCGGCGCGACGAATCTGGGCGAGGCGCTGCGGCGGGTCGCAGAGGGTGCCGCGATGATCCGGTCGAAGGGAGAAGCTGGAACGGGCGACGTCTCGGAGGCGACGCGGCACATCCGCACGATCAAGGCCGAGATAGCAAGGCTCAGCGCGCTGAGCTCGGACGAGCTGTTCGTCGCGGCGAAGGAGCTCCAGGCGCCGCTCGACCTCGTCACCCAGGTCGCCCGCGACGGCCGCCTGCCCGTGCCGCTCTTCACGGCCGGCGGTATCGCGACGCCCGCAGACGCCGCGATGATGATGCAGCTCGGAGCCGACGGCGTGTTCGTTGGCTCGGGCATCTTCAAGTCGCACGACCCCGAGCGCCGGGCGGTCGCGGTCGTGCGGGCGACGCAGAACTTCAGGGACGCTGGCGTGATCGCCGAGGTCTCACGCGGGCTCGGAGAGGCGATGGTTGGCATCAACGTCGCAGACCTGCCCGCGCCGCACAGGCTCGCCGAGCGCGGCTGGTAAGCGGGGGTACGGCCCCGACCAGAACTACACTGGTCGGGTGTCGTTTTCCCTCTGGCTCTCGCTGCTGACCGCGTGCATCGTGATTAGCTTCACTCCCGGAGCCGGCGCAATCAACACGATGTCGAACGCCCTCGCGAGCGGCTGGCGGCGATCGATCTGGGGCATCGTCGGGCAGGTCGTCGCCCTCATCGTGCACATCGTGATCGTCGCCGCAGGCGTCGGGGTGTTCGTCGCGAAGTCGCCAGCTCTCTTCGCGGGCATCCGGTACGCTGGCGCGGCGTACCTCATCTACCTCGGTGTGCGGATGGCCCTCACGAAGCCCGCACCTGCGACCGCCGGTGACGTTGTTGTCGTGCCGCACGTGACGAACCGGGCGATGCTGCTGCGTGGCCTGTGGGTCAACCTACTGAACCCAAAGGCGATCGTGTTCTTCCTCGCCTTTATCCCGCAGTTCGTACGCCTCGATCAGCCGCAGCTCCCGCAGTACGTCATTCTCGGGGCGACGGCGGTCGTTGTTGACGTGCTCGTGATGTGGTTCTTCTACGCCGCCGCGGCGAAGCCGTTCGGCCGCTTCGCGTCGACCGTGCGGGGGCAACGGGTGCTGAACACGGTTTTTGGCGCGCTCTTCGTGCTTGTCGCAGCGGTCTTGTTGGTCATCCACTGAGATCGTCTACCCCCGAATATTCTCCTGTCACGGAACGGCAGAACTCGGGTAAACATTCGGTTTGGCTTGTAATCTACAAGCATGCACCTAGGGGATCCACAGGGGGGTGGGGCGGGAGCGAGCACGATGGTGCCGACCATGCCCTCCCGGAGCGCGGCCGAAGCGCGGGCGTTCGGCGCGCTCAGCGCGGGCTCGGCACTCGCGGTCCGCGCCGACCGCGGGTTCGGTCGTTCCACCCTGCTTTGGCGGCTGGGCGCGGCCTCGGCGCCACGGGCGGAAACGTCCCTCACCATGCTCGGCAGCCGAGCCCTCAGTGATATCGCGTTCTCGCACCTCGCGTCGCTCGCGACCCGGGTACCCGAGTTCGCGCTTTACTCGAGCGACCCGCTGGCAGCCTCGCGGGCGCTCGCGGAGCGGTTCGCCGGAGACCCGCTTCGCGTGTTCATCGACGATGCCGAGCACGTCGACGCCGCGACCGCCGCGATCGTGACGCAGCTCGCGGCGGTCGGGATCCTGCAACCCGTGCTCGCCGTTCGAAATACCGAGGAGCTTCCTGAGGAGTTTCGGCGCCTTGCCGCCCGAGCCGACACGGTGAACGTCACGCTCGGCGAGATCGACACGACCGATGCCAAGGTAATGCTCGAAGCGCAACTGCAGCAGCCCGTCAATGCCAGCTCCGTGACCCACATGCTCATCGCGGCCGGGGGTGTCCCAGCCGAGCTCGCGCTTGCGGCGCGGCGTGCCGAGTGCGAGGGGCGCTTCGTGAGCGCACGCGGGTACCTGGTGCTTGCGCGAGAGCAGACGACTGAGTCGTCTGAAGCGGCGCAGCAGGCCGCCGAGGAGTGGTTTGCGCACTGCGCGACTGGCGTACCGGCGACGGGGCAGGATCAGATCCTCTCGCTCCTCGCTCCGCTCATCGCCGAGGGTGACGAAGAGGCTCGCCTGCTCGCGGGCAGAATAGAGTCTGGCTCCGGTGACCACGGCCACGCCATGCGGCTCCTCACCCCGCAGCCCGGCGACAGCGAGTACTTCCGGGCGAGCAGCGCACTCTGGCTCTCGCACGTCGGCGAAGAGTTTGACGTTGGTCAGTTCGAGGACTGGGCGGCGAACGAACAGTTCTCACCCACGTTGCGCCTCAGCCTTGTTGCGGTCGCGATGGCGCACGAGGCCTACGCCGGCCGCCCGATTGCGGCGATCGAACGCGGCTTCGGGCTGATCGAGAGCGAACTCTGGGCCAGGGTCTCGGGCCCTGACAGCGGGGCGCTGCTCTACTCGCTTCACCTCGCGATCATCTCCGAGGGGGCTCACGAGTTCACCCACGCGCTGCGCGTGAGCGCCATTAACTGGGACAGGCTCGGAGTCGACCACGGGCTCTTTATTGCCTCGCGGGCGCACGCCGCGATTGAGTACGGGCGCGCTCAGGAGGCGCTCGACCTCACCCACCAGGTGCTTGCCCTGACAGAGCTCGGTGATCCGCTCGGCATCGCTGGTTTCGCCGCGGCGCTCGGCGCTGGGGCAGCGGCGATGCTCGAAAACGTCGAGCAGGCGCGCGAGCTGCTCGGTGTGTACCGCGAGGGGCCACCGTGGAGCGGACAGATGCTGCGGCCCGAGGCAGAGCGGTTCGCGCTCTCTGCGATCCTGCTCGTTGATGGACCCGACGAGGCGCGGCGAGAGACAGCTGCGCTGATCGCGCGTGCGAAGGCGGCGGGGCTGAAACTCCAGGTGATGCGCCTTGAACACGAGGCCTGGCGGCTCGGCCTCACACCCTCCCTCGACGCGCTCTCCGCTTCCGCTGTCGGAGTGGAAGGACAGCGAGCCGCGGCGCTCAGGCTGGCCTCCGACCCCGAGCGGGTCGAAGACGCTGCGAGCTCGATGCACGCCGACGGGCACACGCTGTTCGCTGCGGAACTGCTCTCGGCAGCCTCGCGCGCTGAGCGCGAGGCGGGAAATAAGCTCCGCTCCCAGGCGCTTCTCACTCAAGCGGCGGAGCTCGCCGACCAGCTGCCCGGCGTGAACACCCCGCGCCTTGCTCGGGTTCGGGTCGACCCCGCGCTGCTCACCGCCCGCGAGATCGAGGTGTGCGCGCGGGCGGCGTCGGGCCTCTCGAACGTCGAGATCGCTGATGAACTGTTCCTCTCACAGCGCACGGTCGAGGGGCACCTGCAGCGCGCCTACGCGAAACTCGGTGTGAGTGACCGGCGCCAGCTGCTCCCGCCGGCTGGCGGCGGTACCCTACGCGATTAGTGCCAGAAGCCTACGCAGTTCGGTGTGTCAGGTGGCGATCTCGTTCATAGTGGTGGAGCGCGCCAGTTCGGCGAGCGCGAAACCCCCGAGAAAGCCAGACCCCGTGACCGACCACACCGCTCTCCCCGACAGCCCCCCACGTTCGGGGTACGCGCCGGCGGACGGAACGGACAACGGGTACTTCGGCCCCGACAGCGTGAGTTGGCGAGTCTTCTCCGACCCGGCGGCGCGTCTCGGCATCGCCGCGGGGATACTGCTGCAGGCGCTCAATCCGCTCATGATGCGGCTGCTCGCGGAGACCGCGGGTGGGGGTTCGGGCTTAGGTGCGTCGCGTCCTGGGCAGTACCTCGACACCATCATCTTTGGGGATCGTGTGCACGCCGAAGCGGCAGCTGAAGCAGTCAACGCGCTTCGCGCCGACAGCGCCTGGACCGACCCGCGCACGGGCATGCGGCTGCGCGGTGACAATGAGGAGTGGCGGGCGTGGAGCCACAACGCGCTCGTGTACGGCCTGCTTCGGGCCGCCGAAGCGTTTGGGCCGGAACTCTCGCGCGGCGAGCAGGATCGCTTCATCGTCGAACAGCACACCACCGCGTGCCTGCTGGAAATCGAGGACGAGGCCTTTCTCCCCGCGACGCGGGCGGAGCTCGAGGCGTACCTCGAGCGCAACAGCACGTGGATGGCCCTCACGATCCCCGCCGCGGAGCTTGCCCGCGACCTGAGGCGCCCGGCCGCTGCGGTGGGGCCTGGGGAAGTGGATCCGGTCGCGACGTGGCTCTCCGCGAACCTGCAAGACGCGATTCTGTCGCTGCTGCCAGACTGGGCGCTGCTCCTCTACGGTACTGACGGGCACTCCATGCGGGTGAGCGGGGCGGCGAAGTCCACGCGCACGATCGTCGAATCCGCTAGGCAGAACGCGTCCGTGGCCGACACGGTCGCGGGCGTCACCTCCCGCGTCGAGACCCACAGGTACTGCCCCGCTCGCGGCTTGTGAGGGCGGGGCTGCGACCGGGCAGCAGGGGAGCTGCGGACTGCAGGCGCGTAAGAGCGGGGTGATCTTGGCGTCACCGAATCCGGTAAGCTACTGGAGTTGGCCCCTATAGCTCAGCGGTAGAGCTACGGACTTTTAATCCATAGTCCCGACAGCTCCCGTGGGTTCTCTGCTTCTGAATTTGCAGCAGCCAGCCGTTCAGGTGAAATCATTTTTGTTGATTTCTCGCGAAGCCAGTCGTCACGCAACGAATTCGTCTCGTTGTAACCGTGTCAATGCGCGTCGTCGCCTCTAAGGCGACCATCACGGCATGATCTCTATGAGGTCCAGGGGGAATATCCCCCTGGACCTTTTTGTATTTCAGGAGGAAAAGTGAAGCACCCAAGTCTGGGCTGGTCCGCGACCTTGGACCAGTTCGACAATTACCAGCGAGCGGCCGGACTGAGCCAGAGAACAATCTCTGAGCGAAGGATGATGCTGGCTCGATTTTCGGAATTCGTGAGGACGCCACCAACGTTGGTCGAGCTACGACACTGCGTGGACTTTCTCAACAGACCGCATGCACGAACCGGAGGAGAACTCTCACCAAGTACCAAACAGGTGGAACGCTCCTACCTGCAGGTCTGGGGTGACTGGATGGTTCTTGAGGGATTACTCGCCGTCAGCCCAGCGGCGCGTCTACCGAAGGTCCGAGTTCCTCGAAGGCGAGCGAGGCCGGTACACGTCGAGCACATTCAGCGCCTTCTGCAAGAGCCCTTGTGGCAGCAAACACTGGATCTGATCGTAGTACTCGCCACTACCGGACTACGGATTGGAGAAGCCGTACAGATACGTGGTGAGGACTTCGACCCCGTTACTGGATTCTTGCGAACAGTGCGGAAGGGGGGACTGATTCACTATCTCCCGTTGAACGAATCTGCTCGAGAAGTCGCTGACAGAATGCCGAGCGCCGGCTGGTGGTTTCCGTCTCCATGTAGAAACGCGAAGTTCCCGAATGGTGGAGGGCATATCTTGATGAAGTCTGCATCCACAAAGATCACCTCCGCGTTCCGCAGAATCGGCGTCACTGACCCGATGATCACTGGCCATTCGATCAGGCATTTCTTCGCTAGTTACATGATTGCGAAAGGGGTCCAAGTCCAGGTCGTACAGCAGCTGTTGGGGCATGCATCTCTTGCGACCACCCAGATTTATGTTGAAGTTCGGGACGAAGCACTTGTCGCCGGAGTGCAAGTCCTTCCAGCCTTCGCAGCTACTCACCCCCGCGCTCTAGAGGTCCAGGCGAAGCGAACGAACGGCCCGGTCCTGGACGAACAGATGCGGCTGGCGAGCTAAGGGCCGTCCCGGGAACTCAAACGTAGCGGGGGGTGCGAAAGTGTGCTGGGCGCTAGAAGCATGACGTGTGGGTGTGATTGATAAGTGCACGCCCACACGGCGTGGAAGGTGCTGGAGTCACCGAACAATGGTGCTCGGGCAGAAAGAGGAAGGCCGGCCAGCTGCCGGAGGCCGGCAGTATGCGCGGGGGTGAGCGTCTATGAGCCGACAGCCCCAAGGGCCTGTCGCCCGTCCATAAGGAGATCGATACCGATGCTTGAATTCATTCGCCTACAAATGCCCTGGCTTGCGGTCGCTGCGATAGTGATTGCTGGAGTTCTCGCAATCGGTGGAGGTTGGGGCCGCCTTGCCCTCGCGCTCGTATTGGTGAGCTTAGTGGTCGGGGCTTACTGGATGTTCGTAACCGCTTTTTAGGGCATATCGTGGTTAGTAACGTTTAGTTGGGCGGAAATCTTGCTCCTATTACTTGAATTTGTGGCCCTGCTTTGGGGAATGTCGGCAGCCAGATCTACCATGGTGTTCGAGCATATGTTCGAGCTTGGGGGTTGTTGCGCAGGTAGTCGAAGTGCGTGAGCTGCGTACGGACACGCCGCTCGTCACAGTCGCGCTTGCGAACGTCGACGCCGAATGCGGCTTCCCTTCCCCTTCGCAGGATTACCAAACCAGCGAGATCGACCTCAACGAGCATCTAATGCCGAATCGCCTCTCGACGTTCCTGATCCGCGCTCGTGGGCACAGCATGATCCGTGTCGGCATCTCCGACGGCGACGAACTCATTGTCGACCGGTCGATCTGTGCTGAGGACGGGCACGTCGTGATCGCCGTGGTCGACGGCGAAATGACAGTGAAGCGCCTCTAAACTGACTCACCCTCAACGATGTCCTGTGCACGACGCGTCGTCGCCTCAGCACCACTGCTCCCGCGAGGGAAAGCCCAGACCAGGCGGGGATGTGACTTCGTAGGGCCCTGAGACAAAAGTGCCTCGTCACTGTTGTGTCCGTCCGGCCCGGTTCGGTCGTCCCACACATCGAAGTGACGGAGACACCACCATCATGACCACCAGCCCTGTCACGCGTCAACCAGAAGTGATCATCGGCGTTGATGCGCACAAATACACTCACCATGCGGTAATTCTTACCAGCACTGGGCAGCGAATCGCAGACCACGAATTCCCGGCAACAACCCGTGGCTATGCCGACTTGTTGTCCTGGGCTCACGCCCATGGAAATATTCAGGCGTGTGGGGTGGAATCCACCGGCTCTTACGCTGCCGGACTCGCAAGGTTCCTGATCGATCATCACATCGAGGTCCGAGAAGTGAACACCCCGCACCCGCACACGAAAGCTCGTGTGGGAAAAGATGACGTTATCGACGCTGAGGCTGCCGCCAGGAAAGTGCTTGCTGGCGTCGCGAGCGCTATACCGAAACGAACCGATAGCGTCATAGAGTCGATACGGTTCCTCGCGCTCGCACGTGATTCTGCAGTCAAAGCGCGCACCGCGGCGATATTGCAGCTCCAAGACATGCTGGTCACTGCACCAGCACGTGTCCGAGAGAGCGCTCCAGCTGGCGGGCTGGCCGCGGCACACCATTGCCAAAGTTCCGTGCCGACCATGCACGCCTGAACGATCCTGAGCAAGCTGTCAAGCTTGCGCTGCGTACCCTCGCAGCGCGTATCGGGAACCTCGACGAAGAGATCAAGGGTGTCGAACGTTCCCTCACCGTCCTGGTCCACGAGACCTATCCGACTCTGCTGTCTCGGCTTGGCATCGGGACCATTCACGCGGCTCAGCTTCTGGTTACCGCGGGCGAGAACGTTGAACGCCTGCACACCGAAGCAGCATTCGCGCGGCTATGCGGAGTCGCCCCGGTGCCAGTCTCATCTGGCAAGAGTCATCGGATGCGACTCCACCGAGGCGGGGACCGAAAAACGAACCGTGCGTTGCATATGATCGCGGTGGTCAGGCTCAGATACGACGCCCGAACGGTCGACTATATGCAACGCAGACTCGCTGAAGGACTCTCCAAGAAAGACGTGTTGAGGTGTTTGAAACGGTTCATCGCACGTGAAGTGTTTAATGATCTCAGGAACCACCTCATCGCTGTTTGACGTCTATAGGACCGTCATGCACCAGACCCTTCTTGCATTTTCGGGAGAGGCCGTCACCCGCACTGGCTGGAGACGTACCGTGACCGGGACTCATATCCCATCTAGCCGCCGCATCGCCCCTCCCAGATTGGTACCCTGAAGGTATGAACCTCACTTCGGAGCGCCGATCCAAACGGTCGGCTAGCTTCCGGCCCGAACAAGAGCCGCGCTCCGCGGGGGCCGCGGGCGCCGCAGCGACCAACAGCACCGATACCGACGCTGCCGCAGAGAGCCGCAAGGCCCTCGCCGACCAAATCAGACGCGACCACCAGCGCGGCTTCGGCAAAAGGGGCCTCGGCGTGAAAGTACTCGTTGTGATGGCAGTCGTCGCCGCCTGCGCCGCACTCCTCTGGCTCCAATTCCGCGCTTCCGAACACGCTGCTGACGATGTCGCGGTGCCGAAGCATGCGACCGATAGCTACGGCTTCATCCTTACCGCAGCAGCTCCAGAAGCCGACAGCGAGGCGACTGAGACGGGACACAACGAGGGATTCGTCCCCGTCGTGCTCTACGAGGACTTCCTCTGCGCATCGTGCGGCGTCTTCCACGAACAAGCCAACGCGCTGCTCTCCTCAGAGTTAGCTGACGGCACGATCAGCATCGAGTACCGTCCGTTCGCCTTTCTCGTGAGTGCGTCCTCTGACGAGTACTCGCAGCGCGCCGCAAACGCCGCGGTGTGCGTGGCTGACCTCGCGGGGGTACCGGCCTTCGTGACGATGCGCGACCTCCTGTTTGACCATCAGCCGGCGCCGGGCGCTACCGGCCCGAATGACGCTGAGCTCACCGCGTTCGCAGAGACCGCCGGGGCCGCGGACGCTGCGAGCTGCATCACCGAACGCACGTTCGACGGCTGGGTCGCGCAGGCGCTCAACGCGGCAGTCGACGCGGGCGTTTCGTCCACACCGACTGTCTGGGTCGACGGCGTACCGATCGTGAAGAGCACAGACGGCCGGGAGTCGATGCCGGGCCCCGAAGAGCTACAGTTCATGATCGATAAGGCGACCGAATGAGTCCGCACGACCGTTCCCCAGACTCCCGCGTCTCATGGGAGACCGAGCGAGAGGGGATACCTGAGCGCCCAGGATTCGCCTGGGGTCTGCCCGTCGAGGAACGCATCGCACGCCCGCGCAGGCTCGTCGTTGCCCTGGTGCTTGCGTGCGTCGCCGTTCTGCTCGTCGCCGCAGCGGTGTTGGTCGGCGCGCTGCAGTTCGAGACGCTCGGTAACGCACTTATCGATGCGCTCCCCGAGGACCTCTCGGTGGAGTATTCAGCCGCGGATATCGACAGGGCCGTGCTGGTGCTGTTCGGGGCGCTCGCTGGGCTCTCCCTGGTGCTCGCGTTGCTGCAGGCGCTGAGCATGCGAACGCTGGTGACACACCGCCGACCGGGGGTGCGGGTGACGTGCCTGGTCTTCGTCGCGCTCACTGTCGCTGTGCTTGCCATCGGGATACTCGTACGCGAAGCCGACGCCCTCGACCTCGCGCTCGCAGGAGGGGCGGCACTCAGCATGCTAGTCGCCACAACCCTATCTTTCACCCCGGGAGCCTCGCGGTGGCTGCACCAGCCCGACGAGCGCCGCTCACTCCCGATCGCTGCCCCCTAGCAAGACTCAGGCAGCCCGCCGCAAGGCTCAGGCAGCCGCGAGGCGACTGTGGCCCATCAGGGCGAGGATGAGGCGCTCGCAGCTCTGTTCTGCGACGGCGCAGGCCCTCGCTGTCTCGCGATCGAGCAGTGGGTTGTCGAGCAGTTCGCGCCAGCGCAGGAGGTGCTTCGTTGCCTCGTCGAGCAGCTGTTCGGTGCTCGGGCGGCCACCGCCGAGCACACCGTACCTGCCTGACGCGCCTGACTTCCCGTGCACCCGATCGTCTATGAGTCCAAGCCGCACGGCAGGATCACTCCCCCGGCCACCGAGGAGCCGTTCCAGTTCCGCCGCACGTTCGTCAGACAGCGACAGGCGACCGCTCGCGATGCGCCCGACGAGCTGCATCTCCGTGCAGGTGTGGGAGGCGGCCATGCGCTGATCCACATCGAGGAGCAAGTCTTCTGAGCCGGCAACAGCGCGCTGACGTAGCAGCTGGTGCAGCGCCAGCATGACCGAGTGCGCCTTGAGCTCCGCCGTCCGTTGCGTGAAGTGCACATCGATCACTCGCCGCAGCTCTTCGAGGCCGCTGCGGCGCAGCAGTTCCGCCGAGAGGTCTGGGGCGTCATTGATGCCGCCGCGCAGCAGTGCGATGGCGAGACGGATCCCGTACATCCCAAAGCGGTCGACGAGGTCGATGCGCACGCGCTCCGCAGGGAGCCCCTGGTCGCGGGAGGTGATGAAACGCTCGGCGCTGATGAAGAGCCGTTCGGTCTCGGTGGAGGGCACGGCGGCGAGCGTAGCGAAGGCGGCGAAGTCAGCCTGACGCAGCATCATGGCACCCATTCCGAGGAGGCCGGCGACGGGCACGACAGTCTCGCACACGCCTTCGAGCTCCGGCGAGTTCCGCAGTCGTTGTGCGCTCTCGTTGATCGACACCATCGCAGTGAGTCTCCCCGACGCGAGCTCGTCCGCGCGCGACAGCACCGCAATCGACCCGATCGTCGCGTTGCCGTGTCGGGTACGTTCCGTGAGCGCCCGCATGTACTGCACATCAGACTCGTGCAGCGAGCGCAGCAGGTAGATGACCGCGTCCGCACCCGCCGCACCCTCGTCCGGCAGGAGAAACCTGTCGGTCTCGTGAGACACGTCGTGTGATGCCGATGCAATACCCGGGGTGTCGATAAGCGTAATGCGCCCGATGCCCGGCACCGGCCAGGTCACGTCAATGCGGTCGACATCATCAGAGCTCAGCCCCGCGAGGTCGAGCTCGAGGCGTTCGCGCTGCCGTTTCGCGGGCAGCGCCGCGCTCTCCCCGTTAGTGAGGTGCGCGCGCACGCGCGGCGTCGGGCCGTGGTGGTACCAGGTGACGATGCGTGTGCACTCGCGAGAATCTGTCGGCGCGATCCGCTCACCGAGCAGTCCGTTCAGCAGCGTCGACTTGCCCGCCTTCACCGAGCCGACAAGGGCCACCCGCAGGGGCTCGTCGAGGCGGCGCTCGAGCACCTCAATCTGCTCGTACACATCGGCGTGGAGGTGGTAGAGCTGCTTGGCTGCGGCAAGCAGCTCCTGCGCAGTCGCTCGCTGCTGTGTCATCGTGCACTCCGTACTGATTCGGGGATTGGTGCGGCTAGCGCAGGTTCTGGGGACGCTGGCGTTG
Organism: Leucobacter komagatae; assembly: GCF_006716085.1. Classification (NCBI taxonomy): domain Bacteria; kingdom Bacillati; phylum Actinomycetota; class Actinomycetes; order Micrococcales; family Microbacteriaceae; genus Leucobacter; species Leucobacter komagatae. The sequence continues at coordinate 1,915,627 of NZ_VFON01000001.1, read as the reverse complement.
AAGCTGCGGTGGCGGGGACTGCGGTCACGGGGCCGCGGACGCGGCCGCTCTGGTGGGTGCGGGTGCACCGACCTCCATCGCCCGGTCGCCGAGCGCGCGCAGGGCTCGCAGTTCGGACGCGACCGCTGCCGCGCGCACGCTGCGTTCGCTTGGGGGCAAGGCCCCGCTGCGCTTCGCAGAGCGGATCGACTCGGCGAGCGACTGCTTGAGGTGCTCAGCGACGGAGACGAAGTGATCACGCAGCACCCGCTTGACCGTGTTCAGGCGGTCACGCGATTCCTTGCTCACCTGGAAGATCGCCTCATCGATGAGTTTGCGCACCGCGACCTTCGCCTCGGCTCGGCGCTGGTCCAGACGCTGCTTTGCGTCCTGCTTGTACGCGAACCCTCCCATGATGAGGCCGGCCACGACAGAGATCGGGTTCACGAGGGCCATGCCCGCGAGGGTGGTCATGAGCCCAAACATGAGCACGCCGCCGTACGAGCCCTTGAGTCCGATCATGAGTTTTTGACCGGCGGAGAGCGAGCCAGAGCGGACGTAATCGAGGTCTCCGATCGCCCGCAGCGCACGGTCTGTGCTCGGGAGCGAGAGATCCGGCACTGAAGAGCGGCCGTCGAGCACGAAGTGCTTGGAGACGACGTCGGCGAGGTGCATGCTGCGCGTGTGCGCCCACACGAAGTTGTCAGAAACTGCCTGCGTGACGGATTCGGCGAGCCACGTGCCCGTGTCCTCCCATGAACGACCGGGATCGCTCGAGTCAATGAGCTGCTCGGCCTCGCGACCGACCTGGCGAAGCCGGTCACGAAGATCGAACTCAATGTCGTCGATGAGCTCGCTCGTACCGTCGGCGAGGGTCTGCTGCCAACGTGCCGAACGCAAGGTGAGGCGTTCAGCCGTCTCCTCGGCCTGCCTGAGGTCCTGAATGATCTCCTCGCCATTTTCGGGGTTACCGATCACCTCAAGTTCCGTGCTGAACACCATCGCGAGCAGTTCGCCGACGGTGTGGATCTCGGAGGCGATGGCGCGGTGCCGTTCAGCGAGCACATCGGCGTGCACGCGGTGCAGGTGTTTCGCAAGCGTGTGGATCCCGGCCTCCTCAATGAGCTCGTTGCCGCGCTGTTGCACAGCGAGTTCGTGGATGAGGGACGAGGTGACGAGGAGTGGGACGTCGATGCCCACGGCGGCGAGGTGTTCGGTATCGGCCGCGACGATATTGCGCCAGTTGTGTTGCAGGTCGCTCTTGCTGACGACGAAGGTGAGGCGCGAGCAGAGCTCGGATGCCTGCCCGAGGAAGACGAGCTCGGGCTCGGTGAGCTCCTGCGTTGCATCGCTCACCATCACGAGGGCATCGGCCTGCGGGAGGAGAGCGAGGTTCGAGGAGGCGCGGACCTGCGCCCTGCCGAAGCCGGGTGTGTCGATGAGTGTCAGGCCACCGGCGAGCAGGCGCCGCGGCAACGCGACGTCGGCGTGCAGGGTACCGAAGATCCCGGAGTCCCCCGCGAGCTCGGTGACGTGCGCGCGGAGCTCCCCCGGGTCGATGGCGGTGCGGATCGACTGCTGTTCACCGGAGAGCTCCGTCACGAGCGTGGCAGTGGTCTGCTCCCCCCAGCGAACCACCGTGGGTACGGAGGTAGCGATGACATCATCAACCGGGCAGACGGGGGCCGAGACGAGGGCGTTCACGAGGGCGCTCTTGCCCTGTTTGAATTGGCCGACGACAACGACACGCACTCCGACATTGCCGAGATCCTGTCTCGCCTGCTCGAGCCGCTCAGCGAGATCGGGCCGGCTCGCGCGCTGGGCGACGTCGATCATCTGCCGGGCGATCATCTCGAGCTGCCGGGCTACGGGCTCGGGGTGGGGAGATGCCATGCGGTCCTCATTTCTCGGGGCTGTGCGGGAAGATACGCGGTGCCGGAAGCGCAGTGCTGGATGTGCGGGGAGGGCACATCCAGCACTGCGCTTCGGTGGCCGCGCGGGCTACATCACAGTGATGTCGGCCGCCACATCGGTGCCACCCGTCTCCGCGGGGACGTCAGCGGCACCGTAGGAGTCACCATAGCTGTACGAGTGGTCGTCGTACGTGTAGCTGTAGCCGGAGATCTCCTCTGCCGGCTCCTCGGTCACGGTGTCCTCGACGGCCGGTGCCTGCGGCACCGAGACATCGCCCACGACCGAAGAGTGGTCGTCGATGACGTCACCGGAGTTCACAGAATGATCGTCGTAACTCGTAGCATCGCCAACGATCGATGAGTGATCGTCGATAACATCACCCGAGTTCACAGAATGATCGTCAATGACGTCACCGGAGGTCACAGAATGATCGTCGGTTACGTCCCCCGAAGTCACTGAATGATCATCAACGGTTGAGTTGTGTGAGTTGTTTGACAGGTCTACCGCGACGGAGCCAACGTTGATCGACTGGTCGTTGGTCTCGGTGAGCGTGACGGTGTTGCCGGAGTCAACAGTGTTGCCCGAGTGGCGGTTGTCAGTCACTTCGTTACCGATGCCACCGACGTTTGAACCGTCTTCCCAGTAGTCGCCGCCCACTGAGTGGTCTTCCGAGAAGTCGACCGAGTTGTCGTTCCCGGTGTTCTCGGCACTGTTCTGGTTCCCACCCACGGTCGTCGAGCTGTCGGAGCTCTCCGAGTTGTCGGAGTGATCAGAGTTATCGGAGTGGTCCGAATTGTCGGAGTTGTCAGAGTTATCGGAATGATCGGAGTTATCCGAGTGATCCGAATTGTCGTTCCCCGTGTTCTCAGCATTGTTCTGGTTGCCCCCGACAGTGGTCGAGTGATCGTCGGAGTTGTCCGAGTGATCCGAGTTGTCCGAGTGATCCGAGTTGTCAGAATGATCCGAATTGTCGTTGCCGGTGTTCTCAGCGTTGTTCTGGTTGCCCCCGACAGTGGTCGAGTGGTCATCCGAGTTGTCAGAATGATCCGAATTGTCATTCCCGGTGTTCTCGGCACTGTTCTGGTTACCCCCGACAGTGGTCGAGTGGTCATCCGAGTTGTCGTTCCCGGTGTTCTCAGCGTTGTGCTGATTTCCACCAACGGTCGTCGAATTGTCCGAGTGATCAGAATTGTCAGAGTTGTCCGAGAGATCGACAGACACATCGCCGACGGTGATCGACTGATCGTGGGTGGTGGTGTTGCCGGTGTTCTCGGCGTTGTTCTGATTCCCGCCGACATGAACAGAGTTATCGTTGCCGGTGTTCTCAGCCTTGTTGTTGTTGCCGCCGACCTTGTCGCCCTGGGCAATCGCGTCGCCGCCGGCGATGACGCCGTCGTCCTGCGCGATGGTCTGGGGGCCACCGAGCGCGAGGTTACCGTCACCCTGGTTCTGGATCGTGTCGCGGCCCGAAGCCTGCGCGGTGTCGGTTGCGACGATGTTCCCGTCACCGGTGATAATAGGGTCGTCAGTCACCAGGTCGCCACCGAGTGCAAGGCCACCCTTGCCAGCGAAGGCCTGCTGCACATCGCCGTCGCTCCAGATGTTCTGAATAACGCCACTGTTGTCGAAGTTCGAGACAGCCACGTTCTTCACGATGTGCTGCACCATTTCGGCTGGGGTCGCGCCACCACCAGCAATGGCGACCGCTCCGCCCGCTGCGTTCGCGATAACGGGGGTGATGGCGTCGACGTCTGCGCAAGAGACGCCGCCGAGGCCAGCGGATGCCATCACTGCGGAGGGATCCGCCATGAAGTCTTCGGCCTTCGTCGGATCGCCGAGCAGACTCAGAATGAAACGGAGAAGCTCCGTCGAGGTTACAGCCATGAATAGCTCCTAGAGACACAGCCCACCGAGGGTCGACGAGCGTTACATTCACCGTAAGTTCCAAGCCCACCCCCATGCGACGGGGCGGATCCCCCTGATGCGTGCCCTAGTTGCCGTTTTCAGAGGTGCCCTTCGGCCGGGGGTGATTAGGGGATGGATTAGGGGATTTGGCGTCGGGTATCGGCGATCTCCCCTATGAGCCCCGGAGTAGGGTGGGGAAGGAAATTCCCGTGGTTGCGGTGTGACCACGGTACGGAAGACAGCGGGGAAGCAATGACCATCAGTGCGGGAGCGACCGGTGCCGGCATCATCGGCATCGAAGCCGGCGCGACTGGGCTCGAGTTCAGCTCCGGGGAACGCGTCGACTTCGATCCCGCCGGAGCCCCAGCGGATTTGCTGCAGCGCATCGCCGACGGGGTGCCGTATGTACGCGTGGTCGACGGCACAAGCGAGGTCATCGAATCAGTCGGGCTGTACGCGTCGATGGTCGCAGAGGCAATTCGAGGTCGCGGGGTCGCCGAACCGGTCGCACTCGCGGTGCCTGGGTGGTGGCCACCGCAGGTCGTGGCTGAGCTCGCGAACGCCCTCGCTGGGCTCGGCGTCTACGCGGACCTCGTAAACGATGCCGAGGCCGCGGTCGCTGGCTATCAGGCGAGCATCGAACCCCTTCCCGACACCGTGGCCGTCGTGAGCCTGCGCAGCCGGCTCACGAGCCTGGTCGTCGTGCGCGATTGCGCGACACGTCCGCGCGCCGTGCCAAGCCCGCGGCTGGTGAGTAGTGAGGGTGGTGAGCACCTCGATGCGGCCGTGCTGCAACACCTCGTGCGGGGGCTCACTGATCTCGGGGATGAGATCGACGTGACGAGTTCCGAGACGCTTCGGGCCGCCCGCGAGGCGCTCGAGCAGTGCCGCAACTTGCGCGAGACGCTCTCTCGCAGCGCCATGGCCTCGGTTCAGCCCAGGTTGCCGGGGGCGGAGCGGAAGCTCCTGCTCGTGCGCAGCGAACTCGACGAACTCGCCGATCCGTGGCTCGAGGCAATACTGCGGATGCTGCGCACCGCGATCGAGCAGTCCGATGAGGAGATCGGTGCGGTTCTCCTCACCGGTGGGCTCGCCGTCATGCCAGTGATCAGTCAACGGCTCTCAGCCGACCTCGGGCTCGCGGTCCACGTCCCAGATGATCTGCGCCTCACCGCAGCAAGGGGTGCAATCTCGCTGCACCCCGGCCCTCGACGGCGACCCTCGGGGCTGCGGAGCTGGTGGCACAAACTGCGGCCGCCGCACAGCGCTCACGGCGCGGAAGCGCCTCCTGGCTCCGGGATTCCGACAAGGGCCAGTGCGCTGGTGCAGCGATGAGCGCGGGGGGCACGGACACGACCGCGGTGGATCGCGAACGCGAGTTCCGCACGCTGCTCCTGCACATCGCGGTGAGCTGCCCGTACGACGCGGGCGAACTCTCAACGCGCATCTCACGGCCGCAGCAGGCGATCCACGAGGACCTGACCGCGCTCATGCAGGAGGGCTCGGTGCACCTGCACGACGGCGTGCTGCGCACCTCGGCGGCGACCCGCCTGGTCGCCGAGTCTGCGGGCACGGAGCTGCGCGAAGTGCAGGAGCAGGTGCTTGCGGAGCTCAGGACCGGTGTGGCCGCTCGCTCGACGACGCTCATCGCCCTCGCTGAGTCCGGGTGCGCAGCGGAGGCGCTCATTGACCTGCTCATCCGCGCGACCAGCAGGCACCCCGACGAGGCCGGCCTCGCCGCAGCACTCGGGATGGTCGCGCGTGCTCGTGGCGAGAGCGACGACACGCTCATGCTGCGCCGCGCAACTGATGCGGCCGCTCGGAGCCGGCCAGACGAGGTGCTCGCACTCACTGAGAAACTCCTCGACTCTCCGTCTTCGGATACCGCGACCCAAACCAGCGCAGCTCTCCTCGCTGCCGCCGCCCATATTCAGAGCAACCGCCTCGAGCGCGCGCTCGCGCTGTATCGCCACGTCGGCGAGGAGCGGATCGGAGTCGACGCAGCCTGGGCCGTAGTCGCCGCCATCGGCCGCGGCGACCTTCCCGCGGCCCGACAGTGGCGTGAGGCGATGGCGCAGAACGGCCTCACGAACAGGGCTGCGGGACTCACCGATTTCGCTGATGGCCTGATTGCGAGCACTGAGGGCTTTGGGGACCGCGCACTGGAGCTCCTCGCCGGGTCAGTGTCAACGCTTGCGTCCCTCGGCGACGAGGTGCTGCTGCCGGAGACCCCGGCCGCGATCGCGGCCCTCGTCGCGTTCGGTCGCGGGGAGCCCGCCGCCGCCGAGATCGTGCTCGAGCGCGCCCTGCGCCTTGAGCTCGGCGGTGAGCCGGGTCGCCGCAGGCACCTGCTGCTCATCGCCTGGGGGCTGATGATGCGCGGCGGGCTCGATGCGGCAGAACGCAGGATCGCCGAGCTCCAAGATCCCCGCGAGCTGTGCGACCGTGACCTCCTGCTCTACTGGTGCCTGCGCGGCGGGCTTGCGCGACGGCACAGCGATCTGCCGGCGATGCGGGAGGCCTGGCGAGAGATTCGCAGACACAGTTTCGGGCTGCAGATCACCCTGTACGACCTGCTCCCGTTCGGGGAAATGCTGGTACTCGCCGCAAGGCTCAGGGATTCCGCGCACATCTCCCGCATGCTGCAGGCGGCGACCGAACTGCTCGCGACGATGGGCGAGCCGGTCGTGTGGTCGACGCCGCTGCACTGGCACGGCGTGCAGGCAGCGTTTCAGGCTGAGGACCCCGCCGCACTCATCCCCTACGCGAACGCGCTCGTACGTGCGGGCGAAGCCAGCCGCTACGCGGCGACACTTGCGGTGGCTGGGGGAACCTGGCTCGACGTGCTTAGGGGTGAGGTCGATTTCGACTCCGTGGCAGCGAGTGCCCGCGCCCTCGCTGGCAGCGGGCACACCTGGGAGGCGTCGCGGCTCGCGGGGCAGGCCGCGCTGCAGCACCCCGAGCGCGAGAGCGCGCTCTCGATGATGCAGCTCGCCCGCGAGATCATCAAGGAGCAGGGTGGCAGCGAGGGGCGACCCGCTACGTCGCCCTCGGTGCTCACTGCGCGCGAGGTTGAGGTCGCGAGTCTCGTGCTCGAGGGGCAGGGCTACCGTGCGATCGGCGAGCAGCTATTCATCTCGCCGAAGACTGTCGAACACCACATCGCACGCATCCGCACGCGGATCGGCGCGTCAAGCCGGGCGGATCTCCTCGAGAAGCTGCACGATCTGCTGAGCGACCGCGGCTGAGCGCGGCTAGGTCTGCGGATCCGCCGCCTCTCGCATAAGCCTGAGGACCTCGCCGCGGGAGGAGAGCCTGAGCTTGCGCAGCACGTTTGACACGTGCGACCGCACCGTCGCGACCGACACGACGAACGACTCGGCGATCTGATTGTTCGAGCGCCCCTTCACGAGCTGCGCGACGATCTGCCGCTCGCGTTCGGTGAGGCTCCCGAGCAGGGCCGCGCCTGATCCACCGTGTGCTTCGGCAGTCTGCTGGAGCAGTGTGCGTGCACGAGGGAGGTATCCGTCGGCTCCGATCCGCTCAAATTCGCGCACGGCCTCGTCGAGCCGCTCGGCGGCCTCGGTGCGCCGCCCCGCCAGCAGCAGGAGGTTTCCGTAGTCCGTGAGTGCGAGGCCGAGCGCGAGCGGGAACGCCCGGTTACGCACCGCGGCCTCGTAGTGCCACATCGCTACCTGAGTGTCGCCCTGGGCCTCAGCGAGCCGGGCCTGCAGCCAGTCGAGCGTGCCCCAGTATTCGAGCCAGCGCGTGCCTCGCCACTCGGCGAGCTGGTCGACGAGTTCTTTCGCCTCGTCGAGCTTGCCCGTGTGGATCAGTGCCTCGGCGCGATAGGTGAGGAACCCGTGTCGGGTGTTGCGGACCTGATCCGCCCACCGCCCCGAACTCGCCGCGAGCACGCCCTCGTCGTCGCCGCGAGCCCGCGAGGCCTCGCAGTCGGCAATGAGTGTGAGGTCGGGCTCGTAGCCCTCCCAGTTCATCTCACGCTGGCGTCGCGCCTGCCCAACGTGCGCGCTCGCATCATTCTCGTTGGTGATCGCGGATACCCACACGCGCAGTGCGGACATGCTCAGCCGAGCCTCGACATCCATCGTGATGTATGCGAGCTCCTCGGTGAGATCCATGAACTCGATGGCAGCGTCATAGTCGCCCTGCAGCATCATGCAGTTAAGGAGAATGATGCGAGCCGTACCCGCGGCCCAGGGCAGACTGACGTGTTCGAGCATGTCGACGGACCGCTGCGCGCGATCACGCGCGGTGTCGAGCGCACCGATCGAGACTTCGGCCCCAGCGATGGCGACGAACGCATCGACCTTTGAGGCGCTGTCCGCGAGCCCCTCGGCCCGCTCGATGAGACCGGGCAGTGCCTTCCGCACCGCGGCGGAGTCGGCGTGTGCCTGGTTGTGCACCATCTGATAGCAATCGAGGAGCAGCAGTTGGCCGGTCTTGTCAAGCATCCAGCCGATACGCGGGTTCGAGAGCTCGGCAGGGTCGTCTGGCATGCGCGCGACCAGCATCTGTGCTAGCGCAATGAATTGCGGCAGCTCGTCATGTTCTGAGGTGCGCATCGTCAGAATCACAACCATGAATGCGAAGTAGGCAAGCGCTACCCGCTCGTCGGCCGTGCTCGGTTCCATCGCGAGTAGCTGCTGAACCCGTGCAGCGGGGAGTTCTCGCCCGACCTCGTGCGCAGCGAGCACGATACCGAGCACTTCGTGCAAAATGCTCAGCGGGAGCCCCTCAACCTCGGCGAGCAGGTCGAGGGCGAAGTAGCTCGTCTTCGCCTGCATGTGCACGAGAAGCAGGTCTTCGATGAGCCGGGTGCGTGCGTCCGAGGTGGTGGCGAGCGCGAGGGCCTCGCGCAGGATTTCAGCAGCGTTCGCGAGGCGGCCCTGATCGACTGCGGCGTCAACATAGGCGTCCACTGCCGCGTGCAGCGCGGCGTCCCAGCGGTCCGCTCCGCGGATGAGGTGGAGCAGCGAACGGTGCCCGCTCGTCACCGCGGCGAGCGCCAGGTGCATCGGTTTCGCCCGCGCGGTCGTCACCGTGTCAGCGATCGCCTCCGCGAGCAGAGCGTGGCGGGGCATAATCGTGTCCCCGTACCCCGATTCGACGAGCACTTGGGCGGTGAGGGCCTCTTCGAGTGACAACTCCGATCCGAGCATCTCGGAAGCTTTGCGCAGGCTCGCCCGCGGCAGCTCGTGCCCCGCGAGGCAGACGAGCTCACTGGTGACCTGCGCTTCGGGGCTTAGCTGCGCGAACCGGTGGAGCAGCGGGCTGTCGCTCGCCATGGTGACGTGAATCGTCGTATCCCAGGTGAGGTGCTGGCGCGCGATCTCGCGTTCCGAGATCGATGAGAGCACGCTGTCGACACCAAGAAATGTGCCGCCGGTGGCTTCGAGGATGCGTCTGGCGGACCGGTCGGAAATGCCGACACCGTGAAGTTCCAGCGTGAGCGCGGAGATCTCGGGGGCTGTGAGCGGGTCAAGGTGGTGCGACACGTCGAGAGGGCTGTCGATCGCGAGGCCCGTAAGAAACTCCCCGAAGGAGCCAGGAAGGTTCGGGCTCCGCACGCCGAACACGAGCAGCGTGCCTCTGCGAATGAGGCGGGGGATCATGTAGCGCAGAACCCTCTCGGACTCCGCATCGACCCACTGAGCGTCATCAATCACGAGCACACGACCGCCGCTGTTCCCATCGCCCTCGGCGAGGAGGCGCTGCACACACTCACGGGCGAGTTCGACAGGGTTGGTGTGGGAATCTGGCATAAAATGCCAGTCGGATACCGGCCCGCTTGCAATAAAGCGCTCCATGAAGCTGTATGGCTCGTTGCGCTCAATCTCGTCGGTTCTTGCGAAGGTCGCCTGCCAGCCGCCGTCCGCCACCGCAGCGCTCACGATCTCCCGGAGCAATACGGTCTTGCCCATGCCCGCGTCGCCATCGACAACGAGCAGCATACCATTCTGCTGTTTCGCCCGCTCCAGCGTGTTTCCGACGAATGCTCGTCGCTTCACACGAGGAGACGTGCGCCTGGCACGATGCACGTTCTTCTCTGTCTCCATGCGCGCTTCCGTCCTCCTGCGTAGCGGCGGACCGACTCGGCAGCAGCACAGAGTGGCCCGACCCAAAAGTCCTCACGAAACACAGTACCGCTGTCGCGCGGCCCGTGGCTCCGAACCGGGTGTGAAACTCTCACACACACGCTCCCTTAGCCGTGCATCCGGCGTTTGTGGGTGCGAGCCGCCTCCGCGGCACGCGGGGAGATCGCGCCGAGCTCTCCGAAGGCGGTGATCCATGCACCGCCGCTACCCCCCCCGCAGCTAATCGGAGATCGCGAGCACATGCTCGGCCGGCGCCAACTCTCGGTCACCCTCTCCGCAAGCGAGGCGTACCAGCGCTCGTCAGGCCGATCAAGCCTCGCGACCGTCGTCGAGCCTTTACCCAAGTACTGCGCATAGATGCGCTTGAGCGGCACCTTCGGGGCATAACGGAGTTCGTCAATGCCAACGGCCTGTCATACCGTTCATAGAAGGGATCTCCACCAGAATCTAGCAGCCATGCTGCGTCCGAGCGCGTGGTCATGATGGGCCGCCAATCCTCGGGGATTTCGCTGAAATCGATTATTCTCTACGCTAGCTGAACAATCCATGGCGACCGTTCTCAAGTACCGGAGGAACGTCATGAAATGACTGATCCCGTCCGGCAAGGCCCTGGCGTCCTTCCGCCATGCGCGCGGCACTTGCAGCGGCCCCCCGCTCGGAAGTCACGATAGATCGCCGCAACTCGAGAGGCTGTATTTTGAGGTAATTCAAGAAAGACGGAATGACGTCTCCGTAATCCCAAACTTCAGCTGCAGTTCTCGCGACTAGCTCCCCACCCTCGACGAACCACTGTTCTGTGATGGTAATAGTTCCGTAGACGTTGTCTGAAGCTAGTACTCCATCGGCGGCTTTGTGCCATGTTGGGGTCCACATATAGAGGCCATCAGTGTGGCTCTGCTCCACGCGAGGGGTACACCCCCCGCGCACCTCTCTTACCGCTTCGCGGGAAGCACTCGCTTCACTCCTGCCAGGAGGACACGCGCTCCGCGCGCGGCTCAAACAGGCCCCGCCTGCAATCTATGTGCCGGGAAGCAAGCGACAGGATAGCGCCGCTGCGCCTCCACACCAGGCGGCCGGCCAGCCGGTTGCGCTTTGCTCCACCGATCGTCCGGGCGTCACCGTCTCGCCCGTCTTCCGCTTCGCTGCAGCCGTGCGGGCCGGCTCCTCCACTTGGCGCTTCGGCTTCGCGTCGCTGTCGGCGATTCTCGCCTCCCCGGCAAAAAGAAATCAGAGGGAGGTGAAACACACTGCGCGCCACACAGCATCACTGAGCAAGAGACACACGGAGGCACCCATTGAACGAGAACACCGACAACCAGGTCACCGTCTACTCCAAGCCTTCATGCGTGCAGTGCACCGCAACCTACCGTGCGCTCGACTCCAAAGGCATCGACTACAAGATTGTCGACCTTAGCGAAGACGACGATGCGGTCGACGCCGTAAAAGCACTCGGCTACCTCCAAGCCCCCGTAGTAGTCACCGGCAGTGACCACTGGTCCGGCTTCCGGCCCGACAAGATCGCACAGATCCGGTAACCGCCATGCACACCACAGAGAAGCTCGACACCATCCTGTTCGACCGAAACGGCAACACCACTGTCGCGTCGACCGTCAGCCGTTATGCGGCCGCAGTGAAACGGTCGAGCTCCCGACTCGGCGCAGCTGTCCGCAACGAGATGCACCTCGTGCTCCACAACCGTCAGTGGATCGTGGTCTCCCGTTCTGGCTCGCCAGAGTCACCCGTCTACATCCAGGACCGCACCGTCCCAGACGCCGGCACCGGAAAATCCTTCATCCACCAAACACTCTCCACCTACGAACAGGACCCCGCATGAAACCTCCCACCCCTCACCAAATAGATGCTTTCATCACCACCGCGCGATCCCTGCTCGACGCAATCGAAGCAGAGAAAGCCAAGCCCCTCACCATCGGCGTGCCGGCCTACCGAGGCAGCTGCCGCGACCACCCAGACACAGAGTTCCCGCTCCGCGCGACACGATCCGGCGCCCAAGAAGACCTCTCGAGCCACATGAACGGGGTACTCCCCGGCGGCCACAGCGTCGACAGCACGGAGATCCCTGACTGGCACATCGGCCTCACCAACGACCAGATCGACCAACTCACCGCCCGCCCCACCACAGAAAGCTAAGACAACCCATGAACCAGACCCCCTCGCCCTACGACCACGGCACCAGGCTTGAACCTAAGCCCTGGGTGAAAGACGGCATCACCGGAAACGATGAACCCCGGCCAGCATCGGCAGACGACTACGGCCGCGTCGACTTCGACAACGACGCCGGCATAACCGAGTGCACCGTCTGGGCAATCCCCACAGAAGACGGCATCATGATCCGCGTCAACTCCATGAGCGAGGCACCAATCACGATGGAGACCGAAGCAGACCGCCTCGCCCGCGAAGCACAAGTCGCCAAGCTCTACGACCAGCTCGAAGCAGTCAGCATCGAAGCGCCCGACTCCATCACTTGGAACGGCGAGGGAGAACCCGTAATCTTCGCTCCGGGCCACTACATCCTTACCTCAATCGACCCAGAAGGTGACGAGTTCTGCGTCAACCTCACCTACACCGGCACCAACCCATACGACGACGAAAACGCAGTCCCTACCGGCCTCACCTGGCACACCCTCTACCGCGAATACGACGGCCACGGCTCCTACCAGCCACTCAGCTCGCCCCGCTACGCGGTGCCGATCAGTGAGGCTGAGACCGTGGTGACCGCGGCGAAGCAATGGGCAGCAAAGATTTCAGCGAAGCACACCGCGTACGTCCACACGGCGGCACCTCAACAGCTTGTCGAGGTGCGCGTATCTGGCCCCAGCTTAAGCTGAGCGATGATGAAAGCACTTCGCAATAGCGGCACCCGGATCGCGGTTGCGCTTGCAGGCGCCGGCGTTTTGTTCCTCGGCGCCTACCTGCTCGCGCTCCCAGACACTCCGGACGCGAGAACCGGTGACGGCTCCCCACGCTTGGTCGCAGGCGAGACCGCGACCATTCAGCGCGTCGTCGACGGCGACACGATCATTGTCCACCGCAACGGCGCCACCGGAACAGACCGTGTCAGGCTCATCGGAATTGACACCCCTGAGCTCGGCCACAGGAACGGCCCCGATGAGTGCTACGGAACCGAAGCTACAGCTCTTCTTTCATCCCTGCTTCCTGAAGACACCGAGGTTGAACTCCGGCCGGATCCCACCCAGCTGCAGGTCGACAAATACGGGAGACTTCTCCGGCACATTCAGATCCCGGAGACCAACACGAACGTCGTTCTCGAACTTCTCGGTGCTGGAGCAGGCCCCGAGTACACCTACGACAAACCGTACCAAGGCCAAGCCGGCTACCGGGCTGCTGAGGCGGCCGCGAGGTCGCAGGCGGCCGGCTACTGGGGTGCCTGCAGGTAGCCCAACCTAGGCGCCCCGGTAACACAGAATCCCCGCTACTGGAATTTCCAGTAGCGGGGATTCTGTGTTCTGAGCCTGAGCCCTAGTAGGGGTTCTCGTTGGTTTCCCCTACCTCGATCTGCCCGGGGTCCGCGAGGATCTCCACGATCATTGCACCGTTGTCGCGGTTGTCGATCCACCACCTTGCGGCTGCGACCCGGCGAGCCGGCACCAGCACATCGCTTTCGAAGCTGTCCTCATCGAGGGCGCCTTCTTCAACGAGCGAAGTGTAAGCGTCGCGGAGGAGCTCGTAGCGGACGCGCAAAGCCCATGAGGTCTGCTTCGCCGATCCCGCCAGAATGGGGAGCTCAGATCGTTCCTGGTCTTCGAGAGCTTGCTCCTCGAGTGCAGCTCGTTCCGTCTGCACTTCCTTTGACACCTTCCGATCCTGGCGTTTCTTCCAGCAGTCAGTGCAGGGTTGCTGAGCGAGCCAGGCGGTGAAGCCAGCCCGCTCGCCAGCGGCCTTGTCTGCGAGATTGTGTTCTTGCGTATGTCCGCACTTGTGCTGGACGTCGAAGAGGGTCGGGATAGCCATGTGTGTTCCTTTGAGTTGTACTGGGTGGGTGGACGCCCCGCGGGGTTTACCCGTCGACCGTGTCCCACGCGCACACCGCGATGCGGGACAGCGCGCTGGACAGGACATGTGGGTGGTGGCCTGGTACAGCGGACAAGGGCTGATGTTGGCTGATGGACGCCTTGGCACTTGTCGTCCGTCTGGTTGCGGTGTTGGTCAGAGAGATGTCCTTGCGTCCATCTGCTGCTGTCCAGCGCCGCGTAGCAGGGGGAGGGGGTAGGGGTGTCTCGTGTCCAAGTCGCCCCTATGCGGGTGTCTCGGGTCAGGGACACTGTCCGCGGTCAGGCCGAGGGGACAGCAAGTGTTACTTCGAGTGTCCCGAGCTTGAACCGTGTGGACATGAGTGGTGTTGCGACACCGGCATCGAGGACACGTTCGGTGTTGTCCTCGGTGAAGACAGACACTCCGTTGACAGAGCCAAGGTCTTCCAGACACCAGTGTGTCCCGTCGTACCAGATACGTGCGTGTGTCCTGGACAGCGACTTTGTCGCGTCGGGGAGCGCGAGTGTCTGGACATGCGGGGACGCCTCCGGGCGGCGTCCAACGATCGCGTCCGTGGACAGCGGGTACTCGCTGCCGTCGGGAAGGACCAGGACACAGTTCGTCGCAGAGCTGCTGGACACCATCACCGTGTTGTCGATGTCCTCCGGCTCGTTCCGTACCGCGATCGTCATTGCTGCTACGTCCACCTCGGGCTCGGTGGACACCGGGGCTGCCGGAGGCGGTGCTATCGGGGCCACCTGGGCCGGCGCAAGCGGAGCCAGGGACACGACTGCCGGCGCGGGAGCAACCAGTCCAACCGTCCCCGGCACGGGTTCGAGATGTCCTGTGCCGCTCGCCGGTGTCTCTGCCTCTTCAAGTAGCTGCTCGAGCATGGACGGCGTGGACTCTTCAGCAGGAGCCCCAATAGACAGGGCGTGCCGTGTGGGTTCGTGTCCAAGCTGCGCGAGCAGCACTCCAACGTCGAGCGGCCGCAGATGCGCAGGGACACTCAGATCCAGTCCGCAGTTCGAGCACATAGGAGCGATTTCACCGCCAACGTACTCGTTCAAGGTGCTGCAGAACCGACACCGCGCGAGCATGTTCGCGGCTGCGGGGGGAGCAAGCTGGGGCTCCGGGGCGAGGGAAGCGGAAGTATCTGTCATACCGAGTCGACTGGACCGGCCGCGCACGAGGCGAGGAAGCTCTGCGCCGGGGCGGCGGAGCCGCTACTTTCCGACACGCTTGTTCTACGCCCAGCTGTGCTGCCCCAATTCTCTCGTCTCTCATTTCTTCGTTCCAATTGCTTCGCGCGCTCCTCCTTCGCTTCGCTCATCCGTCACTTCCCGAACCCTCCTCCTTCGTCGGAGTTTCTCCTTACACGACTGGCATTCGAGGGGGAACGCGTCCCGCGTTCCGTGACATGCGGCTGCGCGGCACCGCACGTCGTTGGGTTGCAGGCGGCGCTCGGCCGTCTCCCAACAAAGGAGAAACGATGAATTTCTTGTCCGCAAGTTCCAACCCCGCAGGCACCGTCCTCACCGTGCGGGGATACCGGATGCAGAGAATCAATGGCAAGGTCCAACGAGTCGAGGAACGCGTCGCGTATGTCATAGCAGGCGATGTGCGTGAGATTGCGATGTCTCTCAACCAGCGAGCGCGGACGGGCCTTCGGGTGCTTTTCGGGATGCGGTTTAGCGCGACAGATCTCCCCAAAGAAATTCGCGCCATCGATATTGATCTCTTCGATGCAGAGATCGCCGCCGAATCCATCACCTCGGATGAACGGGACTACTTCTTCAGTTCAGGGTTCAGTCAGCACGAGATCTTCGATCGTCTCGTCGAACGAAACAGAGAGGAGCGGATGAAGTTCAGGGCCGATCGGGCTGACAGGATCCGCGCAGACCTCGACAAGCTCGGTACGCGACAGTACCCCGAGTCTGCTTCGGGTTCGGAGGGAGGCGAACGTGCGTAGAGAAAACTCACTTCAGCCGGCTGACGTAGCAAGAGTGAATACCCGCGAGAAAGCCCACTTTTCTGCACAACCAGCGATCAGCAGAAAGCAGCGCGTTCACGCCTGGTGGGCAGGCAACAACGACGAGATACTCTCGTCCCTCAAACACGCAGGCATGATCGGATTCACCTTCATCTGCCTCATTGTGATCGGCTTTGTCTCGGCTAGCGCATGGTCTGCAGCAGACGGCGACCCGAAAGTCGAGAGCGCACTGATTTGGGCCGGGTTCTTGATCACCGCCTTGGCGCTATTGATCGCGCAGATTATGGTCAAACCAAAGATGAGTGTGCCGATGAGCGTGCCGATGGCGCGTTTTCAACCGCTTTCTGCCGCATCGGGAGACTTGCATCGTGAAGCGCGTCACGCGGCCCTGCACATCGTGATCGGTTGGAAACTCGGATTCGTCATCACCTCGTCGGACATCCGAAATGCTTCCTGCTTGTACAGCTGGTCATTCAACGCCACAGAGGTCTCAAACGCAGACGCTCGCTTCGCAAGTATGGCCCTCCATCTTGCGGGTTTGCTCGAAGGCGAACCCATCACGCTCGTGCAAAGCCGGGACTCGAACCATGCGCTCTCTCTCGCGACTGAGATCGTCGCTTCCAACGAAAGACCCACCGATTTCGCAGGAGATCTCAACGTTAGCGCCTTGATCGCTGCAGCAGCTTCTACCGCCCGAGCGATCCAGACAGAGTATGTAGAGCTGGTCTCTCAGCTTGCGAGCATCCACGCACACACGCACGTTCTTGACGAACGGCTCATCGCTGAACTCCTGACGCCGTTTCTCGCTGACTCCACCCTCACCCGATGAAGACCCCTGCTCAGAGACGCTACGAAGCCTCACTCCGGCGCAACGCAATCACACACCCTGCTGAACCCCACGACAACGGAGGGTGGTCCACCCCCTGCGCTCGGACAAGTTGCAGCCAGACGTTCGCAAGCCCCTCGCGGCAGCGCCGCTATTGCAGCGACCGGTGCCGGCGGCTCGTGGAGGCCGCCAGACAAAAGCGAATGACCTACGTGGAAGGGATGCTCCTTCTGAGCTGTGAGGCCGCCCGCTGCACCAACGTGTTCATTCCAATCTCGCCGGAGCACCGGTACTGCTCAACAAAGTGCCGCAAGCGCGCGCACCGTGCGTGCTCAAACCTCAGAGCAACCAGGTGTACATGGTGTGCAGTCCTGCTCCCTGAATCATCAACTCGCCGTCGACTGTACTGCGGCGCTAGATGCCGGAAGCGCGCTGAACGCGCGGATTCCCAACCTGCCGCGAAACCCCAGATTTAGTTCAACTCAAGGAACCAAATGACTCACAACAATGAACAGCGAACGACCACCGTACCGCTTGAGATCAGTCAAGACCAGGCCATCGACTGGCTCATCCGCTGCCACCTGCCAAATGCTTTGGAAGCAGCCGGCTACACCGAGGACGCCCAACCATTCCGGGAACTTGATGCGTATTCCGGTGTGACAGAGCGCGGACATATTGCCGCCTGGCCAGGGCTCGTCGGGCGCCTCAATGAGCTGCGACGTCGAACGTGGGACACGTTCAGCGAAGAGAATGACCCGTACTTTGAGAGAGGCAGTCAAGACCCGAAAGCAGTGTGGTTTCGTGAGAATATTCTCCATTACTTCAGTGCAGACCTCGACCTGGATCAGCGAGAACTTCGAAAGATTGGAGACTTCGCTGCACAGAACCTCCTACCTTCCAAAGCCGGGGCGAAAGCGCAGGACATCGTCCAATACTGCAGGTGGACGATAGCTGCACGCCACCTTTCCGAAGGACACTTCGAGCTTCCCGATTCCTTGAACGATTTGTGCGTACACTCTTCCGACGCGCTACGCCGGATATGCGCCCCTCCAGCGGAGGCGAAGGTTTCGATTCCGCGCGAGGTCATCGAGCAGGTCTGGAACATCAATGAGCTCCTTTATGATCGGTTGATTGGTGCAATGCCCCGGGCGCTACAGGAACTGCTGAACATTGTGGGACAGGAAGACCGGCGCCCCATCCTGTTGGACTTCCCCGCCCCAGAACCAGGCAAACAGACGGAACCAACCCAATGCTTCACACCCGAAGAAGAACGAGAGTATGAGGAAGAAAACGAACGAATACTTGAAGAGATGCTGGCGTGGGAAGAGTCAGAGGAAGGGAAAGCTGCTCACCGCCAGGCTGAAACAGTGGACACGATTCGGGCCCAGCGAAAAGCAGAGCACGAGGAGCAGTTCGAGCGGTGGGCGGCCGCATATGCGGAGAACTACCAGAACGCGCTCAGCGCGCGAAGGAAGGGCCGACAACGGCAGATCCGCGAAGAAGCCGAGCTCATCGATGGCGGTGCAAAACCTGCGACTGCGGAGGAACGGCGAATGCTCGGCCTTGTGTGCGGACGCGACCCACATGTGAGCCTCGCCTTCCTCCGGGAAGACTCGAACCACTCGCGGGCCACGCGGTCAGCTCTCAGACACGCGATCAAGGCGGGGCGTGCTGATGACAGAGAAAAGGCTGAGGAAATGATCGGTCTCGCTCTCTCGACAACACATCCATCATGCTGACGATGACCGTCATTGGGGCTGACCGGAATGCCTGGGGCTACCTCATGGGCACCGTCTCGACCGAGCACACCCTCGACCGTGCCGACAGTCGAGCGGCCTACTACATGGCGAACGGTACCCCTCCTGGTGCATGGGCAGGCGCGGGAGCTGCCGTGCTCGGCCTCACCGCCACTGCGGGCGACGTCCGGAAGGAAGACCTCGAAGCGCTCTTCGGCGAAGGGAACCATCCACTCACGGGTGCAGCCCTCGGAAAGCGGTTCATCACGAAGAAGGACGCCGACGAGAGCCCCAAGAAGCGGCAGTCGGTCGCGGGATTCGAGTTCGTGTTCTCACCACCAAAATCAGTGAGCTCCTGGTGGGCGCTCGCGGATCCCGAATTGAAGGACAACATCCGTGCCTGCCACCAGGCCGCGATCGACGCGACAATCGAGAAACTTGAAACCGACATTGTCCGTACCCGCAGCGGCGTCGATGGCGTCGCGCAGCAGCACGTAAAAGGGATCACGGCCGCACTGTTTGACCACTGGGATTCACGCGACGGGGACCCGCAGCTCCACACGCACATGTTGGTTTCGAACCGTGTGCAGGGAGAAGACGGGAAGTGGCGCACGATCGACTCCAGGTGGTCGCTATTTCCCGCGGTCGCGACTGCCGGCGCCTACTACGACACCGTTCTCATGGACGAGCTCTCGATGCGGTTCGGGATCGATTGGACTACGCAGGCGTGTCTGGAATACCCAGCCAGTTACCAACGGTGGCTGTCCGACACTGGCAGGCCCGACACCGTCTCGACGCGGCACCAGTACGCGCTCGAGCGTGGCGAGGCCCCGGGCTCGGTGGCGTGGCAGATCCTTGATGTTCCGCAGGATCTCAACCGCGAATACTCGACCCGATCCCGGGACATCGCTGCAGCGAAAGACCAGCAGATCGCCGAGTACGTCCGACAGCATGGCCGTCAGCCGACACCGAAGCAGATCATCAGAATGCGGCAGCAGGCGACGCTCGCGACGCGCAAAGCGAAGCAGAACCGGTCACTCAAAGCCCTCACTACGTCGTGGCGGGAACGCGCGACCCGCCACGTCGGCGAGTCGTTCCTATTCGCAGACAGAGTCCGCGACGCCGGCAAGGCCCGCTTGAACGACCTCCCCTTGTGGTCTTTCCGGCACGACGACGTCGACAATGAAGCCGTCCAGGATGCGGCCGCCTGCGCGCTCACTGCGTTGTCGATCGGGAAGTCCACGTGGGGGAGACGCAACGCTGAAACGGAAGCCTTGCGTGCGATCGCGGGGTGGCGGTTCCGGTCGCCGGCAGACCGCGACCAAGCCGTTGCCCGCGTTGTCGACCACGTACTCGAGGAAGCGATCGCGCTGACCCCGAGAAACACGCTTCGGGCGCCGACGCGGTTCCGTACCGAGTCTGGCGAGTCGATGTTCCACCCCGCAGCCCGGGACCTCTTCACGACCCAAGAAGTATGGGACGCGGAAGAGCGCATGCTCGAGGCAGGCCGCACACAGAACGCGGCCGCCGTCGACCAAGAACTCGTCGACGAGCTCGTCCATACTCAGGTCGCCGGCGGCGACCTGGTGCTCGGTACGGACCAGGCGGCCGCGGTTGAGAGCATCGCTTGCTCAGGCAGGCTCGTCGACGTCCTTGTTGGCCCGGCGGGATCCGGGAAGACGACGTCGCTTGAGAAACTCCGCGAGATCTGGGAGACCCAACACGGGCCGGGAAGTGTTCGAGGTCTCGCGCCGACCGCGCGCGCGGCGGAAGTGCTCGCCGAGTCGCTCGGCATCGAGACCGAGAACACCGCGAAATGGCTCCATGAGACAGCTCGCGGGACCCTCGAAGCCGACGGGTTCTCTTACGAGCTCCACGAGGGAGACCTCATCATCATCGACGAAGCTTCGATCTCGGGAACGATCGCACTCGACACCCTCCGCGCTCAGGCAGAGAACGCAGGGGCGAAGCTCCTACTCGTGGGTGACTGGGCACAGCTCTCCGCTGTCGACGCAGGCGGCACGTTTGGGCTTCTCGCGGCCGACCGTGAAGATGTTGCCGAACTGACGGAGCTCCACCGATTCAAGACCGACTGGGAGGCCGACGCGTCAAAGCTTCTTCGCCTCGGGAAAGCCGCAGGCCTTGCCGAATACATCACGCACGGGCGTATCTCGCACGGCCTGGACGAAACGATTGTCCAGGACGCCGTCGACGCCTGGAAGACAGACGAAGGGACACTAGGTGAGGACGGGACACTCGTGTCCCTCCTCATCGCGCCAACGAACGACATGGTCGAACGACTCAACCAGATCGCACGCGATTGGCGCATCGAGACCGGACGCGTCGACGCGACACACGAGACACGTGTCCAGTCCGGCGTCGCGTCCCCCGGGGACAGGATCGTCACCAGACAGAACGACAGGACACTCAGGACAAACCACGACCGATGGGTGAAGAACAACGACGAATGGACTCTCCAGGACATCGACCCGGACACGGGGGACATCACCGCCGTGTCCGGGGACGAAACCGTTGTCCTCCCCGGCGAGTACTGCCGTGACCATGTCCAGCTCGCGTACGCGACAACCGCGCACCGGTCACAAGGACGCACGGTGGACACCGCACACGCGATCATCGACACGTCCGCATCGAGGGAGACGTTCTATGTTGCGATGACGCGCGGCAAGTACTCCAACCGTGCCTACGTTGTTGATGACGAGGACAATGTCCTCGGCGACAACGCAGCCCTCGGGATGGAACGCGATTGGAAGGATACCCTCGAAGCTGTCCTCCGGAAACAGTCCGCGCCTTCCGCGCACCAGGCCGCCGCCGACGAACTCGAACGCGTATCCTCGATCCGGCAACTCACCGCCGAGTACCAGACCCTGATCGCATCTCAGCTCGAGGACGAGTACCTGCCCCTTCTCGCTGACCTGGGGGTACTTGAGGAGGAATCCCACGAATCGCCATACCTCGGCCCGGTACTAGCGAACGTTCGACGTATCGAACAGCTCGGTTATGACCCGCGCGATACCATCGAAGAAGTCCTCGCGAGCCGCGAACTGGGGTCCGCACGAGCGACGATCGCCATACTCCACTATCGGCTAGGGAAGCTCGTCGATGACCACACCGAGCTGAACTACTTCGCAGACGAGTACGCACCGATGCTGCACAATTTCGGCATCGATCTCACCCGAGAAGACCCAACCCAATACCGCAGCAGTCTGAAACTAGCACGGACCCTCGCAGCGCTCGACGACCAGGGAACCGTTCCTGTAGAGGGGGCTGTGCGCGAAGCTTTGGAATCGATCGACAGGCAAGAGACACAGAACCTGACTGCGCACCTATCCAGGCTCCTTCAGACACGTCACGAGCTCAATGTCGACCTGGTGGCGACAGCCGCGAGACACCGCGGGACGGGCCGGCTTGTGGCCGGCCTCATCGAGCGAGCACCGGCGCACCCTGATCCTGACTTCCAGGCCGCGCTTGCAGATCGTGAGCAAGCGATCCTGCTGCGCGCCGAACATCTGGTCGACCAGGCGATCGCCAACGAAGAGCCATGGCTCTCAGAACTCGGGGACCCAACGCCTGGGGCGCCGGAAGGCTGGCGGCGCCGGGCAGCGACTGTGGCCTGCTTTCGTGAACTGTACGGCATCGACAGTGTGGAGGCACTCGGGCCTGAGGTTCTTGTCGCTCAGAATCGTGAGCGAGATCGGGCAGTGGCTGGTGAAGCATTGCGGCCTGCCGGGCGTTCTCTACACGAATCGGATCACCTGGTGCTCTCACCTGACACCGTGCGCCCAATAGTAGGGCTCTCACCTTCCGTTTAATACGGGGCGGTTCATTCGCCCTGGTCAAATGGTGCAAGTACTGGTCCGAGGCGACCTGGTGACAAAAGGTGTGAGGTCACATAGTGTGGGAAGTGCGAGATCTTGTTCCGGATTATGAGCTAAGCGAGGAACACTCGTCCCGTCCCAGTCGTGTTGAGCGTCTGGATCGTGGTGGGTTCACTCGGCTCTATATGGATGAGTGTCCCGCACGATCAATTCGAATCATCTGGGTATTTCCAACCTAGGTGTACCGGTAGAGCTGCCGGTAAACACTGGAGGGATGAAATGAAGATCAAAACAACTCTTTCAACCGTGGCGGTTGTTGGTGCTTTGGTGGCTGTTGGGGCCCCTGCTTCTGCGGCGGAATTATCCCCGCCGCTAGAGTCTTTGCCGATCGGCACTGAAATGAGTGCCGAAGGCATCGAGCCGACAGGCGACAAAGTTGTCATCGATGGGGAAGTCACCGACATAGCGGTTATGCCAGGCTTCGACCCGGCCGCGCCTGCAGTTGTACTCGATGAAAATGGCCAACCGGTAACCGTCGGTGAGATCTCCTTTATCAGCGAAGAAGGAGAGACGCACCAGCTTGCGGCCGTCCCGAGCACGAATAGAGCAGCACTTGCAAGTTGCTGGAAAGGGTGGGTGGCACCAGGCACGGGCACTTGGTACACCTCAGTGCCTGGCTGCTCGGTGATCGGAATTTCCGCTGATACGACAGTCGGGTACGACTGGACTGTCGACTTCAACTCCCTGGGCACAGGCTGCCTACAGGGGAAAGGGTACAAAGCCCGTCACCTACCTGGCGGTGGGAACGTGTGGGATGAGTACTATGGTTCGCTCGGCTGCGGCGGCGGAGGCAGCAGCGGTGGTGGCGTCATCAAATGGGGCAACGTCGCATCGACCAAACAGGTCCAGATGATGTCCGCCTCCACGCCCGTAGGGGCGGCAGGCATGTTCCAGTAGTTAGCAGGGGACTATTGTGAGCGGAGAGGAGGTTCCTCCTCTCCGCTCACTTCGTTTGGGTCTGGTGCACTTGGGGGCGAGTTCCGGAATGGTTCACCGATCTCCACGCTCTGTGCGGCTACGTGACCTGGTGCCGGCGTTTGGGTTCGGCCTTGATAGATCTGGTTTAGGTCTTGAAACGCATCGAGGGAAGTCCGTTTTCCACGTGAACGAGTAAGTACACGAACTACCAAACCGACTGCCACGACCGCCCAAAAAGCGATCGTGAACCACGGTGTCCAAGGTGCTTTGATCGCGAGCGATATGACCCATCCGATAAAGGCAACCCCGAGGATAGTCCAAGTGGTTACCCGAACGATTCGTTGACGCATCAGTGCTGACTTCATGTTTTGCACGATATCATCGCACTCTGATTCGGCAACCAGGTGCCGGCGCGGGGCCACGGGCGCACCAATCGTTCCGAGGGCAGTCATTATTTCTGCCTCATAAATGCTGGGAGCCTCAATGAAACACCGATGAAGGGGCAATCTCACACTCGAATGAGGCGTTGAGGAAGCCCAACGCCCACATGGATCCTGGGACCTACATTTGAACTGAGGGAGGTTCCCCAGTAGTGATAATCCCTTGTTTAACCCCGTATATGGCTGAGGCCTGGTCAGCGACCTTTCCAGCTTCTCGCTCTAACTGCCCGAGGATCTCGGCCAGTTGTGATTGCGCTGCTACAAACGCACCTCGCTTCGGCCACTCCTCCTGCTCCAGGCATCGCAACTCTGTGATTTCCTCGGCCGCGACCGCCACCATCGCTTCGTGCTCTTCGATCACCCGGGGGAGGTCTCGGGCCTGCAGTTCGAAGGACTGTGCGAGGCCTGATTCGTCGCCGTCTTGGATCCGCGACCATGCCACGCGGAGTTGCATCGCCTTGTGTGTGCGGCCCGCTGAAAACTCGACAATCGGGTCTGACTGCTTGTATGCGTTCCACCGCAGCTGAGTCTCCCATTCAAGGCCCGCGACCGACACCTGAATGTTCAGCGGCCTCGGGTAG
This sequence comes from Leucobacter komagatae, assembly GCF_006716085.1. Taxonomy (NCBI): domain Bacteria; kingdom Bacillati; phylum Actinomycetota; class Actinomycetes; order Micrococcales; family Microbacteriaceae; genus Leucobacter; species Leucobacter komagatae. Next base: position 1,891,309 of record NZ_VFON01000001.1, on the reverse strand, counting down.
GCGGCATTGTTCGCTGTGAACCCGTAGGCGCCAAGCTGTTCACGTGCCCGCTCGACCGCGACCTTGAGAGCTTGCCCGAACTGTTTGCGTTCACGATAGTTCGGTGCCTCGGCCCAGCTCGACGGCTTCACCCGGCCAGTGAAGTTATCGCCACGAGTATCAACGACTTGTGGTGCGAGCTTCTGCATGACCTGCAGGTCATGCTTCGTAACCTCCATGCCCTGCTGGAGTGCGAGCCTACGAGCCTGGACCGATGAGATCTTCCTCGAGTGCGCGCGCTCCTGACGGGATAGCTTTTGCACCTCGTTCTCTAGGTTCGCGGCTTCCAGGATGCGCATGTCGCCGGCTGCAATTGCTTGCATCTCGGAGAACTGCAGCGCCATCTCGGTCGAGTTCTCGACCTCTCTCACGTCGAGACGGCCGGTGAGGACCTGGTCGATGAACGTGGCCTTCCTTGCGAGGGTGCCCCACATGTACGAGTCGAACGACCCCTCGGTTGCGTAGCGCAGGATACGGAGCTCGTCGTTCTGGTTGCCCTGCCGGATCGCGCGGCCCTCACGCTGAGTGACGTCCGCCGGGCGCCAGGGCGCGTCAATGTGGTGCAGGGCGACAGCGCGCGCTTGCACATTCGTGCCGACGCCCATCTTGCCGGTCGAGCCGAACAACACCTGCACGCGGCCGTCGCGCGCCTGCTGGAACAATTCGGCCTTTGCCTTGTCGTTGCCGGCTTCGTGGATGAACCGGATCTGCGACGCCGGGATCCCCTTCGCGATCAGCTGCTCACGGATCTCCGTGTACGCGTCCCAGCGGCCGTCCGTCGACGGGGTACCGAGGTCCGCGAATACGATCTGGAGCGCGCCCCGGGCCTCCGAGGTCTCCCCCCACTCGTCGAGGTACTCGCGGTCCTTGTTCTCGGCCCAAATCTCGTAGACGTTGTCCGCGACGACGTCGACCTTCGTGGTCTCCCACTCTGCCGGCGGTCCGCCGTCGTAGAGCCTCGCGTCGAGCGCGAGTGCTCGCCCGTTCGACGTGATCTTCAGCATGTTGTCCTCTTCAGGTCTCACCATGCCGCGCCTCACGGCGTCGCCGCGGTCGACGAGGTCACCCATGCCGGCAGATTGCTCTTCCGTGGCTGGGACGATCACCATCTCGGGTGCTCGTTCTCCGTCGACGTCGGCACGGATGCGGGGGACGGGGAGCGCGAGGTCTGCCTGGGTTTTCACGTCGCCGGGAACGTGCCACATGCGCAGGAGCTCGGGCACGTTCCTGAACTTCGTCGTGCGGGTCTTCACCTGGAAGCCGCCGCCATCAGGTTTCGCTTCCACGGCAGTGACCTGTCCAGTGAACTGCTGCGCCCAGTCGTCTGCCGAATACACTTGCGCGTCCTTCAACAGGTCCGGCCGCATGTACCGCATCATGACGTACATCTCGATGATTGAGTTCGGTAGCGGCGTCGCGGTCGCGAGCGTCGCCACGCGGGACTGGCCGAGGTGCTCGCGGTGATACCAGAGCTTCATATCGAGATCTGTCGTCATATCGTTGCCCTTCTTCGCCAGGTCAGAGACGGAAGAAACTACGGCCATATTCTTGTACAGGTGGGCTTCGTCAATGCAGAGGTAGTCAATCCCGGTCTCATCCCACGTCACCCCTTCATCGTGATTCAAATCGAGGAGCTTCTTGAGTCGTTCTTCTTGATCGGAGAGCTTCTTCTCGAGTTCCTTGACGGACTTCTCCGACAGTTCGGAGTTGAGCTTTTGCTCGAGGACGTCTCGGAGCTCGTCGAGGCGCTGTTGGGAGTAGTCGGCCTGCGCGGCGCCGAGGCCGATCTTCCCGAACGCACCGTGGGTCATGATGACCGCATCCCAGTCCCCGCTGCGGGCGCGCGCGACGAACAGCTTTCGGCCGTCCTTGCCGCCCGAACGGGCAATGTCGTCACTGCCGGCAGAGAGCACCCGTGCGCGGGGGTAGATCTGTTTGAACTCGCGCGTGAACTGTTCCAGCATCTGGTTCGGGACGACGATCGCAGGCTTGTCCGCCATACCGAGCCGTTTGAGTTCCATCACGCCGAGCACCATCTCGGCCGTCTTCCCCGCGCCGACTTCGTGGAACAACCCGACGGCCGGCTCCGCGAGCATGCGCGCGACGGCGGCGTGTTGATGCGGACGCGGGGTGAAGGATTTCGCCTTGCCAGGGAACACGAGCTCGACGCCGTCGTAGGACCTGAGCGCGATCCCGTTGTACATGTCGTTGTAGCGCTCCTGCAGCCGGACCACGCGTTCCCCGTCGCGCCACAACCAGTCCTGGAATGTGTCGTGCAGTTCGCCCGCACGCTCCTGCAGCGACTCGGTGGCGACCTGGTCGAGCACATACGGGCCGTCCGCATCTGGCCGGTACCGTAGCTCGAGCTTCTCCCCGTTCATGACCTTCTTCATGACCTGGGCTGCGCCGACCTTCACGTGGTCGCCAGAGACACCCCACTTCGCTTCCACGGTCTCCGGGGTCTTGCCCGCGATCTGGAACTTCCACTCGCCGTCGATGCGTTCGATCGTTTTCACGCCGCGCTTGAGCTCGTGCTCAAGGAACGCCGACACATCACTCACGGGCACCCAGCCGGCGCCAAACCGGACGTCGATCTCTGCCGGCCCGACTTCCTCCGGGATGACCTCGGTGAGGGCGTTGACGTGGCGCTCGTAGACCGCGTCAACGACGGCGAGCTCACGCACCTCCTTCAGCTTTCTGCGCACGTTCCCGGAGAGGTACTCCGCTGCCGGCATATACCGGTTGTTGTGTTCGGGGTCGAGGAACACGAGGTCAGCGACCTGGTCGACCGCGTCCGCCTCGTCGACGTCGAGGAGCGACGCGACAAGTGCCATGTCGACGTAGCCGGTGCGTTCCAGCGAGACACGGATCGCGTCCTCGGGGGTGTCCACGTGGTCGACCAGCGTGACTGCTCCCACGACGCGCTCGGTGAAGATTGTCGCTTTCCTCGATGTCTCGGTGTCGTCGTTGTAGTGCTCAAGTGCCGCGACGGTGGCGTAGTGCGGGTCGACACGGAGCGCCCGGACCGCGGCCGGGAACCGCCGCGTCACTACCGGATCCTGCCCTGCACGTTCTCGGACCGTCGTGGTCGACCGGCTAATCGGCCCATAGGTCTCCAGGTACGAGTCGTAGATCCGGTTGAGGTCTTGACGCAAGACTGCAATGTTCTCGGTGTCTTCTGCAGACGATGCTTCTGCCTCGAGAAGAAGAACAGCGGCGGACCTGAGGGACACCAGATGTGTGAGCTCACGGACAGCGTTCTTCGGGACATTCACCGGTTCAAGCTCGGTCACACCCTGCTGCATGAGGACACCGTCCTGGACGCTGATATGTCCGATGGACAGGCTCGGATCCTGGACGATCCCGGCGACGGGACGGTCGGACACGACCTGGCCAGTCGCTGCCCACGTCCGCCCAGTGTCGCGCGCGTCCTGGACAATGTCCCGGAGCTTCTCCGCGAGAAGCGGCGCGACAGCTGTGGGGGAGACCTCGACGGCGGACACGGACACCTCTGGCCCGAACTGTCCAACCCGTGTCCCCAGTGTCCCCAGCACGTGCCCGTGCCGCTCAGCGAAGTAACTGTTCACGCGAGCTGTCCCGGCGTCCCCGTCAATGTCCACCGTCTTGAGCCATGCCGGTTCGCCCTCAGGTGTGTCCCCGAGGTGCCTGCGGAGGACAAGGACGTCGACGATGGCGTCTGTCCCCGCTGTCTCTCCGTGAGCGCCCGCCGGCATCCTCACCGCGCCCAGAAGCTCGCCATAGCTGGAGATCTCTCGGCGGGCCTGTTCGGCCTTCGCGTCCATCGTCCACCTGGACGACATCACCAGGACGATGCCGCCGGGCTTTGTCTGCCGCAGCGCCTTCACGATGAAGTGGTTGTGGAGCGACAGGTTCGCTCGGTTGTAGGCCGGATCGTAGAGCCGAGTCTGCCCGAACGGGACGTTTCCGATCACGGCGTCATAGCCGTCATGCGTGAGGAACGTGTCACCGAACGACTCGGCGCGGATGATCGCGGCCGGGTTGAGCACCTGCGCGATCGCGGCCGACGTCGGATCGAGCTCGACACCCGTCACCAGGTGTGTGCCGGCTCCCTTGATGAAGTTGCCCGTCCCGCATCCCGGCTCGAGTATGTGCCCGGTCTCGGGGACGCCGAGGTCGCCGAGCGTCTGCCACATCGCGTCGACGTAGGCGTCGTTCGTGTAGTGCGCGTTCAGGACGGTGCGGCGCGCGGCCGCCCACTCCTCATCACCCCACAACTCTGTGAGCGCTTCCCGCTCTGCCTGATACTTCGCGTTCTTCGGGTCGAACAGTTCAGGGGTTGCGCCCCAGCCCGGAAACTTCTCGAGCTCCGCGGCTTCTACGGCTGTGGGGAGCCGGCCTGCTGATAGAACTCGCTGGAGAGTGCGGACTGCAGACACTCCGCCTGCCACTCGGGAGACGTGTTCAAGTCCTGCTCCAGCGCCTCCACCACGAGCATCAAGATCGTCGCCTGCGTAAGCGTCATCAACGGCGTGGGGGAGCCGTGACGTGCCGCTGTCTCCTTCGCCCACGCGGTGAGCTTCTTCTGCAGCTCCGGCAACGCCCACAACATCGCGTCCTCCGCCTCCAACAGCTCCACTGGCGGGTACGCTTCCAACAGTTCCGGCGTTGAAACGTCGTCCCTCTCGTACCGTGCTTCCCTGTCCACTTGTAGTTCCTGGAACGCCGGCACCGTCCGCCTGGACGCCACCATGATCTGCCGCTCGTACAGGAACCTCAGAACCCGCATCGCCGTCGGTGTCTTCGCGAAGTCGTCCTCGCTGTAAGCCAGGATCTCCAGCCACGACGGAATGTGCTCGTCCGCGGCCTGAATGTCCCTGAGTACCATCAGGTCGTTGTTCAACTGGCCGAGCTTCGTCAGATAGTCGGTCGTTTCCGGCCACGTCGCCTGCAGCTTCGCGAGCATCTCCTGGTCGTACATGAACTTCCTCCTGGTCTACGCTGTCGAATTCGCCCCAGAGGTCGAACGCTAACTGGGTATCAGCAACACGCTGCTTTCTGGCCATTCTGGGGCAAACCTCCGACACATCCGAAATCACTATCGGAGGACGACGCCGGTGGCCGCGCACCTCAAAACGAGTGTGGGGGTTTGAGCTCTCAGCGCGGCATGGTCTTCCTGGACTCTCTGGACCGCATCCATGTACGACAGATCTAAGGACCGCGGGGCCGGCGCCGCTTCTGTAACGCGTGACTCAGCTCGGGCCTTGTACTCCTGAAGTAGCTCGAATGATCGCCGGTCGTTTTCCCCGAACTGCAATTGACTTCTCCACGCGTCTGGTCTCGTTGGATCAAACTGTTCGGGCCTAGCTGCATCGTGATAGATGGCAGCGGTGTAGCGGGTGATCGCAAAATCCTGTGCGCTCGTTCCTGTGGGCTGGAGATCCTCCAACCGGTCGGAGAACTCCTCAAACGGGACATGCCCGTAGACGAGCTCATCATGCCGTTGGATCATCTTCTGCCGAACTTCCTCGTCAGGAATATGACCGAGCATTGTCCTGCTCTGTTCTGCGTAGTGCAGGTACTCGAACTCCTGCTCGAACTGTGAAAATCGTGCCATCGTGCCCTCTTCTCTGTTGCCGCACAGGACTGAACTGCCCTGCTCAGCTCTCGACGGCACTGGACGCGCACTGAGACTGCTAGAGGAAGTCGCGCAGCGCTGCCGCGCCGCGAGGGATCTTGGTGATGAGCTTCCCCTCGCGTTCGTCACGAACGAACTCCAGCGCAAGATTGTTGGCCTGGATCCGGGGGAGTTTGCGCCACGTCCTCGTCGACGCGAGTAAGTCATGGATGAGCGTGTGGCAGCCCCTACATAGCGGCCACAGATCCTCGTGTTCCTCGGCACCGAGCCGGTCATAGGTGACGTGGTGAAGGTCGTCCCGGCCGAGACTCCACGGCTTCCTGCAGCCGAGGCACACGATTGAGCCGCCGGCGGGAAGGAGGCCGGCTTCTTCCTCGGCCCACTGGTACCGTCTGCGGTACCACGCCGGCGATCGCATGTAGCCGGCGTAGCGTTGGCGGTGCGCTTCCCTTCCGTTGGAGCGCACCGCCCAGGGGCTCATTTCACGCACGATACCCGGCTTGCATCTTCGCGATCGCCGCCCCATACTCGGACGTTTCCCGCAGATGCTGCTCCAAGTTCTTCGAGTCCTGCAGACACTCTTTGAAGCTGGGGTGCTCGTTGAATGGGCGGGTCTTCGGGAGTAGCGGGGGGAGGTTCCGGTAGAACACGAACGCCATGCCCTTTTCCAGTGTCCGGATCTCGTTGCCCTCGAAGATCGCTCGCTTCTCCTCGGACAGCTGCATGTGGGCAGGCCCATTGAGATCCATCGAATGGGTTTCGCGTTCCACCCAGGTCTCGCCGATGAGCTTCGACATGTCTTCGAGCGCGCGCGGGTCGCCACCGCCAGGCAACACGACCTTCACGGTCGCCGCGTCCCAGAGCGTATCCGCGCCTTCTTGGCCGCCGTACTGCTGCAGCTGGGATTTGGACTGGAAGAACGCGACGCCAATGCGCCCGACGCCACCACCGGCGGTGATGAGTTCGTACATGCCCTGATATTCGAAGTTGCCGGCCTCGTCGAGCAGATACGTGAGCGGCGGGTCGAGGCGGCCGCCGGGGGAGCCCGCCGCGATTGCCTTCGAAACGTAGTCGACTTCTGCGAGGAACCCGTCGAGGATCCGGAGGTAGCTCGCTGAGGTCTTCTTGTCTCCGATGAGGTAGACGGTGCCCTTCTGGAGAATGAAATCGGCGAAGTCGAACTGGCCATCCTCGGCCCCGACTTTCATCCAGTCGCGGGCGCTGCGAGAACCAAGGAACGCGAGCACGGTCGGCAACACACCCCACTGGGAGGCACGCTGCTCCGCCGGCATGTTGATAACCGTTTCGAGCCTGGTCGCGTGCTCCGTGAGCCCCTGTGGATGCTCACGGATGAGACGCACGGCTTCTTCTGCCGCGCGCGGGGAGGCTACCCACGTCCAGATATCGTCGACGGTGCGGCCGCCACAGGCAGCGGCGTGAAAGAGCGCGGTGGCGAGCTGCTTACCGAGAGTGTCCCAGTGGCCGCCGTTCGTCGTCGACCCGGAGAACGCGTCTGCAGGGATAAGCCCATTGATACGCCTGATGAGCGTCTCTTCATTGATGCAGCCGTCGACAGGATCCCACTTGAGGACGTGCCCGAAATCGCGTCCACTCGGAATGCCCGGCGCAAAGATCCCCACCTTTGACCCGGCACGTTCGCGCGCGTGCATCGTCATTTGCGCGTTGTCGAGCTTTGACGACGTCGTCACCACGGCGCCAGGCGCGTCCATGATCCAGGGGAGCACAATGTTCCAGCCCTTGCCTGCACGGGACGGTCCAATCACGATCATCGGGTCCTCGACACGGAAGTAGCATTCAATGCCGCGATAGAGGCCAACGCGGTATCCGACGTCCACAGACCGCAACTGAGACGCCGGCAACGCTGGCCGCAGGACCGGGGCACGCTCGGTCAGAAGCTGTTCCTCACCGAGCTCCGCGCGGACTTGCTCAGGGGTTGCGAGCCCTGGCCGGCGCTGTGGGTCTTTCCTGCGCTTGGATCGTGCCCGGGTAAACAGTGACACTACTGTCGTGATCGCGGTGACGAAGAACACGATGAGAGCCCAATGCAGCACGCCAGCACCGTTCACCCCGTACCTTGCGGCTGGGTCAGCTGCACCCCAGAGCCCGAGGTACTGGAAGAGCGGAAGTGGGGTGAACGACTTGGTGCCTGTGATGAGTGTCACGAGCATCTGGACGAAGAACTGCAATCCCAATAGGGCTGCGGCGGGGAGGCCGAGCACGAGCGCAAGCTGTTCTGCGAACCCGAAGGTTCGAAGCCGTTTCTGGAAGCCGGTCGCGGGGGCTACACGATCCTGGTAGTCAGACATTTGGGTTCCGTTCTAATCGTTGGCGATCGCCATCGGGGGGACGGCCCGCAGAAGGCAGTCGGCGAATACGGCGCCGGCACGGACCGCGAGGTCGAGGACGTCGACCACTGGACGGGACTGGCGGCCCTCAGCCCGGATGAGGTATTCCCCGAACGATGAGGCGATCGACGGAACCTCTCGCAGGAACGCGACAAGCTCCGCACTGTCGCTCGTGTCAGCGATGTAACGGCCAGCAGCGCGTAGCGGCCTCGCCGCGAGCCGAGGAACTCTCAACGGGGAACCTTCGATCACGTTTTCCACGCGCTCGAGGTGCGCGACGTAGAGACGTACTTCCGCGGCCGCCGACAGCAACGGGCCATGCGTGGCTTCTAAGAACCGGGATCCTGCTTCGTTGGTGACCGACACACACAGCTCCCACACTTCACTGAGAAGTGGGTCGTCGCTAGTAGGGGAGAGCTCACCAAGCGCTTTTCGTGCTTCGCTCGTGAGCATCGTCACGCTGTCTTTCGTCATTCGGTTGCCCCCTGCATGTGTGTATCGTCTTCCTGCCCACCGGACTGGTCTGGGCTACTCTCGGTGTCTCGGCCGAGGCTTCTCATTGCCGCGTCTGTATCAAAGAGCTGGCGTTCCCACTCGGTTGAGGTTGGGTTCCCGTCGATGACGTAGCTGCGTTCCCCGGCACGGAAAATGAACTCGCCACGTCCGAAGCGTTTGATGAGGTTCGCCTCGCCCTGGCGGAGCGTGCCAGCCTGCACAGCTCGTTGGAGTGTCGATTCGTTCTGGTAGAACGTGATCGTGTTCGCATAGCCGCGCAGCAACTTCTGGGCGAGGTTCCGCTCTTCTTCACCGCCAGTATCGAAGTCCCCGTCTTCGTGGACGATCATCATCATCGTGATGCCGTATTCGCCAGACAGCTTCAATTGCAGCTCGTGCGCCTCGAGCGCGGCTTTGGTCTTCATGTCACGCCACCCCTCCTCACGAATGATGAGGTGGCGCCTGCCTGACGCTTTGTTGGACACCATGTTCTGTACCCACGAGTTCGTGATGGTCTGCGTGATCGCGAGCGCGAGATCTCCACGTTTCTCCATCGCGTACGTGTCAAAAACCGTGTACGGGGAAGTCGGATCTAACTGGATGGTGCCTTCGTCTTCGAACATGCCCGACAGGTTTCCCTGGAGGAGGAGATCGAACATGAGTACCAGGTCGCGGGCCATTCTCTTTTCGAACATGCCTCCCCGAGCTGTTTCCAACTCAGGAGAATCGATCTTCTCGATCACCTTCCGGATCGTCGGGTGGTCGTTCGTTTCACGAATCACCTCGCTGAGCGCCCAGTTCAGGATCGCGATTTCTGCCGGAAACAGGCTCCTTGAGCCAGGTGAAAGGAGCGCGCCGATGAGCTGGAGCACCCGCTGCCGGGATGCGAGCATGCGCTGCGTATGCTCTGCTTCTGACTCTCCGAAGTGACGTTCGCCCGCTTGGAGAGGGTTCACGCGGATATCGGTGCCGAACGACCCGACCTTGAACACCTGCCCGCCGAGCGCTTCCGCGACGACACCGTGCTCGCCCTTCACGTCACTCGTGTTGATCGAGTACACGTTAAACAGCGCGAGGAGTGTGACGAGACGCTTCACGATGAACGACTTGCCGCGGCGAAGGCTTCCCTTCACAAGAATGTTTGGGGAAGACACTATGCCGAGCAAGTACATGTGCCAGGGGTGAAGAATGAAACCACGGCCTCCGGAGAGCCGTTCAACTCCGACAACGGGGCCCTGGACTTGGGGGAGGTCTGCGGCGGCGAACGGGTTCGCGGCCGCGAAATCCCACCCTGTCCCCACGTGCGGGGGAGGCCTGAGGCGTGTGATCGAGCGGAAGCGATCATCCATCCCAAGTAATGGGAGTTCCTCAATTTCTGGGGCAGATATCGGCTCACCACGGGTGTGCTCGTCCCGAACTTGACGAAGGATTTTGCGCTCTTTCCGGGTGAGAGTTCCCGGATCAAACATGACCTGACTGCGGCCCATTACTTCATCCCCATCCCGACCGGATACGCCACAGCAATGAGGCCGGCCTGTTGTTCGTAACTCATGACAAGAAGTTCCACGCCTGCGTTCGCGGCCGAGATCTCCATCGCAGCGCATGCCTCCTCGAGCTCGTCACGAGTGACCGCCGTGACAACGAGATAGCCGGTGAACTCGAGTTGTCCTTGCCCGTCGACGAGGTCCTGCTCACGTGCGTCAAGGTTCAACCAGTCCGCGTTGTCTGCAATCGTGGTGCCGGCACGGTCCTGTTTGAATTGGGCGTTCTGTTTCCACGTCTTCCGGTCTTTCGCGATCCGTTTCAGGGCGTCCTTCATCGGGACGGGGTTCCCGACGAGCGAGAACGTGTGCCTCACTGCGTATCCGTGGTGAGACTCAGCGAACGCGACATTTCCCATGAACCCCGGAAGTGTCTGGATTCTTGGCCATTCCGCGACCCAGTAGGTGCGATGGAACGCGGAATCGGTTTCTGCGTAGTCTTTGTCCTCATCGAGTGACATGGGGCCGGCGAGCTCTGGGGCGACACCTTCAAACGCGGACCCGATGCGTGCGTCGATCGCGGTCTCCCCAACGGGGTCGACGGTGCCACGGCCGGTAGCCGCCCATTCGCGAGGCGTACACCACGCGACCCGAGTAAACCCGGCCTGCATGAGCGCCTCAGTGGTCGACCCCATCTCCTGCTCACACACCGCAAGAACGCCGGCCTTGCCGCCTCCGTGACTCTTCACGAGAGAACGACCAGCACCGGATCCGGTGTCGATTGTGAGCGTGATCGTCGACGGGCGCCACACGACCTCATCAGCAAGCAGATTCAGCGCCTCCTGATACGACTCGGCCAGAGGGCCGGTCTTCTTCAGGGCATCGAACTGCTGCTGCTCGACGACCACGGACCCGGGCCGCGTGCGTTCCTGTACGGTCACTCTGGCGATCTGCTGTCGCCTGGTCCACGCGCCACACACTGTCATCCATCCCGCGATCAGGCCTTCTCGTTCTTCAGGGGTCGACACGGAGACGCTGTGCTGCGCCATCCCCGGGGAGGCGACCACGCAGGTGATGGACGCCATCTGTGAGCGTTTGTCCCAGATCACCACGGAGCCCTTTTCGGTCTCCCAGATCTCGAACCTGTTGGGGTGCCCCGGTAATTCGAGGCGGCCCTTCACAATCGGACCCGTTTTCCTGCGGTACTTCGTCATTCCAGCGGCCTTCCTACGTGTGAACTGCAGCACCTTGAGGACGTGCATCGTCAAAGGGATCCCTGCTTCGGTTTTGAACAACCCGCCTGCCGCAAGTGGTGCCATGATCGCGGCCGCGACGAGTGCCCCGAGGAGGTTTCTTGCGACGAGGAACACGAGCACGGGAAAGATCGCGATCCCGATCGACCACACCCCGTACTTATCGATCCCAAGGATCACGCCCTGGGTGGGGCGGCGTGCGTACTGAACCTTCGCGAGCTCGCGCGTTTCTACTGCGCTCATCGCACACCCCTTGTCGGTTTCGGAGCTGCAGGTTTCGTCTTTGGCTTCGGAGTCTCAGGAGACCGGTTTCCGCCTCCCTGCGGCGCACCGCCACCGCGCCGCTGCGAACCAGGAGAGCCGTTACTCCCAGGCTTCCCACTTCCGCCGTTCGCCCCGGTCTTGCCGGGCTTGCCGGCACCCTGGCCACCAGTCGCACCAGGCTTTCCGTTGCCTCCGCCGGGTGAACCTGGAGCCTGATTGCTGCCAGCAGTACCGCCACCGCCACCGCCGCGCGCGGCAGCGCCGCCGCCGCGCGCGCCTGCAGCACCTGATTTTCCGGCGGATACCGTCCGAACCACATTCCGTGACCCTTGGCTGGCGCTTCGGCCCAGCTGTGAGCCTGCCTGGTCGGCAGACACAGCATCGGCGCCGAGGAAGTCAAAGAACTTCACCACCATGAGCGGCATGAACGCCGTCATGAACATCCCGATCGCAAGTGTCAGACTTCCGCCGTCAAACAGGGTCGCCCCTTTCGTCGCCCGGAGGATCATCGCGAGGAGCCCGAACATAAGTGGCTCCGCGATCAGGAGCGCGAGTCCAACGCTGAACCATTTCTTAGCGAGCCCCCACCCGCCCTTCGTAGTGACGCCCATGAATGCGAGCGGGGCGAACGCGATGAGGATCATGATTGCGAAGTTTCTGAACGCGAGCGCGAAATTGAGCATGATCATGCCGAGGATGAGGACAAGCATCAAGATCATCATCGGGAGGAACCCGACCCCAGCAACCTGCAGCAAGGCGCCGCCGGTGTCTGAGCCAGTGCCGACTTGCATAGTCGTTCGAATCGCGGCCGCGAACCCTTCACCTCCGCCGAGCCGATCGAGGAGGTCTTTGCTGATCAACTCGGATATTTCGAGAAGCGCTCCACCGAGGGTGAGCGCGAAGTAAGTTGATGGGATGCCTGCAAGGACTCCGATGATTGGCCACTTCATGTCTGCCTGGAAGACACCCCGCACGATTCCCACGGAAAGGATCCCAAGGGACACGATGATCGCAATTCCGAACCAGTACCCCGATTCACCGATAGCGCTGTCCCACAGCTTCGATCCGGGAGCTATCGAGTGGTTTCCTATGGTGATGTCCGCGACCCAGGCAAGGAACTCGCTCATCCCCTTCGTCTGGGTCTCAAAGACATGGCAGGCCAAATCGATCGGCGTGCAATCGAAGTCGATCTCCAGGGTGTCTTCCATGTGACGCATACTGGACTCCCGCTAAAACAGCGGAATACCTCCTACGTACGTCATCAACGCGGTTGCAGAACCAAGGAGCATCGTGCCAACGAGGGCGCAAGCAAGAACGATCCAGGCGATGTTCTGATTGCGCTGGCTCAGCTTTCCGACTGCGAGCAGAATAACTGAGAGGACTACGCCGAGAAGACAAGCGATGGTGGCGATTGCAGCAGCAGAGTTCACCACATGCAATGAAGGTTTCACGAACGGGGCGTTGAAATCAGGTTCGAGATCCGGCACCTCAAATGCCGGAAGGACGCTTACGACGTCGACGAGCGTGTGGATGAAATCCATTTGGTTCTCCGTTTCCGTATCGCCACACGGTGTGGCGCTACGAAAACGACGGGGCTGCCGGCGCACTATGCGCTGACAGCCCCGAAGCCCGGTGCTTGCTGTTTACAAGTTGATACCTCGAGCGGCCATGACTGGCCGAGGGTCAGTCGGAACACCGTTCACGAGCGTCTCGAAATGCAGGTGTGGGCCGGTGGAATTTCCGGTACTGCCCACGTAGCCGATGTGTTGGCCGGCCTTCACTTTCTGCCCGACCTGCAACGTCGTTGGTCGCACCATGTGCCCGTACAGAGTTGAGAGCCCGCCGGCGTGTGAGATCACGATGTGCCAGCCGTAACTATCTTGCCCAGCCCAATGCGTGGCAGTGACCGTGCCAGAAGAAGCCGCATAGATCGGTGTCTCCTGCGGGGCAGCAAGATCCATGCCGGTGTGCCCGTAGTAGCCCCACCACTCGGTCGTGATGACGTATGACGCGACAGGAGACGCCCAGTCACCCACTACTGGAACCTCGCCGATCACCCCGGGGGGAACAACCTCTTCGGTCCCTGTGTCGGCCTGCGCGACTGCGCCAGCGACAGTGGCACCGATGAGGATGAACGGCAGCATGATGATCGTGAGAACCACAGCCAGCACGCCAAGGATGATGTTTCGGCCGGTCTTACTTTGCGCGGCATGAACCGCGACTTTGACCGCTACTGCTGGCGCTGCCATTGCTTCGGATAGCTCTTCGTCAACGCTGCAACTCCACAAATTCCGCCGTCCTCAGGGGCATCACAGTAGATCAGCAGCGACGTCGCGTTCCGCACCAGGTGCACGCCAGCGCCGGACTCCCCGCCGGAGTTGACCGCGCTTTCAACACGTACCCAATACTTCGAATAGGTGCCTGGGAGCGAGTCCGCCTCCCAAGTCTCTTCGATGGTTGTGTTCACGTCGTAGCCTTCAGCGACTGCTTGTGCATCGTTGAACGCTTGTATGGGGTGAGAGGTGTAGGTGATGCCGTGTCCCGTGAGTGCGTTGTAGCGCTTATCGTTGCCGAGCTCCCACCACCAACCGCCATCAGGGTTCCAACCTTCGCTACCTGCTGCGTCAATACCGGCCTGCACGATATCTCCTGCGACCCATTCGGTGTGGCCAAGATTCGACTTCGACCGGTCAATGGTCGAACGGATCACGCCTTCGGGGCCTACATAATCTGGTGACGGCCTCATCACTCTTGTGAGTGATTCCCGAATGAAGTCTTCGTGAAATGGCTGCTTACCGGCGTCGGCAGACCACAGTACGCGAGCGGCAGACAGTGCCGCCTCTTCCGGGTTAGTTGTAACGGCCATTTCCACCATTCCCGAATCATCAAACGGGGCGGGGTCCCACAACGACTCGGAAACCTTCTCCTCTGGCGCCTCCGGTTTCGGAACCTCGGAGCCGGCGCTCGCGCCAGGCGCAGGCGTTGACTCAGAAGCCGGCTGGGTCTTGCCTCCAGACAGGAGCAGGAAGGTCGTGATGCCGATCGCGGTGAGGATCACCACGACACCACAAGCGATGCCAATGATCGTTTTCCGGTTCCATTGCTTCTTCACAATCACTCCTTCTTCTCTGTATCGCCAGCGCGGACGCTGTTGACGTGGTCCTCGAATTCAACGGCCCAGGTACTGGCTCGGACGCTACCCGGAGCCACCCACACTGAGAGAGGCGTCTCATGATGCTCGGCCGAGTTGCAGCCAGTTGCCGACGTCCAATTCGAGAGCCTGCGGATGGCGAGATCGAACTGATAGTGGAAATCGAGCATCGCGGACGGAGGCGCAGTCTCTTGTACCTGTTGCTGGTTGCGGTACTGAAACAACGCAAGGAGCTCCTGCACGAGCGACCCATGCCGGTACCAGCACGGAGGCACTACCGCGTCGCGTAGCCCGTACCTGCGGACGAGCTCGGGCACCCACTCGCCGAGTACTTCGAGAGTTTCTGCGCGTTCCTCATCGTCGAGCTTCCACCAGTTGATCGGCGACGGCAGTGGTTGCCGTACCTGGGTAGGCGGTGGGGGAGGGGACGTAACGTTCGGGCGGCTACCTCGAGTGCGGCCGGTTGTCACCGGCGCCTCCACCGCCTCGCCGTCGGCTTCATGCGTCTTCGTCACCAGGGATCCTTTCATCGAGTCTCCCTGTTCGACGAAACCTACTGCGCAGGCTTGCAGGGCAAGCGGCTGGGCTTCGCCCCAGAGTTTTCATTGCTTGGAAGCGAGCGACAGGGTAGGGACGTTCCACTCCGGCCTGCACCGCCCGCCCAAAGCGTTCCGCCCCGGGCTTACCAGGGGCCGCTCGCGTGTCTGCGCCACGCAGGCGACCCCTTCCGGCACATGCCTCCGCTTCGCGTCACTGTCGGCGATTCCGCCTCCCCAGCAAAAGAAATGGTGGGAGGGAGAAACGAGGAGAGAATCATGAGCCAGGCAACATTCGACATCGACGCCCTCATACTTGAGGCAGACCGCGAGGCCGCACCTGTTTGGGATGGTGCGCCGCTGCACTACCACGAGGATCCGTACCGACCGGAAGAGCTTGATGCGGCCTTTGCTCGGTGGAAATTCGAGAACGGCAAGTTCGGGTGCATCCCCGACAGCCACATGTGGAACCGCAGCATGTTCAACCACGTTCCATCAGACCGAGCTCAGCTCCGAGGCTGAGAGGGAAGCCGGTACCGGCGTCTACCTTTCTCGCGCTGGGCGACGGCTCTAATCTCAATCCGTAATTCTGGATTTTCCAAGTGGCGCCGGGTTCTTTGGGCTTTAGCTTTCCTTCACCTATCTTTCGCGAGATCCATTGGTGTGCGACTGCTGACGCTCAAGAAGAGCAACGAAGATATGAGAACTGTGGAAGAAGCCGCAACCAAGTGACTTGAAAGAAGCCCCAAGCCCTGTAGCACGCCCCAAGGGAGAACGTAAAGCGCTGAAATTGAGCCAGAGAGCAGATACACTCCTGATACAACTACTGATTCCAGCATGAGTATTCGCTGAAGGGAAAACCGGCCTGTACCACTTAGGCGATAGGCAGCGAGCTCACTGCTTCGTAGCTGCGCCATTAGGGCTAGGAGCAGGCCTAGTACCACTCCAGCAGCCAACGGGAGTCCAGCCGTGAGGCGGGTCAAGAAGGCGCCGTGTGGGCTGGCTAGATCCGAAAGCACAGTGGTTGCAGCAATCGGGTGCTTTCGCACTTCAAGCTGTGAAACCAAGTCTGGAATTGATCGATTGGGGTCCTGCTTTTGGTTGAGGACGACCAAGCAATGATCAGCATACTTCTCGGCAGGCGAGAGGCCAACCAGCACCGCTGAGTTCACAGGCAGACCCGCTGGCTGTAAGTCCATCGTGAGTGCGGTTAGCGTATGGCCATTAGTGGCGAGTAAAAACGGCGCCCCCTGGGAGGAGCCGCCAACGGTAGCCCCAAGTAGCATGTCAGCTTGTCCAAGCTGAGGGAAGAGCGTAATGCTTGTTTCAAATAGAGGCAGATTCCCAACAAGTTGGGGCACCGAAATCCGTTCACCTTCCACCAGCACGCCAGCCCGTTCGACTCCAGCACTTCCGGCGAGCGCTTCGCAAGATCGCACATTTATTTCAGGCTCGTGCTCTACGTCAATCCCCTGTATGAGGATGAGGTTTCTCCCTTTTGATTGGAGAGTTGCCACTTGGTGGTTGAGCTGAACAAGTTCGATGTACCTGAATGCGCTGAGAACGATCCCAAGAACGACAGCGACCAGGATGGCTCCAAATAGCCTCGACCTGGAAGCGAAGCAATTGCTAAGTGCTTCGCCTAATAAGTCTGTTCCTGTCCACTTGTCAGCCAATTCTTTGCGAAGCCTTACCTCGTTGGGCCAACGGTTCTGCTCCAGCACCAGATTTGGCCCATGCTTTTGTGCTTACAACGCGCTCGGAAGCTCTCATGAGTTCGGGGTCATGTGTCGCAACAACCAGAGTGCGCTCGCATCTTAAGGAGTGCAAGAGGGCGATGATCCCGCCGGCCGTCTCAGAGTCAAGGTTCGCGGTTGGCTCATCTGCTAACAAGAGCGGCTTCCGTGATGCCAAAGCGCGCGCAATCGCCAAACGCTGGAGCTCTCCGCCTGAGAGTTCGGAAGCAGTAGATTCCTCTCTCCCGCCCAGCCCCACGCGTTCCAGCTGATGAGTTGCGAGCTCCCGTGCGCTAGCTCGTACCACGCCCTCGCTCAACGGGGCGATCATCACGTTCTCTGTAAGTGTCCTTCGACCAAGTGCATTTACCCCTTGTGGTATCCAAGCGACAAGAGAAGGGTCTGGAGGCATTCCGTTAACGAGAATGCTCCCTGAGCTAGGAGAGAGATAGCCAGCAAGAAGATTCAGCAACGTGGTCTTTCCAGTTCCTGACGGCCCGATAAGAACGGTCATTACTCCATCCTCAAATTCTGCCGAGACGCCTTGCAAGATCTTTCGTCCCCCCACCTCAGCGACAACATCCTCAACCGTTACCGACAAGTCACGCCTTTCGGTGTAGCACTCCTGGCATCACGTAGTACCTGCGTACCTGCTAAAGACGGATCAATCCCAACGACTCCCAACTCGCCAGCGATTTGTTGAACTGTGACAGGCACTGCCTCCGGTCCCGAGCCCTCATCATTTTGAATCACACACGTTTCCCCGCCCAAACCTGCCATGATGGCGGTGGAAGGAACTGAGGCAACATCAAAGGGAACTGCGAGTGAAATCTGCAATCCCTCAAAAATTTGTGAATCGTCATCCATTCCCACTTCAATTAGTTCCTCAGCTGCCCATGACCTCAGTTTCTTAGTGACTTCGACGGCCTCATCTCCAGATATTGACAAGGACGAAATGAGTAGCTCTTCTGGCCCTGCGGAGAGCCGCAACTCGCCCGGGACAGGGAACCCCTTCGGAGGCTTTTCGCCAGCAGAGTCAACAATCCTTAGCGCGGAAACCTGTCCTGATCCTGTCGCGAAGACCCCGTCAGCTGGTACCGGGTCACCAGGTGAGACTTGAACTGAGACCACCTCACCGAAGTCACGAGGAATGTAAATGAACTCTTCCTTTCGAAGCACCCCATCAGGTGTTAGGTTCACTTCACTCTGAAAAGTTGACAACGCGACACTCGCCGCCTGGGAGAATAGCGAGCCAGGCTCCTCACCGGAGAGAAACCCGAGGTCGCGCAGAAACTCGGTAAGGGTCAGTACGTCTTTACCAACGTCACCAACGTGCAGATCCCGGAAGAATGGAGTTTCCCCGGAATAAGCCATTCGAGGAACACCATCCACTTCCATAGCCTTTGTTCCAGGTTCAACTGGAGTTCCAACGACTAGGTCAAAGCGAGTGATGGTTCCTTGTCCTTCAAGACGAAGATTCATTTCTGACTTAAACGTAGCGACCCCTCGGACACCAAGCCTGGCATCAATCGTTCTGGATCCTGCCACCACTGTTTCCGGTTGGACCGGGAGGTTGGCCTTCCGCTGAATTAGAACATCGGCAACAATCGCAGTACCCCACACAGCTACAGGTACCAGCCAAATCAGCAAGATGACGAGTACGGGCCGGGGGTTCCGGTGCTGCTTCTTTCGGGGCTTCACGGCTAGCGTCCTCCTTTGGAAGCGTAAACAACTACTTGACTCCGCGCGCATTAGCTGGGAGGTACGCGGAAGCCCGAGAATCTAGTGGCATGAAGCCGGATCGATGTTGTTTTCGAGGATCTGTTCCCACCTTTCCAAGTGGGTTTCCGCTGGCTCAATCTCATACTTGATTAGGCACGCCTTCACCATCCTTGAGCTCTCGGACTGCTCTAGAATCTCGGGCTTTGTTTGCCAAGCTCGGTCAACGAACTCAAATTCGTGAACATAACACTCAGTTCCGCCCGCATCGTCAGAAACCACTGGAACGGAGTACTGAATTACCCCATCGACGGTTTCACCTCCCCCGATAGGGAATCCAATCCCTTCCATACAAGCCTGAAAGCGCTGAAACGACTGTTCATACTCTTCTTGAGTAACCTCACCGTCTTCCAGCGCTGCCTTCTGCTCTGCAGAGATGCTATTTGGTGGTTCAGGCTGAGGCGCGTCCGATCCGGCGCCAAGAACACCCCCAGAGCCTCCCGCACAACCTACCAGGGGCACAGCAAGGAGTAGGGCTATAGCGGAAGCGAAGCCCGCCTTAGACAGCCGTTGTGAATGCACTTGAAGTCGCGGACTTGTGCCAGCCAGTACAAGTCTTAGATTGAAGCTGCGCAACATGGCCATACCCATAGGTCCACGCGGACCTCAAACCACATTTTGTGCCATAAGTTGCCGATACCTGCAACTGTCCGCACTCCTTATTGTAGCCACTGTAAGTATCGACAGAGCCATACGCCGATTCACCATGAACAACCCGATTAGAAGAACCACAAAAAGCAGCTTGATAGCCAGCTTGCGCGGAAGTAACGAAGCCCGCAGGGACTCCTACAAGACCAATCACGATTCCTAAGCCAACTGTAGCCAGTAGCGGTTTACCCTTACCCATGAGGTACCTCCTTGTACCAGACAGAACAAATGGTGTTGTACCGGGGACCTACTTCTAAGAACGAAAACTGCAGGATTCTTAATGATGAGATCTCCTGCTTGTCACCGTAGGCCAAGCCACTGCGGAATTCAAGTAATCTCATAACGAGTGGGTTGAGAATGACGTCTGGAGTCGACTTGTGCTCGCCCTGCTGGAGACTTGCGGCTTACCATGCGGAACATGAAATCTCACTTTCCAGCTCCAATGATCGGGTTGAGCTTGTGCTTCCTCATCGGGTGCAGCACGTCAACAATGCCCATCGAACATTCCCCCGTAGAAGAATCTCGGTCGCAAACCCCCAAGAATTACTGCGAACAGCTCTTGTCAGTTGAAACAGTCCAATCGGTTGAGCCCCGTTACGAGTTCATCGGTGACCAACTCGCCGAAACAGACAATTATCAGGGGTTCATCTCATTGCTCGATACAGGGAGCTTCGAAGCGTTCTTATGGGGCCAATCACCCCGCTTTTGCGTCTGGGGTGTTCCTAACAGTGACAACATGACGTACCTATTCACAGCTCAGCTGCCGCCGCAGGAGATGAGTGAACTCATCGACTTCCTTGGCTCCGGGAAGTACCAGGAGTCCTCGGATGGGAATACACGCGTCTTCAAGAAACAACAGCTTGCCGAAGCCAGCACGCTCACCTTCTTTTTCGAGCACCGTCTTACTAAGGACGTTTGGGTCCTTGCGGTTGGACAATCCACCCTGCTGGCGGACCAGGTGGATCTCTCAAAGGGGTCCGCAGAATAGAAAACTGGACAGATCAGTTGTGGTTGTAGGTCGACTCAGCCAGTTGACCTTTCGCGTGAGGCCTGCCTATGGTAGCCCGCAAGGAATTGAACTTAAACCACACATTCTCCTAGCTGAACAAGAGATCAGTTTCGAGAATCGTACGAAGGAGTATGACGATGATCAAGTTTAAGAAGAGCGCTCTAGCCCTGGCTGCAGTTGGTGGGCTGGCCCTTAGCCTCATTACAAGCAGTCCTGCGCTGGCAAATTCAAACTCGAAGCCCTGCACTCCTGCGACCGCTAGCGTGCATGGTTTCTCTGCTTATTCTGAAGTCAGCACCTACTCCTCATTTGCGGCATGCGGTCAGATGCAGGTATCGGCAACTTATGGCACAAAATGTGGTTTGAGGTCTGCATGGACGTACGGTACCGGCATAGTCACGCAAGCCCAGACGAAGACTTGTACCGGGTGGCACAAGGCGGCAACCTCAGTCACGTTCAATACTTACGTGTAGAGATTCCTCCTCGAAGGAGCCTGTGCTTGTAGCCCGCAGTGCGCCCCTGTTGCGCCAGCAGCCCCCTCGTCCGTGATGCGCTGGATCTACTGAGTACAGTCGGTTGTGTAGCTGGTGGTCGGCACTGCTTAGCCAGCCCACCGAGTAACGCCGTGGCGAGCTGCAAGCTGGTCTTCGTACGCTGCGAAACTCATCGAGCTTCCCCAGCGTGAATGCGGAGGTAGAGGATTCCCGCCCTGCACTCAAAGTGCCCATATCCGGGCTTCTGTGATGGGCACGTTCCAGTGGTCATTTCAACACCTGACGTGATCAGGAGGCGCAATGACCACTGGAACCTACCATTAGCGGCTAAGGCACCACATCCCTCAATGGAGGAGGGATACTTGGGAGAGTTCGAGGTTAGTTCGTAGCGATCACCTCCTCTGCGCCTGCAGCGCGGCCGCGCCGCTTTGCCGCGAGTACTGCAGCTGCGCCCAGCAGGAGCACACCGCCGCCGAGGCCGGCGAGGAGAGCGACGTTACCGCCGGTCGACGCGAGCGGGCCCGGGACCACGGGCTTCTTGCGTACCTCGAGGTTCTCTGACGGTTCGCCGCACTTGCCGACAGCTACCTCGATCTCGGTGCCCTTCTCGACTCGGATCAGGGTCTCCTGGTAGCCGCCGAGACCGATGTGCTTCTCGGTCGTCTTCACCTTGCTCGACTCGTACTTGCCAGGCTCGGAAACGAGGACACCGGTCTTGTCTTCGAAGTCCTTGATCTCGTTCTCCGGGGAGCAGACCATGTCTTTTCCGTCCTCACGCGTGTACGCCTTGAACGTGATCTTGTACTCGACATCCTTGAGCTCCGAAAGGTCGCCGTGTTCGCTCGTGAACGCGGTGTCCCAGATCTCGTCGCCGACGGTGACGGTCTTGCCCTCGGTACGGACCTTGGGCTCCTCGATCAATGTGGTCTCGTTCGGGATGCCGCATCGGCCGCGCGAGTACTCGAACTCTTCACCGTTCTTCGGGTCGTTCGGAGTGATGATCGTCGACTCAACCCAGTAGCTCGTGCCAGCAGAGTGCGTGAACACGTCAGGGGACTTCACCTCGCCGAGCTCGGTGACCTCGACGCGGTCGGTCTTTGCGACGGGCTGCGCCTCGCACACGGCGGCGGGGTCTGCGACCTCGTCCTCAGTCCACAGGACGACCTCACCGTTCTCGTCGACGATCGCTTCCCAGTTCTCGTCGTACTTGGGCTGGCCGGCCTCGGGCTTCAGGAACAGTTCGAACTCGATCTCAGTCTTGGACGCGTTCGGGAGCGTCCCGGTGACCTCAGCGACGTCGTGGATGGTGCCCGCGACTTCGCCCTTCTCGATGGCCTGTGTCTCGACCTCGGGGCCCTCGATCACAGTGGTCTCGTTCGGGATCCCGCAGCGGCCACGCGAGTACTCGAACTCTCCGCCGTCCTTCGGATCCTTCGGAGTGATGATCGTCGACTCAACCCAGTAGCTCGTGCCAGCAGAGTGCGTGAACACGTCAGGGGACTTCACCTCGCCAAGCTTGGTGACCTCGACGCGGTCGGTCTTTGCGACGGGCTGCGCCTCGCACACGGCGGCGGGGTCTGCGACCTCGTCCTCAGTCCACAAGTCGGTCTCGCCGTTCTCGTCAAGGATCGGCTTCCAGTTCTTGTCGTACTTGGGCTGGCCTGCTTCTGGCTTCAGGAACAGTTCGAACTCGATCTCGGTCTTCGCGTTCTCGGGGAGTCCACCGGTGACAGTTGCGACGTCGTGGATGGTGCCCGCGACGGAGCCCTTCTCGATGGCCTGAGTTTCGACCTCGGGGCCGACGATCTTGAACGTCTCAGAGGGTACGCCGTAGTCGTCGCACCACTCTTCAGCCTTGCCCTTGGCGTCGTCAGTCTGGTCTTCGTCTACCAGGCACCACTGGACGGTGGCGTACTTCGCCTTCGTGTTCAGCGGAACCTTAATGTCCTTCGACGTGAACTTCGCGACGCTGTCAACGGTCTGCTTCATCGTGGTGAGTACCTGCGCGCCTTCAGGCGCGACAGGCTGCTGCACGGGCTTCTTATCGGCAAGGTAGACCGTGCCACGGAGTGTGAACGGAGTGCGGTTGCCCTCAGCGTTCTGGAGCCAGCCGCCGTTCTGCAACGTCACGTCCACATCGTCGGTGACCCTCCCACCGATCGAGACCTGCTTCTTTGCGACCTTCGTCGACCAGCGCAGCTCAGTCGGAGTCAGCTGACCCTCCGAAGCCTGACCGAAACCATCCGTGAAGAAGTAATCCTTTGGCAGCGACCCTTCGAGGCCGCTCTTGGGTGAGACAACTGAGGCAAGTTGGTCGCTACCCTGGATCTTCCACACCCAGGAGTAGTACCCGGCCTCCTCAGACTTCCCGACCTTCTCGACGGTGTAGGTGCCGGGGCCCTTCTTCGAATCAGTAGCGACCGATGCAGTCGCCGCCACTGGCGCACCCTTCGGCGGCGTAGCAGACGGGTTGAGAGCCGGATCCTGCAGGAACGGGCCATAGAGAGTGCCCTCAGCCTTGATCGGTGCGAATTGGGTGGATCCGTCGGCACGAATGGCCTGGCGCCATGGGTTTGATCCATCAGCGATACCAAAAGTGATGGTGTCGCTGAACGATTCTCCTCGCTTGACGAACTTGGACGGGGTCTCGGTCGTCAAGACGGGCGACCAGAGCGTGTCAGGGTCGACGTAGACAGCTTTGTAGTTGCCAGTGACGGGCTTGCTCGCTGTACCGGAGGCGATGCCCTGCCCGTATCCTCCGGGGTGTCCGAAGGACACTTCTGCGGGGCTGGACTGGTACTGGTACTTCCCGTTGATGGTGACCCGGTAGTAGCGGCCCCAATCCTCGTCATTATAAGGCGCCTTGCCTGTCCAAGCGACAGTCTGCACAGTCTTTGTTCCACCGGGGAATGTGATCTTGTTTGAGCCTGTCGCGTCAAAGATACCGTTGGTGACCGTCAGCTCAGTGGTTCCCGGGTCAACGACAACATGTCCCTTATATGCGCCCGTGCCGAAGATACGGGGATCTCCTGGCGCGTTCTCGGCCGCGTCGCTTGCTTGGGCTTCCTTGATCATCGCCATCGCGTTAGACACGATCGAAGGATCAACGGCGCCCTTCATCGCGGAGAGCATGCTCTGATACGAGGCGTTCGCTCCTGCGGCACGGATCTCCCAGATCGCGATCTGGACCGCAGCGGCCTGGTTCGCGTTCGCGGTCTGCCCGTACTTCGACATGACCTTGTTCATCGTCTTCAGCCCGTTCCCGGAAAGCGCCGGTGCCTGGATGTTGGTCCAGTTCCCAACGCCGGAGTGGAACTCGGTCGCCGTGTAGGCCGGCAACGTTGCTGTTGCGCCGAGTGCTGGGTTGATGCCCATCTGCGGGGGCATGCCCATCTCGACGCAGAACACGATCTGGCCGTTGGAGTGCTGGAAGCCTCCGACGAATCCGCCCATCGTGTTGACGCCGGCGCCTTCGGAGATCGCGTGCGCTGCGGTCGGCTGCTGGAACACGTCGAACGTTCCGACGCTGCTCGCGAGCACGAGACCCGCAAGGAGTACCGCGACGGGCTTCCCCAATCTGCGGCGCTGACGCCGGTTAAGTGCTAGTTGTGGTTGCAATGCTTTGCCTGTTCTTTCTCTAGAGTGACGTGGCCCCCCGCCTCAGGTATCGCGTTACCTGAGCCACATCACTCGATGAAAAACCCCGCGCAGTCACAAAAAGTGGCCCCCACAAGTCGTGGGGGCCGCTTTCAAAATTGCTACCAGCCTTCGGTATCTCCTCCTCCAGGTGGCAAGTAAATCGGGCAACCGTTACCGGTAGACCCTCCCCACCACCACCCGGCAGGTGGTGCAGGGCACTCATGAGGTGGAGGCGTGTATCCGCCTCCATTGCCGCCGCCTCCACCGCCGGTGTTTCCGCCGCCGCCTCCACCGGTGTTCCCGCCGCCGGTAGACCCGCTTCCGCCGCCAGTGTTTGCGCTTCCTCCACCGGTGCTTCCGCCGCCGGTCCAGCCGCCACCGGTGGTTCCGGGGTCGGCCCAGCCGCCGCCGCCGCCCCAGCCCTGCTCTACTGGCACGTACGCGCCGGTACCGGGGTCTGTGTATCCGGCAGCGCCCTCTGCTGCTGCCGCTGCGGCGGCAGCTTCGGCAGCTTCCTTGGCTTCCTTGTCAGCGTGCGCTTTCTGCACAGCCTTCGCCTGGGCAATATATACGTCGACTGCGTTCTTGAGAGCGAACCCCGAAAGCTCAGGATTCGCGGCCGCGGCTGCAGCTTCCGTGAGCTTCTTCGTGTCGCCGGCCTTGCTCGCCGCCTCAGCCACCTTCGTCGCCTGACCTGGCGCGTGCTGGGCTGCGCCCTCGAGCGAGGAAAGTGCAGCGTCGACCTTGGCAGCAAGAGTGTCAAGATCTGCGGTCTTCTTGGCGAGCTGCTTCTTCACCGTGTCGGCGTTCTTCGTGACTTCTTCAAGGAACGATTGAGCGTTCGTCACAGTCTCAGAGGTCACTGAGGCGTCCGCTACGAGTCCGACTGTCGGTGTCTTGTCTGTGGGGAACGCGAGCGCTGCAGCGTCGTCGACGGAAGTCTCGTGCCAGGTCGCGGGGGCAGAAGGCGCGGGCGGGTCTTTCTTCTCGGCTTCGGCTTGCTTGACAGCCTCAGCATCACTCTCACGCGCTTCCTTCACGGCTTCCTCGAGCGCTATCGCGTTCTCGCTGAGCTCCTCACCCACTTCAATGCCCGTTACGGCTTCTTGCAGCTTGGTTGCCGCGTCGGTGACAGCGGCGGCGTCTGCCTTGAGGATGATCGGTACACTGGTCTTCCCGGTTTCGGCAAGCGCTGTCGCGAGCATGCCGGCTTCTCTGGTTGACAGTTCGAAGAGGCCTTCCGCTGCGTCCTGTCGTGCAGTGTTTTCGCTGATCTTTTCCAGTAGCGCAGTCGTCTCGGCCTGGAGCTCGTGATACGTGTCGACACGGTGATCGTGGACGAGTTTCGGGATTACGAATGCGGCAGCACCGCCGAGCACGAGGACCGCTGCGGCACTCGCTCCGATGATGATGTTCCGGCGGCTGTTCTTCGCAGGCGCTGCGTCTTCTGCCACGGTGACAGGTAGTTCCACCTGGGTGGGTTCTTCGTTCGTATGCATGTCAGTCATTTCTTTACACCAGTAACAAATTTTCCCCCTACAAGTCACTGTAGGGCTGAGGTCAGACATTCGGGAATTAGGCGACGCTCTTTACGTCGGTTGAGTCGGTGAGCCCTTCTGGCTCGGTGTCGGTGTCAATGTCGTCCCAGGCGAGAGCTGGAGCCCATCCGTGAGCCTTCGCATGGCCTCGGGCGCGGGTGATCGCGCCGCGGTCTGCCCGAGTCGCACTGGGAGGGGCGACGTTCCAGAGCTCGTCAAACAAGGCTGACACCTTGCGCATCGTGCGGGCCTCCACCTGGCTACGGCGCAGCATTGCCGACACGTTCTGCACCTCCCACCCCATCTTCTGAGCAAGCTTCGACATCGACCAGCCGTGTGCGACAAGCGCTTGAATCCTTCGGTGAGTTCCCAACGATGGAACGAGTTGTGCGTCGGCAAGTAGCTCTGGGGCCGGCCAGACGGCCATGATGCGCTCGGCGGTTTCCCGCTTCACACGATTCAGCCATTCCCGATTTCTCGGGCCTGACGCGCTCCGGCCATAGAGCAGGTTCCGGACGGCAGTCTGCCCGACTCCAGCGAGTTCAGCGATCCGTGCGTAGCCAAGGCCGGAATCTCTCAGCATGTGCAGGTGATACCGGACAGGGACGGCATCGACCAGGCCAGAATCAAACCGGCCATACGCCTGGAGCTTGATGCGGCGGCTCGTGCGCTCCTTGTGCGCGACCAGGCACATGAGACAACCACACCGGTGCGTGATGAAGCAGGTACTGCTCGCCTCATGACGGTGCCCGGAGGGGCAAATAGACCTGTTCAATTTGATCCCTCCTCAATACTCACCCGTGCTTCATAGAAACCCTCCCCCGGGGCGGTGCACCCGGATGCAACGACCACGTAGGGACGCTCTCGCGTACCCTCACCTGAACACCGCGGCAGAGACGTGCCGGGAATGAGGCCAATCAAAGTGACGGCAACTAACACACTCATGAGTACCGAGGACATGACAGCGGCACGGGTTTGACCCTTGAGGCCATTTTCGGGCCGCTGAAGCATTACTGCCGGGACCGAATGGAGCTCGAGTCGAATCAGCGAAGCCGTCATGCTAGGGCCCCCGAGATACTAGTGGGCGCGGCTGCCGCGTTCAGCTCGCCTGATTCCTCGAGTTTCTGGAGAAAGCGTTGACCGGTCTTGTAGCTCTTGCCCAGCCAGTCGCCAACGATCGCACCCGTGGGCTTTTCGCCGTGCTCTGCGATGTGGGCGAGGACTTTGTTGCGTACCTCGGCCTGATCGGCTGCGGCCGGCTTGTTCTGCTCTACGAGCCGCAACGGGGCCGCAGGTGCGGAGACCGCAGCGACCACGGCCGCCGGAGCAACCGGCGAGGCTGGAACGGAGGCCGCCTGCTGCGTCGACTGGCGGTGAGGGGCCTCAGCCTCGGCCTGCTTCTCGCGGACAGCCTGTAGCTTCGCGCGCTCTTTCTCGTCCGGGATGAGCATCATCACCAGGTGCGTGATCGCAAGGAGCGCCGCCGGCGGTGTTGCCGCGAGGACCGCTGCCGCCCACGGCGTCGTTACCGTCATGTCTGCTGCACGCCACGCATGCGACGCGTTCGCGACGATCGACACCGCGGACAGGGCGATGAACGCGACGTAGGCGAGCCAACGCCCGTCGATACCGCGGAGCCTGAATTGTGCGGCCGCGATCATCGTCGCTACCGTTCCGACGTCGATGAGGACAGGGAAGAGCTCCGGGAGCGGGAGCCCGTTCACGCGGGCGACGTCGATGAGTGTCGCGTAGGAGATCGCCATTGCGGAAGCTCCGACGATGGTGAGTGGGATCCCGAGCGTGAGGACGAGGTGCCAATTGCGGGTGGGCTTGTTCTTCATCGTGCTGGCCAATCTGTGAGCATGCGCGAGCCGCCATCGCCCGCACGCATCTGCTTCTTGAAATATGTGAGCGCCCGAGCGTGCGTGGGGGATTCTGAAGGGCGGAAGAAATCATCGAGCAAGTACTGCCCAAACAGGCTCGTGTCCGCCTGGCGGGGCCTGCCACCCCACGCGATATTCATCACGGCCGTGACCTGCATGATTGAGAACGCTGGCGCGAACCGGTGCGCCGCAACCTTGTCGCCGGTCTCGTAGGAGAGCCGCTGCGGCGGGTTCGCAGCGAGCCACCGCAACAGCTCCAAAAGCTCCGGGTGCAGCCGCTCAGGAGTATGGGGCGAGAGCGTCTCGAACGTGAGCCTCACGACCTCTTCAAGGGGTGTCAGACCGTCCTCCGGCTTGCCTCCCGTGGGAACGACGTCTTCGAGAGCCTCGAGGGAGCTTCCCCGGTGTCCCCACTGCTGGCGCGCCCAGCCCTTGAGACACGTGTAGAAATACCCCCAGGGCTCTCCGTCGGCGGATGCGATGTATCGGGAGATGCGTCCGTCCTGTTCGGTGAGGAGGAGGATTGCCCCGTTGACGACGTCGTCGGGTTCGAGGACGAAGTCCATTTCGCGTGCTTCCCATACGATCATGTTCGCGCTGCGGTGTCGGATTTGCTCGATGAGTGCTGCGCCCTCGGCGGTGTTCAGGAAGTCTGGGCTGTCTGCGAGGGCTGTGAATGCCATGCGTTGTCGCCACACGTCAAAGTAGTCGATCTGGGTTCCCATGTCATGCCTCCAGCCCGAGCTGCTTCATTGTGAGCATATTGAGGAGGTCTACGACCTCCTGGCCTATGGGACGTAGCGCTGCAGCTGGGTTCTCCGACGTCCGGCACTCCACGGTGATTGCGCCTGCGAGGGCGTGTGTGAGCGCGATCCGGATCGCGCGTACGCTCTCACCGCCTGCAGGGACGACGCCGGCTGCTTCCACGAGATCGCTACCGAGATCCCCGCTGTACTTCTCCGCGAGGAGGGTGGACTCGGTGACCTGCTTATCGAGAGTCTTCTCCAGAGCTTCCGCGCGACGTTCCGTTGGGGCCTGGCCCTTCTTGTTGAAGGCTTCCTGGAGCTTCAGGAGCTCCTTGTGGACCGGGTCGACCTTCGCTCCGGGCTTCGAGAGCTTCTCGATACCGCGCTCAGCTGCAGCCTTCAGCTCGACCGGCGCTGTGGTCGATTCAGCGAGTGCACGCACGTCAGTGACCTTGTTCAACCAGTCGATATCCCGGCCAACGGTCTCTTTTGCAACCTTGACCAAGGACTGGCCCTCCCTATTACCGGTATTACCGGTAATAGGGAGAACCGATGATGCATTCGGGAGGTTCATTTGGTTCGCCTTGGCTTTGACTCTTGCCGCAGGCTCGTAGTGTTCCTTCCAGATGCGTTCGAGCTCGACCGGGCTGAAGTCTTTGCGGACGATGTTCGCTTCGGCTTCGAGAATGGGGCGGTCTTCCTCGGTGACGCCGGTCCAGATGAGCGCGGAGATGAACTCCCACCCCTCGCGGGACGCGGCTTCGAGGCGGTGTGCGCCGTCGATGAGGATCATCCGCTCATCGAGCACGATGGGCTGCAATTGAAGCTGGCCACCGAGTTCTCGGAAGGAGCGGCGGATGCGGTTGATATGGTCCTCGTCGTAGTCGCGGAGCCGCTCCTTGACGATCACGTCCTCAACGCGAACGAGCTTCCAGTCCTGCTGGATCGGGGTTTGGATGATGCCGTCGTTCATGACATGACCTTCCTGAATTCTTCTACCTGCTGAGGGGTGTCGCGTGCCGTCCAGACGAGGCCGGCGGACTCGGAGTTGTGGGAAGTGCAGAGGCCCGCCCTGGTTGGGTGCGTCCGGCAGGTGCAGTCCCAGACTCGCTCGATATGTTCCGGACAGTACGTCCGGAGCTGGGAATGGAGCACCATTCCCCAACCGAGCGAAATCAGGCGCTCGAGTTCTTCGAGCTGGTCGTGCCAGGTGCCGGTCGCGGGATACCCAAGGTGTGTGCGGACGGTCTGACCACAGCTGCGAAGTTCGCACGTGAATCCGACGATTTCACGTTTGATGATCCTGCCCATCAGTTGCTCCCCTCGAACGTGCGTGCCTCGAGCTCCGCATACGCTGGCTCGACTGTGCGGCGGGCCGTGTTGCAGCGGGGACGGACGCAGTAGCCGCGGTCGGTCTCGGCAAGCCACGCATCGCCCCAGTCGTGCTCACCGAGAGCACACGAGGCCGTCTCGGTGCGTTCGCGTGCTCGAAGCTCGTCAAGCTGCGAAGTTCGTGGCCCATCGAGGTCCCCAGGTTCAAACCCTGGAAGCTGCGGCCTCCACGCATCAGGTGTCCGGTCGATCGCCGCAGCAACAAACGCGGCCGGCGCTCCGACTGAGCGGGTCGCACGTCCGAGGATCACACGTGCCGCGTTGAGCAGGTCAACGTCTTCGACCTTTGCGACCTTGAGCCGTGCAGTGACTGCCGCGACAGTGAGTGACGGATGAATCTCACGCAGTTCCCGATCAATCTCGGAGCCTTCGCGAGCAGGACTAGGGTCCTCGGCGGACTCCAGATCCACAGGCCTGGACTCCAGATCATTTTGAATTTGAAGCGGCGCCACCTCAGGATCCGCAGGATCCTCGATGATAAGAGATTTATCTCTTATCTCATGAGGGGTCCTTGTGTAGCGGTCACAGTTGACCGCTAATGCAGGGCCAGCAGAACCATTACCGGTCAAATTGACCTCTACTGCGCTGACCTGGGGTTTCTCCACGGTGTCACCATTACCGGTCAGTTTGACCGCTAATGCAGCCGCAGCTGAAATTTGACCTTCAACGTCAAGGAAATACCGGTCAGTGAGGCGCTGCCCGAACTGGACATATCGGCGTTCCTTGCGGATCAGGCGAGCAGCCTCTAGATCTTCAAGCTTGCGGCGCACGGTCTTCTCGCTCGCTTCGACTTTTGCCACGATGTGTTCAATCGAAGGGAAGCATGAGTGGTTCTCGTCTGCGAGGTCTGCAAGGACGTGGAGGATGAGCTTCGTGACGGGTGACCCAGTCCCCTGTTTCCAGGCCCAGTGAATTGCTTCGTTACTCACTGTGATCGCCTTAAGCCTGAACCTGGCGCGGCCCGTGGTTGATCATGCGGCGTAGAGCCCTGGTCATCAGGACGGCAAGCACGGTGAGTGCGATAGCCGCGCCAAAAGTGGTAACGGCTTCCACGAGAGGGAGGGGTGGTGTTTCGGGGTTCGAGCCAATCGCGGTGGCTGAGGCCCATGCGAGGCTAAGGAATGCGATTGTCGCAACCCAGCCGAAGGTGAACGCTGCAGCGACCACGGCTGCGATCCAAACCAGGCCGGCGCCATACATGAGGCTGTAAGCCTTAATGAGAAACCCACGCGGTTCACGGGGTTCAGTGAGAGAATTAACATCCTCGCAACCGGAGAGTTCTCTGGGAGGCTCACTATCTGGGCGCGGGGATGTGTCATAGTAGAAGGACACTTCGATATTCCTTTCTGGGATGTCACCGAGCCTCCGGAGTTGCCGCTCCGGAGGCTCAACTTTTTGCTGGGTCAATTGGTCCGGAGTGCTGACTCAATCAACTCGCGATCGCCTGGACTTAGCGGGGTAATTCCGCGAAGGCGACGGCGAACCCACTGATAGTTCTTGCCGAGCCGCCGGGCGATCCATGCAGCATCGCGGTCAGCGCGACCCACAGACTCGTTTAGCGCAGCCAGCTCGGCCACTTGTGTTTTCGTCATGGACACAACGTAACACGCGTTTCAAGAAATTGCGAACGGATTACATAATCACCATTGATTCGAATGTTCGTGAAATGAACCAATTTTTGATGTACAGTTTCGGTATGGGTATTGAGAAGCTAGAAGATGAACGCATGAGTTCAGCCGAGGTCGTTAGTCAGCGCGTCAACTACTTGCTGTTCTTGAACCGTCCGCTGCAGCATCGAGAGCTCGCGTTGATGCTGGGCATGTCGTCGTCTAAGTTCAGCCAAAAGCTCAATGGGCTCACCAAATGGAGCCTCGATGACGTCAATCTGATTGCCGACACGTTCGATGTGTCCACAGACTGGCTTGTTGGGCGTGTAGCATTGGAAGCTGACGCCCCTATAGCTCAGCGGCAGAGCTACGGACTTTTAATCCGCAGGTCGTAGGTTCGATCCCTACTGGGGGCACAACGCAACCGGGGCCGGCCTGGTCGAGAGAGCTCTCTCGACCAGGCCGGCCCCGTGTTTCGTGGGCTAATCCTTACGGCGTCCGGTGAGCAGGCCCCAAAGGAGCAGCACCACGAGGGCGCCTCCGATCGCGAGCGCCCAGGTCTGCAGTGACCAGAAGTTCTGGAGTGGCGCGTTGAAGAGCAGCGACCCGAGCCAGCCCCCGACGACGGCTCCGACGACCCCGAGTATCAGCGTCGTGAACCAGCCCCCGCCGCTCTCACCCGGCATGATCGCCTTCGCGATGGCTCCGGCAATCAGCCCGAGCACGATGAAAGCTAAGAATCCCATGAGTTTCTCCTTTCGCTTGGGCGACCAATTATTCTCCGTTTGCCATGACAGTCAAGGGTGTGTGCGACTTTCACAGGCGCCGTTTACCTCGCGAGATTGCGCCGAAAGCGCACTCCACTGCCGTCCACAGGCGCCCGCCCTTACAGTGGAGGGAGCAGCGCGTGACTTCACTACAGGCGCGCGGCCGAAGGGACACGACATGACTTGGGAACTCATCCCAGAGGGATCGCAGCCGGGGCGTCAGCCGTCACGGAACTTTCCGTGGGGCATCCCGCTCGCCGTCGGTATCATCACGCTCCTGCTCGGTCTGAGCCTGCTCGTGTGGCCCTTCTTCGCCGCAAGCAGGATCCTCGCCTTCCTCATCGGTGCCGCCCTCATCGGTAACGGCATCGCCACGCTCGTCGGTTCCAGGGCCCGCGGCCTCGGCACACCAGCGGCGATCCTGTTCATCGTGCTTGGCGTTGTCGCGCTTGCCTTCCCCGAACTCACGGTGAGCCTGCTCGTCGGCTTCGTTGCGGCAATGATGCTCTTCGTTGGGACGGTCTGGTTGGCCATCGCGGTCCGTATGCGTCAGGGGCTGCACTGGATCTTCATTGCGCTCCCTGCGCTGCTCATCGCCCTCGGCGTTGCCGCACTCATCTGGCCCTCACTCGCGCTGATCCTTGCGGCGTTCGCGGCCGGGCTCGTCACGACGCTCATCGGCGGATCGCTGATCTGGGCCGCGGTCGCGCTTCGGCGCGGAAACGCGTAACCTGGCTCCCCGTATGACACGAGAACATCAGCGCCCAGTCCTTCAACCATCAGCAGCGTTCGACGGCATCATCGGGTCAGACGACCCAGAGGCCGCGCACAGACTCGCGCAAGAAACCTCCTGGGCCCTCCTGCACCGGGTGCGCCAGGTCGCAGACCCCGAGATCGTGCAGCGCGTCGTCGAAGTTGCCGCGGGCGATGGGATCAACGACATCACCGAGCTCTGGGCCCGGGAAAGCCCGCACTCGCTCGCCGGCGTGCTGTGGCGACTCTACCTGCTGCGCCGCATCGCCATCGCTGACCCCGAGGGAACCGCCGATCTCTTCGCGCGCGGATCACGCAGGATCGGAACCATCGACCCCATCGTCGTCGGGGCGGCGGAGCCCGCCACGCCCGAATCGATTGCTGAGCTGTGCGACAGGATCCTTCGCGGCGCGTTCGTGGGGGATCTCGGCGCGACGCTCGACCGTGCCGCGGCCTACGCGCGCGTCATGGCGGCGGGCGCTGCCGAACTGGCTGATGACCGGGATGTTCACGACGAGGCACACGGAACCGAGCTCACGACGCGGGCGTTCCGCTACGCGACGATCGCTCGCGAGCTCGACGGGGCCGCCAGGCGCTGGCGCGACGGCACGCTCGGCTAGCCCTTGGCTCCCGGCCAACTCCGGTTACAATTGGTGTTGCCGGGCCGCAGTTCCCCGGGCTCCAAAATTCGCCGCTTCGAGCGGCCTTCCGCCGAGAGGCGTTCTGCGGCCTGGTCTTTTTATGCCCGCATCCCTCGACCTGTGGTGCACGTCGGCGCACGTCGGCGCACTTCGGCGGTGCACTTCCGCGCACCGTATGCAATCGACGTTTTGTATGCCCCAGGGGCGCAATGCGGCGATATCTTGTGCCTTTTACAGGCGGTGGTGCCGGTGGTGCCGGTGGTGCCGGTGGTGCCGGTGGTGCCGGTGGTACCGGTGGGACTGGTGACCCGCGCCCTCGCCAACGCAAAAGCGCCCGCCCGCAGAACGCGGACGGGCGCCAAAGCCAAAGCCCCAAACTCCTACCCGAAGCGACCCGAAACGTAGTCCTCGGTAGCCTGGACCGTCGGCGAACCGAAGATCGTCGCCGTGTCGTTGTACTCGATGAGCTTGCCGGGCTTGCCCGTGCCAGCGATGTTGAAGAACGCGGTGCGGTCGGAGACGCGCGAGGCCTGCTGCATGTTGTGGGTCACGATGACGATCGTGTACTCCTGCTTAAGCTCTGCGATGAGGTCCTCGATTGCGAGGGTCGAGATCGGGTCGAGGGCCGAGCAGGGCTCGTCCATCAGCAGCACCTCGGGGGAGACGGCGATCGCGCGGGCGATGCAGAGGCGCTGCTGCTGGCCGCCCGAGAGGCCTGCGCCGGGCTTCTCCAGGCGATCCTTCACCTCGTTCCAGAGGTTCGCGCCACGCAGGCTCTTCTCGACGAGATCGTCGGCGTCGCCCTTCGAGATGCGCTTGTTGTTGAGTTTCACACCCGCGAGCACATTGTCTCGGATCGACATTGTCGGGAACGGGTTCGGCCGCTGGAAGACCATGCCGACCTGGCGGCGGACGAGCACGGGGTCGATGCCGGGCGCGTAGAGGTCTTCGCTGTCGAGCAGCACCTCGCCCTCGACGCGCGCGCCGGGGATGGTCTCGTGCATCCGGTTGAGGGTGCGGAGGAAGGTGGACTTGCCGCAACCCGACGGGCCAATGAACGCGGTGACCGAGCGGGGCTCGATGGTGAGCGAGACATCCTCAACTGCAAGGAACTTCGAGTAGTAGACGTTGAGGTCCCGGACTTCGATGCGCTTCGACATGAGCTGCTTTCTATGGGTGTGGTCTGTGATCAGCGGGCGACGGCTGAGAACCGGCGCGCGATGAGGCGGGCAACGAGGTTGAGCGCCATAACGATGAGGATGAGAAGGAGGGCGGCTGCCCAGGCGCGCTCGATGAACGCCGACGCCGGGTTGCCCTGGTTCGCGAACTGCGTGTAGACGTACACGGGGAGTGACTGCATGCGGTCGCTGAAAAGGTTGTAGTTCATGCTTGCGGTGAAGCCCGCCGTGATGAGCAGTGGCGCGGTCTCGCCGATGACGCGAGCGATCGCGAGCATCACGCCCGTCATGATGCCGGCCATCGAGGTCGGAAGCACCACCTTCAGGATGGTGCGCCACTTCGGCACGCCGAGCGCGTATGACGCCTCGCGCAGCTCGCCGGGCACGAGCCTGAGCATTTCCTCGCTTGAGCGAACCACGACGGGGATCATGAGCACCGAGAGCGCCACGGCCCCGATGATGCCCATGCGCACGCCGGGCCCGAAGATCATCACGAACGCCGCGTAGGCGAACAGGCCGGCGACGATTGACGGGATGCCCGTCATGACGTCGACGAGGAAGGTGATCGTCTTCGCGAGGCGGCCGCGGCCGTATTCGACGAGGTAGATCGAGGTCATGAGGCCGAGCGGAACCGAGATGACGGTTGCCGCGAGCGTGATGAGGAGCGTGCCGATCATCGCGTGCAGGGCGCCGCCGCCCTCGCCGGTGACGTTGCGCATCGAGGAAGAGAAGAACTCGATGTCGAAGCGGGCGATGCCGTTTGATACGACGGTGATCGCGAGCGAGATGAGCGGGATGAGCGCGATAAGGAACGCCGCCATGACGAGCACGGTGACGAAGCGGTCGGTGAGCTTGCGGCGCTTGGTTGCCGCTGTCGATGCTGCAGAGAGAGACATGATTACGCTCCGATCCGTGCGGTCTGGCGGCTCACGATCCACCGCGCGAGCGCGTTCACAAGGAAGGTGACGATGAAGAGGATGAGGCCCGTCGCGATGAGCACGTTCACGTTCTCGCCGTACGCCTCAGGGAAGGTGAGCGCGATGTTCGCGGCGATCGTCGAGGGGTTGTCTGCCGTGAGCAGCTTGAACGACACGATGCCACTCGCCGAGAGCACCATCGCGACGGCCATGGTCTCGCCGAGCGCACGGCCGAGGCCGAGCATCGCGCCCGAGATGATGCCGGGCTTCGCGAACGGCAGCACCGAGAGGCGGATCATCTCCCAGCGGGTCGCGCCGAGCGCGAGCGCCGCCTCCTCGTTGAGTTTCGGGGCCTGGAGGAAGACCTCGCGAGAGATCGCGGTCATCACGGGGAGGATCATCACCGCGAGCACAATGGCCGCGGTCAGGATCGTGCGCCCGGTGCCGCTGGCGGTGCCGCCGAAGAGCGGGATCCAACTCGCGTGATCGTTGAGCCAGACGTAGAAGGGGCGAACTGCCGGTGCGAGCACGAGAATGCCCCACAGCCCGTACACGACGCTCGGCACGGCCGACAGGAGGTCGATGAGGTAGCCGAGAACGTTCGAGAGCTTGCGGGGCGCGTAGTGCGAGATGAAGAGCGCGATGCCGATCGAGAGCGGGAGCGCGATGATGAGTGCGAGCACCGCCGCCCAGACGGTGCCGAACACGAGGGGACCGACGTAGTCCCAGAAGTTTGTAGTGAGCACCGACGCCGACTCGCCTGTGGCGACGAAGGCGGGGAGGCTCTGCACGATGAGGAAGATCGCGACGGCGGCGAGGATGACCAGAATCATGCTGCCGGATGCGATGGCCGTGCGCGAGAACACTCGGTCGCCGCGGCTGAGGACTTGACGCGGCGAAGCCGTGGATGCAGTCACTTGGAGAGTGCCTTCCGGTGGAAGAGGTGAAGACTCGGAGGGTGCCTGGTGGATCCGGCGCGTGTGAGCGGAAGCCGGATCCACCAGAAGGGGGTTAGCTGATCGAAGCGACCGCTGCGCTTGCCTTCTCGCGGAGCGTGTCCGAGATCGGTGCCGAACCGGCGGCCTCGGCCGCGACGTCCTGGCCCTCAGCGCTCACGATGTACTCGAAGTACGACTTCACGAGCTCGGCGTTTGCCGGATCCTCGTACTTCTCGCAGCCAACGAGGTAGCTCACGAGGACGAGTGGGTAGACGCCGGCCTCGGTGCTGGTGCGGTCGAGGGCGATTGCGAGGTCGTGGTCGGTGCGGCCCTCCTCGAGCGGCGACGCGTCGACGATAGCTGCAGCGGCCTCGGGGGTGAACGCAACGTACTCGTCGCCGACCTTCACCGAGACGGTGCCGAGGTCGCCGGCCTTCGACGCGTCGGCGTAGCCGATGGTGCCCACGCCGCCCTTGACTGCCTCAACGACGCCCGAGGTGCCCTGGGCTGCCTCGCCACCGGTGATCTCAGCGGGCCACTCCTCGACCGAACCAGCGGTCCACGCGGACGGCGCGGCTGCCGCGAGGTAGTCGGTAAAGTTGCCGGTGGTGCCCGACTTGTCAGAGCGGTGCACGGGCACGATTGCCTGGTCCGGCAGCGTAGCGTCAGCGTTGGCCGCAGCGATAGCCGGGTCGTTCCACTTCGTGATCTCGCCGGTGAAGATCTTCGCGATGGTGTCTGCGTCGAGGTTCAGGTTGTCGATACCGTCGACGTTGAACACGAGAGCGATCGGGGAGATGTACGCGGGGATCTCGACGATGTCGCTCGTCGTGCAAGCGTCGAACGGACCAGCGGTGATCTCGTCAGCCTTGAACGCGCGGTCCGAGCCAGCGAACGCGACTGCGCCCTTCTGGAACGACTCGCGGCCAGCGCCCGAACCCGAGGGATCGTAGTTGATGGTGACATCGGCGTTGGCGGTCTGGAAGCCAGCGATCCAGCCCTGCTGCTGCGCCGCATCCTGCGAGGAAGCGCCAGCGCCCGAGAGCGTGCCGGAGAGCGACGAAGGGGTGGTCCCTTCGCCGGTATCGGGTGCAGCTTCATTTGCAGCGCAACCGGTGAGGATAAGCAGGGCGGCGCCGCCGACAGCGGCTGCCTTCATCGTGGATGAGAACTTCACGAGTGTCGTGTCCATTCTGATGTGGTGTGATCCTGAATGCCGGGCGAGTGCCTGACGCTGTCAACGCTAAGGAGCGGGTGTGACCGGCGACCGACAGGAAGGTAAACATGAGGTGAACTTGAGGTGAGTGCCGGGCGAAGTTCGCTGACGGCCCTGAATCGCCGGGCGCGCGGGAGGCGCGGCACGTGGAATCTGGCTTCGGCATAGACTCGGGTCATGGCCTCTTCGGGAAGCGGCGCTGCGATGTCGCGCGCCGGTCGCAGCCTCACCGCAGCACTGCTCGCCGCGCTGTGCGCGCTCGGGGCCGCGGGGCTCGCCGGGTGCGCGCCGGAACCGGGGGACGTAGCAGCAGAGGGCACGGCGCCGAAAACCCCCGCGCCGACGCCAACGCCCGATCCGGATCCTGATCCCGAGCCACCGCCCGCGCCGCGCCCCGGCGCCGGGCCACCCTGCCCCACCGATCACTGCGTGAGCGTTGCGTTCGCGGGCGACTTCCTCTTCCACCCGGGCCTCTGGCGCCCGTTTGAGGTTCCGCTTACGGAGGCGGGCGAGCGCTTCGATTTTGCGCCGCTGTTCGCCGGTGCACGCGCGTACCTCGACCGCGCCGACCTCGCGATCTACCAGCAGGAGACACCGCTCGCCGAAGCCGATGGGAAGTACAGCGGGTACCCACTGTTTAACACGCCCCGGGAGGTCGCCGGTGCCGCGAAGGGCGTCGGGTTTGACGTGGCGACGACAGCGTCCAATCACAGCGTTGACATGGGATCCGAGGGGCTAGTGCGCACGCTCGACGCCCTTGACGAGGCGGGCCTCGCTCACACCGGCACATACCGGGCTGAGGGAGAGCGCGACGTCCCACTCATCGTCGAGGCAAACGACGCGAAGGTCGCGATCATCACCTCGACCTACGGGCTCAATGGAAACTTCAATGAGTTCGACTGGCAAGTGGACTTCAGCGGCACCGACTTCGACCTTGATATCGACAGGGCCATCGCGAAGGCGCGGAAGGCGCGCGAGCTCGGGGCCGACCTGGTAATCGGCGTTCAGCACAACGGGGTCGAGTACTGGTCAGAGCCGTCGGATTCGCAGGTCGCTGACGCGCACGCGCTCATGGACTCTGGCGAGTTTGACTTCATGTACTCGCACCACTCGCACTCGATCCAACCGTTTGAGTTCTACGACGGCCACTGGATCAACTACGGCACTGGCAACTTCATCAGCGAGTCGGCCCCGAAAGAGCGCCGCGTGAACAACGAGTTCTTGCTATCTCGCGTGCAGTTTGCCGAGCAGCCTGACGGAAGTTGGGACGCGACCGACCTCGCGTGGGCGGCGGCCACGAACACGCAGGCGGGCGAGTACAGGTGGTGCTCGGTTGCGAGCGACGGGCCGCAGGGCGAGTGCCAGTGGGCGGAGTTCGATGCTGACGTGCGCGAGCGCACGCGAACAACGGTCGAATCGATGGGGGCTGCCGAGCACGGGCTCCACGAGTGGTTGCTCTCGGAGGAATAGGCCGCCCGCCCGCCCCGCGCTGCCCGCGCCCGCGCGTGCCCGCCGCCCCACCCCGAGTACCCCTCAAATAATCGTGTCGCCCTCAATTACCCCCGGCATTTGAGGGTGGAAGGAAAACTTGGGGTGCAATGGTGGGAAGGTGCCGCCGCGCCCCGCGCCCCGCGCCCCGCGCCCCGCGGAGGCACCGGCCCTACGCGAGGAAGCGCAGCGCGCCCGGCGCGACCCGAACCTCGAAGGGGCCCGTGCCGACCAGCTCACCGTCGGAGTACGCGATCTCGTCACCGGCCTCGACGCGCACCCGCTCCACCCTGGTGATCGTCACCTCGGGGAGGTCTTCGTGCTGCGCCCGCGCGAGCAGCCCGAGCACGCTCAAAAGCCGAAGCTTTGTCCCGTCCGTCACCTCCACGAGGTCGAGCATGCCGTCGTGCACCGAGGCGCGCGGCGCGAGCGGGATCCCGCCGCCGATCGCGCGGGCGTTCATAACGGTCGAGAGGATGCCGGTGAAGGAGCGCTCCGACGACCCCACCCGCACCCGGAAGCGACGCTGCTTGAGGGTGAGGATCTCGGCGACAAGCGCGATGTGGTAGCGGAACGGCCCGAGCGGCAGCCGCAGCGCGTTCGCGCGGCGGTTGATCGCCGCGTCGAGCCCGATCGACAGCCCGCCGGCGAACCAGTGCTCGGCGGCGCCTGGCCGCTCGACCACGCCAAGGTCGACGGAGAGCGGGGCGTGCTCAGCGGCGAGGATCCGGGAAACGGCGGCAGCGGGGGCGTGCTCGAGCGCGAACTGGCGGGCGAAGTCGTTGCCGCTTCCGGCCGGCACGAGCCCGATCGGAAGCTCCCGAGCCTCGGCGACCTGCAGCACCAGCCCGAGCAGGCCGTCGCCACCGACGAGCACGAGGCCTCGCAGCCCCTCCCGGCTGGCGGCGCGCACTCGCGCCTGGCAGTCAGCAGCGTCTGAGCCCGAGATCTCGATGGCGTGCACCCCGGCCGCCTCAAACGCGGCGAGCACGCGCGTCGCGACTCGGGCGCCGCGGCCGAGCGCAGAGCTCGGGTTGACCACGACACCGAAAGGCGCTTCATCGCGCATTGGGCACTCCTGGCTAGTGTTTCAGCGGATACGTTTCGACCCCGAGAATCCCGGCGCCTGGCCGGGAACGCGAGAAATGAAAGACGGAAAACCCAGCGGGCGGGAGCCGCGCAGCGTCTTCGACGTACTCACCCGGCAGGCTACCACTCGCCAGCATGAGCTCGCGCGCGAGGTCGGGCAGCACCGGCAGGTGACTGCAGACGACGGCCGAGCGGCCCCGCGTCACGATCTTGCCGATCAGCCTGCGGGTCTGCGTGAGGTCGCCCTCATCCCAGAAATCCTGGCTCAGGCTCTCGCGCTCGCGCACGTCTTTCTTGATGAGTTCGGCGAGCGGCGCAACGGTCGCGAGGCAGCGCGTCGCCGTCGACGAGTAAATCCGCTTTGGCGCGAACGAGCGAAGGATCGGGGCGAGCGTGTGCGCCTGCCGTTCACCGCCCTGCGTGAGGGGTCGCATGTGGTCGACCGGAAACTCGTCGCCGCGGGCCTGAGCCTTCGCGTGGCGCAGCAGCGTGATGGA
The DNA here is from genome assembly GCF_006716085.1 of Leucobacter komagatae. Classification (NCBI taxonomy): domain Bacteria; kingdom Bacillati; phylum Actinomycetota; class Actinomycetes; order Micrococcales; family Microbacteriaceae; genus Leucobacter; species Leucobacter komagatae. Next base: position 1,850,152 of record NZ_VFON01000001.1, on the reverse strand, counting down.
GAACGTGTCGAGCAGCCCGGGGTCTGCAAACCGCATGAACACGTCGAAGAGCTCGCGGTCTGCCTCGTAGCTCAGCAGGTCGCGCGCGGCGCTCGCCGGCACCCACTCGAGCGCCTGCACCTCGGAGTTTGGTTTGAACGTCGAGGCGAGGGCGGTTTTCGCGGTGACTTCGGCTGCCCAGTACTGCACGATCTTCGTGCCGCCGCCCGGTAGCTCGTAGTGGATGGTGCCAAGGGTCGCGCCGAGGGAAATGCGCAGGCCCGTCTCCTCGCGCGTCTCGCGCACGGCGGCCTGCGGCATGCTCTCACCCGGGTCGAGCTTGCCCTTCGGGAATGACACGTCGCGCTGCTTGCGGCGGTGGATGAGGAGCACCATGAGCGTTTCCTTCCCCGACGAGGTGCGCACACGCCGCCACGGGATCGTGCCCGCCGCGAAGACCTGTTTCGCCACGACGCTACCGCGCTCTCCTCGCCTGGGTTCGGTCTATCATCACGAGATCTTGCAGATCAGGGAGGGGCTCGCCCTCCTCGCTGATGACGCGCCGTTGCCAGGCGCCATCGGGCAGCATGCGCCACGACGAGACGTCGTCGCTGAACGCGAACCCGAAGAACCGGTCAATGCGTGCGAGGTGGTCGCGCTCGACGATGCTCACGAGCACTTCGATGCGGCGGTCGAGGTTGCGGTGCATGAGGTCGGCGCTGCCGATGAAGACGTCGCGCTCGCCGCCGTTCTCGAACCAGTAAATGCGCGAGTGTTCGAGGTAGCGCCCGAGCACGGAGCGCACGCGAATGTTCTCGGAGAGACCGGGTACGCCGGCGCGGATCGAGCAGATGCCGCGCACCCACACGTCGACCGGAACGCCGGCCTGGCTCGCGCGGTACAGGGCGTCGATGATGGCCTCGTCAACCATCGAGTTCGCCTTGAGCCTGATACCGCTCGGGCGCCCGGCGCGCGCGTGCTCGGCCTCGCGCTCGATGCGCTCGAGGAGGCCGGAGCGCAGCTGCAGCGGGGCGACGAGCAGCCGGTCGTAGTCGGTCTCGATCGCGTAGCCCGAGAGCACGTTGAAGAGCTTGGTTGCGTCGCGGCCGATCTCGGGCGACGTCGTGAAGAGCCCGAAGTCTTCGTAGATGCGGCTCGTCTTCGGGTTGTAGTTTCCCGTGCCGATGTGGCAGTAGTGGGTGAGCTTGCCGCCCTCTTCGCGGATGACCTGCACGAGCTTGCAGTGCGTTTTGAGCCCCACGATGCCGTAGACGACGTGCACGCCAGCCTGCTCAAGCTTGCGGGCCCACGTGATGTTCGCCTCCTCATCGAAGCGCGCCTTCACCTCGACGAGCGCGAGCACCTGCTTGCCCGCCTCGGCGGCCTTGATGAGCGCCGCGACGATGGGGCTGTCGCCCGAGGTGCGGTAGAGCGTCTGCTTGATCGCGAGCACGTCGGGGTCGGTCGCGGCCTGCTCGATGAACGCCTGCACGCTCGTCGCGAACGACTCGTACGGGTGGTGCACGAGCACTTCCCGGCGCGCAATCGCCGCGAACAAGTCGGGCTTATCGCTCGGAGAGCTCGTGCGGAACGCCGGGTGCGTGACGGGGATGTGCGGCTGGAACTTCAGGTCGGGCCTGCGCAGCCCCGAGAGCGCGAACAGCCCGGAGAGGTCGAGCGGCGCGGGCAGTGTGTAGACCTGCTCTTCGTCGATGTCGAACTCGCGCACGAGCAGCTCAAGCGTCGCCTCATCGAGGTCGTCGGAGATTTCGAGGCGGATGGGCGGGCCGAAGCGCCGCCGCAGCAGCTCTTTCTCGAGCGCCTGGATGAGGTTCTCGGTCTCATCCTCCTCAATCTCCACATCCTCATTGCGCGTGACGCGGAAGACGTGGTCGTCGATGACCTTCATGCCGGGGAAGAGGCCGTCGAGCTGGTTCGCGATGAGCTCTTCGAGCGCGATGAAGCGCACGTTGTCGTCGCTCTCGCGGCGGTCGACACGCACGTACCGCGGGATCATCTGCGGCACCTTCAAACGCGCGAACTCGACCTTGTCGGTGTTCGGGTTGTGCACGCGAATCGACAGGTTCAGCGCCCTGCCAGAGATGTAGGGGAACGGGTGCGCGGGATCCACCGCGAGCGGCATGAGCACCGGGTAGATGCGCTGCTCGTAGTACTCGGTGAGAATCTCGCGGTCAGCGTCGTCGAGGGTCTCCCACTCGACGATGTGCACTCCCGCCTCGGCGAGCTGCGGCTTCACCTGCTCGGCGAAGCAGCGGGCATGCCGCCGCTGCAATTCATACGCGATCCGGTTAATCTCGGCGAGCACGTCGGTCGGGGCCGTGCCCACGTTCGTCGGCACGGCGAGGCCCGTGAGAATGCGGCGCTTCAACCCCGCGACGCGAACCATGAAGAACTCGTCGAGGTTCGTCGCGAAGATCGCGAGGAAGTTTGCGCGCTCAAGCAGCGGTACCGTCTCGTCTTCCGCGAGCTCAAGCACGCGCTGGTTGAACGCGAGCCAACTCAGCTCGCGGTCGATGTAGCGATCGGCGGGCAGCGCCCCGTCATCGATGAGGGGGATCTCGCGGGTCTCTTCGCTCATGCGTCTATTCTGACACCTGCGGGCCGCGCCACTGGGTGCTTCGTGAATCAATGGTGAACCCCGCAGCCTCGTACATGCGAACGGCGCGCGCGTTGTCACCATCCACATACAGCGTCACTCGGCCAGGTCGGTGCTGCGCCATGCGGGCCAGGGTGACCGTGAGGAGCGCCCTGCCGAGCCCGGCGCCCGCGAAGTCGGGGTCGACGCCGATGACGTAGAGCTCGGTCTCGGGCGCGGCGCCGTCCCGGAGGGTCTTCACCCAGGTGAACCCGGCGGTGCGCCCCGTGTCGGCCGCCCTGAGGAGGAAGAGGTCGGCGGGGTCGAACCACGGCTCGGCGCGCATGAGCGCGAAGTCTTCGAGGGTCACGCGCCCCTGCTCAGGGTGCGACGCGAACGCGCGTGCGTTTACCCGCACCCAGGCGCGCGCGTCGTCGTCGGGCGCGGCCGCGTCGAAGGTGCGCAGCTCGAAGCCCGCGGGGAGCGGCGTGTCGAACGGGTCGGCGGGCAGCGCGGGGAGCAGCGCGGGGTCGAGCGCCATCCTGTAAAGCGAGCGCACGGCCTCGAAGCCCGCGCCGCGCAAGAGCGCCTCCGCTGTGGGGTTGTCGCCGTGCGCCCAGGCGAGCGGGCCGGTTGACCCCCCGGGCGCGGGCTCGCGGGCGGCCGGCGTATCGAGCAGGATCCGGAGCGCCGCGGTGCCTATGCCCTTGCCGCGCGACGCCGGGTCAACGACGAGGTCGAGCTCACCTTGGCCCACGATCCCGACGGCGACCGGGGCCGCCCCCTCCGCCTCCGTGAATACGAGGAGCGCACGCTGTCCCTGGCCCGCGGCGAGCAGCGCCTGGTCCGAGACCGGCGAGTTGCCGTCGGCCTGCTCGGCACGGTCGAGGATCGGGCGGGCGACGCCGGCGGTCCCCTCACTCACAGAAAGATTCTCTGCCTGCATCCGATGCTCCTTCTACCCTTGGCGCCCTCGCGCGAAACCATACCCGACACCCCGGACAGTGCTGATCAGCCACTCGTGCGCGCCGAGCTTGGCGCGGAGCCGTCGGACATGCACGTCGACGGTGCGGGCGCCGCCGAAGTAGTCGATGCCCCAGACCTCCGAGAGCAGCTGCTCGCGCGTGAAGACGCGCGCAGGGTGCAGCGCGAGGAAGTGCAGCAGCTCGAACTCTTTGTAGGTGAGGTCGAGCTTGCGGCCGTGCACGGTCGCGACGAAGTTCGACTCGTCGATCACCACGCCCGAGGCCTCGACGGCCGTTCCCGCACCGTGATCCGGATCCTCCGCGGAGGCGGCCGCGAGCAGCCGCAGCCTGGCCTCGATCTCGGCCGGGCTCGCCTCGGGGGTGAGGAAATCGGCGACGTCCCACTCAGCGGAGAGCGCGGCGAGAGCGGCATCGCGCATGATCGCGAGGCGCGGAAGGCGCGTGCGCCCCGCGAGCGAGAGCGCCGCGGCTCTGGCCGCGCGCGGATCCGTCGTCCCGTCGAGCAGGATCGCGCCGACGCGGTGGGGCGCGTTCTCGTACCCGAGCGCGGCCTGCAGCGGCGCCGCGATGCTCGCGATGGCGACGGTGTGGGGGAGTAGCTCGAGCGCCGGCAGCGGCGCCTGGTCGTGGTTTTCGACCGTGGTGAGCAGGAGCAGTTCCATGACTGACCTCCCACGTTTCGGTTCGTGAATAATCCTAGCCCGACCTTTCGGGCACCAGTGTGGGAAGATGTGGGAATGAGCACGAGCGAAACGGAACAGGCGCAGCCGGTGTCGTGGCACGTGCCGCGCCTCATCATCGCGTGGGCGGTCGCCGCGGTGTTCGGCATCCTCGTCACGGTCTTCGTTGATGGCAACCGGTTTCAGTGGCTCGCGCTCGCCGTCGGGGTCTCGACGCTCGTGACCTTCGCCCTCCAGCTCGGCACCGCGCAGCGCGAGGGGTTCATCAGCCGCCTCGCGTTCAGCATCGCCGGCTCGGTCGTGGTGATCGCCGTGATCGACGTCGTCACGCTGCTGATCGAGTAGAGCGCGCCGCAACTTGCTAGACTGGTGTCATGCTTATGGCGCTTGAACTCTTCTTCCTCGGCCTTCTGGGCCTCGCAGGTGTCGCGATCGCTTGGGTCTCCGGCACGGTTATCTACAACCTCTTCAAGGGTCAGCGCTAGGCGCAACCCCTCATGACGAGCCCGTTCCTCTCACTTCCGGGGGCGGTCGGCTCGCCGGTCGCGCAGCACTATGGCGCCCCGGTGGCCGAACAGCGCGCGCTTGACGCGGGTGACGCTGCGGTTGATCTTTCGCACCGTGGCATCATTACTGTCGCGGGGCCTGACAGGCTGAGCTGGCTGAACTCGATGACGAGCCAGCAGTTGCTCGGCCTCGCCCCGGGCGTGAGTACCGAAACACTGCTCCTCGACCCAAACGGGCGCATCGAGCACGCGATCCGCGTCGTCGACGACGGCGAACGGGCGTGGCTGCTCGTGGATGAGGGCTCGGCCGAGCCCCTCGCCGCGTTCCTGAACCGCATGCGGTTCGCCCTGCGAGTCGAGGTGGCCGACGTCTCCGCCGACTTCGCGGCCGTTCTCGCATTTGCTGGCGGCACCGCGCTTGCGGCGCTCCGAGCGCTCGGCCCCGTCGTCGAGTGGGCTGACCCCTGGGCGGAGGTCACGCGCGGCGGTACCCAGTACGCCAACGGCGAGCACGCTGGCGCCGAGTGGAGCGCCGTGCAGCTGGTCTTCCCGACCGAGAGGCTTGGCGCGGTCGCTCGCGCGGTCGCCCCCGCGGGGCTCATGGCGCTCGACGCGCTCGAGATTCGCGCCTGGCGCCCCTCGCGGGTCGCCGACGTCGACGAACGCGCTATCCCGCACGAGTTCGACTGGCTGCGCAGCGCCGTTCACCTCACGAAGGGCTGCTACCGCGGTCAAGAGACCGTCGCGAAGGTCCACAACCTCGGTCACCCGCCGAGGCGCCTTGTCATGCTGCACCTCGACGGCTCGGAGGGTGAGTTGCCGGTCGCGGGCGCGCTCGTCTTCCGCGAGGGCGAAGCGAGCGACCCCGAGGCCAGGCCGGTCGGGCGCATCACTCGAGCCGCGCTGCACCACGAGTGGGGCGGTATCGCGTTCGCGCTACTCAAGCGCTCGGTTCCCGCGGACGTCACGCTCGCGGTGCGGGCCGGCGCCGAGGCGGCTGACCCGCAGGCGCCCGTCGAGGGGGTCATCGCAGCCGCCCAGGAGATGATCGTGCCGACGGACGCGGGAGCGACCCGCACGATCCCCAAGCTCAAGCGGCTGTAGCAAGCCGCTAAGCATCACGCGCTCGGGGCGAACCTCGCTAAGCTGGAAGTATGACCAACACGTTGATCCTGCTCCGTCACGGCCAGAGCGAATGGAACGAAAAGAACCTGTTCACCGGATGGGTCGATGTTCGACTCACTGAGCGCGGGCGCGGCGAGGCGGCCGCGGCCGGCAAGCTGCTCGCCGAGTCAGGGATGCTTCCTGACGTGCTCTTCACGTCGCTCCTGAGCCGCGCGATCCAGACCTCAAACCTCGCGCTTGAGGCCGCGGATCGCATGTGGATCCCGGTCGAGCGTTCGTGGCGCCTGAACGAGCGCCACTACGGCGCGCTGCAGGGCCTTGACAAGGCAGAGACGCTGCAGAAGTACGGCGAAGAGCAGTTCATGGAGTGGCGTCGCTCCTACAACACCCCGCCGCCCGTGCTCGACGACTCAAACGAGTGGTCGCAGGCGAACGACCCGCGCTACGCGGGCATCGACGGCGAAGCGCCCCGCACCGAGTGCCTTTCCGACGTGGTAGCTCGACTCGTGCCCTACTGGGAGGGCAGCATCCTTCCCGAGCTGAACTCGGGCAAGACCGTGCTCGTCACCGCCCACGGCAACTCGCTCCGCGCGCTCGTCAAGCACCTCGAAGGCATCTCAGACGACGACATCGCCGCGCTGAACATCCCGACGGGCATGCCGCTCGTCTACGAGATCAACGAAGACGGCACGCCGACGGGCGCTGGCCGCTACCTCGACCCCGAGGCTGCTGCAGCAGGCGCCGCGGCAGTCGCCGCCCAGGGCAAGTAGCCCCACGCGAAAGGTTCTGGCCGCCTCACTTCCGTGAGGCGGCCAGAACCAGCAAGCTGCGAGAGCCGGGTGAACGGCTACTTCTCGTCGTCGTCCGAATCTTCGTCGTCGACGTTGTACTTGTCGGCTAGATCCGCCCACCTATCCTCTTCGGAGAGGTGACCCGAAGCGAGCTCGCGCTCAAGCTCCGAGTAGTTGGTGGCCGGGCTGAAATACTTCAGCTCCCGAGCGACCTTAGTGTGTTTTGCCTTCTGACGGCCGCGCCCCATGCGTGACCCCCTTACACATTTCGGGCCTCGCGGGTGTTTCTCCCACGAGGCAGTACTCAATCAATCATGGACGTATGGGCATGATCTTAGCACGTTGGGAAGAGCGCTTTGCGGCGCTAACATGAGGGCATGACCTCGCCCGCACCGCGCCGTTCGGTAAAGCGCATCGTACTCATCTCAGTTCTCGCGCTGTTTCTCGTCATTCTTGGCGTCGTTGCGGCGATCCTTATCCCCATCCTGACTCATTCGAGCGCGGGCGGCTCGGGTCAGAAGATCCCGAGCGCGTTTGAATCTGAGTCGAGCGCGGAGGGCGCGGACGGACGCACCCGGGCGATTTCGGTCACCACGACAGACGGGAAGCCGGCAGATCTTTCGGCGCTCACCCCTGGCGAGGAGATCATCGTGACAGGCGAGGGGTTCGATGCCGGTCTCGGCATATACGTTGGCTTTTGCGCTGTTCCGCCCTCCGCCGACGTCAAGCCAGGCCCGTGCCTCGGCGGTATCCCAGAGGGTGCTGAGGAGGGCGCGGCCGCGGCCAAGGAGGCACTGTCGAGCGCCTGGATCACCGACGACTGGGCGTGGAAGGCGTTCGCCACCCAGGGCTACGACGACCCGAAGCGGGGCGCGTTCGAGGTTCGGCTTACCGTGCCCGCGCCAAGTGTCGAGGGACTCGACTGCACGGTCTCGCGTTGCGCGGTGTCAACGCGGAGCGATCACACGGCCGTGCGCGACCGGGTGCAAGATATGCTGCTGCCCTTCGCCTACAAGAAGTAGCGCTGGGCCGTGTCGGCCCGGGGCTAACGCCCCGCGAGCGGCGCGATGATGAGCTCTGCGATCGTGAAGATGCCGAAGCCCGCGAGCGAGCCGATGACGGTGCCGTTGATGCGAATGAACTGCAGGTCCTTGCCGACCTGCAGCTCGATCTTCTCGGCCGCCTCCTTTGCGTCCCACCGCTGCACGGTGTCGGCGACGACCTGAGCGAGGTCGTGGCGGTAGGTGCGCACGAGGTACTCGACGACCCTCATGACCCACACGTCGATCTTGTATTGCAGCGTCGAGTCTTGCTCGAGCTTTCGCCCAAAGTCGCAGATTGCGGCGGTGATGCGGCTGCGCAGCTCACTCTCGGGGTCTTCGAGCATGTCGACGATCGCGGCGCGCGCGGTCTGCCAGGTGCTCGCGGCGAGGTCGCGGATGCGCGGGCTGTCGAACACCTCGCGCTTGAAGGACTCGAGCTGCGCCTGCAGTGACTCCTGCTCCTGGAGGTCGCGCGAGAGGTCGTGCAGAAACTTCGTGATCGCGGCGCGCGCCGGGTGGTTCGCGTCGGCCGACACGTTCTGCAAGAACTTCACGGCCTCGGCGTGCAGCCGCTGGTCGACGAACTTGTCGACGATGCTCGGCACCCACTGGGGGAGCCGGGACGAGATGACCTTGTCGAACGCCTGCGGGTGCTGCACGAGCCACAGCTCGAGGCGGTTCGCGGCGAGGTCAACGAGCGATTCGTGGTGACCGCCCGTCACGAACGACTCGGTCGCGCGCCCGAGTAGCGGCCCCCACTCGGGGTCGACGATGTGGCGCCGCACGAGCGACTCGACCAGGTCTTGCACGTCGCGGTCGTCGAGCACGGTGAGGGCGCCGAGCCCGACGCTCGCCGCCATGTCGCTCACGCGCCTCGCGTTCCCAGTCTCGCGCAGCCAAGCGCCGGCCATCCGCGCCCCGCTGATCTGAGAGAGCTTGTCGTGGACCACCTCGTCGGCGAGGAAGTTCTCCTCGATGAAGGAGCCGAGACCCTCGCCGATCTCATCCTTCTTGTTCGCGATGAGGTTCGTGTGCGGGATGGGCACGCCAAGCGGGTGCCGGAACAGCGCGGTCACGGCGAACCAGTCGGCGAGCGCGCCGACCATGCCGCCCTCGCTCGCTGCCCGGACGTACCCGAGCCACGGGATCCGCTCCTGCAGCGCGAAGGCGAACACGAAGACGACGGCCATGAAGATGAGCAGCCCGACCGCGATTCCCTGCATGCGTCTGAGCGCGTGCAAACGGTCGAAATCAGCGGGGGTGACGGCTCCGAGCGTAGACCGGTTCAACAGTGGCACATGACCATTATGCGCTGCCTGCCGACCCCGTGCGCTATCAGTGAGCCATGGGATAATTCACCTCATGCAGTTTCTTACAGTGCTCAGCCTCAAAAACCGAGCACTCATTGCGCTCGTCACCATTGTTGCGGCCGTCTTCGGCTTCCTCGGGATGTCGTCGCTCAAGCAAGAGCTCATGCCCTCGGTCGAGTTCCCCGCGATCGCCGTCATCACGAGCTACCCGGGCGCTTCACCCGACGTCGTGAACAACGACGTCTCGGGCCCCATCGAGACGGCGCTGCGCGGCGTGCCGAAGCTCGAGAGCACGACGGCGACCTCGAGCACTGGCACCTCAGTTGTGCTCGCGCAGTTCACCTACGGCGTCGACATCGCGGCGACCGAACAGAAGGTCGAGCGCGCGGTCAGCCGCATCTCGAAGATGCTGCCAGACACCGTCGACACCCAGGTCGTCGCGGGAAGCGTTGACGACCTCCCCGTGATCCAGATCGCCGTGACGCCGCCGAGCGGCGACGACCCCGAGGAAACCGCGAAGCTCATCGAGCGCGTCGTGGTCCCTGAGATCGCCGACCTTGACGGCGTGCGCGAGGCCCAGCTCGCGGGCGCACGCGGCGACCGCGTCACGATCGTGCCGAACAGCGACAAGCTTGCCTCGGCCGGTATGAGTCAGCAGCGCATCACCGACGCGCTCCAGCAGAGCGGGGTGCTCATCGCTGGCGGCACCGTCGACGATGAGAAAAATACGCTCGCGGTGCAGCTCGGCTCTGAGCTCAACTCTGCGGAAGACATCGCGGCGATCCCTGTGCCCCGCAGCACCGACGACTTCATGGCCTACCAGCAGGCGCTGCAGGCCCAGCAACAGTCGGCCGCGCAGGCCGCGCAGGCACAGGCGCTTCCCGGTGGCACGCAGCTGTCGCAGACCGTCACGCCTGGCGCCGAGGCCCCGCAGGCGGCCGAGGCGCCGTCGCTGCCCGACGTCGTGACGATCGGCGACGTCGCAGACGTCACGCTCGAGCCGAACCCCGTGACGAGCATCTCGCGCATCAACGGCGATCCCGCGCTCACCATCGCGGTCACGAAGATGTCGCAGGCGAACACCGTCGAGGTCTCGCACGTCGTACAGGAGAAGCTCGACGAACTCGCGACGCAGCTCGGCGACGTGAAGCTCACAGTAGTGTTCGACCAGGCGCCGTACGTCGAGCAGTCGATCGAGTCGCTCACGACCGAGGGCCTCCTCGGCCTCGTGTTCGCGGTGCTCGTGATCCTTGTCTTCCTGATGTCGGTGCGCGCGACGCTCGTGACCGCGATCTCCATCCCCACATCGGTGCTGCTCGCGTTCGTCGGGCTGAACTTCGCCGACTACACGCTGAATATGCTGACGCTCGGCGCGCTCACGATCTCGATCGGTCGCGTCGTCGACGACTCGATCGTTGTGATTGAGAACATCAAGCGGCACCTGGTGGAGGGGGAGGACCGGGCGACCGCGATCCTGCGCGCCGTTCGCGAGGTCGCCGGAGCGATTACCGCCGCGACAATTACCACCGTCGCCGTGTTCCTGCCGATGGCGTTCGTGAGCGGCATGGTTGGCGAGCTGTTTAGGCCGTTCGCCTTCACGGTGACGATCGCGCTCGCCGCATCGCTGCTCGTCTCGCTCACCATCGTGCCGGTGCTCGCGTACTGGTTCCTGAAGTCCGAGGCGCGGCCCGCCGCGGTTGAAGGCGCAAGCGCTGAGAGCTCGACTGAGAACGAGCACCGCGGCAACTGGCTGGCGCGCGGCTACAAGCCGATCATTGAGTGGACGCTCGGCAAGCCGGGCATCACCCTGATCCTCTCCGTGCTTGTACTCGCGGGCACCGTGCTCGCGACGCCGCTCATGAAGACCACGTTCATGAGCGAGGACGAGCAGAACTCGGTCGGGCTGACACAGACCCTCGCCCCGGGCGCGAGCCTCGACGAGCAGCTTGCGCAGGCCGAGCGGGTCGAAGACGCCCTCTCGGGGCTCGACCAGGTCGAGACCGTGCAGGTGACGATCGGCTCCGCAGGCGGCATGATGGCGATGTTCGGCGGGGGCGGCGACGGCGCGATCAACTACTCACTGACGCTCGACCCCGACGCCGACCAGGCGAAGGCGAAGGACGACATTCGGTCGGCGGTCGACAAGATCTCTGACGCGGGCGACTTCTCGATCGGGCAGTCGGGCGGCGGCATGTCGATGTCGAGCGCGATCCAGGTCAACGTGACGGCGCCCGACCAGGAGACGCTCGCCGCCGCGAGCGACGACATCGTCGCCGCGTTGAAGAAGCAGGACGGGTTGCAGCAGGTCGAGAGCGACCTCGCGATGTCACGACCGTACGTGCGCGTCGCTGTGGATCGCCAGAAGGCCGCCGAGGCCGGCCTCAGCGAGGCCGCTGTCGGTGGCATGGCCGCGAAGACCATGCAGCCCAGCCAGGTTGGCCGCATCACGATCGATGACTCGACGGTCAACGTGTTCCTCGACCTCGGCGATGCGCCCTCCGACGTGGAGGGCGTGAAGGCCCTGAAACTGCAGACCGGCGTTGGCGAGAAGCGCCTCGACGAGCTCGCGACGGTTGAGGTCGCCGACGGCCCCGTGACCGTTCGCACCGAGAACAACGCGCGCATGGTCACGGTTTCGGCGCTCCCGAAGGGCGATGACCTCGGGGCAGCTGGCACTCAGGTAACGGCCGCGCTTGACAGCGTTGACCTGCCGACGGGGGCCTCGGCGAGCATCGGCGGCGTCATGTCGCAGCAGGAAGAGGCCTTCCAGCAGCTTGGCATTGCGCTGCTCGCCGCGATCCTCATCGTGTACGTGGTCATGGTCGCGACGTTCCGCAGCCTGCTGCAGCCGCTCCTGCTGCTCGTGTCGGTGCCGTTCGCGGCGACGGGCGCCATTCTGCTGCTCATCGCGACCGGCATCCCGCTCGGCGTTGCCTCGCTCATCGGCGTGCTCATGCTCGTCGGTATCGTCGTGACGAACGCGATCGTGCTCATCGACCTGGTAAACCAGTACCGAGACCGCGGCGACAGCCTGCGTGACGCGGTGCTGCACGGCTCACTGCAGCGTCTCCGGCCGATCGTGATGACCGCGCTCGCGACGATCCTCGCTCTGACCCCGATGGCACTGGGCATCACGGGCAAGGGTGGGTTTATCTCGCAGCCGCTTGCTGTCGTCGTCATCGGCGGCCTGCTCTCGTCGACAGTGCTCACGCTTGTCGTGCTGCCGACGCTCTACTACCTGGTTGAGCGCAAGCGCGAGGAGGCTCGTGAACGCTGGGCGGCGAAGCGTGAGGCGAAGGCCGCTGGTGCTGTTGCTGGTGCTGGTGTTGAGCTCGCTGGGGTCGCTGGTGCTCACGGTGGGGCGGTTGACACCAAGCCAGCTGCCGCGCTTGGTGAAGCCGTGGAGCCTGAGCACGCGGCGCCCGAGGCTGCGGTGCTTCCGGAGGCTGAGGCTGAGGCTGAGGCCCAGGCCCCTGGCGAGATTGCGGCGCCTGAGGCTGAGCCTGACACCACACTCGATGGTGGACCCTCTCTCGACACCCAAGAACGGAACAGCTAACTCATGGCGCAGAAGAAGCGGCGCGGGTTCAAAGCCCCGGCCAACTACGACCCGAACCGTACCAGAGCTCCGAAGCGCAAGTACGGCGGGGCCGCGGCTGGCCGGGATGGCTCTGGCGGTTCTGGCAGCTCCGGTGGCTCTGCCAGGGCCCGCCGTGGGGCGCAGGGCCTGGGATCTGCAGAAGATATGTCGAACTCCAGGGGTTCGGGCATTGGTGGTGCAGGTCGCAGGTCTACTGCCGGCGGCAGGCCGGGAAGAAGGGATGGCCGGCCGGAAACTCGGGGTAGCAAGCCTGAAAGCAAGGGCGGCCGTGACGACCGTACCCAGCGGCCGGGCGGGGCCGAGCGTGGCGCGAAGCGACTGCGCCCGGCGGGGGAGACCCTGCAGAACTACACGCCGAAGGTGTGGAGAGCTGAGGACGCCTCGGGGCGAAGCTTCGGCGACCTCGGGCTCGGCCAGAACCTCGTGCGAACGCTGGGGGAGCTTGGCGCAGACGCACCGTTCCCGATTCAGGTTGCGACGATCCCCGACGCTATTGCGGGTCGCGACGTGCTTGGCCGGGCCGAGACCGGCTCTGGCAAGACCATCGCTTTTGGCGCCGCACTCGTTGAGCGCATGCTCATCCTCAAGGCAGACGGCCGGTTCGGCGAGCCCGCGGCGAAGAAACCGAAGCAGGCCAAGCGGGGCGAACGCGTCTCGCGCGGCTCGGCCGGGGCGACGCGAAAGCCCAAGGCGCTGATCCTCGCCCCCACCCGCGAGCTCGCGCTGCAGATCGATCGCACCGTGCAGCCGCTCGCGCGCTCGGTCGGGTTCTACACCGCCCAGCTCGTTGGCGGCGTGCCGAGCGAGCCGCAGGTGCACGCTCTCGAGCGCGGCGTCGACATCGTCATCGGCACCCCGGGGCGCATCCGCGACCTCGTCGAACGGCGCAAGCTCGACCTGCGCGAGGTGCAAGTCTCAATCGTTGACGAGGCTGACCACCTCTGCGAGCTCGGCTTCCTTGAAGAGACTCAGTGGACGCTGCGGCAGACGGCGAGGGGCGGCCAGCGGCTGCTCTTCTCGGCGACGCTCGACCGCGACGTTGAAGAGCTCGTCAGCGAGTTTCTCGTCGACCCCGCTGCCCACGAGATCGAGCGCACAAAGTCGACCGTGCCGCACCGCGTGTACATGGTGATGCGCGAGGACAAAGACGCGGCGGTGCTCGAGTTCGCGAAGATCCCGGGGCGCGTCATGCTCTTCTCGCGGACCCGCGCTGCGGCCGAACGCATCACCGAGCAACTGCTCGACGCCGGCGTATCGGCGACGTCGCTGCACGGCAACCTCAGCCAGGCCCGCCGCGAGATCAACCTCAAGCAGTTCGCCACGGGCAAGGCTCGCGTGCTCGTCGCGACCGATGTCGCGGCCCGGGGCATCCACATCGATGACGTCGATGCCGTCGTTCAGCTCGATCCGCCGCAGGAGGCGAAGACCTTTGTGCACCGCTCGGGTCGCACCGGCCGGGCCGGGCGGGGCGGACAGGTGGTGACGCTGATCCCGCGCACCTGGCAGAAGCGCACGCGCGAAATGCTCGACGAAGCCGGCATTGAGCCGCTCGTGTTCGAGGCCTACGAGCCGGGCAAGCAGCCCCGAGCGCAGCGGCGCAAGTAGCGTTCGATAGAGAAACTGTACAGGTTACGCTCGCCCAGCTTGTAGGTTCTTGACAAGACTCGGGAAGGGGTGCCCGACCGTGGTTGTCGAGTGCCCCGCGAACGGTTGAGGGTTTCTCGACGTCGACATACTCTGGCTCCATATTCAGGGCAGAGAGAGCTGTGCCGCCAGCCCGGTGGCCCGAGCGGCTCTGCCTCCGCCGTCAGGTCGAATTGGAGATATCGATGGCCGACAACGCCCCTCGCATCAACGTCCAGCAGGTGAGCGACGCGCTCCTCGGGAAGTGGAAGACCGAGCGCCTCGAAGCCAGGGAGCTCGTACGCTCGAGGCCGAGCCTGCACACGATTCCCGGCCAGCCGATGGACGAGCACCGCATCCGGGTGCTCAGCCAACTGCACGAGCTTGTTGAGGCGGGCGCGATCCAGCGCGCGTACCCGAAGTACCTCGGTGGCGGCGACAACCACGGCGGCAACGTCGCGGCGTTCCAGGAGCTCGTGCTCGCTGACCCCTCGATGCAGATCAAGGGCGGCGTGCAGTGGGGGCTGTTTGGCTCCGCGATCCTGCACCTCGGCAACAAGGCGCACCACGAGAAGTGGCTGCCAGACGTGATGAGCCTGAAGCTTCCCGGCGCGTTCGCGATGACCGAGATCGGGCACGGATCTGACGTGGCGTCGATCGGTACGACCGCGACCTACGACCCCGACACCGAAGAATTCGAGATCCACACCCCGTTCAAGGGCGCGTGGAAAGAGTTCCTTGGCAACGCCGCGCTGCACGGCCAAGCCGCGGTGGTCTTCGCCCAGCTCATCACCCGCGGGGTGAATCACGGCGTGCACGCGTTCTTCGTGCCGATCCGCACCCCCGAGGGCAAGCTCCTGCCTGGCGTCGGTAGCGAGGACGACGGCGTCAAGGGCGGCCTGAACGGTATCGACAACGGCCGGCTGCACTTCACGAACGTCAGGATCCCGCGCGAGAACCTCCTCAACCGCTACGGCGACGTCGCGGCCGACGGCACCTACTCGTCGCACATTGAGAGCCCCGGTCGGCGCTTCTTCACCATGATCGGCACGCTCGTGCAGGGCCGCGTCTCGCTCGACGGATCGGCCGTGCGCGCGATGCAGGCCGCGCTCACCATCGCCATCCGCTACGGCACGCAGCGCCGGCAATTCCCTGGTGCATCGGGCCGCGAGACCGTGCTCATGGACTACGGCCAGCACCAGCGCCGCCTGCTGCCCCGGCTCGCAGAGACCTACGCAATGGCGTTCGCGCACGAGCGGCTGCTCACGGTGTTTGACGAGGTGTTCTCGGGCGTGAAGGACACCGATGAGAACCGCGAGGATCTCGAGACCCTCGCCGCCGGCCTGAAGTCGCTCTCGACGTGGGCCGCGCTCGACACCCTGCAGGAGGCGCGCGAGGCCTGCGGTGGCGCGGGCTTCATCGCGAAGAACCGCCTGACCGGCCTGCGCGCCGACCTCGACATCTATGTCACGTTCGAGGGCGACAACACTGTGCTGCTGCAGCTCGTTGGCAAGCGCCTGCTCACCGACTACGCCGCGCAGTTCAAGGACGGCGATAAGGCCGCCCTCGCGCGCGCCGCGGCGAGCCAGATCGGCGACCGTGTCAGCCGCTTCGGGCTTCGCCAGCTCGGCCAGAGCATCGCCGACTTTGGGCAGACCGCCCGCTCGGTTGAGAGTTTCCGCAGCCCCGAGTCGCAGCGCGAGCTGCTCACCGACCGCGTCGAGACCATGGTCGCCGAGGTTGCGGGCGCGCTGCGCGACGCGACGAAGGACGTGCCGAAGGCCGAGCGCGCCGCGCGCAGCGAGGATGCTTTCAACGCCCAGCAGCACAAGCTCATCGAGGCAGCTCGCGCGCACGCCGAGCTGCTGCAGTGGGAGGCCTTCACCGAGGAAGTCGACAAGCTTACGGACCCGGGCACGAAGCAGGTCATGACCTGGCTGCGCGACCTGTTCGGCCTCACCGTGATCGAGCGCAACATGACCTGGTACCTCGTGCACGGCCGCATGTCGGGCAAGCGC
The DNA here is from genome assembly GCF_006716085.1 of Leucobacter komagatae. Classification (NCBI taxonomy): domain Bacteria; kingdom Bacillati; phylum Actinomycetota; class Actinomycetes; order Micrococcales; family Microbacteriaceae; genus Leucobacter; species Leucobacter komagatae. Next base: position 1,833,894 of record NZ_VFON01000001.1, on the reverse strand, counting down.
GCCGAGTCGGTCACCGCGTACATCGACAGGCTGCTCGGCCGCCTCCGCGAGCACGCGCTCGACCTTGTTGACGCGTTTGGGCTCGACGACGCCCTGCTGCGCGCGGAGATCGCGACGGGCATCGAGGAGGAGCGCCAGCAGGAGGCGCAGAACTACGTCGACGAGCAGCGCGCCGCCGGCCTCTGGCCCGTGCACGAGAAGGAGCTTCGCGCACAGGCGAAGGCGGCAGCGAAGATCGCTGAGAAGGCCGCCGCCACAGCGAGCTGAGTCGCGCACCACCCAGCCGCAGACAGCATGGACAGCGCAGGCAGCGCGCCCCGCAACCGGTGAGGTTGCGGGGCGCGCTGCCGTATCGGGGAGCGGCTATCTGATCTTTCGACGGTAGATCAGGATCGCGGCGCCGTATGCGACTCCGAGGATGCCGACGAGCCAGGCGAGGGCGACCCACAGCTCGCTCCCGACGGGGGCGCCTGCGAACAGGTTGCGGATCGAATCAACGATCGCCGTGACCGGCTGGTGCTCGGCAAACCACGCGACCGGGCCGGGCATGCTCGCCGTCGGCACGAACGCCGAGCTGATGAACGGCAGGAAGATGAGCGGGTAGCTGAACGCGCTCGCGCCGTCGACTGTCTTCGCCGAGAGCCCGGCGATGACCGCCACCCAAGTGAGGGCGAGCGTGAACAGGGCAAGGATCCCGATGATCGCGAACCACGCGCCGGGCGACGCGCTCGTGCGGAAGCCGAGGAGCAGTGCGACCCCGATGACGAGCCCGATCGACACGAGGTTCGCCGCGAGCGACGTGAGCACGTGCGCCCAGAGCACGCTCGACCGCGCGATCGGCATGGATTGGAATCGCTCGAAGATGCCGCCTTGCATGTCGAGGAACAGTCGGTACGCGGTGTACGCGATCCCTGATGCGATCGTGATGAGCAGGATGCCGGGCAGCATGTAGTTGATATACGAGTCGCCGGAGCCCGTGTTGATCGCACCGCCGAGCACGAACACAAAGAGCAGCATGAGCGCGACCGGCGTGACCGCGGTCGTGATGATCGTGTCGGGGCTGCGGAGGATGTGCCGGAGCGAGCGCGCGGTGAGCGCGCTGGTGTCTGAGAGTGCTTGAGTGCTCATCGTTCCCCCACCAGCGTGAGAAACACGTCTTCAAGCGAGGGCTGCTTCTCAATGTACTCAACCTGCGCGGCGGGGAGCAGAGCCTTGAGCTCGGCGAGGGTGCCGTTCTGGATGATCGTGCCCTCGTGCAGGATCGCGATCTGGTCGGCGAGCTGCTCGGCCTCGTCGAGGTACTGGGTGGTGAGCATCACCGTCGTGCCGCCGCGGGCGAGCTGCCGAATCGTCTCCCAGACCTCGATGCGAGACTGCGGGTCGAGACCCGTCGTCGGCTCGTCGAGAAAGATCACCTGGGGGTCGCCGATCAGGCTCATCGCGATATCAAGCCTGCGGCGCATCCCGCCCGAGTACGTGCACGCCCGGCGGCCACCGGCCTCGGTCAGTGCGAACCTGTCGAGCATCGCGTCGGCGATCTCGGCGGGGCGATCGAGGTGGCGCAGCCGCGCGATGAGCGCGAGGTTCTCGCGGCCGGTGAGGATCTCGTCGACCGCTGCGAACTGGCCGGTCAGACTGATCGCTCGGCGCACCTCAGCCGGGGCCTCGGCGACGTCATGGCCCGCAACTGTGGCGCTGCCCGCGTCAGCAGACGTGAGTGTCGCGAGGATGCGAACGAGGGTGGTCTTTCCGGCGCCGTTCGAGCCGAGCAGCGCGAAGATGCTTCCCGGCCTCACCGCGAAGTCGACGCCGCGGAGCACGGCGAGCTCGCCGAACGCCTTCGTGATTCCCTCGACTCTGAGGGCGGGTTCGGGTTCGTTCGTGGCGGTCATGACTCTTGCCTGCCCTCTTGCTTCGCCGCGGCTGCGTCGATCGCCTGCGTGAGGCGGTTCCGCTCGCGGTCGATCCACTGCTTGCCCGCGTAGGCCCTGGCGAACTCCTCCGCGAACTCGACGGGGTTGTCGCCCACGATCGCTCGGACGGGGGTGCCGTCCACTGCCGCGCGCTCCCAGAGATCGACGTGGTCGCCGATCATCGTGACGAGGGTGTCGCCGTCTTCCGCGGCGCCCGCGTAGGTGAGGTAGCGCTGTACGGCCTTCGCCGCCTCGCCGTATGGCGCGGGGAGAGCGTCGAGGCGAGCCACGTGCTCCCGGTACTGCTTCTTCTGCTCGAGTGAACCGGTGAGCATTTCAATCCACTTTGCGGCCATGATGTTCTCCTTGAATACGTGTGTGTCTGTTTGCGTGTGGTGTCGGGCTACGCGGTGGGGCGGAGCCGTTCGATGCGGCCGGCGAGGAAGTTCCACGTCTGCCAGAACTCCGCGAGCTGGGTGCGCCCGGCCTCGTTGATGGAGTAGACCTTGCGGGGCGGCCCCTTCTCTGACGGGACCTTTGCGACGTCGACGAGCCCCCGCTGCTCGATGCGCACGAGAAGCGCGTACACCGTGCCCTCGGCGATGTCCTCAAACCCCTCGTCGCGCAGGCGCGTGGTGATCTCGTACCCGTACGCCGGGTCTTCGGTGAGAAATGCGAGGACGATCCCTTCTAGGGTGCCCTTGAGCATTTCGGTGAGTTGGTTTGCCAACCTCAACCTCCTCTACTTAGCGTGAGTGACTACCGCTAGAAAGTAACACTAAGTACCGCTACTTAGCAAGGCCAAGTACCAAACAAGTTGGGCCGGGGGTTCTAGAGTGGGGGAATGACTGAACTGCGCACGCTGTACCCGCCCATCGAGCCCTACGACCACGGGATGCTCCCGGTCGGCGACGGCCACGAGGTCTACTGGGAAGTCTGCGGAAATCCCGACGGAAAGCCGGCCATCTTCCTGCACGGCGGCCCCGGTGGTGTGCTCTCGGCCGACTATCGCCGCTACTTCGACCCCGAGCGTTACCGCATCGTGCTACTCCAGCAGCGCGGCAGCGGGCGCTCGACGCCGCACGTGAGCGCGCCCGATGCCGACATGTCGGCGATCACCACCTGGCACTTTGTTGCCGACATTGAGCGCCTGCGCGAGCACCTCGGCATCGACCGATGGCTCGTGTTTGGCGGCTCCTGGGGGTCGACGCTCTCGCTTGCATACGCGCAGACGCACCCCGAGCGGGTCACCGAGCTCGTCGTGCGCGGCATCTTCACGCTGCGAAGGAGCGAGATCGACTGGTTCTATCAAGACGGCGCCTCGCACCTCTTCCCCGACTTCTGGGAGGAGTACCTCGCGGCGATCCCCGAGAGCGAGCGCGGCGATCTCGTCGCGGCCTACCGCCGCAGGCTCACCGATCCTGACCCCGCGGTGCACGTGCCTGCCGGGGTCGCCTGGACGGTCTGGGAAAACGCGACCGTGCGTCTGATCCCCGACTCCGACGTCATCGCGGAGGCGCGCGCCGACGTTGCGGGCGCGGTCGCGTTCGCGCGCATTGAAAACCACTTTTTCTCGAATGGAGGGTGGTTCGAGGACGGGCAGCTCATCGCGAACGCAGGCAAGCTCGCCGGCATCCCCGGCGCGATCGTGCAGGGGCGCTACGACGTCTGCACACCGGCGCGCACCGCGTGGGATCTGCACCGCGCGTGGCCCGAGGCCTCGATCGATATGGTCGCCGACGCAGGGCATGCCGCGAGCGAGCCGGGCATCGTCGACGCGCTCGTGCGGGCGACGGATCGCTTCGCGGAAAACCTGGCTTGAGCAGGGTAATTTCGATAAACTAGCCCCACTATGACGAGTGATCTGCAGGGCGTGCTTGACGAGGTGTACGAGGCCGTTCGGCCGATCATGGGCGGCGGCAGCGTCGCCGACTACATCCCGCGTCTCGCGGCGGTGAACCCAGACCAGTTTGGCATCGCAGTCATGACGACGGACGGCGAGCGGTTCGCCGCCGGAGACGCGGCAGTCGACTTCTCGATCCAGAGTATTTCGAAGGTGTTCTCGCTTGCCCTGGTCATGGCCGAGGACGGCGATGAGATCTGGCAGCGCGTGAACCGCGAGCCGTCGGGCGCCGCGTTTAACTCGCTCGCACAGCTTGAGTACAAACGCGGTATCCCGCGCAACCCGTTCATGAACGCGGGCGCCCTCGTGGTCGCCGATCACCTATTGAGTCTGACGCCTGGAGAGCAGTCGCCCGTGCTCGAATTCGTCCGCGCCGAGTCGGGCAACCCCGACGTCTCGGTTGATGCGCTGACCGCGGCGTCCGAGCTCAGCCACTCCGACAGAAACTCGTCGATCGCGCACCTGCTGCGCAGCTTCGGCAACCTCACCAACGACGTCGAGGCTGTGCTCGCGCGCTACGTCGACCAGTGCGCGATCGCGATGACCTGCGAAGATCTCGCGGCTGCCGGCGCGTTCCTCGCTCGGCGCGGGGTGCGCGCGGACGGCACCCGGCTGCTGAGTTCAAACCAGGCCCGCCGCGTGAACGCCGTGATGCTCACCTCGGGGTTCTACGACGCCGCGGGCGAGTTCGCCTACCGCGTTGGCCTGCCCGGGAAGTCTGGCGTCGGCGGCGGCATCCTCGCGATCGTGCCCGACGTGTGCTCGATCTGTGTCTGGGGGCCGGGCCTAGACGGTTCCGGCAACTCGTTGACGGGCATGGCGGCGCTTGCCGAGCTCACGGCACGCACCGACTGGTCGATCTTCTAACTCAGCGCAGCCGCAGGCCGGTTCGGCGGGATCGCTGCGAGCAGCGACCGCGTGTAATCGTGTCGGGGCGCCCCGTAGAGCGCCTCGCTCGGGCCCGCCTCCACGATCTCACCACGGCGCATCACCATGACCTCGTGGCTCATCTCGTGCACGACGGCGAGGTCGTGCGCGATGAAGAGATAGGCCAACCCGAGCTCGCGCTGGAGCCGCTTGAGTAGCGCCATGACATCGGCCTGGATCGAAACATCGAGCGACGCGGTCGACTCATCGAGGATCAAGACGTCAGGCTCGCAGGCGAGCGCGCGCGCAATGCAGACCCGCTGCCGCTGGCCGCCGGACATCTCGTGCGGGTAGCGCGACGCGAACGAGGTCGGCAGATTGACCTGTTCGAGGAGCTCCGCGACGCGCGAAGCACGGGCGCGCTTGCCGTCGCGTAGGCCGTGCACGATGAGCGGCTCGGAGATCGCCTCGGAAACTGTCGTGCGAGGGTTCAGTGCAGAGAAGGGATCCTGGAAGACCATTGCTAGCCGTCGGCGGATCCCCCGCAGCTCGCCCCCACGGGCGGCGAGCACGTCGGAGCCCGACAGGGAGACCGAACCGCTCTCGGGCGACACCTGGCCGGTGAGCGCACCAGCGATGGTCGATTTGCCAGACCCTGACTCGCCCACGAGCCCGAGCGTCGTCCCGCGGGCAATGGTGAAGCTCACGTCGCGCACCGCGTGCACCCAGGTGGTGCCAGTCTTTGACTTCACCGGGAACCTGACGTTGAGGCCGGACACCTCGAGCACGGGCGCTGCGTCGGCGGGCGCGGGCTCGGGCGGCGGACTCGACAGTGAAGGCCGGCTGGCGAGGAGCCGCTTGGTGTAGTCATGATCGGGCCGGTCGAAGAGGTCGAGCACCGGCCGCTGCTCGACGGCGTCGCCGCGGAACAGCACGGTCACGTCGGTCGCGACCTGCCCGATCACGCCGAGGTCGTGGCTGATCCACACGACTGCCATGCCGCGCTCGCGCTGCATCTCTCGGACGAGGTCGATAATCTGCGCCTGTGTCGTGACGTCAAGCGCCGTTGTCGGCTCATCGGCGATGAGCAGCGACGGGTCGCAGGCGAGTGCGATCGCAATCATCACGCGCTGGCGCTGGCCGCCGGAGAGCTGATGCGGGTAGGATTGCAGCCGGCGTTCGGGATCGGGAAGACCGACGGCCTCCAGCAGCTCGATCGCCCGCGTGCGTGCGGCACGGTGGCTGAGCCTGAGGTGCGTCTCGGGCCCCTCCGTGAGCTGCCGTTCGAGCGTGAGGAGCGGGTTCAGCGACGTGCTGGGATCTTGGAAGACGAACCCGATTTCAGGGCCGTGCACGCGCCTGAGCTTCGCTTTGGGGGCGGTCACGAGATCGTCGCCGCGGAGCAGCGACCGCCCAGTCACCCGCTGGTGCGGGAGGTCGAGCAGGCGGGTCGCGCTGAGCACGCTCAGTGACTTACCGGAGCCAGATTCACCGACGATGCCGACGGTCTGCCCGTCGTGGACGTCGAACGAGACGCCGTGAACGAGCTCGGTTGCTCCGATGGTGACGCGCAGGTCCTGCACGGAGAGAACGGGGGTGTCTGTGTGGCTCATCGGCGAGCGCTCCTTGATTCGATGACGCTGCGCTGCTTGGGATCGAGGACGTCGCGGAGGCCGTCGCCGACGAGGTTGCAGGACAGCACGGTGAGAAAGATCGCGAGCCCCGGGAAGACCGCGAGCCACCAGGCAGTACCCAGAAACGATTGCGCTTCGAAGAGCATCCGACCCCACGACGGCTGCGGCGGCTGCACGCCAAGCCCCAGGAACGAGAGCGCGGCCTCGGACAAAATCGCGAACGCAAGGGAGAGCGAGGTCTGCACGATGATCGGGCCCGAAATGTTGGGGAGGATGTGCTTCACGAGAATCCTGCCGGCGCCCGTCCCCATGGTCTGCGACGCGCGGACGAAGGGTTCCGAGCGCACGCTGAGCGTGCTGGCTCTGGCAACGCGGGCGAAGATCGGCACGTAGACGACGCCGATAGCGATGGTCGCGGTGTTCGCACCGGGACCGAGCACCGCGACGATCGCGAGCGCGAGGATGAGCATCGGGAACGCGAACATCACGTCAACGATTCGCATGAGCACGCCGTCGGCCCAACCGCCCGCATAACCGGACACGATGCCGAGGAGCACCCCCAGCACGAGCGCGATGGCGACGCTGATGACGGCGACGCGCAGCGATACCTGCGCGGCGATGACGACTCGCGAGAACACGTCTCGCCCGAGGTCATCGGTCCCGAACCAGTGCTCGGCGCTCGGCGCTTTGAGCGCGCCGGCGATGTCGGTCTCGTTCACGCCGTAGGGCGCGAGCGCCGGCCCGACGAGCGCCGCGGCGATCATCACGAGGAGCACGAGGCTGCCGACGACGCTCACGGGGCTTCGAAGGAACAGGCGGAAGGCCGACGGGCGGCTGCCATCAGCGAGTGTGGGCGCGGTCGCGAGTGCGACGGTGTCTGGCGCGGTCATGACAGTCGAATCCTCGGGTCGATGAGGGCATACAGTGCGTCGACAACGAGGTTGACGACGAGGAACGCGATGGCGATGAGCAGCACCGCCCCTTGCACGACCGGGTAGTCGCGGGAGGCGACCGAGTCGTAGACGAGCCGGCCGAGCCCCGGCCACGCGAACACGACCTCGACGACGAGTACGCCGCCGAGCATCGTTGCCAGCTGGATGCCCGTGATGGTGAGGATCGGAATGAACGCGTTCCGGGCGATGTGCACGCCCGTCACGACCGCGGGCCGCAGCCCCTTCGAGCGTGCCGTGCGGACGTACGCTGCCTCAGCGACCTCAAGCACCGCACCGCGGACGTAGCGCGTCATGATCGAGCCGGCGACGAGGCCGACGGTCAGGGCGGGGGTGAACACGCGCCGGAGCCACTCGCCCGGATCCTCGCCGAACGCGACGTACCCTGACGGCGGCAGCCAGCCCAGGATCGTCGAGAACAGCGTGATGAGCAGCATGCCCATCCAGAAATCAGGGATCGAGACGCCGAACTGGCTGAACACTCGGACGATGCCGTCGCCGACGGTGCCCTCCTTCAGCGCCGAGAACGTTCCGGCTGGGATCGAGATGAGCAGCGCAATGAGCATGCCGACGCCGGCGAGCGACAGTGTCGCGGGGAGCCGCTCGAGCAGGATCTCCGTGACAGGCTGGCCGTTTCGGAAGCTGACGCCGAGATCACCCGTGAGCGCGTGGCCGACGTACGCGAAGAACTGCTCGATGAGCGGCCGGTCGAGCCCTGAGGCGGCCCGCAGCGCATCGTACGATTCCTGGGTGTACCGGGTGCCGAGCGCGATTCGGACAGGGTCGCCCGGCACCAGGTGGATCAGCGTGAACACCAGCACAAGTACGCCGAGAAGCACGACGACGGTGTGAAGGAGTCGCTTCCCGAGGAAGCGCAGTGTTGCCGAGCCGGTGACGCGGCTCGTCAGCGTGGACGTCATTCGGCGAGGCTCACATCCTTGAAGCGGACGGCGCGGTCGCTGCGCACCTCGTACCCCTCAACGGCGGGCAGCCAGGCCTGCACGACCGAGGGGTTGTAAAGGTAGATGTAGCTTGCCTCCTGGGCGATGAGGGTCGCGGCCTCGTCGTAGAGCTTCTTGCGGGCGTCGACGTCGGTCTCGGTACGTCCGGCGTCGAGCAGCTCGTCGACCTTGGGGTTGCTGTACCCCTGCGCATTGCTCGCGCCCTTCGAGTGGTGCTGCGCGTAGTAGAAGTCGTCAGGATCGATGTTGCCGAGCCAGGCCATCATGAGCATGTCGAAGTTGCCGCTGTTCTGCTCGTCGAGCCAGGTGGCGAAATCGGGCTGCCGGATCGAGACATCGATCCCGAGCGGCGCGAGGTTGTCGGCGATCACCTGCGCGGCGGTGACAGTCTCAGGGTAGTCCGAGGAGGCGAGCAGGTCGAGCGTGAGCGTCGAACCGTCGACTCCTGCCTCAGCGAGCAGCTTCTTGGACTCGTCGACGTTGGTGCTGAACTCGTCGAACTCCGTGTACCAGGCGCTCTGCTCGGGGATCGCGAGCTGGTTCGTCGCCGCGGTCCCGTAGCTCGTGACCTGGGCGATCGCCTCCCGATCGATGGCGTAGGCGATTGCCTGGCGCACGCGGACGTCACCGTACGGCTCGTGCCCTTCGTTCAGCGCGAGGTACCAGTAGTCAGTGCTCGGTTCGACGCCGATCTCGAGGGCGGAGTCGCCACTCAGCTGCTCGATCTGCTGGGCGGGAATCGAGTCGGTCCAGTCGATCTCCCCGCTCTTCAGCGCGGCGATCGCAGTGTTGCCCTCGGAGAGGAAGGAGAAGTTCACGCCGCTGACCTTGGGCGCACCACCCCAGTAGTCCGGGTTCGCGGCGAGCTTGATGCTGTCGCCCTGGGTGTAGCTCGTGAGGGAGAAGGGGCCGGTGCCGATTGGCTTGGTGGTGATGTCGCCGCTCTCGACGTTCTCGCGCTGCACAATCGCCATGCCCTTGAACCCGCCGAGGCTCGACAGTAGGTTCGGGGTGGGCTGCGCGACCGAGATGACGACGGTCGTGTCGTCTGGCGTCTCGATCCCGGTGATCGCGCTGAGCCGCCAGGCGTTCGCAAGCTCGTCGTCGATGATCCGGTTCAGCGAGTATGCGACGTCCGCGGAGGTAAACGGCGAGCCGTCGTGGAATGTCACGCCCTCGCGCAGATGGAATGTCCAAGTGAGCTGGTCGTCGCTCAGGTCCCAGCTCTCCGCGAGTGCCGGCTGCATTTCGAGGTTCTCGTCAGGCTGCACGAGCGTGTCAAAGACATTCTCGAGCACCTCAAATGAGAAGTAGGCGGTGGTCTTGTGCGGGTCGAGCTGATCCGGCTCGCCAGCGATTGCCGCCGTCAGCACGGCGCCGGAGGCGCCGCCGGTGCCGCCGCCATCGAGGTCGACGGCGGTGCCGGTCGAACAGCCGGCGAGAACGAGGGCGCCCAGCAGGGCGACTCCTGGGAGTAGTGTGCGTGACTTCATCGGCACTGATCCTCTGCGTGAGTGGGCGGAATTATCATTTTTATGATGGAATCATCATTATTGCGATAGTCAACATCGAAAACGGGCTCGCGTCAACCCGAGGAAGCAGCGACATGACATTTACCATCCTGGCGAGCGACCCAACGAGGGGTCTACTCGCCGCGGCGACGGTGAGCCGCTCGCTCGCCGTCGGCGCGGGCGTGCCGGCCCTGCGGGTCGGCGTCGGGGCCGCAGCAAGTCAGGCCTACACGAACCGATCCCTGCGCGGGCTGCTGCTCGACGCTGTCGCCTCGGGGGCGTCGCCGGCAACGGCAATCGCGCGCATCCCCGACTGGGATTCCGGCGCAGCGTGGCGGCAGGCCGCGGTCGTGACGGCGGACGGCGCCGTCTCAGCGCACACTGGCGATGCCTGCACTGCGTGGGCGGGAAGCGAAGTCGGGGAGGGGTTCGTCGTGCTCGGCAATCTCCTGCCCGGCCCTGAGGTGCTTGCCGCGATGGTGGCGGCGTTCGAAGGCGCACCCGATGATGACGGCGTGGCTAGCGAACGGGCCCTCGCTGGCTTCTCGCGCCGCGTGCTCGCGGCGCTCGCCGCAGGTGATGCTGCAGGCGGAGACCTTCGCGGCAGGCAATCTGCTGCGCTGCTCGTTGGGGTCGCGCCAGCCGCTGCCGACGCGGCGACGCACGAACCTGCTCCGCGCGACGCGCCCCTTGCGATCGATCTGCGCGCGGACGATCACGTGCGGCCGATCGACGAACTCGCAAGGTTGCTCGATCTTGCCCTTGATGAACGGCGGGCGACTGGGTGATGGCTCGCCGGCCAGGGCTACTGCTCGAACGGGGTCACAGCCCCGAGCACAACGCACGGCTCCGCGGTCGTGTTCGCCCACCAGTGCGGCACCGAGCACGGATAGGTCATGGCGTCGCCCGGCTCGAGCTCCACTCGGCGCTCGCCGTGCACGACGGTGAGCGTGCCCGACTCGACGACGACACACTCGGTCCCCAGATGCCGGAACGCCTTGCCCTCGTTCGTGAAGCCTGGCGGCAGCGTGCTGCGAATCACCTGCAGCGACGACCGTCGGCCGGGCGTGAGCAGCTCACGCACCACGAGCTGACTCTCGGGCTCGCTCTCAAGGACCGGAAGCATCGTGCGCTCGTCGGCGCGCACGACAAGGTCGTCGCGGTCGGCGCCGCCCTCAAGAAAGCGCGAGATGGGGATCCCGAGCGCTTCGGCCAGCCGCTTCAGCGCGAGGAAGGAAGGGTTGCCAAGACCGCGTTCAAGCTGGCTGATCAGCCCGAAGCTGACGCCGGAGCGCTGGCTCAACGCGTTCAGGCTCAATCCCTGTCGCTGGCGCTCGTCGCGCAGCTCGCGACCCAGTGCAGCGACCTCGGCGTTCGGGGCATCTCGTTCCTTGCTCACACCCACAGACTAATCTCCCAGCCCAGCGGCCCCCACACCGGGGTAGCAGAAAGGTGACCGGACAATGAGCCCTCAGCATCGAACCGGAGCGATCTCTGGCTCTCGGCAACCCACGGCCATCGACGCTATCGCCGAGCGGTGGCTCGACACCGAGGTCGGGCTTGACCCGGTACTCGGCACCAAGCTCGGGCGGGTCGAGTCGGCGACGACCTTTGGTGACTACTCGCCCGATGGGTCGGCCCAGGCCGCTGCCGACGCTCGCGCCGTACGCTCGAAACTGGAGCGTGCAGTCCCTGCGGACCGCACAGACGACATCACGGTGCGCGAACTGCGCGATCGTCTCGACGTTCGTATCGCCCGCGTCGAAACGGGCCTCGCGCTGCGAGACCTGACGGTGCTTGAAACACCCGCACAACTGATTCGCCAGGCGTTCGACCTCATGCCGCGAGCAGCGGAGGGTGACTGGGAGGCGATTGCCAGGCGGCTCGCGGCGGTTCCCGCGGCGCTGTCAGGGTATGTGCAGTCCCTGGAACTCGGCGCCTCGCGCGGCAATGGACCCGCGCGGCGGCAGGTGCTCGCGGTCGCTGCTCAGGCCGACAGGTTTGCTGTCGAGTACTTCTCGCGGCTTGGGGAATCCGCCAACGACGCGGCCCAGACCTGGCCCTCGGAAGGCCGCGCGCTGGTGGCAGAAGTGAGCGAAGGAGCCCGTGGCGCGGCCCGCGCCTATGCCTCGTTCGCTCGATACCTGCGTGAGCAACTCGCGCCGACGGCCAACGCAGACGACGCAGTTGGTCGCGACCACTACGCACTTGCCGCCCGTGACTTCCTCGGCACCGACATCGACGCCGACGAGACCTACGAGTGGGCGCTCGTTGAGATTGACAGGATTGCCGCCGAGCAGCGGTCGACGGCCGAAGCGATCGCGCCGGGAGCGTCGCCCGCGGAGGCGATCGCCCTGCTCGACCGGGACCCCCAAAAAACCATCCACGGGGAGGAGGCCCTCCAGCGGTGGCTGCAGGAGCGTAGTGACGAGGCCATTGAGGCGCTTGACGGGACGGTCTTTGCGATCCCAGGAGAACTCCGCCGGCTGGACTGCCGTATCGCCCCGACCAGTGAGGGAGGGATCTACTACACGGCCCCGAGCGATGACTTCGCCCGGCCCGGCAGCATGTGGTGGACCGTGCCCGCAGGCGTGACAGAGTTTCGAACCTGGCGTGAGCTCACGACGGTCTACCACGAGGGAGTTCCCGGCCATCACCTGCAGCTCGGCGGGGCCGTCGCCCGACGAGTCGAACTGAACGCCTGGCGGCGTACTCGGGCGGGAACATCGGGGCACCTCGAGGGGTGGGCGCTCTACGCCGAGCGCCTCATGGCCGAGCTCGGGTTTCTTGAGGATCCCGGGGCCCGCCTCGGCATGCTCGACGCGCAGCGCATGCGGGCCGCCCGGGTGGTCGTCGACATCGGATTGCACCTCGGCAAGCATGCCCCCGACGGCAGTGTGTGGACAGCGGAGCGAGTCTACGACTTCATGGCGAGCAACGTGACGATGCGCCCCGAGGCGCTCCGATTTGAGGTGCTCCGCTACCTCGGCTGGCCAGGTCAGGCGAGCTCATACAAAGTGGGGGAGCGCCAATGGTTGGAGCTTCGGGCAGAGGCAGAAAGTGAGCCCGGGTTCACGCTGGCATCGTTCCACGATCGTGCGCTTTCGCTCGGCACGCTCGGGCTCGACACTCTGCAGTGGGCGATGCGCCGCTGACGGGATACTATTCGAGCATGACATTCAACGAGAACGTTCGCATCGACACGAGTCAGGTGCAGAAGCGCAGCGGCGGCGGGCGTCGCACGGGCTTGGCCGTCGGTGGCGGCGGCATCGGGCTCATGCTCGTGCTGTTTCTCGGGTCACAGCTTCTCGGCGTTGACCTCACGAGCTTCGCTCCGGCGCTGAGCTCTGGTGGCGGCGGCACCTCATCGAGCGAAGAGATCGTCGCGGTCGAGAACTGCGAGACGGGCGCCGACGCGAACGCGAATGTCGAGTGCCGCATGACCGCGACGAGTGATTCGCTCAACCGCTACTGGAATACCCAGGTCGGCAACTACCGCGGCCCGCAGCCGGTCGCCCTCTTCAGCGGCCAGACCCAGTCGCAGTGCGGCACCGCGTCGGCAGCGACCGGGCCGTTCTACTGCCCTCCGGAGGAGCGGATTTACGTCGATACCGCGTTCTTCGACACGCTGCGCTCTGACTACGGCGCGTCGGGCGGGCCGCTGGCCGAGATGTACGTGCTCGCGCACGAGTGGGGCCACCACATCTCGAACATCACTGGTTCGCTGAACCAGGCAGGCCGTGAGTCGGGCGCGACCTCGGGCTCGGTGCGGCTCGAGCTGCAGGCCGACTGTTTTGCGGGGGCGTGGGTTGGGGCGGCGCAGACCGTCACCGACGACAGCGGCGTGCCGTTCCTGAAGCCCGTCACGCAGTCTGAGATTAACGACGCGCTGAGCGCCGCGGCCGCCGTTGGCGACGACCACATCATGCAGTCCTCGGGCATGCGCGTTGACCCCGAGCGGTTTACGCACGGCACCTCTGAGCAGCGCCAGCGCTGGTTCATGGTGGGCTATGAGCAGGGGCCGACCTCGTGCGGCACCTTCGAGGTGCCCGCGAGTCAGCTCTAGCGCCTCGCTTCGCCCGCGCTGACCAGGCGATCCATCGCGGTGCGGAGCGCCGTCACCGTTACCTGAACGGAGCGGCGGTGCAGCGTCTCCGGGCGCGTGAGCAGGTCGATCGCGCGGGTCGCGTTCACGCCCTGGAGTGGGCGGAGCACGAGCCCGGCGAGGGCCGAGCCGACCGTGTAGCGCGGAACCATGCCGATCGCGTCGCCCGTCGCGACGATCGACGCGACTGAGCCGTAGTCGTTGATGCGGTGCACCACCTTGACCGAGCGGTCGGCGACCGCTGCGATGGCGCCGAGCAGGTCGTCGGGGGAGTAGCCAGCCCGGCTCGTCACCCACGCCTCACCGGCGACGTCGGACGGCGTGAGGTGATCCCTATCCGTGAGCGGGTGGCCCACCGGGAGTGCGATGTCGAGCGGCTCTTGCGCGAGCCGGATCACCCGAAGCCCTGCTTCGGGCCAGGGCGGGCTGTGTTCAAGTCTGTGAGCGATGACGAGGTCGTAGCTCGCAGTGAGGAGCGGAAACTCCTCCTGCGCCACGTCCTCGTCAGACAGCCTGAGATCGGGCGCGGCTTCAACGCCCCGCAGTTCGCCGAGTAGCCCGCCGAAGATCGCCTGGGAGGCGCTGTGGAACCCGCTGACGGTGACGATGCCCGCGGGCTCCTGCTCAAAGGCTTCGACCGCGCCGGCCGCCGCCGCCATCGCCTCGATGACGCCGGTGCCTGCCCTGGCGAGCGCGTGGCCTGCCTCGGTGAGTACGAGCGTGCGCCCGTCTCGGCGGGTGAGTGGCGCACGGAAGCCGCGCTGTAGGGCGGAGAGCTGCTGCGAGACCGCCGAGGGCGTCACATGCAGGCTCTCGGCGACGGCGGTGACGCTTCCCAGCGTGCCGAGTTCACGCAGAATCTCGAGCTGGTAGATCTCCATGCTGCCGCCTTTCTTTAGCTATAGCTTAATGAAAACTAAAGAAAGAGCATCTTGTTCTGAAGTGTGTTCCGTGGCGAAATAGCTCTATGCGAGCACTCACGAAACCGGAGGCGGGGCCAGGCCTCGTTCTGACCGACGTCCCCGATCCAGAATGCGGCCCCGACGACGTCGTCATCCGCGTCCTCCGCACCGGCATCTGCGGCACCGACTTGCACATCTTGGAGTGGGACGCGTGGGCCGCGAATAACATCGCCGCCCCGCTGATTCCCGGGCACGAGTTCTACGGTGAGGTCATCGAGATCGGCGCTGGCGTGCGCGACGTGCGCGTCGGCGACCGCGTATCGGGCGAGGGCCATATCGTGTGCGGCACCTGCCGCAACTGCCGGGCGGGCCGCCGCCAAATGTGCATCCGCACGAAGGGGCTCGGCCTGCACCGCGATGGTGCGTTTGCCGAATACCTGTCGCTGCCGGCGAGCAACGTCTGGGTGCACTCCGACACGATCTCGCCCGAGCTCGGTGCGATCTTCGACCCGCTCGGCAACGCGGTGCACACGGCGCTCGCGTTCCCGCTCGTCGGCGAAGACGTGCTCGTGAGCGGCTGTGGCCCGATCGGGCTCATGTCGGTCGCCGTCGCCCGCCATGTTGGCGCGCGATATGTCGTTGCGACAGACATCAGTGACGCCCGGCTTGAGCTCGCACGCGGCCTGGGCGCTCACGCGACGGTCAACGTCGCGAGCGAATCGATCCGTGACGCGCAGACGCAGCTCGGCATGCGCGAGGGCTTCGATATTGGGTTCGAGATGAGCGGCGCGAGCCCCGCGCTGCCCGGCATGCTCGAGAACATGAACCACGGTGGCAGGATCGCGATGCTCGGGCTGCCGACAGCGGAGTTTGCGATCGACTGGGCGAAGGTCGTGACCCACATGATCACGTTGAAGGGCATCTACGGACGTGAGATGTTCGAGACCTGGAACGCGATGGCTGCGATGCTCGAGACGAGTGAGCAGCTGCGCGAGCGCATCTCGTCGGTGATCGCCGACACCATCCCCGCGCGTGACTGGCAGCGGGGTTTCGACGCCGCGCGTTCGGCGACGACCGGAAAAATCATCCTCGACTGGACGGAACTGTAATGTACGGAGCATTCAAAGCACACCTGAACGCGGAGCTCGCTGAGATCGAGGGCGCCGGGCTGTTCAAACGCGAGCGCGGTATCGCGGGCCCGCAGGGCCCCGAGATCACCGTGGGCGACACGCAGGTGCTGAACTTCTGCGCGAACAACTACCTCGGCCTCGCCGACCACCCGGCGATCGTCGCCGCGGCGCACACCGCACTCGACGAGTGGGGGTACGGCCTCGCGAGCGTGCGGTTCATCTGCGGCACGCAGGATCAGCACCTCGAACTCGAATCGCGGCTCTCGAGCTTCCTCGGGACCGAGGAGACGATTCTTTTCGCCTCGTGCTTCGACGCAAACGGCGGCGTCTTCGAGACGCTCTTCGGAGCGGAGGATGCGATCATCTCGGACGCCCTCAACCACGCGTCACTCATCGACGGCATCAGGCTGTCGAAGGCCCGCCGGTACCGGTACGCGAATTGTGACATGAAAGATCTTGAGGCCCGCCTGCAGGAGGCCGCTGATGCCCGGTTCCGGGTGATCGTGACCGACGGTGTGTTCTCGATGGACGGCTTCGTCGCCCCGCTTGAGGCGATCTGTGACCTGGCCGACAAGTACGACGCGCTCGTGCTCGTCGATGACTCGCACGCGGTCGGCTTCATGGGGGAGACCGGCGCCGGCACCCCCGAGCTCTGTGGTGTCGCTGACCGCGTCGACATCCTCACGGGCACGCTCGGCAAGGCCCTCGGTGGGGCCTCCGGTGGCTACGTGTCGGGCCACAGCGAGATTGTGCAGCTGCTCCGCCAGCGCGCGAGGCCGTACCTCTTCTCAAACACCCTCGCCCCGGCGATCGTCGCGGGCTCGCTCGCCGCGCTCGACCTCGTCGAGGGTGCCGGCGACGCCCGGGTGCGGCTGCAGCAGAACGCAGAGCTGTTCCGGTCGCTGATGACGGAGGCCGGCTTCGAGCTGCTCCCCGGCAACCACCCGATCGTGCCGGTGATGTTCGGCGACGCCGCTGTGACCGCTCAGGTCGCGGCCGAGCTGCAGCGCCGCGGGGTCTTCGTGACTGCGTTCAGCTTCCCCGTCGTTCCGCGCGGCGAGGCGAGGATTCGCGTGCAGTTGTCTGCGGCTCACACCGAGGCGCAGATCCGCGCCTGCGTGACGGCGTTTGTTGAGGCGACCCGCGAGGTGCAGTCGGCGTAGGGATTGGCCTGCGCACGGACGCGCGTGCTGCGTCTTACGCTCTGTCCCGTGCCTCCCGTACCGCGCTGTGTGCCTCCCGTACCGCGCTCTGTGCCTCCCGCTTGCCAACTTTGTCTACGTTTTGACGTAGTTCGAAGCCAGTGAACTACGTCAAAACCGAGAGAAAGTTCGCGGGGCGGGGCGGGCCGGGGCTGAGACGCTGCTGCGGGGCTGATCGCCTCAGCCCCGCAGCAGCGCCTCAGCGAGCCCCCGCGCCGTCTGTACCCAGGCGTCAGTGCCCTCAAGCCCCGACTTCGCCATAGAGCCTTCGAGTAGCAACGACAGGTGCGCCGCCAGCGCGTCGGGTGTCTCGGTGATCCCGGTGAGGTGCTCTCTGAGAAGCCCCTCGACCTCGTCTTTGTGCGCCCGCACCGCGGCTCGTCCCGGGTGCCCGACGGGGAGCTCGGCGGCCGCGTTGAGTAGCCCGCAGCCCCGCCAGCCGTCGCGGTAGTCGAAGTGCACGTGGTCTGCGTACGCGTCGAACACCGCGAGTACGCGTTCGGTCGGAGTTGAAGCCTTGGCGAGGCGGGCCTCGAAGAGGGCGAGCCACTCGCGGTGGCGCTCC
Source organism: Leucobacter komagatae (assembly GCF_006716085.1). NCBI lineage: Bacteria > Bacillati > Actinomycetota > Actinomycetes > Micrococcales > Microbacteriaceae > Leucobacter > Leucobacter komagatae. Next base: position 1,816,250 of record NZ_VFON01000001.1, on the reverse strand, counting down.
TCAAGGTAGGCAGCGACGAGCGCGTCCTTCGAGTCGAAATTGTTGTACAGGCTCTTCTTCGCGACACCGGCGGTCGCAATAATCGTGTCAATGCCCGTACCTGTGACCCCTGAGGCGTAGAACTCCTCAGATGCCGCTCGAAGCAGCCGATCGCGGGCAGGCTTGCGCTTCGTGCCGGCGGAAGCCGCGGAAGCGGCAGATGCCGCAGGAGCGGCAGATGCTGCAGGAGCGAAAGCGGTGTTCACGGGGCCCTCCCTGGTGTGAGACGCTGCCACAAGTGTAGCAAGGTAGACTGATCTGTCTACTATGCTGGGATGATGCTATCCGCTTCATCTGTGCGCCCTGGGTTCGGCGTCCTCCTCGTCCTCCTCGCGTCCCTCCTATGGGGCACCACGGGTACTGCCGCGACGTTCGCGCCAGAGGTTGGCCCGCTCGCGATCGGCGCGGTGGCGCTCGGCATCGGCGGGCTACTGCAGGCCGTGGTCGCAGGGCGCGGGCTCGTGCGGGCGCTGCCGCACCTGCGGGCGAGGTGGGGTCTCGTGCTGTTCGGTGGCCTCGGCGTGTTCGCCTACCCGCTCGCGTTCTATAGCAGCATGCACACCGCGGGGGTCACGATCGGAACGGTCGTCTCACTCGGGTCTGCCCCGGTGTTCGCAGCGCTGCTCGACTGGGCGATCGACCGCAAGCGTCCCTCCCGAAGGTGGCTTCTTGCGGCCGCCCTGGGGCTCGCCGGAATGGCGGTGCTCAGCCTCTTTGGCGGGCACGCGTCGACGGGCGGCACCGGGCAGGTCGGCCTAGGTGTCGGCCTTGGCCTCGTTGCGGGCGTCAGCTACGCCGGGTACGCCTGGGCGGCCCATCGACTCATTGGGCCCGGCGTGGATTCGCGCGTCGCGATGGGGGCCGTGTTCGGCCTCGGCGGACTCCTGCTCATGCCCGTGCTCATCGCTACGGGCGGCCCGCTGCTGAGCTCGTGGCGGACGTTCGGTGTCGGCGCGTACATGGCGCTCGTGCCGATGTTTCTCGGTTACGTGCTATTCGGGCTCGCGCTGCGCCACGTCGACGCGACCACGGCGACCGTGCTGACGCTGTCGGAGCCAGTCATTGCCGCCGGGTTCGCCGCGCTGATCGTCGGAGAGCGACTTGCTGGCGGTGGGATCGTAGGCGTCTGCCTGATCGGGGCAAGCCTCGTACTGTTCGCCTTGCCGTCGAAGAGAGCGAAACCCTAGAGCAACCGGGGCGCTGCGAGCCCCGCTACTTTCGCTTGGCCTTGCGGCGGGCGGCCTTCTCGCGCTCGCGCTTCTCGGTCGCCGCCTGGAGCTGAGCGCCGCGGGAGTTCGGCTTCAGCTTCGCCTTTGCCTTCGCGGGCTGCGCCTGCCGGTTCCCGGTCTTCCCTGCCTTCGCCGCTTTCTCAGCCTTTGAGGGTCGCCCAGTTGCAGACCCGCCATCGGCCGAGGCCCGCGATGAGCGGGCGGTGCGGCCGCGCATGACGCCCGCGAGGTGCTGCATATCGGGGGCGTCGCGCTCGACACGCCAGCTCGCCCAGACGGTGCCGCCGACGATCGGTTCGGCGAGGCGGATCGCGATGTGCGAGTGCTTGTCGATGATGTGGCGGGCGAGCGGGGCTGGCATCAGGATCCCGCCGAGGCCAGTTGCCACGATCGCGAGCGCGGCGTGAATGTCCGAGGGCATCCATGCGGGGTCTGCCCACGGCTCAGCTGGCGGCCACTCGGGAGCGTGGTCGGGGTGGTCGAGGATCCGCACGTCGGCGAGGTCTGCCAGAGACACGCTCTCGCTCCCCTTCAACTCGTGACCCTTCGGGAGGACGAGCGCGAGTGCCTCGTCATAGAGGCGGAGCGCGTGGTGGGTTCGGGATCCCTCGCTCGCGGAGCCCGCGGGCGCACCGCCCGGTGCGCTCCGTTCGAGCATCATGTCGAACTCGTCGGTGCCCTCGGGGCGGCCGTAGGGTTCGGGGAACGGCACGATCGTGAGGGGGTGCTCGGGCGAGATGGCGTTCCACCGCCGCTCCCACTTCGAGGGGGCGACGCCGCGAGTGAACCCGAGCAGGATCTTCGCCGCGCCCGTGTTCTGGTCGTCTGCTGGTGACTCGTTCACAGCTGTACCTCTGCGTAGATTTCGTGGGTGTAGGGCAGCCGGGCGGCTGAGAGTGCGATGCGGTACTCATCGGGAGACGCGACCGACCGAAGCGGGGTGCCCTCTTCGCGGTAGCGGGGGAGCGCATCGCGCGCGTGCCCCTGGGGTGGCAGCCCGCTCGCCGGGACGACACGCCACCAGGCGACCGCGTGGCCGAACAAAGCCATCACGCGGCCGACCGCGCGGGGCGCGTTCGACCCCACGGCGAGGGCAACGTCGCCGTACGTCATGACGCGGCCCGCTGGGATCTCCCCAACGACCGCGAGCACGGCTTCGGTAAATTGGGCGTCTGGCACGGAGACAAGCCTACGCCCGCCGGGTGGCGTGCGGGCGTAGGCCGCGGCTGGAGAAGCCTGCTAAATGTTGGAGACCCCGAGGAGCATGCCGATCGTGTAGGTCGCGGTGACGGCGATGCCCCCGAACAGCAGCTGGCGGGCAGCGCCCGCGAGCCAGTTGCGCTTCGTGGTGGTCGCTGCCAGCGCGCCGGCGAGGAGGAGGCCAGCGCCGCCGAAGGCGAGCCCGACCCAGAGGTTTCCGAAGCCGAACACGAACGGGATGATCGGGATGAACGCGCCGACACCGAACGACAGGAGCGACGAGAACGCCGCGACCCACGGCGACGGGCGGTCGTCGAGGCTCAGGCCAAGCTCGTGCGCCAGGTGGACGCGCACGGCGCTCTCACTGTTCGCGTGCACCTGCGAGGCAGCCTCGTCGGCGGTGTGCTGCTCCATTCCGAGCTTCGCGAAGAGCGCCGAAAGCTCGGCCTGCTCACCAACGGGGTTGCGCGAGTGCGCTTGCCGCTCGGTGATGACCTCGGCGTCGAGCTGTTCGTTTGCCGTGCGAACGGAGGTGTACTCGCCGAGCGCCATTGAGATTGCGCCGGCGATGAGCCCAGAGATACCGGTGATGGCGACGATGGTGTTCGAAGCGCCGGCCGCCGCGATGCCGGCGATGAGGCCGATGTTCGACACGAGCCCGTCCATTGCGCCAAACACGGTCGCGCGCAGCCAACCCGACGAGACGTCGGCGTGCCGGTGGTCGTAGTCGTGGGGGCGGGAAATGTCGCTGGGTTGCGCGGGGAGACTCACGGTCGCCTTTCTGAAATGTACTGCGTGTTGTGTGGCCCCCGGGAGGGCCAAAGGGCAACGGTAACAGGGATTTTGCGTGAGGGAATAGCCCTGTGAGACCTCGGAAGATCGTGTTTTTGGAGTTCGATATGGCGAACTCAGGAGCCGGATAGAGCGCCGGCTACAGCACCGTGATTGAGGTCGCCTGCCACCTGCCTCGGATCGCCTCAAACCTGAGCGCGACGGCGCGAGACCTGCTCGGCGTGGAAAGTACGACGGCGGCTTCGGTAACGTCGTCGTTCGGCCGAGTTGTGCGGACCCGCTGGATCGCGGGCACGATGCGACGGCTATCGCGGTAGAGGGATCGGCGCTCAACATTGAGTCGGCGCAACTCAGAGAGCTGTGCGGCGACGGTGTCCGTGATCCACCTGCCGAGCTGCGCGACCTGGCGCGCCCCCTCGACGGCCTCGAACGCGAACACCGCGATTGCGCCGATGACGCGGGGCTCGAGCGCGGGAAGCGGCGGGGGTAGCGATGCCCGGGTGGGGTCCCCGGAGTCCGTGGGCGTTCCGGCCCCGACCGCGCGGAGGTGCCGGGACCGCGGCGTGCGCGAAACATCGATATGGGCAGGCGAAGAAAGCGGCACACTCATGGTGAGGACTCCCTGTGTCGGGCTGGACAACCCGCACCCCCACCGCGGTCTGACTGGAAGACTCACGTTACGACGCCCGGCTCAACGCTGGTCAAGCGCACTTTTCGCCCGGGTGGCCTGGCGCGTGGGCGCGGGCCGCAGCGTCGCAAAGCGGGCGGCGTACTCTAGGCTATGACCGTGGCAACCCTTCGAAATCTTGCAACGAAGTACTCCGATCTCACCGAGGACGAGCTCGAGTGGCTTGAGCTGCTCGCCCTCGACCTCCCGCTGCTCGCCGACGTCGCGCTGAGCGACATTGTGCTGTGGGTTCCGTCAGAGAACGGCGACTACCTCGCCGTCGCGCACAGCAGGCCAGCCGGGTACATCACGCTGTTCTACCGCGACGTCATCGGCGACTTCCTGCGGCCCGAGTGGCGCGAGGTCGTCGAGCAGGCGCTCGAGACCGGCAAGCCGGCGGCGTCGACGTCACCCGCGTGGTACGAAGAGAACCCGATGAAGCTGACCGCCTACTCGATCAGTAGGCGTGACAGCCAGGGGAAGGTCTTCGGCCCCTTCGCGGTCGCTACCGTCCACACGAGCGCGCACGACACGCAGCATGCTTCGCGCATCGCCGCGGCGTTCCGCGAGGTCGCGAGCGACCTGCTCGGGATGATTCAGACCGGCGCGTTCCCGAACCCGGGTGGTGTCGGCGGCCAGCAGGGCGCGCCTCGCGCGACCGATGGGCTCGTGCGGGTCAACCTCGACGGCATCGCGACGTTCGTGAGCCCGAACACGCAGACGACGTTCACGATGCTCGGCTACCGCGACGAGATCGAGGACCAGAACTTCTCGGAAGTGCTCGCGGAGGTGCTGAAGGGCCAGTTCGACACGAACGAGTCGCTGCCCCTCATCAGCCAAGGCAAGGTCGCACGGCGCACGGAGATCTTCGCCCGCGGGCTCTCGGTCGCGATGCGCTCGATCCCGGTGTTCCGCGACGGCGAACGGATCGGCGGCGTCGTGCTGACGCGCGACGTAAGCGAGCTGCGCCAGCAGGCGCAGGAGCTCATTACCAAGGACGCGACGATCCGCGAGATTCACCACCGCGTGAAGAACAACCTGCAGACGGTCGCATCGCTGCTGCGCGTGCAGGCCCGCCGCGCCCGCAGCGAGGAAGCGAAGCAGGTGCTCGGCCAGGCGATGCGTCGCGTCGCCGCGATCGCGGTCGTGCACGACACACTGTCGACCGGCCTCGCCCAGATCGTCGACTTCGACGTGGTCTTCGAGCGGGTGCTCGGCCTCGCTGCCGAGGTCGCGAGCCTGCACGGCACGACGGTGCACCCGCGCAAGGAGGGCGAGTTCGGCGAGCTGCCCTCCGAGTACGCGACGCCGCTGGCGCTCGCGCTGACGGAGATCGTGACGAACGCTGTCGAGCACGGCCTCGCCGGGCGCGAGGGCGAGGTCTTCATTCGGGCCGACCGCACCCCCGAGAAGCTCGCGGTCGAGGTCATCGACACGGGCACCGGTCTCCCCGGTGGCACGGTCGGCGACGGGCTCGGCACCCAGATTGTGCGCACCCTCATCGAGGGCGAGCTCGGCGGGACGATTCACTGGGGCGCCGACGTCGGCGGCGGCACCCGGGTTGCGATCGATATCCCGCTCCACTGGCTCGCAGCCCAGACCCGGCCGATTCCGAAGGTCGAGCGCTAGCGAGCCAGCGGGCGGAGGATCGCGGGGGTCGGCGCTAGCGCCGATCCCCCGAACTACGCACGAGCACCGCGACGCCGACGACCAGCAGGAGCGCTCCGAGGCCAAGGATCGTCGTGATGAGCCACGCCGTCACATCGATCGAGCCGCCGGCCGCGCGCACGGCAACGTAGGCGCAGAACACGAGGATCAGCGCACCCCACACAATCGGGCTCGTGCGCGGGCGAGGACGCTTCTGCGCAGCCGGGGCCGGAACGGTAGCCGGGCCGCTCACCGTGTGCGGGGTTGGTGCCGCGTGTGTTGTGTGAGCGCTGGGTGCTGCCTGGGCCCCGAGCGGGGTCGTTGCCGCGGTTGCCTGGTGCGGAGCGTACGCGCCCTCGGCCCCCTGCGGGGTCGGCGGCACCGGAGGGATCGGCGGGGACTGGACCGTCGGGCCTGTCGAGGCCATCGGCACTGCCTCAGTCATCTCGGCATCGCCGACGGGCTGGTCTGCGGGGTTCTGCTCGGTGCTCATCGTGCGAGCTCCTTCTCTAGCTTTGCGATCTCGTCGCGGGTGAAGTCAAGCGTATTCTCCAGCCGCTCCTGCCGCACCTCGCTGAGGCCGGGGGCGTCGAGCTCGTGCTCAAGCTGCCCCTCCTCCTCGCGGAGGTCGGAGAGCTCCTCGCGCAGGTCGGCCCGGTTCTCGGACGTGGCTGACCCTGCGCTCGCGGTCGAGCGGGAGCCCGAACGACCGGCTTCGTTCACGTGAACGCTGCCCGCGAGGAGGTACACGGTCACCTGCGATGCCTCGTCGGAGACGTCGTCGCGAGTGTCGATGGTGCGCGACAGGAAGGGTCCGGCAGCGGTTGAAGCGCCCGAGCTGAGATTGGAGGCATCGATCGTGCCCGCGAGTACCCGCACGGTGAGCTTCACGTCCTCGTGCGAGGGGAGCGTGATCGTCGAGCGGCCCGCGACCTGCCAGATGTCGATGCTGCGCCACCCTGGAGCATCGTCGAGCGTCGAGAGGTCGATATCGGTGTTTCCGCCGATGAGCACCGCGCCCGTGTCTTCTGCGGTGACCTGCACGTTGCCGAACGGCTGGAACCTCGTGCCCTGGGGCAGCACGGCGGTGAAGAGTAGAGCGATGACGCCACACGCGGCCAGGAACCCGACCCAGCCGGTCTGCCTGCCGCGAATGCCTGCCACGATCAGCGAAACCGCGAGCACACCTGTCGCTCCGAGCAGAGCTGCGGTGAGCATGAGGCTCGAGTCCAGCTGCATGTCGAACGCGATATACGAGGCACCGCCAGCGGCGAGCAGTGCGAGCGCGAGCGTGATGACGACGTGTGCGGCGCCGAGCTTCATCATGTCGTGCTGCGCGGCGTAGCGGGCGCTCCACTCGTCGGCCTGCTTCCCGACATCTTCGCTCCAGCGGGTGGCTCGCTCGGTGGCCCGTTCGGCCTTCTCAGTGAAGCGCGTCGCCCAGTCCGGTTCCCCATCAGGGGCTGCGGTAGGGGCTGAGGCATCAGGGCTCGACCACGAGCCGGGGGAAGCCGCGGCGAAGGCCTGAGGGGCCTGCGGGTCATACGGAGTCTGCGGGGCATACGTCTGCTGCGGGGCCTGCGCCGTCGGTGCGCCAGAGGGGTCGCCCGGGTGCTCAGCCGTCGGCGCGTCGTAGGCACCCTGCTGTGCTTCGTCGCGAACCTTGCGGCCGTGCTGCAGCACGAGCCTGCTCACGAGGTAGCCCGCGACCGCGATCACGGCGATCCATACGAGCACGGAAATCGTGGTCGTGAGCCAGTGGGGCATACCGAACGCGTTCCAGATGCTCCAGCCCCCGATGGTCGTCACCCCGAGAATGCGGAACAGAGTCGGGAAGACGACGAAGACGCCGACCGCGACGGTGGCTACTACCGCCGCGGTCCCCGCTCGCCCCCGGAAGACCTCCTCCAGGTGAATGCGCCCGCCCTGGTCGGGGAGCAGCAGCCAGCCGAGCAGGTAGAGCACGATGCCCGGGCCGCCGAGGATAGCAAGCACGATGAAGAGCCCGCGGACGATGATCGGGTCGATCCCGGCGCGCATCGCGATGCCGCCAGCGACGCCCGCAAACCAGCGGTCGCCGCCGCGGCCGATACCGAGGCCACGGATCCATGCGAAGAAGCCGGCGCCGAAGGGCGCGTTCGGGGGAGTGCCCTCGGGGGCGCCGCCTGTTGGGGGAGGAGTGTGGTTCATGCTTCGAGTTTGCCCGGAACGGTCTGCCGGGGGCTATGGGGGTTCCCCCTGATCGAACCCTGGTTCGTACCCCTGAGGGGTGTGAACCCCCAACAACGGGTGCTTTGATAGTGACATGAGCTACAGCACCCCGCCCAAGCGCATGCTCGTGCGCTCGGAGTCCGACCGTCTCCTTGCGGGCGTCTGCGGCGGGCTCGCTGAGCACCTTGGCGTCCCGGTGATGGCCGTGCGAATCGGCATGCTGATCCTCACCCTCGCGGGCGGGGCTGGCGCGATCTTCTACCTGTGGCTGTGGGGCACCGTGCCACTCGGTGGCGCCGCGGATACCGTGGCGCCGATGCGCCGCGCGCTCACCCGCGATGCGGCAACGCTCGGCAAGGCGGGCGTGGCGCAACCGCGCTCGCCGCAGTCTGCACCCGCGAGTCAGCCACCGCAGGCGCCTGCCGCCCCGCTGGCGCAGGCGACTCCGCAAGGGCAGCAAGCTCCGCTGGCGCAGGCCGCGACGGCGAACGCGGCAGCGCCTGTGCCGGTCGCCGAAGCGATGCCCGTTCCTGGGCCGGCTGGGCCGGCTGGGCCGCCTGCCAGATCGCTCACGAGGTGGCCCATCGCTGAGCTGCTGCTCGGCGCCTGCCTCTTGGTCGTGGGGGCGCTGCTCGTCGTTCAGCGGATGGGCGTTGAGCTGCAGCTCTCACTGATCCTCCCCGGCCTTGCCGTGCTCGTTGGCGTCGGGCTGACCTGGTGGCAGATCGCTGACCGCAACCGGCCCGAGTCGAACCCCGTGCCGCGCGTACTCGGTGCGCTGTCGCTCGTAGCGGTCGGCGTGCTCATGTTCTTCGTCACCTCTGAATCCCCGAACGTCTGGACGGTGATGGCGGCGGCGCTCGCCGCACTGGCTGGTGTTGCGCTCGCGATCGCGCCCTGGCTGCTCAGGCTCAACCGCGAGCTCATCGCAGAGCGCGCGGGGCGTGAACGCGAGGCCGAGCGGTCGGAGATCGCGGCCCACCTGCACGACTCAGTGCTGCAGACGCTCGCGCTGATCCAGCAGCGCTCGGCGCCGGGCAGCGAGGTTGCGCGGATCGCCCGCGGCCAGGAGCGCGAGCTGCGTGAGTGGCTGTTTCGGGCAGCGGACGGTGGCGTGACCGCGCCGAAAGAGACCGCGCTTGAAGAACTCCGAGCCCACGCCGCTGGCCTTGAGGACGCGCACGCCGTGCGGTTCGAGATCGTCGGCGTCGGCGCCGAGGTCGTGGTGCCTGAGCCGATTGTCGCCGCCGCTCGCGAGGCGATGCTGAACGCAGCTCAGCACGCAGGGGGCGAGGTGACCGTGTATGCGGAGGTCTCGCCAACACGGGTGTCGATCGACGTGACCGACCGGGGCCCCGGCCTCGATCCCGAGCACCTGCCGGAGGGGCGGATGGGGGTTCGCGATTCGATCCTTGGCCGCATGGCGCGCGCAGGTGGAACTGCGAAGATTGTGCCGGGGCCCGGCGGAAACGGTACCTCGGTGCGGCTTGAAATGCCGCGTGAGAACAGAACGGACACTGCGGCTGACGCAGGGACAGGAGCCACCCCGTGAGTGAGGCATCGCAGGCTGCCGCCACCATTCGCGTGGTCATCGTTGACGACCACCAGATCTTCCGCACGGGCCTCCGCGCCGAGCTCGGCGCCGAGATCGAGGTTGTCGGCGAGGCTGCAACGGTCGATGAGGCCGTGGCATTGATCCCCGGCCTTGCCCCCGACGTTGTGCTGCTCGACGTGCACCTTCCGGGCGGCTCCGGCGGCGGCGGTGCAGAGGTGCTGCAGCGCCTCGCCGGTGTGACTGGCGAGACGCGCTTTCTTGCGCTGAGCGTCTCGGACGCCGCCGACGATGTCGTGAGCGTGATTCGAGCGGGCGCTCGCGGGTACCTCACCAAGACCGCGTCGGGCGCCGAGGTGACCGCCGCGGCCCTTCGCGTGCGCGGTGGCGACGCCGTGTTCTCGCCGCGCCTCGCGGGGTTCGTACTCGACGCCTTCGGGACGGGCCTCGGCGAAACCGCGGCAGCCGACGATGAGCTCGACCGGCTCACGGCACGGGAGCAGGAGGTCATGCGCATGATCGCGCGCGGCTACGCCTACAAGGAAGTCGCCGCTGAGCTGTTCCTGTCGGTGAAGACCGTCGAGACGCACGTGTCGAGTGTGCTGCGCAAACTCCAGCTGTCAAACCGGCACGAACTCACAGCTTGGGCGCTCTCGAAGCGACTCCTGTAATACCGAACTGAGTCATCTTTGCCATTTCAGGGAGTTGTGAGTGGCAATCTCCTCGGGTTACAGTGAGACCGAGCGAGTGATCGGTAAGGCCCGAGGTGTGCCTGCGATCCTCCCCGAACGATGGAGTTTCACATGACTGACAGCAAGAACCAGCCGCTCGCGGGAAAGACCGCGATTGTGACGGGGGCGAGCCGTGGCATCGGCCTCGCGATCGCGGCGCGGCTCGCCGCAGACGGGGCGAAAGTTTGCATCACCGCCCGCACGGAAGACGCGCTGCGCGAGGCCGCGGCGACGCTCCCCGCGGGGCAGGTCATCGCCGTCCCCGGCAAGGCTGACGATTCCGAGCACCGCGCGGAGGTGATGGATCGGGTCGCCGCTGAGTGGGGGCGCCTTGACATCCTCGTGAACAACGCAGGCATCAACCCGATCTATGGGAAGCTGATCGATGTCGACCTCGCGGTGGCCCGAAAGATCATCGAGGTCAACATCGTCTCGACGCTCGCCTGGTCGCAGGCCGCCTATCAGCACCCGGGGCTCGGCTTCACCGAGCACGGCGGCTCGATCGTGAACCTCTCGTCGGTGACGGGCTACATCCCCTCGCCGGGTATCGGCATGTACGGGGTCACCAAGGCCGCCGTGTGCCACCTGACCACGACGCTCGCCGCCGAGCTCGGCCCCGAGGTGCGCGTGAACGCGGTCGCGCCGGCCGTCGTCAAAACCGACTTCGCGAAGGCCCTCTACGAGGGGCGCGAGGCCGACGTTGCCGCCGAGTACCCGCTGAAGCGCCTCGGCACCCCCGAAGACATTGCGGGCGCCGTCGCGTACCTCGTCTCACCCGACGCCTCGTGGGTTTCGGGCCAGACGCTTGTGCTCGATGGCGGCTTGCTCACCGTTGGGGGTGCGGCATGACCGCGGTGCTCCCGGAGCCCTACGAGGGACTGCGCCTCCGCACGCGTGAGTTCATCCGTAACGTGGTCATTCCTGCCGAGCCAAAGCCCGGCACGACGCTCACGCACGAGAACCGGCTTCAACTCATGGAGCAGACGAAGGCCGCTGGAGTCTTCGCGCCGCATCTCGCCGAGGAGTACGGCGGCCAGGGCGTGCCGCTTGAGCACTGGCCCGCGATCTTCATCGAGGCGGGCTACTCGCCGATCGGGCCCGCGGTGCTCAACTGCATGGCCCCCGACGAGGGCAACATGCACATGCTTGAGCTCATCGCGACCGACGCCCAGAAAGAGCGCTACCTCCGGCCCCTCGGCGCTGGCGCGGTGCGGTCGTGCTTCGGCATGACGGAGCCCCACCCCGGCGCCGGGTCTGACCCGCTGGCCCTGCGCTCCTCGGCTGAGCGAGTCGACGGCGGCTGGAAGATCAACGCACACAAGCGCTTCATTAGCGGTGCCGAGGGGGCTGCGTACTGCATCCTCATGGTGCGCACGTCTGCCGTCCCCGCGGAGGGATTCCCCGAGGGGGCGACGATGTTTCTCGTCGACATGGACCACCCCGGCGTGCGCGTCGGCAACCCCATCAACGCGATCGACACGGCGATCGCTGGCGGGCATCCACACCTCTACTTCGAGGATTGCCTCGTGCCAGACGACGCGGTGCTCGGCGCTCCGGGGGAGGGGTTCGCGTACGCCCAGGTGCGCCTCGGCCCCGCCCGCCTGACGCACTGCATGCGCTGGCTCGGCCTCGCGAAGCGGGCGCAAGACATCGCACTCGATCGGGCCGCGAGCCGCGAGCTGTTCGGCTCGCCCCTGCGGAGCCTCGGCGTCGCCCAAGACATGCTCGCGCAGTCGGAGATCGACATCGCGACGTCGGAGGCAATCATCGACCGCACGGCGGCCCTGCTCGAGCGGGATCCAAAGGCCGGCGCCGCGCTCTCGGGCGTCGCGAAGGTGCACTGCTCTGACGCAATCGGCCGGATCATCGACCGCGCGATCCAGATCTGCGGTGGCGACGGGGTGACCGATGCGCTGCCGCTCGCCTCCTACGCGAACGAGGTGCGGCCCTTCCGCATCTACGACGGCTCGAACGAGACGCACAGGTGGGCGATCGCGAAGCGCGCCTCGTCGCGCCGCCGGCGCGAGGTTGAGGCCGGCGCGCCCCGTTTGGACCTCGTCGACGAGCACGGCGCCGACACGTGGGGCACGCTGTGAGTGGCGGGAGCGGGGCGGTCGAAGCGGTCGAAGTCGTCGCGACGTTCGCCGACGCGGCCGGGCTCGCGATGCCGCCGCTGTTGATCTTGGACAGGGTCGCCGCGTTCCTCGATGCCCACGGCATCGGCGAGGGTGAGATCGCGTGGCGAAGGATCGGCGACGGTCAGTCCAACATCACCTTCCTCCTCGAGCGCGGCGAGACCCGCGTGGTGCTGCGACGCGGCCCGCGCCCACCCCTGCCGCGGTCAACGCACGACATGATCCGAGAGGCCACCGTGCAGCAGGGGTTGGGGCGCGTCGGGATCCCGGTTCCGCGCATCCTCGCGGTGTGCTCAGACGCCGAGGTGCTCGGCGTGCCCTTCTACGTGATGGAGTACCTCGACGGCGTGATCCTGCTCGATGAGACGCCTCGTGCGTTCGACGGGAGCGACGGGCGGCGCCTCGCCTCTGAGGCGCTCGTCGACACCCTCGTGGCGCTGCACAGCGTCGACCTCGACCGTGCCGACCTCGGGGGCTTCGGCCGCCCCGACGGGTACCTCGAGCGGCAGCTGAAGACCTTCACGGGCCTTGCGGGCCAGGTCTCGCGGCGTGAACTCCCGCTCGTCGCGGAGCTGGGGGCGAGGCTCGCTAAGACGATGCCCGTGTCGCAGGGCGCCTCGCTCGTGCACGGCGACTACCGGTTCGGCAACGTGATGTTCAGGGAGTCGTCGCCGCCGAGCGTGCTCGCGGTGCTCGATTGGGAGATGGCGACGCTTGGCGACCCGCTCGCCGACCTGGGGTACCTCACCGCGACCTACTCAGACGCAACGTCGCCGCGCACGGTGATGGAGCTCACGAGCGCGACCCGCGAGCACGGCTACCTCACGCGTGATCAGCTTGCGGAGCGGTACGCGCGCGGCACGGGCCTCGACGTGAGCGACCTGCGTTGGTACCAGGCGCTCGCGCTGTGGAAGTCGTCGGTGTTTCTCGAAGCGATCTACACGAGGTGGCTGGCGGGGGAGCGCCCGGACGACGACTTCGCGCACACCCTGGAGCACGCCGTGCCCGAGGTGCTTGAGCGGGCGCAGGAGCTCGCCCGGTAAGTGATTGCCGCCGTCGGCACATGATTCTCTGGCCGCCACATCTTATTTGTTGTGATTAAGGTGTGGCGGCCAGAAGATGATGTGGCGGCGCGCTGCCGCGGCATCGCGTCAGCGGACGAAGCGCGCGGTGTCGCGGCAGATTCCGGTGTAGGTCTCAACGATCTCCGCGACAGAGTTCACGCCGCCCGGGCGGTACCACTGCGCGACTCCCAGGCAGATGTGCGTAATGGCGCGCGCAACGTGGCGGGGTTCGTTGGTCGCGAAGATGCCCTCTGCGATGCCGTCGGTGACCGCGTCGATGACGTACTGCTCGACGCGTCGGCGCGATTCGATGTGGGCCTCTCGGGGGCCGGGCTGGAGCGACCGGATCTCGCTGTACGTCACGAACGCGACCGCCCCAAACTCGGCGTGGAACTCGAGAAGGCACGCGACAAGGCGATCGAAACGGTCAAGCGTGGAGGTCGCGCCGTCGCGCGCATTCGTGAGGGCGGCGTGCAGCTCGGACATGGAGACCTCGCAGAGCTTCTCGAGTAGCGCGGCCTTCGACGGGTAGTGGTGGTACAGGCCCGGGACCGAGAGCCCGGCGGCGCTCGCGATCTGACGGATCGACGTGCCGTGGAAGCCATTCTGCTCGAAGCACGACAGCGCTGCAGTGCAGCACGCGTCGAAGACGATGGCCTCTGGAAAGTGGGACTCGGTCATGGGTGTCAGACTTCCACGCCACGCCTGTCCGCGCAACTGAGACGCGCCCCTGAATCAGGGTTGATTCTGGGCGAGCATCCTGGTTACACTGGGACAACCTATTCACCGAGCGAGTGATCGGTCGGTAATGTTGTGAGGCCTGCGTGCCCACGCATGACAGCTTTCACAAGTAAGGATCAATGATGATCGACACGTTGGAACGGTGGTACGAGTGGTACCCCAAGAACGTCTCGCGAGAGCTCCCGGTGCCGAAGCGCACGTTGGCGGAAGCCTGGTCTATGCGCGTCTCCGAAACGCCAGAGGCTACGGCGTTGCGATACTTCGACGCCGAGTACACGGCGCGCGAGGTCGACACTGCCGCGAGCGCTATTGCAGTCGGGCTACGACGCCTCGGCGTACGCCGCGGAGACGTTGTCGGGATCCAGCTCCAAAATGTCCCGCAGTTTGTGCTCGTTGAGCTTGCCCTGTGGCAACTAGGCGCCGTGGCATTGGTCTTGAACCCGATGTACAAGCAGCGTGAACTCGCGACGATCGTCGCTGATGCGCGACCCGTCGGTCTCGTGGGGGCCGAGGGTGAGATTGAGGCCGCTGCGAGTATGCTCGGTGATCTCTTCTCGGGGTGGGTGCTCACCACACGGGAGTACGACGCCTCCGCTCGCGATTCACGCATGCCCGACGAACTCGGTAGGCCAGTTGCAGGCGACCTCCCTCAGACGGACCTACATACGTTGCTCGCGCGGCATCAGGGTGAGACGCCCGGCCAAGTGGAGCTGTCCCCGGATGCTCCTGCTCTGCTCACGTACACCTCGGGAACGACGGGGGAGCCCAAGGGAGCTGTGGCCTCGCACGCGAACCTGTTGGCGACAGCGGAGTCGACGCGCCAATGGTTAGACCTGCGTCCCGGCGAGCGTGTGCTGGCTATCGCTCCGCTCTTCCACATCACTGGTGCCGTGGCCGTGGCGGTCACCTCCCTCGTATCGGGAGCCGAGCTCGTGTTCATCGGCAGGTTGACTCCGGAGCGCTTCTTGCAGGCGGTCGTCGACTACCGGATCCAACATCTCTGCGGATCTATTACGGCGTACAACTCCCTGCTGGATCTTCCGGCCGGCAACGCCGATAGTTTTCAGTCTTTGCGCACAGTGTTTTCCGGCGGGGCACCTGTGCCTCCCCAGACTGTTGCACGATTCCAGGCACGGTTCGGGCATTACATTCGCAACATCTACGGCATGACCGAGACCGCGTCCGCGTGTATCGCCGTGCCCCTCGGCCACGAGGCGCCGGTCGAGCCCAGCACTGGCACACTGGCGATCGGAGTGCCGATGCCGGGCGTCCGCGTGCGGGTGCGAGGCTCTGAGGGAAGCGTTGCCGCTCCTGGCGTGCAGGGAGAACTCGAGATTTCGGGGCCAAGTGTGACCCGCGAGTATCTCAACAAGCCTGACGCTACGGCCGAGACGATTGTCGACGGGTGGCTGCGTACGGGAGACGTCGCCATCCTCGACACTGCCGGTTGGGTCTACCTGGTTGACCGCATGAAGGACCAGATTAACGTCTCCGGGTATAAGGTTTGGCCGCGCGAGGTTGAGGACGTGCTCTACGAACATCGCGCAGTGCGCGAGGCCGCCGTCGTGGGGCGCCCTCACCCATACAGCGGCGAAGAAGTAGTCGCATATGTGTCGTTGCGGACTGGGGGAGTAGCAACCAGCGAGGAGATCCGCGCGTATGTCAAGGCCCGACTCGCGGCTTACAAGGCTCCGAAGACCGTCGTAATCCTGTCGGACCTGCCAAAGACCGCGACCGGCAAGATTCAGCGGCGCGCACTGCGGGACCCATCGACCGACCTCCAATAGGTCCGTGCACGGGCCACTGACGCACACCAGGATTCTTCCGACTCACGCCTAACCGACCAACCATTCAATGCAAAGGAGCACTGACATGACCTCGCAGACACTTGAAGACCAGAAGCAGCAGGGCCGACCTGTGTCGGCGGAACACCGTAGATCCATGATCGCCAGTAGCGTGGGCCAGATCCTCGAGTGGTACGAGTGGAGCGCGTATGCGGTCTTCGCGCCGTTCATCGCTGGCATGATGTTCAACCCCGAGAATCCTGTGTCTGCCCTCCTAGCGACCTTCGCCGTGTTTGCCGTCGGCTTCCTCATGCGCCCGCTCGGAGGGCTCGTGTTCGGCATTGTCGCTGACCGCAGGGGACGCAAGTTTGTCCTCATCACTACGATGCTCTCGATGGCCGTGGCTTCAGTCGCGATCGGCGTCATGCCGTCCTACGCTCAAGTTGGCATCTGGGCATCGGTGGGGCTGCTGCTGGCGCGGATGGTGCAGGGGTTTGCCCATGGCGGAGAATCCGCGACCGCTAACTCGTATGTTGCGGAGATTGCGCCCCGACACAAGCGGGGTCAGTGGGGCAGCGTGGTGTTTGTCGCAATCTTCGGAGGCACGATCATTGCGTACTCACTGGGAGGGGCAATCACCAACGTGCTCCACGAGGGTGCGGTCGCAGCATGGGGTTGGCGGATTCCTTTCCTCCTCGGCGCGGTTCTCGCGTTGGTCGCGCTGTGGCTGCGCCGCGGAATGATCGAGTCCGAGGTATTTGTCGAGGAGGCAGTCGAGGAGCAGTTGCAAGACGACGGCGAGCCCGCCACTCGACTCACCGCTGCCGCGATTGCAGGCCGCCCGCGGGGGCAGCTCGTCTCGGTCCTGTTACTGATCGGGATGGTGACGGGGATTACTGCCGCGCACTACACCTGGAGCTCGTATGTCTCGACCTATGCGATTGTGGAACGCGGCATGGCGACACAGTCCGCCTACTGGGCGATCGTGCTCGCGCAGATCATCGCGTGCATTGCGCTGCCGTTCTGGGGAAGGCTGTCAGACCGCGTTGGAAGGAAGCCGGTGCTGTACGGCTTCACGATCGCGATGGCGCTCGCCCAGTTCCCGTTGATGAGCCTGATCTCTGACCAGGCTTGGATGCTATTCGTCGCGTCAACGATTGCGTTGCTCATTGTTGGCGCCGCAGGCGCGCTGCTCTCGAGCTACATGTCCGAGATCTTTCCCACAGCCACCCGCACGCGCAATATTGGGATCGCTTACGGTTTCTCCGTTGCGGTGTTTGGCGGCTCCGCTCCCTACCTCAATCAGCTGTTCAACAGCATGGATGTCGGCTGGCTCTCGAGTGTTTACGTCATCGTGCTGTGCGGTGTCACCTTCCTTGCGCTGACACGGCTGCCGGAAACTCGCGGGATCGACCTGAGCAAGGTGTAGTGGGTGGACGCTGCACCCAATGCGGGTGCAGCGTGAGGAACGGAACCCCGCCCGCGAGTGTGCAAATTTGCGCATGAGCGGTGCGGGAAGGGCCGTTGCGGGGGCTGAGGAGACCGAGCAGCATGGGAATCCCGGGACATGTACGTCAGCAATAGTCGGAGCTACAAGGAGGTAGCAATGTCAGTGGATTCTTCACGCACCGAACCCACAGGTAAACTCGGGGCACTGCGCAAGGTCGTCGTCGCGTCGATGGCGGGGACGGTCGTCGAGTGGTACGAGTTCTTCCTCTACACGTCAGCCGCGACGCTCGTGTTCAACCTCATCTTCTTCCCGCAGACGGACGAGCCGCTCGATGGCGTGATTGCGGCGTTCGTGACCTACGCCGTCGGGTTCGTCGCGCGGCCGCTCGGCGGTGTCGTGTTCGGGTACTTCGGTGACAAATACGGACGCAAGAAACTGTTGCAGGTCGCGATCATTTTGGTGGGGCTCAGCACATTCCTGATGGGGTGCCTGCCAACGTTCCAGACGATCGGCTACTGGGCACCGGCACTGCTTGTGACGCTGCGCTTCCTGCAGGGCTTCGCGGTCGGTGGGGAGTGGGGCGGCGCGGTGCTGCTCGTCGCCGAGCACGCGCCGAAGGACCATCGCGGGTTCTGGGCAAGCTGGCCGCAGGCCGCACTGCCGCTCGGGAACCTGCTCGCGACGATTGTGCTCTGGATGCTGTCGGGCGTGCTGACTCCCGATCAGTTCCTGTCCTGGGGCTGGCGGATTGGGTTCTGGCTCTCGGTTGTCATCGTCGCCGTCGGGTACTACGTGCGAACGAAGGTCACGGATGCGCCGATCTTCACCGAATCGCAGAAGATTGAGGTCGTCGCTGAGAAGCGCACGAACGGACTCGTCGAGGTGTTCCGTTACTACCCCCGCCAGGTGTTCACCGCGATGGGCCTTCGGTTCGCCGAGAACATCATGTATTACCTCGTCGTGACATTCTCGATCACGTACCTTTCGATTCATGTCGGGATGGAGACGACGCCGATCCTCGGATTCCTGCTCATCGCGCACGCCGTCCAGTTCATCGCGATTCCCCTGATCGGGAGACTCGCAGATGCTCTCGGTCGGCGCGTCGTCTACGGCGTCGGGGCCGTGCTTTCCGCGGGGTGGGGGTTCATCGCCTTCCCGATGTTTGACACGCAGAACACCGTGATCATCGTGACCGCTATCGTCATCGGCCTCCTGTGCCACGGCATGATGTACGCGGGACAGCCCGCGATTATGGCCGAGATGTTCCCGACGCGCATGCGCTACTCGGGGGTCTCGCTCGGCTACCAGGTGACGTCGATCGTGGCGGGTTCGATCGCGCCGATCATCGCGGCTGAGTTGCTGAAGCGGACGGGGTCGAGCGTGCCAATCGCGGTGTACCTCGCGGCCGCGTGCCTGGTGACGCTCGTCGCGGTGCTCTCGCTGCGGGAGACCAAGGGCATCGATCTGCAGGACCTCGACCGGGCAGACCGCGCGCGGTTCGCCTAACTATGTGGTCGCCGGGGAGGCCGCGGGCCTCTGCGGGCCGGCGTGATCCACGAGTGCTTGGATGGTGAGCGCGACGGCCGGCTTGCGGAAGCCCTCCTCGCGCACGACAGCCCAGTACTCCACGGGGTGCTCGTAGGCCGTGGGCAACACGCGCCGGAGCGTGCCATACTGCTCTGCGAGGTAGTCGGGGAGGATCCCGATCCCGGCGGACTCGAGTGTGGCCGAGACGTGCGCGAAGACGCTCGTCGAACTGATGCTTGGCTTACCGAGCGGCAGCCGCTGGTGCGCGGCGTCGAGCTCATCGACCTGGAGCGCAGATTCGACGTAGTAGATCAGGCGGTGCTCCGAGAGATCGTCGAGCGAGAGCGGTTCACCGTAGACCCGCAGGTACTCGTCGGTCGCGTACAGTGCGAGTCGATAGCCCGAGAGCCGCAGCGCCGACGCCTTATACACCTCCGGTTTGCCGACGACGATCTCGACGTCGACGCCCGACCGGTGCTGGCGTACGCGCTGCGTCGCCGCGATCACTTCGAACGCGACGTCAGGATGGCGCTCCTGCACTCGCGCAAGGGCTGGAATCGCGCAGGCGGAGCCGAACGCGTCGGGGGTGGCGATCCGGACGAGGCCCGAGATCGTGCTCGGACTGTCGTGCGCCGCGAGCCTGCCGATCGCCGCCTCCATCTCCTCGGCCGCGAGCATCGCCTTGTGGCCGAGATCAGTGAGTTCCCAGCCATTCGGCGTGCGGACGAGGACGCGGTCGCCGAGGCTTTCCTCGAGCGCCGCGAGGCGGCGGGAGACCGTGGAATGGTTGATACCGAGCGAGTCTGCGGCCGCTGTGTAGCGGCCGAGCCGGGCCACCGCGAGGAATGTCATGAGCGCCTCGGGCTGGAGGTCGGGTCGGAGATGTCGCATGCCGCCATTGTGCGTCAGCGCACGGAGCGATTGCAAGAAAGGGCCTGCGCTGTGTATTGATTCCTAGTCGGTCGTTCGGCAGGCTGAAGCTACACCAGAGAGGTCAAGGAGGACACGATGGCAACGATTGCGTGGATCGGGCTAGGTGTACTGCCCGGGGAGGTTGCTCGATAGTCGTGTGACTGGCGGGAGCTGCCCGATGGCCGAGTGGGGCCTGTGCTGATTGTAGTAGTGCAGCCACGCGGGGAGCGCTTTCCGTCTCGCCTGCTCTGAAGAGTAGTGCCGACTGTACGCCCACCCGTCCGCGAGGGTGCGATGGAACCGCTCGATTTTCCCGTTGGTCTGCGGCCGGTACGGGCGTGTCCACTTCGGTGTGATTCCCAAGCCGCTGCAGGCATCACGCCAGGCGTGAGAGCGGTACGCGGATCCGTTGTCCGAGAGCACCCGCTCGACCCGCACCCCGCGATCTTGGAACCAGGACACGGCCCGCTGGAGTACTCCGATCGCGGTCTCGGCCCGCTCGTCATCGTGGATCTCGGCATACGCGACTCGGGAGTGGTCATCGATCACGGTGTGCACGTAGGCGTGCCGCATCAGCACGTCACGCCTACGGCTCCGTTCCTTCCCGGGAGTCGCAGCCCGGTTCTTCCCACCCTGGACTCGTCCGACCGTGCGCCAGCCTCCTCCGTCAGGAATGTTGCCGAGCTTCTTCACATCGACATGGATCAGGGAACCCGGATGCGGGTGTTCGTACCTGCGGGCTGGTTCCCCGGTCTTCCGGTCGATGTGGGAGAGCCGGTTCAACCGTTCCCGCACCAAGACTGCGTGAACCGTGGAGGGTGGAAGCTGCAGGAGACCGCCGATCTCGACCGGGCCGAGTCGGCGCGTGATCCGCAGGTGCTTGATCTTCCGCACGATCGGGCGCGGGGTCTGGTTCGGGTGGGCGTGCGGGCGAGAGGATCGGTCGGTCATGCCGGCGATCCCATGCTCGGCGTAGCGGCGAGCCCATTTCTGAGCGGTCGGCCAGGCGACGTGGAAATAGTCAGCGGCGTGCGCGACTGTCCATCCTTCATCGATGATGAGGCGGGCGATGCGGAGTCGTTGGCGTGGGGTCAGGGCTGCGTTAGCGTGGGACACGAGAACCTCCGGTGTAGAGCTGTAGTGGTAGCAGCTCCACTCTGCCCGGAGGTTCTCGTCTCTGTCACGGAGTCCAGATCAAACAACGACCCTGGACACTACAGCTAGGAAACATGGGGTCGCGGATGAGCGCGCACCTCATCGCTGCGGGCCACACGGTACTCGGGGTTGACCCGAGCGCAGCAGCGCTGGAGCAGGCTGTCGCGGCGGGCGTCACCCCGGCCGCAAGCGTCGCGGAGGCCGTCGCCGGGGCGGACGCCGTGATCACGATGCTCCCGAAGGGCGAACACGTTAGACGGGTCTACGAGGGGCCAGACGGCGTGTGGGAGCACGCCCAGCAGGGGGCGGTGCTCTTCGACTCGTCGACCGTCGACATTGAGACGTCGCAGTGGTGTCACACCGGCTCCGCAGAGCGTGGGGTCGCATTCGTCGATGCGCCAGTTTCGGGCGGCACGGCTGGCGCGTCCGACGGCACGCTAGCGTTCATGCTCGGCGGCGCCCCGCAAGATGTTGAGCGCGTACGGGAGCTCATCGGCCCGATGGCGGGCAACGTCTTCGCGACCGGCGGGCCGACCACTGGCATCGCGGCAAAGATCGTGAACAATATGATGCTCTTCATCGCGCAGCAGGCGTCAGCCGAGGGCTCGCAGCTCGCGCTCCAGCTCGGCCTCGATCCGCAGGTGTTCTGGGACGTTGTATCCGCGTCCTCCGGCAGATCCTGGGCCCAACAGACGTGGTATCCGGTGCCGGGCATCGTCGAGCGTGCGGCCGCAAACCAGAACTTCGATGCGACGTTCAGCGCTGATCTCGCTCGAAAAGACATCGGCCTGGCGGTTCAGGCGGGAGCCGACACGGGGGTTTCGCTCCCCGGCGCTCACGCTGCGATGGCCCAGTTGGATCGCCTGATTGACGAGGGGCTCGGACACAAGGACTCGAGCCTGGTGGTGAAGTATTCGTCGCCAGACGGCACGGTGGCGGGGTACGCGCCCGAGGGCGAATAGCGACCTACCCCCAACTTGGGAGCCACAGGTGCCACCGCCAGAATCCTTCCGGGATCGGCGCGCCAGACCACACAGGGAAGAACGCCAGCGAGAGGATCACGGCCGCGGTGACAAACACCGCGACCGCCATCCGGCGCCCGGACGTCTCCTCCAGCGAGCCGCGGCGTTTGCAGATCACGCCGACGACGAGCGCGAGCGCGAGCGCAGAGAACGGGGTGAGGACGACGGCGTAGAA
Organism: Leucobacter komagatae; assembly: GCF_006716085.1. NCBI lineage: Bacteria > Bacillati > Actinomycetota > Actinomycetes > Micrococcales > Microbacteriaceae > Leucobacter > Leucobacter komagatae. The sequence continues at coordinate 1,794,217 of NZ_VFON01000001.1, read as the reverse complement.
CTGGAATACCGCCGAGCGCGAGAACGTGAGCACCCAGGGCAGCCAACCTGAGAGGTAACAGACGACGACGAACGAGGCCGCGTATGCGCCGCGGGCGGCGAGCGGGCGGGAGCGAACAAGCGTTGCTGGCCTACGGAGTGCGCGGATCGCCCACCACGCGAGGACCAGGAGCGCCGCGACGCCGCCCCATGTGATGAGTACGTTCGGGATCGGCGAGATCACCTGCACGAGACCGCTATCGAGGGCCTCAAAGTACATCGCGGTCGGACGGAGACCGAATGGCCAGGTGAGCGGGTGCGCCTGGTACGGGTGCGGCGCGGAGAGCGTTGAGTGCCACGCGAACATGTCGACGTGGTACTTCCACAGCCCCGCGACCCACCCGGCGTCGCGCCCCCAGCCGCCCGGGGTGCCGACCCACCCGGCCCAGCTCGCGACGTAGACGGCGCACGCTGTCGGAAGCGCGACGAGGCCGGTCGCGACGGCCTGCGCAAGCGAGCGGCCGGCCGCCACCGCGTAGTTCGCGTGTCGGTGAGCCCCGAGGTCTGCGGTGAGCCCGAGTGTTCGTCGCACCTCGCGCGCAACTGTGAACCGCACGAAGGCGTCGCGCGCCGCGGTCAGGAGCAGGAACGCGGCGAGCGGGTAGAGCCCCGACCATTTCACCGCCGCCGCGCAGCCGAACGCGGCGGCCGCCGCGACGAGCCACGGGCGCGCCCAGAGCACGGGGAGCCCGCCGCGGGCGACCCGGGTTCGCTCCGTTACCCACTCGTGATCGCGCCACATGAACAGCGCGCCGAGCACGACGAAGAAGGTGAGGATCCCGTCGAGCAATCCGACGCGAGTGAGCACAACGTGCACGCCATCGATCGCGAGGAAGAGGCCCGCGAAGAGCGCGACGCCGAGGCTTCGGCTGATCCGCCACCCGAGACGCATGGTGACGGCGACCGTCGCGACTCCCGTGAGCGCGACCGCCGAGCGCCACCCCCAACCGGAAGCGTCACCGAAGGCCGCGATCCCGAGCGCGATGACCCACTTGCCGAGCGGCGGGTGCACGGCGAATGATGGCTCGTCGGTGAACGGCACCGCCATGGTCGGGTCGTCGTCGGGCCACGAGGTCGGGAAGCCGTGCGCGAGCTGCGTGATGGCGTCGCGCACGTAGTAAAGCTCGTCGAAGACGAGTACTCCCGGTCGGCCGAGCGCCCAGAACCTGAAGACCGCCGCGAGCGCGAGCACGGCGAAGACGCCGAGGGCGGCGAACATGCGTGGACGCCTGCGCAAACTGACGGGCATACGCTCAGCCTAGGGCTAGCATGGGAGAGTGATCACACGGCTCAGCTCATACTTTCTCAAGACTCTGCGCGAAGACCCCTCTGACGAGGAAGCGCGGAGCCACAAACTGCTGCTGCGCGCGGGGTACATCCGCCGCCAGTCACCGGGCGTGTTCGCGTGGCTGCCGCTCGGCCTCCGGGTGAAGGCGAAGATCGAGCAGATCGTTCGCGAGGAGATGGCAGCAGCCGGCGCTCACGAGGTGCACTTCCCGGCGATGCTGCCGCGGGAGCCGTACGAGCTGACCGGCCGCTGGGAAGAATACGGCGACAACATGTTCCGCCTGAAGGACCGGCACGGCGCCGACCACCTGCTCGCGCCCACGCACGAAGAGGCCTTCACACTGCTCGTGAAGGACATCGTGACGTCGTATAAGGATCTGCCGCTGCAGCTCTTCCAGATCCAGGACAAGTACCGCGACGAGGCGCGCCCCCGCGCGGGCCTGCTGCGCGGTCGCGAGTTCACGATGAAGGACGCATACTCGTTCGACGTTTCCGATGAGGGCCTGAACGCGGCCTACCAGAAGCAGCGCGACGCCTACGAGCGCATCTTCACCAGGCTCGGCCTCGAATACGTCATCGTGTCGGCGGATGCCGGGGCGATGGGTGGCTCGCGCTCCGAGGAGTTCCTGCTTCCCATCGCGATCGGCGAGGACACGTTCGTGCGCTCAGCGGGCGGCTACGCGGCCAACGTCGAGGCGTATGAGACCCCGGTTCCCGAGTCCCTGCCGATCGAGGGCCAGCCCGCCGCGGTCGTCTTCGATTCGCCCAACACCCCGACCATCGACACCCTCGTCGCGCACGTCAACGCGACGATGCCGCGCGAGGACGGCCGCGAATGGACCGCCGCGGACACGCTGAAGAACGTCGTGCTCGCCGTGACCGACCTTGAGGGAGAGCGCTCGCTCGTCGTCGTTGGCATCCCCGGCGACCGCGACGCAGACATGAAGCGCGTCGAGGTCGCCTTCCCGAACTGCGAGGTCGAGCCCGCGACGCCGGCCGACTTTGCGAAGCACCCCGGCCTCGTGAAGGGCTACATTGGGCCCGGTTTCGCAGACGCCCCCGTGCTCGGCCTCGAGGGCTCGAGCGGCGTGAAGTACCTGCTCGACCCCCGCATCGTTCCCGGCACCTCCTGGGTCACGGGCGCGAACGAAGACGAGAAGCACGTCGCGCACCTGGTTGCCGGCCGCGACTTCACGGCCGACGGTGTCGCGGAGATCGCGACCGTGCGCGAGGGCGACCCCGCCCCCGACGGTTCGGGCCCGATCGAGACCGCGCGCGGCATGGAGATCGGCCACGTCTTCCAGCTCGGACGCAAATACGCAGAGGCGCTCGGCCTGAAGGTGCTCGACGAGAACGGCAAGCTCGTTACCGTCACGATGGGGTCGTACGGCATCGGCGTCACCCGCATCATGGCCGCGCTCGCTGAGCTCAACAACGACGAGCGCGGGCTCGTGTGGCCGCGGGCGATCGCGCCCTTCGACGTGCACGTGGTCGCGACAGGCAAGGACCCCGAGGTGCTCGCCATCGCTGAGGAGCTCGTCGCCACGCTCTCGGACGCACGCGTCGACGTGATGTTCGACGACCGCCCCAAGGTTTCACCCGGTGTGAAGTTCGGCGACGCCGAGCTGCTCGGGGTGCCCCGCGTGGTGGTTGTGGGCCGTGACGCTGCAGAGGGCTTCGCCGAGGTGTGGGACCGGGCAGCTGGAACTAAGGAGAAGGTCGCCCTCGCGGAGGTCCCCGGCCTGTTCGCGTAGGGCGCTGGGCTCCGGCGGGCTTCGGCTGCCCTGCCTTCGGAGCTTCCACTTGAGATCTGCAGTTCATATGCTCCTTCGGCAAGGAGTGGGCATGTGAACTGCAGATCTCAGTGCTTTTGGCGGTGGACTCGCGCTTTTGGCTGAGGACTCGGGCTTGGACGAGCGGGGCTGACGAGGGGCGGGCCAGGTCGACTACGATGGGTCCAGACCGACGGAGGGACTGAGTGACTGGCAGCGCGCCCACAGCACGAGAAAGCGCTGGAGGTGCGCCCGGACGCGACGTGAGCATTCCCTGCGCTGACGGCTTCGTCCTGTCGGCTCGGGCTTTCACTCCTCGCCCCGAGACCGACCTCGGCATCACCGCAGTCGTCACGACCGCGACGGGGGCAAAGGCCTCTTACTACTGGAGGTACGCCGCATTTCTCGCCGAGCGCGGCTTCAGGTCAGTCGTTGCTGACTATCGGGGAGTCGGTAGATCCGCACCCGCTGGTGGCACACGAGCGCTGCGCCGCATGCGCACCCGCTGGCACGAGTGGGGCACCCTAGACATCGACGCGGTGTTCGGCTGGGCACAGGCCAACGGGCCGGGGCGCAGAATAGTCGCGGTCGGGCACAGCTTTGGCGGCCTTGGTGTCTGCCTGGCCCCGCGCGCGAACGAAGTTGAGCGCCTGCTCACCGTCGGCGCTCAGCATGCGCACTGGCGAGACTACGCCTTGCAGGACCCGCGGGCGCTGCTCCGCTGGCACGTCGTGATGCCGGCGATCGCCCGGGTCGCGGGCTACCTGCCTGGCAAACGGCTCGGCTGGCTCGAGGATATTCCGAGGGGCGTCGCGTTCGACTGGGCCCGCGGCCGAGCGAACTTTGCTGACACGATTGGGCTGGGAGGGGCTGGCGTGATGGAGCGGGTGGCGAACCTTGACTTCGAGGTCTTGGCGGCGGCGTCGACCGACGATCCGTTTGCGACAGAGGCCGCGACACAGCGCTTCTTGAGCTACCTTCATCGCGCGAAGGTCGAGCGCCGCGAACTCGAGCCCGCCGAACTCGGGGTGACCGAGATCGGGCATCTTGGAGTCTTCCACGAGCGGTTCAGGGAGCCGCTCTGGGGGCGTTCGGCCGACTGGCTCGCCGAGCACTCGGGCAGGCACAGCCGAACAACAGCAGCAAAGTAGCCGCTGCCCAGCCACCGGCCAGCAGCCGGGTCACGGCGTTTGCGCTGCACTTGAGATCTGCAGACCCAATGCCGTTGCGCGGCGAAACGAACATTGGGTCTGCAGATCTTAGGGACTGGAGTTGAGGACGCCGGGCTGACCTGGCCCCGGCCCCGCAACAAAAAACTGGCCCCGGCTGTGCAAACCGGGGCCAGTCCACGCGCGCAGCGCGAAATCTAACTAGGAAGCGAGAACCTCGTCGAGGATCGCACCAGCCTTCTCCTCGTCAGTCTTCTCAGCGAGCGCGAGCTCGGACACGAGAATCTGACGAGCCTTGGCAAGCATGCGCTTCTCGCCGGCCGACAGCGAACGCACTTCCTGGTCGCGACGCCACAGGTCGCGAACAACCTCAGACACCTTGATGACGTCGCCGGAGGCGAGCTTCTCGGTGTTTGCCTTGAACCGGCGTGACCAGTTCGTTGGCTCCTCGGTGAAGGGGGTGCGCAGCACCTCGAAGACCTCCTTGAGGCCCTCCTGATCGATCACGTCGCGGACGCCGACGAGGTCGCAGTTCTCAGCGGGAACCTCAATGGTCAGGTCGCCCTGGTCGACCTGAAGCTTCAGGAACAGCTTTTCTTCGCCACCGAGCTTGCGCTTCTTCACCTCGATGATCTTGGCTGCGCCGTGGTGGGGGTAGACGACGGTCTCTCCGACCTCAAATTGCATCGAGTTGCTCCTTGGTGTAAATCCAACCACTAGAATACCACAGCTCGCCCTCTGGAAGCTGGTGTATCTTGCGACTCGTCGTGCGCCAGGTCGCAAGCGACCCGCGCGAGGGATAGTATTGAGACAGGTCTGCGTGCTTCGGGCGCGCACGTTTCAGTTCATACACGGCTCGGAGGCCCTCTTGAAGAATCGGATCGCCGCTTCACTCGCACTTGCAGGAGCGCTCACGCTTGGCATGAGCGGCTGCAGCCTGATCGCCCACAACGCGACTACCGTTGAGTACGCTCCCAGCGATGGCGTGCAGGTCACCTCGGAGGGCGTTGCGCTGCGCAACATCATGCTCGTCGCCGACGAGTCGGGCGAGAACTTTAACCTCGTGCTCACCGCCGTCAACCAGACCGAGAACCCCGCGAAGGTATCGCTCAGCATGAAGAGCGATACCGCCGACGCGACCATCGACTTCGTCGCGCCCGTGGGCACGACCTCGTTTGGTAACCCCGAGAGCGACGACGAGCTGCTCGTCACCCCGCTCGAGGGCCTGCAGGCCGGTCAGACCGTCAAGACGTACTTCACGATCAACGGCAAGGGCGACCTCACCGAGTTCGTTCCGCTGCTCGACGGCACCCTCAAGGAGTACCAGGCGTACGTGCTGCCCGAGGGCGCTGGCGCCGAGGCTCCGCTCACCGTCGCTGATCTCGCGAAGATGACCGAGGCAGAGGTTGCCGCTGCGGCGAAGGAAGCCGGCGAGACCGTTGAGGCCTTCACCGCACGCGTTGCAGCTGAGGCAGCCGAGGCGCTGACCTCCAAGGCTGGTTAAGACCCCGCGGCTCACAAGCCGCAGCACAGAGGCGCCCCGCGAGAATCTCGCGGGGCGCCTCTGTCATTGCTGGGGCGGTGCCGTGGCCGCGGAGCCAGGTGGCCGCGCAGCCAGGCCCTACCCGAAGCGGTAGCCGACCCCGCGCACCGTCGAGATGAGCTTGGGCTGCGCCGGCTCCTCCTCGATGCGTGATCGCACCCGCTTCACGTGCACATCGAGCGTCTTCGTGTCGCCGTAGTAGTCGCTGCCCCACACCCGGTCGATGAGCTGACCGCGGGTGAGAACGCGGCCGCTGTGGCGCATGAGTAGTTCGAGCAGCTCGAACTCGCGCAGCGGCATTGCGATCTCAGAGCCGCGCACGGTGACGGTGTGGCGATCGGTGTCGAGCCTGATCCCGTGAGACTCGAGCGCGCCCCCGTCTTCGTCGAGGTCGGCCTCTTCGGCGGGCACCGCGCGTCGCAGTGCCGCGCGTACGCGCGCGAGCAGCTCGCGAGTCGAGTAGGGCTTCGTCACGTAGTCGTCGGCGCCAAGCTCGAGGCCGACGACGATATCGATTTCGCTGTCTTTCGCGGTGAGCATGATGATCGGCACCTGCGAGCGCGACCGGATCTCGCGGCAGACCTCTGTGCCCGGCAGGCCCGGCAGCATGAGGTCGAGCAGCACCAGGTCGGCGCCGTCGGAGGCAAAGGCGCGAACCGCGTCGTTACCGTCGGCGACGACAGTCACCCGGTAACCCTCGCGCTCGAGCAGAAACGCAAGGGGCTTCGAGATGGACTCTTCGTCTTCGACGAGGAGGATGCTTGGGGACACTACACGCGTCCTTTCGTGTCTGTGAGCTGCTTGAGTGCTTTACGCGTGCGTTTGACACGCTTCGCGCGTTTCTTCTTCGGGATGTCGTTGAGTGGGAAGGACAGTGTGAAGCGGGCGCCCTCGCCCGGCTTGGATCTGACGGTGACGTCGCCGCCGTGCGCGCGGAGCGAGTGGCGGGCAATGCTCAGCCCGAGCCCGGTGCCGCCATCCTCGCGGCTGCGCGCGCCGTCGACGCGGTAGAACCGTTCGAAGATGCGCTCGAGGTGCTCCTGGGCGATCCCGGGCCCTGAATCCGTGATCGTCACGGTGAAGTGCCGCTTCTTGTGTGCGATCCGGATCCTGACCGATGCGCCCTCGGGGGAGTGGCGGATCGCGTTGCTGAGAATGTTCGCCACCGCGCTCTCGATCGCGCTTTTGCGCCCCTGGATCGCCGACGTGCGCTTCGGGTTCGCGCTATCGATGAAGAACAGGTCAACGCCCCGGCGCCCAGCGAAGCTCTCGTGCGCGTCGATCTCTTCGTCGACGACCGCTCGCAGATCCACGTAGTCGAGCAGCTCCGGGCTCAGCGTCGATTGCGCCTCGGAGAGCTGGATGATGTCGCGAGACAGGTCGGCGAGGCGCTTCGACTCCTTGACGAGGCTCGCCGCGAACTCGCGCACGAGCTCTGGGTCGCCCGCGGCCTCCAACACGGCTTCCGCGAGGAGGCCGACCGCGGCGATCGGCGTCTTCAGCTCGTGGGAGACGTTCGCTATGAAATCGCGCCGCATCGCGGTGAGCCGCTGCTCCTCAGCGAGATCCTCCGCGATCACCACGAGGAAGTCGCTCTCGATCGGGATCACGTGCGTGCGAACGGGCGCACCCGGGTCGCTCGGCTTCGGGTCGCGGTGGGAGGGGGATCCTGACGCGAGGGCCGCCTGCGCGCGCTTGCGGAATTCGCTCGTGCGGAGCAGCCCGAGCTCGGTCGGCGTCTCGCTGCGGCGGGCCACCTCGTTCGCGTAGACCGCGGTGAGCGAGCTGTCGAGAATGACAGCGAACACGTCGAGTCCGTCGAGGATTGCGGTTGCAGTCTCGGGGAGGCCATGGCTCGCGGGGAGCTCGGCAAGGTGGAGCATGTCTTCATCGTAAACGGGAGCGAACCATCCGCGCACCGGGTAGTGAAGAGTTCGCCCACTGTTTACCTTGCGGTGACGGACAGTTCACCGTGAGAAGCGAAAGTAAGAACGCAAGAGATTGCCCACGAAAGGACATCATGCGCGCAGTATTTCAGCAGTCGCTGAGCGAGTTGCAAGAGCGACTCGCAGTTATGGCGGAGCTCGTCGAGGCTTCGATCGGCGAGGCAACGACAGCCTTTGGCGATTCGGATGCCGAGCTTGCCGAGAATGTCATCGAGCGGTCGGAGGAGGTCAACGCGCTCGCGCTCGCGCTCGATGAGCTCGCGTTCGACATTCTGCTCCGCCAGTCGCCCGTCGCCTCCGACCTGCGTCTCGTCGTCGCGTCGCTGCGCATGAGCTCCGAGCTCGAGCGCATGTCTGACCTCGCAGAGCACATCGCGGAGCTCGCGCGCTACCGGTACCCGGACAGTGCGATCCCGAAGGGCCTGCGCAAGGTCTTCACCCGCATGGGCGCGCTCGACGTTGAGATGGCCGAGGCCGTCGTTCGGTTGCTGCGCGAGCAGGATCCCGCGACGATCCTTGAGATCCGTGACCTCGAAGACGACCTTGACAAGCTTCACGCGAAGGTCTTCTCGAAGATGCTCAGCGACAAGGTGAACGCCGACGCGCTCGGCCTCGTCGACGCGACGCTCGCTAGCCGCTACCACGAGCGCTTCGGCGACCACGCTGTCGGCGTCGCGAAGCAGATGCAGTTCTTCTTCTCGGGTGAGATCTCGAACGACCTCTCGTAGCAGCTGGACGGCTGAAACATTCCCCGGCCACCGGGGCGGCAAACGGTAGGCTTGGAGCGTGACACAACGCATCTACGACACGCACAAGCAGGCAATTGTTGACTTCGTTCCGCAGCAGGCGGGCAAGGTTGGCATGTACGTTTGTGGGCCCACCGTGCAGTCGGCGCCGCACATCGGCCACCTGCGCAGCGTGCTCGTGTACGACCAGATGCGCAGGTGGTTCCGTGCGACAGGTCACGACGTCACCCTGATTCGGAACGTCACGGACATCGACGACAAGATTCTCGACAACGCTCGCGCGGCTCAGGAGTCGGGCGGCACCGAGGAGTGGTGGGCGCTCGCCTACCGCGTCGAGCGCGAGTTCACGGCGGCGTACGATGCGCTCGGCGTGCTCGCGCCGACCTACGAGCCGCGGGCGACCGCGAATATCCGCGAGATGGTCGCGCTCATCGGCGAACTCATTGAGCGTGGGCACGCCTACCAGGCAAACGATGGTTCGGCGAGCGTCTACTTCGATACGGGCAGCTGGGCGGCTTACGGCTCCCTCACGCGGCAGCGGCGCGACCAGATGGAGGACGCGGCCGACTCCGAGCCCGTTGGCAAGCGAGATCCGCGAGACTTCGCGCTGTGGAAAGCGCACCGGGATACCGAGCCCGCGACCGCGTCGTGGCCGTCCCCCTGGGGCGATGGCCGGCCCGGCTGGCACATCGAGTGCTCGGCGATGGCTCAGCGCTACCTCGGCGACGCCTTCGACATCCACGGCGGCGGGCTCGACCTGCGCTTCCCGCACCACGAGAACGAGCTCGCGCAGTCGCGCGCCGCGGGTCAGGGCTTCGCGAACCACTGGGTGCACAACGGCCTCGTGCATACGGGCGGCCAGAAGATGTCGAAGTCGCTCGGCAACTCGCTCTTCGCTGCAGACCTGCTCGCGCAGGCCCGCCCGGTCGTGCTCCGCTATTTCCTGGGAGCCGCGCACTACCGTTCGACGCTCGAGTACTCGGCGGGCTCGCTCGCCGAGGCGGCCGCGGCGTTCGACCGTATCGAGGGCTTCCTCGAGCGCGCCGAAGAGTACATCGTCGGGGCCGCTGAGGATCGGGCCGCCGGCGAGGCCGCCGCGGAGCTCTACCTGGCGCCGCTCGGGGGCGCCGCGACGACCGAATCGCTCCCCGCCGAGTTCACCGCGGCGATGCTCGACGACTTCGCCATCCCGCAGGCGCTCGCGGCGCTTCACGAGGCGGTTCGCGCCGGAAATTCGGCGATCGACGCTGGCGACGGCGACACCCTGCTGCACCGCGCGATCGAGGTCGTCGCGATGCTCGATGTGCTTGGACTCGATCCACGCGATAGTCTGTGGGGCGCGGCTTCTGGGAACGCCGCTGCCGACACGGCGCTCGACGCGCTCGTAGTTGGCCTCATCGAACAGCGTGCCGAAGCGCGCGCGAACAAAGACTTCGCCACCAGCGACGCGATCAGGGATCGTCTTGCCGGGGCCGGAATCATCCTTGAAGACAGTCCGACCGGAACCCGCTGGAGCCACGCATGACCAATAAGAAGGGGCGCACAGGCGCCGTACGCAAGAAGGGGCTCGGCAAGGGCGTCGGATCTGGCGGCCAGGGCCGCCAGGCGCTCGAGGGCCGCGGCCCCACGCCTAAGGCAGTCGATCGCGAGTACCACCCCGCCGCGAAGGCGAAGGCCGCTCGCGAGCGCTACGAGGCCGCGAAGGCGCGCCACCAGCGCGGTGGCGCCGGGGCAGGCGGAGGCCAGGGGCAGAGTAAGCGCAAGGCCGACGAGTCTGAGCTCGTCACCGGCCGCAACGCCGTGCTTGAAGCGCTGCGCACGAAGATCCCGGCAACCACACTGTACATCGCAGCGCGCGTTGAGATGGATGACCGGATGCGCGAGATCATGCGCATCGCTACGAACCGCGGCGTGGCCGTGCTCGAAGTGATGCGCCAAGAGCTCGACCGGATGACCGACCGCGACACCGTCCACCAGGGCGTGGTGCTCAAGGTCCCGCCGATGGAGTACGCGCACCCGATGGACCTCCTCGAAGAGGTGTTTGACCGCGACGAGACCCCGCTGTTCGTTGCGCTCGACGGCGTGACTGACCCCCGCAACCTCGGCGCGATCATCCGCTCCGTCGGCGCGTTCGGCGGCCAGGGCGTCATCGTGCCGCAGCGTCGCACTGCGAGCCTGAACTCGGCCTCGTGGAAGACCTCGGCAGGCGCCGCGGCGCGCATCCCCGTCGCGCGCGCATCGAACCTCACGCAGACGCTGAAAGAGCTGAAGAAGCAGGGGCTCTTCGTCGTCGGCCTCGACGGCGACGGTGACGTTAGCCTCCCGGGCCTCGACCTCGCGGGCCGCCCGCTCGTGATCGTCGTCGGCAGCGAGGGCAAGGGCCTGTCCCGCCTCGTCAGTGAGACGTGCGACGCTATCGTGTCGATCCCGATATCTGCGGTCACCGAGTCGCTGAACGCTGGCATCGCCGCGTCGGTAGCACTCTACGAGGTGTCGAAGCTTCGCGCGGCTGATGCCGCGTCGGCCGCAGCCGCCGAGTAGCCGATCGGCGGGCTCTCGCCCGCTTCTCGGGCCGCCCGGCCACACAGCACGAAAGCCCCCGCCTCGGCGGGGGCTTTCGTGTGTCGCGGGAGGGCATCCAGCGCGGCGGGGCCGGCTAGAGGCGCTCGAGGATGTAGTCGATCGCGCCGGTCAGCGTGCGCACGTCGTCGGGCTCGATCGCCGTGAACGTCGCGATGCGCAGCTGGTTACGGCCGAGCTTTCGGTAGGGCTCGGTGTCGACGATTCCGTTCTCGCGGAGCGCCTTCGAGATCGCCGAGGCGTCGATCGAATCGTCGAAGTCGATGGTCGCGACGACCTGCGAGCGGTGGGCGGGGTCGGTCACGAACGGCGTCGCAACCTCGGACTGCTCGGCCCACTCGTAGAGCACGCCCGACGACTCGGCGGTGCGCGCCGAAGCCCAGGTCAATCCGCCGTTCTCGTTGATCCAACGCACCTGCTCGTCCATGAGGGCGAGCGTCGCAAGCGCCGGGGTGTTGAGCGTCTGGTTCAGGCGCGAGTTCGAGAGCGCGCCCGCAAGGTTCAGCGTCTCGGGGATGTAGCGGTCGCCGTTGGTCTGCTGCTCGATGCGCGCGATTGCGGCGGGGGAGACGAGCGCGAACCACAGGCCCCCGTCTGAGGCGAAGTTCTTCTGCGGGGAGAAGTAGTAGACGTCGGTCTCTGCCGCGTCGAAATCGATGCCGCCAGCCGCGCTGGTCGCATCGACGACGGTGAGGGCACCGGGATCCATGTCGGGGCCTGCCGCCCGCCGAACCTCGGCCATGACACCGGTCGAGGTCTCGTTGTGCGGGTAAGCGTAGACGTCAACGCCGGCCTGGACGAGCAGCTCCGAGCGCGAGCCCGCGTCTGCCTTGCGGATGATCGGCTCCTCAAGGAACGGGGCAGCCGCCGCGGCTGCGCCAAACTTCGCGCCGAACTCACCGAAGGTGAGGTGCTGGCTGCGACGTGAGATCAGCGAGTGAACCGCCGAGTCCCAGAACGTCGTTGCCCCACCGTTCGCGAGCAGGATCTCGTAGCCCTCGGGCGCGCGAAACATCGACGCGAGGCCCTCGCGCAGCGAACCGACGAGGTTCTTCACCGGCGCCTGGCGGTGCGAGGTACCGATGACGGTCGACTGCAGGCTTGCGAGGAAGGCGAGCTGTTCGTCGCGCACCTTCGACGGTCCGCAACCGAAACGACCGTCTGCGGGAATGAGTGAGGAGGGAAGTTCAATCGCGGGCATGCCCTAATTCTATGGACTAACGCGCGCCAGGTTGGCATTTACGGGGCCGTGCGCCCATTCCGTTGGCCGAATACTGCGCACCCGTGGCCGAACTGTTGCGTGAGCCCAGCAGAAAGATGTCGTAAGCTGGGGCTACGCAGACGGCTGGTGGGGTATATACATTGACGGATCTGATTGACACTACCGAGATGTACCTTCGAACAATTCTCGAACTCGAGGAAGAAGGTATCGTTCCGCTGCGCGCGCGGATTTCCGAGCGCCTGGGGCACTCGGGGCCGACGGTATCGCAGACGGTAGCTCGCATGGAGCGCCTCGGGCTCGTCGTCGTTACTGACGATCGCCAGCTGGCGTTCACCGAGGAGGGGCACGCCCGCGCGATCCGCGTCATGCGGAAGCACCGCCTCGCGGAGCGGCTGCTCGCCGACGTCATTGGGCTCGAGTGGGAGTTCGTGCACGAAGAGGCATGCCGCTGGGAGCACGTGATGAGTGAGCAGGTCGAGCGGAAGCTGCTCGGCATCCTCGACCGGCCGACGGTGTCGCCATACGGCAACCGCATTCCCGGGCTTGAGGAGTTGGGTGCGACCCCGGCTCCCGCCGCAAGCGTGAGCGAACTGAGCCTGCTCGACTGGCTCGCCGAACCGCACAACCCGACCGAGGCGACGATCCGCCGCCTCGCAGAGCCCGCGCAGTACGAGCCGGAGCTGCTGGCGCAGCTCTCTGCGGCGAGCGTGCTGCCCGGCAACAAAGCTTCTTTCACCCGCACAGGCGACTTCGTGCGCGTTGAGGTGGAAGGGAACAGTGAGGCCATCGACATTCCCGTGGAGGTGGCGGCACACATTTTCGTCTCATAGATGAGGCGGCGCCTACGTACATGGCGTTTCGTAGGCGTTCGATATCGCCTTATTTGGCGAGCCCATGAACCATGGAGCTGATACCCCGAGGAGACAGCATTGTCACTTCCAACGTCGGAGGCGCACCTTAGCGCTGTTCTAGAAGCTGTCGAGGGTCGGAACGCCGGAGAGCCAGAGTTTCTCCAGGCCGTCCGTGAGGTGCTCGAAACCCTGGGTCCCGTGCTCAACGAGCACCCCGAATACATTGAGAGCGGCATTCTTGAACGCCTCGTCGAGCCCGAGCGGCAGCTCGCCTTCCGCGTGCCCTGGGTAGACGACGCGGGCAAGGTGCAGGTCAACCGCGGGTACCGCGTGCAGTTCAACGCGGCGCTCGGCCCCTACAAGGGCGGGTTGCGGTTCCACCCGAGCGTCAACCTCTCCGTCGTGAAGTTCCTCGGGTTTGAGCAGGTCTTCAAGAACGCGCTCACATCGCAGCGCATCGGCGGCGGCAAGGGCGGTTCAGACTTCGACCCGGCAGGCAAGAGTGACGCAGAGGTCATGCGGTTCTGCCAGGCCTACATGACCGAGCTCGTGCACTACATCGGCGAGCACACCGACGTTCCCGCGGGTGATATCGGTGTTGGTGCGCGCGAGATCGGCTACCTCTTCGGCCAGTACCGCCGCCTGACGCACCGCTACGAATCGGGCGTGCTCACCGGTAAGGGCAAGGGCTGGGGCGGCGCAGAGGTGCGCACCGAGGCTACGGGCTACGGCGCCGTGTTCTTCGCGGAGGAAATGCTCGCGCGCTCAGGTGACGGGGTCGCTGGCCGCCGCGCAATCGTATCGGGATCGGGTAACGTCGCGATCTACGTCATCGAGAAGATTCAGCAGCTTGGCGGTCGCGCAGTGACGGCCTCTGACTCGAGCGGCTACATCGTCGACGAAGCCGGCATTGACGTCGAGCTGCTCAAGCAGGTGAAGGAGAACGAGCGGGCGCGAATCTCCGAGTACGCTGAACGGCGGCCCGGCGCGCACTACGTCGAGGGCGGCAGCGTCTGGGACGTGCGGGGCGAACTCGCGTTCCCGTGCGCTACCCAGAACGAGCTGGGGGAGAGCGCTGCCCGCGCCCTCTTGAAGAACGGCGTTCGCGCCGTCGCAGAGGGCGCGAACATGCCCACCACTCCTGAAGCCATTGAGCTGCTGCAGGGTGCCGGCGTGCTCTTCGCGCCGGGCAAGGCGGCAAACGCCGGTGGCGTTGCAACGTCTGCCCTCGAGATGAGCCAGAACGCCGCCCGCTCGCGCTGGGACTTCGACAAGAGCGAGAACCGGCTGCACGAGATCATGCGCGACGTGCACGAGCTCTGCTACTCGGCCTCCGAGCGCTACGGCAAGCCGGGCGACTACGTGCTCGGCGCCAACTCGGCGGGCTTCGTGACGGTGGCTCAGGCCATGCTCGAACAGGGCGTGATTTGAGCCCTGTTTTGGCTTCGTAATCCAAGCGTGACAATTTCGTGATGTTCGGTTAGGCTTGGTCAAGTCTTGGCTTCAACGGTCACAAGCTGACCGCCATTAAGCACCAACGTAAGGTAGATATTTCGTGAATTCACAGCCCAGCACTGAGGTCGTAGCTGCGACCGCACCCGCAGCTTCGTCCAAGGCGAAGGTCAAGAAGATCGCACGAGTGGGCGGCGCCGCCGTTTTCACTTTCGCCATGTTCGGCACGCTTGCGCTGCCGGCCTACGCGTTCAACGACAAAGAAGAGCCCGTCGCAGCAGTCGCCGAATCGCAGACGATTAAGGTCACCGCTGGCCCCGCGCTCACCAAGATCGACGACATCCCGCTTGAGGTCGACACGACCGTCGCCGAGCAGGAGCAGCGCGAGAAGCTCGTAGCAGAGGCTGAGAAGCGCGCTGCTGAGCTTGCGGCTAACAAGGACACCAAGACCACCTCGGGCGCATCGGCTACCCCCGCTGCAGCTGAGGTTCCGGCTGGTTCGGGCGCAAGCGGCCTCGTCGCAGCTGCCCTCGCACAGGTCGGCGTTTCGCAGGACTGCACCGACCTCGCGCAGAACGCGCTCGCAGCGATCGGCCTGACCGAGCGCCGCGACCAGGGCGGGTACGACCACGGCGTAAGCGACTTCTTCCGCTACGGTGCTTCGGTTGACTACGTGCACGGCACCACGGCGCTCGCACCCGGTGACCTCCTCATGTGGCCCGGTGCTCCCCACGTTGCTGTCTACATCGGTGGCGGCCAGGCCGTCCACGGTGGCTGGACCGGCGGTACCACCGTCGTCGCTGGCCTCAGCACCTACGCTGGCTTGCCGACTCAGGTTGTGCGCATGAGCTAATTGCTCGTTTGCGAGTAAGGGCGTGGCTTCCGTGCCGCGCCCTTTCTGCATTTTTGGGGCTTCGGTTTTCTAGGGCTTGGTTTGGCGGCGCTTGGTTTTTTCGGCGTGCGGGTTTTCCGGCGCGGCGGCTCGGTGCGCTAGACTCGTTGCTTGGCGCCCTGTGGCGCTTCCCGCCTTGGTAGCTCAGTGGATAGAGCACTTCTCTCCTAAAGAAGGTGTCGGAGGTTCGATTCCTCTCCAGGGCACAACACGGGCCTCGTGGTCCGTTTGGCTTTAGCCGTCCAGTGGCTCTGGAAGCCGGTGAGCGATTGTCTGTCCCGTTGCGAATCCGGTCCCGGTGAGGATGTGCCCGTAGTGCTTGACCGAGCCGATCACGAGGGAGCGGTCGATCACCACTAAGTCCGGTATGCGCGTCGACACCATCACCTCGAACCGCTGTGCGTCGGCGAGCGTGCGCAGCCACGCCGAGATCATGATGTTGCTCTCGCCAAGCGTGAGCAGCACGGAACGTACCTCCTCCACATTGGTGAGGGCCTCCGCGACCGCGGTCGCGCGTTCCGCAGGCACCCGGAACGAGTACCAGACATAGTGCGGCCAGGCAGTCAGCGTGCGTGCGACATCAACTCTGACCGAGAGCAGCCCTGCACTCTGGAGCCCTGCGATCGCGTCGTGCACGCGCTTCTGGCTGAAACCGGTACGCCGCGCGATCGTCGCAATCGGTGCCCTACCGTCGTGGTTCAGCTGAGCGATCACTGCGCGCTCGACGTCCAGCGGCTGGCGCCGCGCGTTCACGGGTATAGCGGGCTGTAGCGCGGCTACCCTGGCCTGCTCTGCGGGAGAGAGTGCTCGCGGTGTCCACGGGCGAGCGTCGGTCATCATTGACGTCACAACGGTAGTGCGCACCGACGTCGCATCTTCGAGCCCGCCCATGTCACGAAGCACATACATCGAGAGCGCCTCGAGGTCTGGCGCGGCCACGGTGACAAGAATGTCGCGAGCGCCGGCGGTGAGATTAATAGTCAGGGCCTCGCTATCCTGTGCGAGCTGTCTCGCTACCTCATGAGCTCGGCCCGGTTTGCACTGTACCTCGGCGACGGCGACGGTGAAGGGTGTTCCGAGGGTGCCGTAGCCGGTCACGTACACCTGCCCGCGTTCGGTGAGCTTTGCCCAGCGCCTCGCGAGAGTCGCGGCGTCAACCCCAATGACGGGCGCGAGTGCGCTCCATGCGGCGCGCGGTGCGAGCTTTACGGCGTGGATAAGTCGCAGATCAAGGTCATCGAGGGAGTTTTCTGGCGACATTGCTCCATAATATGCATAAATCCTGCGATGCGCTCCATGCCTTCGGACGGTTTCTATGCTGTGTTCTGCTCAACACCCTCGTGCGGAAACCGCAACATTTTCGAAGGAGAAAACATGTCAGAGGACACAGCCCAGCGCACGGACGCGCCGGTCAAGGAAAAGCGTGCGCCGCTGCCGCGTTCCGTGAAGTTCACAGTCGCGATCCTGTTTGCCGCGTGGATCGTGGACTACATCGACCGGCTCGTGATCACGATCGTGCTACCGCTCATCGGCGCAGACCTCGAACTCAACAACACCCAACTCGGCCTGCTCGCCTCCGGGTTCTTCTTCGCCTACGCGTTCGCGCAGGTCCCGGGCGGCATGCTCACTGATAGGTTCGGGGGTCGCCCGATCGCAGGCGTTGCGATGCTCACCTGGTCGGTTTTCACCGCCCTGTCAGGCCTCGTCAGTAGCTTCGGGGTGCTGTTTACCATTCGTGTGCTGTTCGGCGCCGCGCAGGCCCCGTTCCCGAGCGCCGCGGCGAAGATCCTCGCGGAGCGCACCACACCGAATCAGCGGATGACGGCGCAGGGCATCGTCTCGGCCTCGAACGGCATCGGGTCCCTCGTCGGCTACCTCGTGATTCCGCCCGTGGTCGTACTGCTCGGATGGCGGGGCACGTTCATTGCGATGGCGGGTCTCGGAGTGCTCAGTTTCTTCCTCCTCTTCCTGCTCCCGAAGCTGAACATCGAAGTCCCCAAGCCGTCCGCTGAGAGCGCGGCGGCACGGGCAGAGCAGTGGCGCCAGGTCCGCGCGCTCGTTCGGAACCCGACCATGATGATCTTTGCCGCAATGTACTTCGGCAGCAACCTCATCACCTGGGGCGTCGTGACCTGGATGCCGTCGTATCTGCAGCAGGTCCGTGGTATCGACGTGGGCAGCTCAAGCCTGTTGCTAGCTCTGCCCGCGCTGTGCATCGCGATCGGCATTTACGTTGGCGGACGCCTCACCGACAAGCTCGGTGGCGCGAGCGCGAAGATCGTTGCTCCGGCAATGGCCGTGAGCCTCGTCGCGATCATCCTCATGGCCTCCTCGGAGTCGCTGACGATGTTCATCATCTTCGAGTGCATCGCGATCTTCGGCTGCGGTCTTTGCAACGTTCCAGTCGTGTCAGTGCCGCTCAAGGCACTGTCGACGCAGCTCTCGGGAAGCGCGTTCTCCATCGTGAACTTCGGTGGCCAGCTCGCGGGCATCGTCGCGCCGCTCGCCATGGGGATCCTGCTCGACAGCTACGGCTACACGTCGGCATTCCTTTTCCTCGGCGTCGGAGCCGTGATCGCCATCGTGATGGCGATCATCGCTCCCCAGTCCGTTGCCGCGTTCGCCAAGCGCACGCGGCTCGTTGGACAGGAGGCGCAGCAGTGACATCGCCCACACCCCTGCAGCACCTGAGACGCGAACTGCACAGGCACCCGGAAGTCGGGCTGCATCTGCCCGACACCCGCGATCGAATCGAGCGCGAGCTCGCTCCGCTCGGCATTGAGCTTAGTTTCTCTGAACAGCTGAGCTCCATTGTTGGGGTGCTTCGGGGCAAACCGACAGGGCGCTCCGTACTTCTCCGCGCAGACATGGACGCTCTGCCCGTCGCCGAGCCCGCCGGGCTCGAGTACGCTTCGCAACGCCCGGGCGCGATGCACGCCTGCGGCCACGACCTGCATATGGCGGGCCTCGTCGGGGCTGCGCGACTGCTCTCGGCCCGGCGCACCGAGCTCGAGGGCGACGTCGTCTTCATGTTTCAGCCGGGCGAGGAGCGTCTCGGTGGTGCGCGAATCATGCTCGCTGAGGGCGTGCTCGACGCCGCGGGCGCCAGGGTAGGGGCGGCCTTCGCCGTGCACGTGAGCCCGGGGCCGCGCGGTACGTTTCTCACGCGCTCTGGCCCGACGCTCGCGGGGAGCAATGAACTGCGAGTCAAGATCGTTGGCCAGGGCGGGCACGGCTCTCAGCCGCACACCGCCCGAAACCCGATACCGGTTGCCGCCGAGGCAGTCGGCATCATGCAGTCATTCACGGCGCGGCGGCTCGACCCCTTCGACCCCGCGATCATCACGCCGACCGTCATTCGGGCGGGCGAAGCGATCAACGTCATCCCAGAGAGCGTCGAAGTGGCGGCCACGGTGCGTAACTTCTCGGCGCGAACGCTCGCGCGCGTAGGATCCGGTCTCGTTGAGGAACTTGAGGGTCTGGCTCGCGCTCACGGTATGACCGCGGAAGTGTCGCTGCACGTCGACTATCCGGTCACCGTCAACGACGAAGCCGCGACTGACTGGGCTGTCGCCGAGCTCGCCGGGCTGCTGGGCAACGAACGGGTCGCCGAGCTCCCACAACCGATCATGGGGTCGGAAGACTTCGCCTACGTGGCCGAACTCGTGCCGAGCACGATCTTCATGCTCGGCGCGTCTCCCGACGGGGTCGAGTTGAGCGCAGCAGCACCGAACCACTCGCCTCGAGTCTTGTTTGATGACTCTGTTCTCGACGATCAGGCCGCCGCGCTTGCGGCTCTCGCGGCTGGTTGGCTTGCCAGGGGATGGCGCTCGCTCGGGGGCGGGGCCGAGGGGGCGGCATGACGGCGTTGGAACGAATCGCCGAATGGGTGACGTCGAACCCCCCGGTCACAGCAGCGCGGCGTGCGGCGGCGACCGACGCCTTTGTCGACACGCTCGCCTGCATGGTCGCGGGCGCCTCGGACGTGTCGACGCTCGGCGCGATTGCGGTCGCGTCGCACGCAGATCCGCGGGAATCTGCCATGTGCGTCGACGGCGCGATGCGGGCGCCGAGCTCGGCCGCTCTCATCAACGGCACGGCCGCACACGCGCTCGACCTTGACGACAACTTCATCGGCGCCGCGACTCACGCCAGCGCCGTCCTTGTGCCCGCCCTGCTCGCCGCCGCGCGGCAGGCGGGCGCCGACGGTGCGGCGCTGCTGGACTCGTACCTCGTCGGGCTCCAGGTGCAGCGCGAGATCGGGCGAGAGATCGCCGCAAAGCACTACACCGCGGGCTGGCACGCGACATCAACGATCGGGCAGATTGGGGGTGCCGCTGCGGTAGCGCACCTGCTCGGACTCGACGCCACACGGATTGTCGCTGCAATGAGCGTCGCGGTGAGTACGGCGAGTGGCCTGAAGTGGCAATTCGGCACCCCGGTGAAGCCCGTTCATGCCGGGTTCGCCGCGCGCAGCTCGGTCGAGGCTGCGCTCTTTGCCCAGGCCGGGGTTGCCGGGCGCTCGGACGTCCTCGAAGGCGAGCGCGGATTCGCGGCCCTCTATGGAGCCCCACACGCGGACTGGCCGACGGCACCGATCGACACCTCCGTCGCGCATGCGATCGAACAACCCGGGCTCTTCCCGAAGCTCTACCCTTGTTGCGGGTCGACGCACCTCGCAATCGACGCGGTGCTCGACCTGCTCCGCGAGCACAGCTTCGCCGCTGCCGACGTCGCCGAGATCGTGGTGACCGTGCTGCGGCCGAACGCCGCAAACCTTCCGTACACCCATCCCGAGAACCCGACCCAGGCGAGGTTCTCGATGCAGTACGCGCTCATATCGGCGCTCGAGAGCGGCACAGTCTCGATGGCAGACTTCGAGCCGGCGACGGTGCGCGAGCGGCGCACACATCCACTGCTCGACAGGATCTCGGTTCGCACATGGTCGGAGAAGGCTGAGCGAATCATGCTCGACCAGGGGCGCACCCCGCACCGGGTCGAACTCACCCTGACCAACGGCCGGAAACTCGACCGCCAACGCGAAGTCGCTCGCGGGGCGGTGAGCGAGCCGTTCGCGCCGTGGGAGAAGCGCCGCAAGTTCACCTCGCTCTCCGGTCTTAGCGACGCGCATTATGACGCAGCCCTGCGGCTGGCGGCGTCGCCTAATATCGATGCAATTGAACGGCTGCTGGCGGCGGCCATCAGACTGAGAAACGGAGCAGGCGAGTGACGAGGCTATCCAGGCTGCCGCACGTGGCCGTCATCGGGTTGGGCGGGACCATCGCGAGTTCAACGCTCGTGCCAGACGACTTGATTACGTACGGAGCCCCGGGGTTTCACGTTGATGAACTGCTCGAGTATCTCCGCCCCGAGCTGCTGAACGTCGCCGAACTTGACGGCGAGCAGGTGCTCGCGAGCGGGTCGAGCGCGCTCGGTATCGCAGACCTGGTGCGGGTGTCGCACGCTGTGAACGATGCCCTCACCACGGCCGACGCGGTCGTGGTGACGAGCGGAAGCGATGCGCTCGAGGAGATCGCCTACTGGCTCGACCTCACTGTCCCAGCTGACCGCCCGGTCATCGTCACTGGATCGATGCGGCCGTTCGCCGTTCGGGATCCTGAGCGGCCGGCACCGCCGACCCGTCTCGTGCACGGTACGGACGGACCCGCGAACCTCTTGGCGGCGATCAGAGTCGCAGCGAGCGGTGTTACCGCCGGGCAGGGTGTTGTCGTCGTGTTTGGAGATCTACTGCATGCCGCGCGCGACGTCGTGAAACGCCATTCGACGCTTCCGGACCCTTTCGAAAGCCCGGTTTCGGGGCCCATCGGCTACGTTTTCGGTGGCTCGGTCGTACTGCACCGCCACGTCCTCCGCCCGCCGGGGGATCCTGCCAAGCCTCTCGTCGACCTCGCAGATCGTGTTGCGGGAGATGAGCCGCCCAGGGTCGAGATCCTCATCTCATATCCGGGCGGTGGGGGCGAAGCAGTCGAAGCGTATGTCAACGCGGGGGTGCGGGGGCTAGTGATCGCAGGCATGGGATTTGGGTCTATTTCGAATGGGCTCGCCGCGGCGGCGGGGCGGGCCGCGCAAGAGGGGCTCCCGGTGGTGTGCGTCTCCCGCACCGGAGCAGGGAGCACTGTCGCCAAGCGAGGATGGGAGATTCTCGCCGGAGACCTCGCCCCGACGAAAGCGCGGCTGCTGCTGATTCTTGCACTGCTCGTCGAACAATCGTCGGCTCGGCTCGCAGATACGATGGTCCGCCTGGCGATGCCTGCGGCTCCCGGGAAGCGCGACGCTACCTGAGCCAATTCGATCGGGGCTCTACTGCCGCTCGAGCAGCCGATGTACCCACTTCGCGCGGATTCACCCGGAAAATGCGTGTCTTTTCTGGGTGAAACGGTTCAAAGCGGGTGAATTGGGCGCTGTCGGGGCGCGCCGGGCGCTGGTGGGTCGGGCCGGGCAGGTCGGGCGCTGGTGGGCCAGGGCCGCCGGGCACCAGTCCCGCGGCGCCCAACACTTGCCCAAGTGCTTAGTTGCGCAAGTCGTTGAATGTTGTTAGGCTGGCAACGCGCTTCGTTCGGTGAGGCTCTTGCGTGAACATAGGCCACTGATCTGACGACATCGAGAGATGCCCAAGGTTAAGACAGGCGCCCTCGGCTTAAGGGGGTGCCCAAAGCGGCTGCACTGCGACTACGTCACGCAATGCCGAAGCTCTGACATGGAAGCGCGCTTCCCAAGCCCAAGGGCTTATTTGGTGTGCCCTGAGAGGAATAACCGGTATGCGCACAGCACTCGTCGAGCCGACAACCCAGACCCCACCCGTGCCCGCGACACAGCAGGCACAGCTGGCACAGCAAGCACTGCAGGCACAGCAGGGCGTGGCGGTGTCCACCTCCCACACTGAGGTGATGCCCGCGGGCGGCCCCGTCCGGTGGCGGAGCCAGTTCTTCAGCGAGCCCAACCCGAACCGGGCCGCCAAGCGGCGCCCGACACGGTACGAGCGCTTCACGACCCGCATGGTGCTTGTCAGCAGCATCATCATGCTCGGAGTGACCGCGTGCCTGCATGTCTTCAACTACGGGCTCGAGACGAAGACCTCATCGACGTCGGGCACGCACGGCAGCTTCTACAAAGAGAACGAGTAGAGCTCGGGCGCAGCCGGAACGGGCGGCACCGCCGCACCCACAGAGAAAGTGAAACACATGAACACAGAGCACGGAACGGCGACCCTCGCAGGGGGCGAGGAGTCGCTTCTCGGGGGCCGCTGGCTGCGGATCCGAGGCGCAGACCGGCAAACCTACGCCGCGCTGCGGGACGAATACGGGGTGGACGTCGAGCACGCGAGTGCCGCATCGTTCAGTGCGGAGAACGGATTCAGCTACGTACCCGTCTCGTACGTCGCGACGGCGGGCAGCTCCTTCAGCATGACCCGCGTGATGATCGCGGTGAGCGCCGATCTCGTTGTCACGATCGAGCCGGGCGGCTCGGCCGAGGCGCTCGACCTGGCGCTCGCACGCATGGCGCGTGACGGGCGTGAGGACGACAGCGCGGTGGATATCGTGGGCAGCATTCTGCAGGCGATCGCCGACACCACCGACGAACTGGTGAGCGCGATGAGCCTCGGCACGGAGCGGATGATGATGGAGACGAGCGCGATTCTCCAGAGCCTTGAGGCGAAGAAATCGCGTGAGTTCGGTGTCTCAGACGTCACCTACACCCAGCAGGAGCTCGCCGACATGGAGTCGCTTCTCTCGCACTGCATGGAGAGCCAGCTCGCGCTCGCGGAGGCGGCGCGCCATCTCAGGGCGAAGCTCTGGGGCCTCGGGGTCGAAGCGCGGGGCGACCTTGCGCGCCTCATCGACGACATCGAGGCAATTGAGCCGCACATTGACTTCGTGCACGACAGGGTTCGCCTCCTGCAGCAGACAAACAACCTGGCGCTGAACGTGAAGCAGAACCAGATCATCAAGGTGTTCTCCGTCGTCACCGCGGTGTTCCTGCCCGTCATGTTGCTGTCGACGTACTACAGCATGAACTTCGAGAACATGCCCATCCTCGCCTGGCAGTACGCGGAGCCGATGATCATCGTGCTGAGCTTCATCTTCGCGCTCGCCCCGCTCGTCTACGTTCGCCAGCGCGGCTGGCTGCGCTAGGCACCACGCATCACCCAGACCACTATCGAAGGAACTGACATGTCCAACAACACCCTCACCGATTCCCGCGCGACCGAGACGGCGAAGCCCGTCGCCTGGAGTTCACGGATCGACGTGCACCACCTCGCCGGCGACATTTCCGCCGACCAGCGCCCCGCCCAGCCCGGTGCCGAGAAGCAGGGCAGCTCGAAGATTGAGCGCGAGATCATCTGGGCCGTCGTCGTGCTCTACGCGGGCCTGATCGCGTGCTTCGCCGGGCTCCACCTGTTCGGCCTCACCCTGGGGTAGGCCATCCCGCAGTCTTCCAGGTCGCCCCACGTTGCGGGTGATCGCACATCGAAAGTTTGAATATGCAAGAGAACACCGTCATGAGTGCGCAGCTCGATGCGCAGCAGCTTCCGCGGCAGGGATGGCTCCGGGTCCGAGCCTCGGACCGGGTCATGCTTGACGCTATCTTCCGGCAGTACGGCCTCGCGCTGGGCCGGCCGATCAAGCACGCGGTCGAGGAGCACGGTTTCGTGCTGTTGCCGCTCGACCTTCCTCTGCCCGACCGTGAGCCCGAGGCCGCTGAGGGCGCATCGTTCTCATCGGCTCAGATCCTCATCGCCTTTACCAGTGACCTGCTCATTACCGTCGAACCGGATCACCCGATCGAGGCCCTGCGTCGCGCCCAGAACCGCTTCGGCGCGACTGGGGAGGTCCCCGAGAGCCGCGACGCGCTGATCGTGATCTTGGAGGAGCTGAACGACGCGATGCAAGAAACGGTCGCGCAGATTTCCCAGGTGCTGACTAACCTCGCCGATCAGGCGGTTGACAGCAGTGGCGGCTTCAAAATGGAGGGCCGCCAGGTCGGCGTCGCGGATATCGCGCAGACGGCGATCCTGCTCGGGGGAGCGGAGGAGCTCATCGCCCGAACCGTCCAGGGGCAGCTGATGCTCGAGCGCGCGGCCCGCTGGGTTCGGCGAAGCGGGGGAGATCTTACGCTCGACTACTCGACGGCCCTCTCGGACATTCAGGGTGGCCGCCGCCACGCGCGCTTCCAGCACGCGAAGGTGCGCAACATCCAGCAGTCGCTGATGACGACGCTCGACCTGAAGCAGAACCAGATCATCAAGGTGTTCACGGTCGTGACGGCCGTCTTCACCCCGCCGACGCTCATCGCAGCGTACTACGGCCAGAACTTCGCAAACATGCCGGAGCTCGCGCTGCCGTGGGGCGAATGGTTCGTCATGGGCACGACGGCGCTCTTCGCGCTCGTGCCGCTCGCCTACATCAAGCGGAAGGGGTGGCTGCGGTGAGCGTTCGGAGCGTCACGCGCGACACCTGGACGCGGGTGTTCGTCGACACGTCAGAGGACTTCGCGACGGCGGATCGGGTGCTCCTCAACAGGCTCGGCGGCGACGGTGAACAGCGCGGGCGCAGGCTCCAGGTGAGCTTCGTCGTGGCCGCGGGGGGATCCGCGCAGGTCTACGAGTTCGCGGTTGTCGCGCTGCCCGAGCAGCTCGTCACGGTCGAGCCGGGGAAGGGCGTTCCGCTGCTGCAAGACGTCGAAGCGCGGCTGCAGTGGGCCGGGGCCGTCGAGGGGAGGCCTCACGAGGCCTGGTTCGCCATCGCGCAGGCGGGGCTGCTCTCGAGCGTTTCCGCGCTCGAGTACATGGAGGCCGACATCAATACGGTTCGTGCGCCGATGGCGGCGGCCGCGAGCGCCGAGTCGTCCCGCAGCATGGCCGTGAGCGACCTGCCGCGGGTCAGCGAGCTTCTCGTTGACATCGACCACGCGCTGTCGTACGTCGCCGCCTCGGTCGCGTCACTCACGCAGCTCGCGCGGCTGCTGCGCCGCGAGAGCATCTCCGCCAGCGATGTCATGCCGCGCCAGGAGATCGACGCGCTCATTCAGCAGGGCGAAGCGCTCACGCGGCGGGTCGAGTTCATGGTGGATCGCCACAGGTTCCTATCCCAGGGCGTCTCCCAGCAGATCTCGACGAGTGACCTGAACATCGTGAAGATCTTCACGGTGCTCTGGGCCATTCTCATCCCGGGCACGACGCTCATCAACTGGTATGGGCAGAACTTCGAGGTCATGCCAGAGCTCAGCTGGGATGCGTCGGCCTGGGTGCAGATTCTCGGCGTGTTCTTCCTCGCCGTGATCCCGATCTACACGGTGAAGCGCGCGGGCCAGCTGCGGTAGCTGGCGTTGCGGCGTGGGCCCGGGCGCTTCGCGTGCCCGGGCCCACGCGCGCTTTGGGGATACCGAGATTTCTCGCACTGGTCACCGCGCGGGGGTCGTGCCCGCCGCCCGGTGTGCGAAAGAATGGGCGAGAGTGCTCGGAACCGCCGGGCTGAGCGAGAGGCGAAACTCATGGGGGCTTGGGGCAGTGCGCCGTGGCACAACGACGGGGCGGCCGACTGGTTTGCCGAGGTGTTCGAGGGCATCGACATTGACGCGCACATCAGCAGCGCTTTCGAACACGACGACGACTACGACAGGATCCGGGCCGCGGGCTACCTGCTCGCCGTTCTCGGCCACAGCACGGTCTGGCCAGGCGACCTTGAGCGCCTCGACGACCACCTTGAGCGCGGCATCGAGCTCATGACCGAGATGGTTGAGGAAGACTCGGAGTTCCTCGAGCTCTGGGAAGACGAGCCCGAGGTCGTCGACGCGGTGCGCGCTGAGATCGCCGCACTCGAGGCGCGCCTCGATGGTGAGGACGACGACGAAGACGGCGACGACGAGTAGCCCGAATACGTGAGGGGCCTGGGCCGGTTGTTTGCCGGCCCAGGCCCCTCTGCGTGGGCGCGCGGGCTACGCCGAGCGTTCCCGAGTCATTGCGAGTGTGATGACGATCGCGACGGCGACGCAAGCCCCTGCGACGCCAAACGGGACCGATGCGTGGCCGTCGGCTACGAACGCGGCAACGAGCTCGATGAGCGAAGCGAGAAAGAGCAGCATCGCCACGAACGCGAGCAGTGAGCGGACCCAGAGGCGCGTCGTGCGCTTCGGAGTCAGCGAGGGGTCGTGATCGGGTGCCTGGCCGGTAAGCCCGGCTGTGCCGGTGGGGGTTCCCATTCCTGCCTGTGTGAACCAGATTGAGTGGCGCATCGTGGCCTCCGCTGTCGTTGGTGGCGGTGTGCTCGGCGCTCGTGGGCCGGGCACGGGGTCACCCCCAACTCTATCTCAATTGCGCAATCACGCAAGTAATAGGTGGCGTCACAGCGCACCGGGGTCGCCCGCGGGGCCCTCCCCGTCAGAGTCGAGAAGCCCAGCGAGGCCGGCCGACACCTCCGAAAGTACGAGCTCGTCGGTGTCAGCATCGAAGTCGAACAGTTCGCCGTAGCGGCCCCAGTCGATTGCGAGGGAGAGCTGCCGCTCGGCGTCGCGCTCGTTGAACCCGCGCCTGAGAAGGTCGCGGAAGAAATCGGCTCGTAGCGTGCCGGTGTCGCTGTTCTCGAGCGCCCTCACGACCGTGCGCACGAGCGGCGCGCGCGTGACCGCGAGTTCGGCGAACCGAGACTTGCTCTCTTGGATGCCCGCCCAGTGCCAGGCGTAGCCCCCGTCGGTGATGAACACCTGGGCTCCGTCGATGGTCAGGAGGCCGAGCATGCTCCCGGCGTCGACGAGTGGGAGCAGGTCGTCGATGTCGAATGACAGCTCGTCGGCAAGGTCGGGGAGGTCGGTCTGGCCGCCGTGCGCAACAACAATCTCGACGAGGCCCGCAAGCCCGCCGCTTGTGGCGGCTGGCAGGGGGTGGGTGAGCGGGCTCGGCATGCTGCTCTGCGGGCCGGTCGCTGACTTGCCCGTGAGCAGCGCGTACAGGCTGTCGACGGCAGCCTCAAACGTTGGGCTGCGCTTGTCTCGCGGCCGCGGAATATGAATCGGGATCTCAGCCTGAATCGCCCCCGGAGTGCCACCGAGAATGAGCACCCGGTCGGCGAGCTGTACGGCCTCCTCGATGCTGTGCGTCACGATACAGATGCTCTGCCCGGCAAGCTCACGCTCCTGCCAGACCGACATGAGCTCGCTCCTGAGGTTCTCGCCGGTGAGCGCATCGAGAGCCGAGAATGGCTCGTCCATGAGCAGGAGGTCTGGGCGTTGCACGAACGCGCGGGCGAACCCGACGCGCTGCGCCATGCCGCCCGAGAGCTCTCGAGGGTACGCGGCTTCGAAGCCGTCGAGCCCGATCTGGTCGATGGCCTCGAGCGCGCGCCTCCTGCGTTCGCGACGGGGCACTCCCGAAGCACGCAGCCCGAGCTCGACGTTTTCCACGACGCTCAGCCAGGGCATGAGCGCAAACGACTGGAACACCATCGCAACGGCCGGGGCGGCCTCCTCGATCGGCACGCCACCGTAGCGCACGTCGCCACTCGACGGGGGGATGAGGCCCGCGAGGATTCGCAGCAGCGTCGACTTCCCCGAGCCCGACCGCCCGAGCAGCGCGACGACCTCGCCCTCCCTGATCGACAGGTTCACCCCGTCGAGCACGTCAAGGCTGCCCCCGTCGGCCGAGGGGAACGTCTTCGCGACGTCCTCGGCGCTCACGAGCACGTTACCCGGTGGTTGGGTGTTGTAGATGCGGGTCATAGCGGCCATTCCTTCACGCCATCATGCCAGGGAAAAACGGGTCTGCGCGAGCCGATAGAGCCGGCGCCAGACGAGTCTGTTCGCCGCGACGACGAGTACGCTCATCACGGCGACACCAACGAGTACTCGCACCGTGTCGCCCGCGGCGGTCGCCCCTGCGATGTAGGCGCCGAGCCCGGTCGCCGTGAGTGTCGTGTCACCGTAGCTCACAATCTCCGAGACGATCGAGGCGTTCCACGCGCCGCCCGCGGCCGCGAGAGCTCCCGTCACCCAGCTGCCGAAGACCGCGGGGGCGTAGAGGGTGCGCCAGGTGAGCGCTCGGCCGAGGCGCAGGCTGCGCGCTGACTCGCGCAGGTCGATGGGGATCGCCGCAGCGCCGGCGATCACGTTGAACAGGATGTACCACTGCGACCCGAGCGCCATGAGTAGGAAGCCGCCAACGTCGAGGCTTACGCCCGTCGAGATGAGCGCGAGGGCGAAGAGCGGAAACAGGAAGTTAGCGGGAAAGCTCGCGAGCACCTGCACGATGGGCTGAGCGACTCGCGTGACCCGGGGATTCAGCCCTATCCACACGCCGATCGGCACCCACACGAGCGTGCCAAGGGTGACTACGACGACCACCCGAGCGAGGGTCACGACCCCGAGCCCCGTTGTGGTGAGGAACTCGCTGAGCCCCACTTCGGACGCCACGAACGCGAGCGCCGCGACAACCCCCGCCGCCAGCAGTGCGAGGGCGAGCGCAGTTGCGGCGATCCTCATCGAAGCGGTGCGGTGCGAGCGGAGGCGCGTGGCCCGTGCCCGTTCCCCGGCGGGTCGGCGGCCCGTCGTGCCGAGCGCCCTCATCGCCGTCTCTATTCCATCGCTGAGCGGGCGCATCACCCGCGCGAGGGCCCGAGGGATCGCCGAGCGGCGCAGCAGGTCGTAGACGGCACTCGTCTGCGGCTCTGAGGTGTCGGTGTCGCCGAGGCGGAAGCGCTCGGCCCAGGCCGTCAGCGGGCGCCAAAACACGACGTTGACGCCGACCACGAGTAGCACCATGACCGCCGCGGCGAGAAGCAACAGGTCGATGCGCGACTCGCGCGATGCCGCCGCTGCGAACGAGCCGATGCCGGGGAGCGCCTGCTCGCTGCGGCCCACCGTGAAGACCTCGGAGGCGATGAGGAAGAACCAGCCGCCGCCAAAGCTCATCATTCCGTTCCACACCAGCGGAAACGCGCCAGACGGGGCGTCGAGCTTCCAGAACCGTTGCCACCGGCTGAGCCCCATCGCGCGGGCGGCTTCGTCGAGCTCGCGGGGCTGGGCGATGAGTGATTGGTAGAAGCCGAACGTCATGTTCCAGACCTGGCTCGTGAAGATCGCGAACACCGCGGCGCACTCGAGGCCCAGGACGGTGTCTGGGAAGAGGGCGAGCCAGAGCGGGAGCGTCACGGCGAGGAATCCCAGCACCGGCACGGATTGCAGCACGTCGAGAATCGGGATCATGAACCGCTCAGCGCCCCGCACCCGCGCCGCGATTGTCGCGTACACAAACGAGAAGGCGACCGAGCAGGCAAGGGCGGCGAACATTCGCAGCAGCGAGCGTGCGGCGTAGTGCGGGAGCTGGGCCGGGTCAAGCGCGACGGAAAGCGTTGAGGTCTCGCGGTCGAACGGTTGGGAGAATTCCGGGGCGAGCACGGTGAGGCCCCAAAATGCTACGAAGACCCCGGCGAGGATGACGATGTCCGCGAGGCGACCCCTCCGGGGGTTGTGGCTGTGGCCGGTGCTGCCGTCGGAGTCGGCGCCGCCGCGCTGAGGAGTTGCTATCGGTTCGATGGCCGACTCCTGTCTGTCTTCTGGCGGCCTCGGGTGCAAAACAAGCCTACGACATGCAATGACTTGCGCAAATCCGAGAATAATGGATTATTGAAGGATGGACGATCACCATTTAGCCGACATCACCGACGCCCAGCTGCAGGCGGCCGCGGGAACCTTCGACATGCTGTCGACCCCAACGAGGCTGCACCTCGTGTGGCTGCTCGCCGCGGGGGAGTACGACGTCTCGACGCTCGCCGAGCAGGCCGGGGCCAACGTTCCAGCGATCAGTCAGCACCTCGCAAAGCTCCGTGCGGCGGGCATCGTCGCTTCGCGCCGGGACGGGCGGCGGCAGCTCTACCGGGTGGAAGATCCGCACATTATTGCGGTCGTCGCCCAGATGTTCAGCCACATCGCCCCCGACGGCACGCTTGCAGCCGACCCCGACGAGCGTCGCGCCCCGCGTGCGCCGCGCTTTGCGGTAGCGACCCAGCCCGTCGGGTAAGAGAGGCCGCAGCGCTCCGTTTCCTGCGCCCCCATCAGCAGCGCGTATGTGATCTGCAGTGCATATGCCTCAGCCCTTGGCGGCTTGGCATAGCTACTGCCGATCGCAGGCGGAAGAGCTGAGGGGTAGGGCTGTACAGCCCTCCGCGCAGCTTCCTCCTCCAGCAGCGCGTATGTGATCTGCAGTGCATATGCCTCAGCCCTTGGCGGCTTGGCATAGCGACGGCCGATCGCAGGCGGAAGGCCTGATGGGGTGGGTACGGCAGGCTGAGAGCCGGGCGGGGGCCCTAGCTTGCGCCCTGCGGCGGGTTCGCGAGCAGGTCAGCGCGCTCACGGAGGTAAGCCGACAGCGTGGGCGCGCCAGCAAGTGGGGCTCCGACGCGCCAGCGGACCCTGAGCTCGCCGTCCGCAAACCCGATCGGCAGCTCGGGGGAGAGCGAGCCGAGCGTCGCCTCATCGAGCCCGATCTGCAGGGCGTCGTAGTTCACCGGCGTGCCCTCGGGGAAGCCACCGTGGAGCGCGGCTGCAGCGACGTCGCGCCGTTCCTCGCGCGAGACCGACTGGTTGCCCGGGTGGAGCCGTGCGGCGGCCCGAGTGGCCCGCCCCACGACGAAGAGCGCTGGCGGGGCCCCGAGATCTGCGCCGACCATGAGCGACCCGAGGCGCCACACGGTACCGAGCGGAAGCATCGTCGCCCTGCGCCGGATGAGCAGCTTGCGGCGCTCGGGCACGAACTCCGCGAGCGCCTCCGGAACGACCCCGGCGGTGCGCAGCTGCTCGCCGGCTTCGCGCACGGCATTCGACACGGCATTCACGAGGTCACTCACGAAGCTAAGTGTAGGCAACCGGCGGGGATTAAGCTTGGGAGGATGCAGACTCAGCCGAACAGATCCGCGACGATCCGGGCCATGCTCCTCGTGCTCACGGGCTCGATCGGCATGCAGATCGGTGCGGCGATCTCCCTGTCGCTCTTTGCCGACCTCGGCGCGGCCGGCACCAGCGGCCTGAGAATGATGCTCGCCGCGGCAATCATGCTCGTGCTCTTCCGGCCGAAGCTCAGGGGCCGGTCGCGTGACGAGTGGCTCGGCATTGTGCTCTACGGCGTCGCCATGGCGGCCATGAACCTCTTCCTGTACCAGGCGATCGAGCGCATCCCGCTCGGTGTCGCGACGACGCTCGACTTCCTCGGCCCCTGCATGGTCGCGTTCCTCGCCTCACGCCGACTGCGAGAGGGGCTGCTTGCGATCGCCGCGTTCGCGGGGGTCGTGCTGCTCGCGGGCTTCGGTGGCCCGTTCGACACCGTCGGCCTGCTCTGGGGCGCA
The DNA here is from genome assembly GCF_006716085.1 of Leucobacter komagatae. Taxonomy (NCBI): domain Bacteria; kingdom Bacillati; phylum Actinomycetota; class Actinomycetes; order Micrococcales; family Microbacteriaceae; genus Leucobacter; species Leucobacter komagatae. The sequence goes on along the minus strand of NZ_VFON01000001.1, from coordinate 1,762,370 downwards.
CTCGCTGGCGTGAGCTTCGCCGGCTACACGCTGCTCGCCCCGCGCATCGGGAAGTCCGAGGGCGGGCTGCAATCAGTCGCGCTGTCGATCACCGTTGCCGCGATCCTCACCACGCCGTTCTCGCTGCCCGTCATCACGCAGGTGCAGCCACAGCAGTGGGGTTTGCTCGCGCTCTCGGCGCTTGTCGGGACGGCGCTCGCGTTCTCCGTCGATACGATCGCGGGGCGGCTGACTTCCGCGCGGATTCTCGGAGTGTTCTTCGCGTTCGACCCCGTGATGGGAACCCTCGTCGGGGTGCTGTTCCTCGGCGATGTGTTCACCCCGGCCGCGCTCGCAGGGATCCTGCTCGTGGTGCTCGCGGGCGCGGGCATTGTCTGGTCGGCCGGCCAGCGCCGCGCGCCAGACGACGAGACGCCAGCCGCAGCCGCGGGCGCCGCGACGGAATCGCTCGAGATCGAGCGCAAGTATGAGGTGCCGGCCGAGACCACGATTCCTGCGGAAGCGGCGTTCCATGCCGCAGGCCTCGGGGTCGGCGCCGTAGAGGTGCATCAGCTCCGCGCGCGCTACTTCGACACAGCCGACGGGGCACTCGCAGCCCAGGGCCTCGCGATGCGCGTGCGCGAGGGCGGCAGCGACGAGGGATGGCACATCAAAGCGAAGACCCCCGGCGGCACCCGTGAGTTGCACTGGCCCCTCGCAGACACCATGCCGGCCGGGCTCGTGAGCGAGCTCAGGGAGCGGATCGGCGACGCCGCCACCAACGTGCGCCCGATTGCCGAGCTCAACACCGAACGCCGAATCGTGCGCCTCACTGACGCTTCGGGCGCAGAGGTCGTCGAGCTGGCGGATGATCGGGTGCGCGCGACCGAACTCCGCGGCGACCAGCCCGTCGCCCGGGCCTGGCGAGAGTGGGAGGCCGAGTTGTTGCCCGGCGCCGACGAGCGCTGGCTCGACGCTGCCGGGAGCGTGCTTGAGGCGGCGGGCGCTGCTCCGTCGCTGAGTACCGCAAAGATCGCCCGTGCGCTGGGGGCGCTCGTGGAGGTCGCGATGTCGAAGGGCGCGTCGCCCGAAACCATCGCCCAGTTGCAGGAGATGGACAGGATCGATCGGGCGACCGCGCGTAGGCTGGACTCATGAGCAAGTCATCACGCCCGGGCAAGGACTCGAAGAGCAAGGGGCAGGGCCCCACGCCTGAGCAGCGGCGCAAGCAGATCTTCCTCGGCCTCGCGGTTGGCGCGGTCATGGGCCTCGTGCTCGGGTTCTTCACGCAGTTCTGGCTGTGGCTGCCCGCCGGCCTCGCGATGGGGCTGGCCACCGGCGCCATCATGAAGCCGCCCGCGAACTAGCGCTGCAGGCCGCACCGGGAATACTCACGGTGGAAAACGCCGCGGCGTTCGCCCGCTGGCGGGAGGATCTGGGGAGTGGAAGTTCCACGCAACCAGGAGGCAGAAATGTCGATGCAATTGTCCCCCAGCTCAGCAGCCACGGTCGCGGCAACGGCGGAGGTCGTCGCGGCGCACGCGGACGAGATCACGCGCACGTTCTACCCGGCAATGTTCGCCGCTCACCCCGAACTCAACAACGTGTTCAACTCGGCGAACCAGGCGATCGGGGAGCAGCCGAAGGCGCTCGCCGCATCGGTCGTCGCCTTCGCGGTGCAGCTCATCGATCCTGACGCCCCTGACTTCACCCCGGTGATGCAGCGGATCGCCCACAAGCACGTCTCGCTCGGGATCAAAGCCAGCGAGTACACGATCGTCGGTCACCACCTCCTCGCTGCCGTGGGAACGGTGCTCGGTGATGCGGTGACTCCCGCAGTTGCCGAGGCCTGGGACGAGGTGTACTGGCTGTTCGCGACGGCGCTCATCGCGGAGGAAGCGAAGTTGTACGCGCTCGGCGGGACGGACCCGGAGGAGCCGTGGCGAAAGTACCGCGTCGCGGAGCGGATCGAGGAGAGTGCCGACGTGTTTTCTCTCTTGCTCGCCCCGGTCACGGGAACCGTGCCGGAGCACCGGACAGGGCAGTACGTCGCGATCGCCGTTGACCTCCCCAACGGTGACCGGCAGCCCCGGCAGTACACGGTCTCCTCGGGGCCGCGCGGAGACTCGCTGCGGGTCACCATCAAGCGGGTGCGGGGCGAGGGCGATGCGCCGGCGGGCCGGGTGTCGGGCTGGTTGCACGAGCACGCGGTGCCGGGCGCGGTGCTCGACGTGTCGCAGCCCGCCGGCGACGTCGTGCTTGACGACAGCGATGCGCCCCTCGTGCTCGTGTCTGCTGGGATCGGGATCACGCCGGTAGCCGCGATCCTTGAAGACGTGTCGCGCCGACAGCCCGACCGCACCGTGCGACTGTTCCACGCCGACCGCTCGCACGCCGAGCACGCGCTCTACGCGGGGCTGCGCAGGCAGGTGCAGTCGATGGGCGACGCGCGGGCCCAGAACTGGTACGAGGAGGGCGCAGAGACTGCGCCGACCCTGGTGCCCGCGAAGAGCGGCTACATGGACCTGAGCGGCGCAGACCTGCCGGCGGGTTCACGGGTGTTCATGTGCGGGCCTCTGCCGTTCATGCAGGCGGCGCGGAGCTCGCTCATCGGGCAGGGAATCCCGGCGACGCACATTCAGTATGAGGTGTTCGGGCCCGACATGTGGGCGCAAAACCCCGCGTAGTGGTGCGGGGCACGATCGGGGCGGGCGCGGTGGTTAGCTGGTGGCCGCCGCGCCAGCGCCGAGGTCTGATGCGGGGCCCGGGGGCGCCGCGGCCTCGCCACACACCTCGAGCGCGATCTCGCAGCGCGTCGGTGTCACGAATGGCTTCACGCTGCGCAACCGAACTGGCCCGGGAACCTGCTGGAGCTGTTGCTTGAGCAGCTGGATATGCACGGAGCACACCAGCGCCCGCTCGGTCTTGATCGCGAACGCGTACCGGCAGGGCGCGACATCGACCCTGAGCTGGGAGTCGTCCGGCTTTGGCTCGAGGCCGATGTCTTCCAGGTGCTCGTAGAGCGCATCGAGTTGCGCCATTGCGGCGTCGCCGAGCTCGTCGCTCCGGTCGAGGTCGGGCGCGAGCCTGCGTAGGATCTTGCCGCGCTCGGTGGCGCCCTCGGCGCGCTCGCGGGCAGCAGCGTTGTCTTCCAGGTCAGTGACGGGGTGGAACGCGACGGGCGGGCGGCCGCGCACCCCGGTGACGAGGGTGAGACTCTGCACGAGCCCCTCGGCTTCGAGTATCGCGAGGTGCTCGCGGGTCGTGTTGAGGTGGAGGTCGACCTCCGCAGCGATCTCCGCCAGTCTTCGGCCCGGGCGGCGGTGCACGGCGTGGAGGATGCGCAGGCGGCTCACGCGCGTCAGCCCGCGATAATCTTCGACCCGTCGAGGCATAACCTCACCCTAGCAGCGGAATTTGAGTGCGAGATTTGCTCGTCGCGCACACTGTTGCCACTTGTTTTGCGCCCGGTACACTCCCCGTAAGACACCTTGACGACGAGGACTCGGAGCCAGCATGGAACAGACCGTATTTGAGACGCATCGCCCCGCGGCACGGATCGTCGACGAAGCGCTCGCCGACACCCGGCTCGGAGTGTTCTGGCTGGATGACGTCGCTGACAGCGCCACGACGTACCCCAAACTAGACGCCGCCCTCATGGTCGACGACGCGGTGGTCGGCGGCGGCTACGCGGGTCTCTGGACCGCGATCAAGCTGAAGCAGGCACGCCCCGAGCACCGCGTCGTGCTGCTCGAAGCGGTCAAGGTGGGGTGGGCTGCGTCGGGCCGCAACGGTGGCTTCTGCGAAGCGAGCATCACGCACGGCGAGCCGAACGCTGAGTCGCGCTGGCCGGACGAGACGGGCACGCTTCGCCGCCTCGGGTACGAAAACCTCGACGCGATGGAGCGCTTCATCACTGAGCATGAGCTCGACGTCGACTGGGAGCGCACCGGGCAGCTCTCAGTCGCGAACAACCCCTACCAGGTCGAGTGGGTGGGGGAGAGCCCCGACCCGCACGTTGTCACGCTCGGCGCGGAGGCGGTGCGGGCGCGGGTGAACTCGCCGACGTTCCTCGCGGGTGAGTTCTCGCCGCGCGAGAACGCAAACCTGCACCCGGCGAAACTCGCTCAGGAGCTCGCGCGGTTCGCGACCAAGATCGGCGTCGAGATCTACGAGGGCACACCGGTTGACAGGCTCGGCGGGCGCGACGACGAACCGATCGTGCTCGAGACGAAGCGCGGGTCGGTCGCGGCCGCCCGCGTCGCGCTCTGCACGAACGTCTTCCCGTCGCTGCTGAAGCGCTACCGCTTCCATACCGTTCCCGTCTACGACTACGTGCTCATGACCGAGCCGCTCACGGATGAGCAGCTCGCGTCGATCGGGTGGGAGGGGCGCGAGGGGCTCGCCGACATGGCGAACCAGTTCCACTACTCGCGGCTCACGGCAGACAACAGGATCCTGTGGGGCGGTTACGATGCCGTCTATCACGCGGGCGGGCGCATCAAGCGCGAATATGAGGATCGGATGGAGAGCCACCGCAGACTCGCGAGCCACTTCTTCACGACATTCCCGCAACTCGCGGGGGTGAAGTTCTCGCACCGCTGGGCAGGCGTCATCGATACGTCGACGCGCTTCTGCGCGTTCTTCGGGCAGGCGCACGGCGGGCGTGTGCAGTACGTCGCTGGGTTCACCGGCCTCGGCGTCGGTGCGACGCACTTCGCGGCCGACGTGCTCGTCGACAGGCTCGAGGGGCGGGTGACCGAGCGCACCGAACTCGAGATGGTGAAGAGCGTGCCGCTCCCGTTCCCGCCCGAGCCTGCCGCCTCGATCGGCATCAACCTCACGCGCTGGGCGCTCGACCGGGCCGACCACAATCGTGGCAAGCGCAACGTGCTCCTGAAAACGCTGGATGCGCTGGGACTCGGGTTCGACTCGTAGCGCCGAAGTTTTCCCAGCGTTCACCAAATTGTCACCCCGGGCGCGTAGGTTCGTACGCACGATTCTCGCTTTCTGACGATTGGGGTACGGATGAAGCGGATGCGCCCTATTGCGCTGGCGGCTGCCGCGGCGCTGGTTCTGGGAGGTGGTGCCGCCCTCGTCGGCCCAGCGCCCGACGCCGAAGCCGTGGCGAACGGCACAGCGGGGGAAGGCACACAGGGACAGGACACGGTGCTAGAAGGCACGGTGGCGAACACCGAGGCTCTGTTTGAGGTGACCCCAGCGCAGCTCAGGGCGACGACGGCGGTCGGGGCCGAAGAGACGCACACGGCGACTCTCGTGGCGAACCGCACGATGGTGCTGACAGGCACGTCCCACGGCGAGAACACCGACAGCGAGACGACGACGAGTTTCTCAGGTGTCTGCCCGGCTGGCTGGTTCGGCAGCGTCACCATGCAGGCCGGTGACACATGCCAGCTCACCTGGACGACGCACCCGACGCGAATCCTGTCGACTTCGCAGTCGGCGAGCTTTACCGCACAGGCGGTTGACGCGGAGGGGCAGCCAGCGGGCGAGCCCGTGCTCTCGTCGTTTAACCTTGAGCTCACCTCAACGGTGTTGGAGTTCGAACGCGATTACGGCTTCGGCGAGGTACCGTTGGGGCGCGACGGCTCGCAGACGCTGCGGCTCACGAACCGGGCGTCGACTGACGCGCTCGTCTCGCTCTCGAATGTCGACGCCCCGTTCGCGGTGGACGAGCGTCTGCTCATGGAGGAGCTGAGGGTGCCGGCCCTCGCAACCATTGAGGTGCCGCTCTACTTCCGGCCGACGGCAGCGGGGCCGGCGAGCGGCTACGGCGATTGGAGCTACAGACTCGACGATGGCACGGGTGACCGGCGGAGCGGGTACCTCCGGCTTTCTGGCCTGGGGAGCGCGGAGCAGCCGCCGATTGACGTGTCTGCCACGGGCGTCGACTTCGGAAAAGTGCGCGTCGGCGACACCGTCGAGCGGACGATCACCCTCACGAACTCGAGCACCGATGCCGTCGCGATTGATGCGCTGAACCCCGTCGACCTTGGCCTGCTCGGCCTGTCTCTTGGGGAACTGCCGGAGTACGGCTTCGTGCCCGCGGGCGAGAGCATCACCGTGACGATTTCGTGGAAGCCAACGAAAGCCGGGGCACTCTCTCAGCAGGCACTGTTTGCGGCGTCGCGCCTGCTCCCCGCGCGGGCCGCGTCGACTCCCGACCCTGATCTCGCTGAGTTTGCTGCCGCCCTTGCGGGAACAGCGATCGCGGACGGCCCGACCACGGACGGCGGCGGCACAACCGAGCCACCGACGAAACCGAAGCCAACGCAGCCCAAGCCAACCCAGCCAAAGCCGGAGCCGCCGACCGGGGCGGGCAGCCTTCCCGGAACGGGTGGCCCGGAACTCGCTTGGGGCCTCGGCATCGCGCTCGCGCTCGCCGCAGCTGGGGGAGTCACGCTGCTCCGCTCGCCGCGCCGCCGCTAGCGGCCCAGCCCGCGCGCGTTCCTGAGTGTTCGCTGTATGCTTGACTTTTGGTCGAGCGCCTGAAGGGGTGGACGCACGGCACGCGAGTACCGATCGCCCCGAAGGAGCCACCTATGGCGCTGCCCTGGAAGCTGCACGGTGACGGGAAATCCGTCGCGCAGGACGCGATTGTTCTCCCCGAAGAGCGGCTGAGCTGGCCGCGCACCATCGGCTTCGGCGCGCAGCACGTTGTCGCGATGTTCGGGGCGACCTTCCTCGTGCCGCTCATCACGGGCTTCCCGCCCACCGCGACGCTCTTCTTTTCGGGCCTCGGAACGATGCTGTTCCTCCTCCTCACCGGCAACCGCCTGCCGAGCTACCTCGGCTCGTCGTTCGCGTTCCTCGCTCCGATCGCCGTCGCGACCGCAGGGTATGACTACGGCGACGTCGCTGGCCTCGCCCGCGCCTCGTTCGCGATTATCGCGATGGGTGTGCTTGTTTCGCTCGTCGGCATCATCGTGCAGCGCTTCGGCATCGGCTGGGTCAACGCCCTCATGCCGCCCGTCGTCATGGGCTCAGTCGTCGCCCTCATCGGCTTCAACCTTGCGCCCGCGGTGAAGAACAACTGGTTCGGCAACCCGGCCTCAAACCCCGACGTGAACCAGGGCCTGCACTCGACCGCTGCGCTCATCACCATCGGCTCGATCCTGCTCATCACGGTGCTCTTCCGCGGCCTCATTGGCCGCCTGTCGATCGTGCTCGGCATGGTCGTTGGCTACATCGCCGCCGCGCTCATGGGCATTGTCGATTTCGAGGCCGTGAAGTCAGCGGCCTGGGTTGGCCTTCCTGAGTTCCACCTCCCCGCGAACCCGTTCGCCGACCCTTCGCTGTGGGGGCTCCTGCCCGCGTTCCTCCCCGTCGTGCTCGTGCTCATCGCCGAGAACGTCGGCCACGTGAAGAGCGTCGGCCTCATGATCAACCGTGACCTCGACCCCGTGACCGGCCGTGCGCTGCTCGCTGACGGCGTCTCCACGATCCTCGCGGGCTTCGGCGGCGGCTCCGCGACGACGACCTACGGCGAGAACATCGGCGTGATGGCCGCGACGCGCGTCTACTCGACCGCCGCGTACTGGGTCGCCGGCATCATCGCGATGCTGCTCAGCTTCTCGCCCAAGGTCGGCGCGCTCATCTTCTCCGTTCCCGCCGGTGTCCTCGGCGGCGTGACGGTCGCGCTCTACGGCCTCATCGGCCTCATCGGTGTGAAGATCTGGATCGACAACAAGGTCGACTTCTCGAAGCCGATCAATCAGTTCACGGCCGCAATCGCACTCATCGTCGGCATCGCCGACTTCAACATGCAGCTCGGCGACGTCATGTTCAACGGCATCGCGCTCGGCACGATCGCCGCGGTCGTCGTCTACCACCTCATGCGCCTGGTCGCCCGCGCCCGCGGCACGGCGACCGACACGGCCATCATCAGGTAGCCGCAACCCGCGCACCTGGGCTTCGCCGTGTCGGGCACCTCGGCCGGCGAAGTCACAGGAGCTGCGCGAGAAGAAACACCGCGATAATGCCGCGTTTTCTGAGGTCAACACCTTAGGGTGGCGGTGTGTGGAGTGTGGACCGACTGAGGCGACCCGAGTCAAAGGGCAACGCCGCCGAAGCACCGGACGTCGCAGAAGCGACAGCGCCGGCGGCTGACAGCGTGCCCACGGAAGGCGCGGAGGCTGAGTTCGCGCGCCAGGACCTCGGTGGCCCCGTCGCCGTTGTCGACCCATTCGCTGACGAGCACGCCGCGTGGCTGCGCGAGCTCCAGGCGATCGGCGGGAAGAACCCGCTGCTGCATTTTGAGGATCATCCGGCGAACCGCATCGAGCTTTCCTCGACGCACCCCGGGGGGCTGCCGCAGTTCATCTCGGGCAACAAGATCTTGCTTTCGGCGCTGATCCGCGACGACCTCGCGCTGCGCCACGCGCGCGCCGCCGCCGCCCGGGTCACGGACAAGGCCGTCGAGATGCGTACGATGCGCGGGCTCGAGACGGTGAACCTCGCGGTGGGACTCGCGAAGTGGACGTTTGAGGGCGACGAGTTCTCGGCGCCCGTGCTGCTGCGGCCGCTCGCGATCCGCCGCTACGGGCGCGACTTCGAGCTGAAGCTCAAGAACTTCCCCGTCGTGAACTCGGAGCTGATCAGGGCGCTGCGCGACCAGTTCGGGATCACGATCGACGCCCGCTCGCTCATCGAGCTGTCGCAGTCGGAGGGCGTGTTTAAACCGCAGCCTGTCATTGACAGACTGCGCCAGATGGTTGCTGGGGTGCCCGACTTCCTCGTGCAGCCGCGCCTCGTGGTCTCGTCATTCCACAACATCTCGCAGGGCATGACGGCCGACGCCGTGCGGCTCGACACCCCGATCCTGCAGGCGATCTGCGGGAGCGAGCCTGCGAAGCGCGCGCTCGCCGAGAGCTATCACCCGGTGAACCCGGTGTCGCCCGACCACGTTGCGCCCGAGACCGACAGGTGCCTCTACGATTCTGACCCCGAGCAAGACGACGTGCTCGCGCAGATCGACGCCGGCCAGTCGATCGTTGTGCGGCAGCTGCCTGGCACCGGCGGCACCCAGACCGTCGTGAACGCGATCGGCAACCTCGTTCGCGACGGCAAGCACGTGCTTGTCGTGACGCCGCGCCGCTCCACGATCGACGGCATCACGCACCGGCTGACCCGGGCTGGCCTGCCTGGCCTCGCAGTGACCCCGCGGAGGCTGCGCCGCAACCTCGTCGAGTCGATCAGCCGCAACGAGAACGCCTCGTCAGAGCAGATGCGCGATGTTGATGAGGCGCTCGTGCGGCTCCGCGGCGTGCTGCTCGACTACCGCGACGCGCTCTCGAAGCCCGACGAGCGCTACACGGTGACACCGCTGCAGGCACTCCGACAGCTCACCAACCTGTCGCTCGGCGAGAACCCGCCGTCGACGACTGTGCGGCTCGACGACCAGGCACTCGGACAGCTCACGATCGACCGCTCGTCGGTCGCCGATGACCTCACCGAGGTCGCGCGCCTCGGGCAGTTCCAGTACGGCCCCGAAGATTCGCCCTGGTACGGCGTCGACTTCTCGACGACGGAGGAGGCGCGTGCCGCCTACGGTATCGCCGTCGACCTCGCAGAGTCGCAGCTGCCGCGCCTCATCTCAATGGCGAACGAGGTCGTCGAGCAGACGTCGATGCGCCCCTTCGAGTCGATCTCGGAGCTCGGCGTCTACCTGCGCCTGCTCATGGGGGTGCGCGACACCCTCGACCGCTTCACGCCCGAGGTGTATGACCGCTCGCTCGCGGAGGTCATTTCGGCGCACGCGCCGCGCGGCAGCGACGACGACATGTCGGCCTCGAACAAGCGCCGACTGAAGAAGCTCGCGCAGGAGTACGTGCGACCGGGCGTGAGCATCACCGACATGTACGCGCGGCTCGTGCAGATCCAGCAGCAGCGCGTGCTCTGGCAGAGGTACACGACGGTCGTCGGTACCCGCCCGGAGGTGCCGCTCGGCATCGCAGACGTCGTTGTCGCCTTCCAAGCTGCGTACCAAGACCTCGACAAGCTCGACGCGGTGCTCGGCACGACTGTCGAGCCCGACCGGCTGAAGAACCTCACCCTGCACGAGCTCGCGGCGCGCGTCTCCGAGCTCGCGAAGGAGTCGGAGGTGCTACAGAACATCCAGGAGCGCACGACGATCGTCGAGCGCCTGCGCAGCGCGCGCCTCGGCCCGCTGCTTGACGACCTCTCCGCGCGCCACGTTCCGGCCGACGAGGTCGCCGCCGAGCTCGAACTCGCCTGGTGGCAGTCGGTGCTTGAGCGGATGCTGCAGACGAACCCGGCGCTGCTCAGCGCGAACACGAGCGTCATCGAACGGCTCGAGGCCGATTTCCGCCTCGTCGACGACGCCCACGCCGGCGCGAACGGCACGCTGCTCGCGTCGAAGCTCGCGGACTCGTGGCGGGTTGCCGTGCTCGACAACAAGCAGGAGGCGCTCGCGCTCCGCGGGCTGCTCCGTAGCGGCTACGCGACGATCGCCGCGCTCGCGCAGGATTCGCCGGTGCTGTTCTCTACGCTCGCGCCCGTACTCGCGATGTCGCCCTACGAGGTGTCACAGCTGCCCGAGACGGCGCGCTTCGACACTGTGCTGCTCGTCGACGCGGGCGCGACAACGCTCGCCGAGAACCTGGGCGCGATTCGCCGCGCCGAGCAGGTCGTGGTGTTCGGAGATGACACGACGCAGACCCCCAGCCGGTTCGAGATCGGTGTGCACGTGCCCGACGCAGAGTCGGCCGATGCCGAGACCGGGCTCCGTTCGGCGCTGTCGGAGCTCTCAGAAGTGCTCCCGACGCTCAAGCTCACCCGCAGCTACCGCGCAGGCGGGGAAGACCTCACGAACCTGGTGAACTCACGGTTCTACGGCGGCGAGATCAACTCGCTTCCCTGGGCCGGCAGCTTCCTCGGTCACTCGAGCCTCACCTACGATTTCGTGCCGGCCGGCCAGGGCCTGCCCGACCAGCAGACGGGCGCCGTTGAGAGCACCGAAGCCGAGGTTGACCGCGTCGTGCAGATGGTGCTGCAGCACGCTGACGAACGGCCGAACGAGTCTCTCATGGTCATTACCGCGAGCGAGAAGCATGCGGTGCGGGTCTACCGCGAGGTGCTCCAGGCGTTCTCGAAGTTCCCGCAGTACCGCGAATTCCTGCTCGGCGAGCGCGCGGAACCGTTCGCGGTGCTCACCCTCGAGCAGGCGACCGCGCAGAGCCGCGACCGCGTGATCTTCTCGATCGGGTACGGCCGCACGCCGCACGGGCGCGTGCTCTCGAACTTCGGTGCGCTCGGGCGCCCGGGCGGCGAGCACCTCCTCGCGGTGGCGATGACCCGCGCACGCCGCGCGATGACGATCGTGTCGTGCTTCAAACCCGAGGACCTCGACTCGTCGCGCCTGAAGCACGGCGTCGTCGAGCTCGCCGAGCTGCTCGCCTTTGAGCACCCCGATCCCGAGCCGCTGTCGCTCCCGGCCGAGACCGACCCGCTCATTCGTGAGTTCTCGGACAGGCTCGAGGGCTACGGCATCACGGTCGCGCTTGACTACCGCGGCGAAATCCCGATCGCGGCATCGTTCGGCGACCGTGCGATCGCGATCGATATCGATTTGGGGACCGCGAGCGACGGTGGCGTGAGCCTCCGCGAGGCGCTGCGTCTCAGGCCAGCAGTGCTGCGCAGGCTCGGGTGGCACTACCACCGCGTGCAGAGTTTCGACCTGTTCGCCGATCCCGAGGGCGCGGCCGCTCGGATCGCGCGCGTGCTCGGCGTCAGCGAGGATTCCTCGCCCGCGGGCGCGAAGTAGTCTCGGCCACGAGCGAATGGGAAACGGACCGGGCTCGGAGCCCGCGAGTGAGCCTGAGCCGGTGATTCGGCGCGTGCGCGGGTCGCGGCGTGCGCAGCGGCCCGCTCCGCGCGGCGTAGATCCTACGCCGAACGACCACGCGCTCTCTGCGCGCGCCGCGGAGGACACGGCCCAGGGCTGGGGCGGTGCGCCCGCGAACCGGCCGAAGGAGTCGGGTGAGAACGACAGTCGGCTCCGCGCCGACAAGCCACCCCACTGGGGGTAGAGAACGCTGCGTGTGGCCGGTGGGCCGCTCGGAGAGAGCCTAGGCGGCTTGGGAGTGAGCCTAGGAGCTGCTTGAGGATCCCGATCCGGACCCCGAGGAGCTGCCAGAGCCGCCCGAGCCAGATGCGCGCGAGTCGGTGCGGTAGAAACCGGAACCGTTGAAGGTGACGCCGAGCGAGCCGAAGACCTTGCGGAGGTCGCCGCCGCACTCGGGGCACTCGGTCAGCGTCGCGTCTGAGAAGCTCTGGTAGATGTCAAAGCTGTGCCCGCAATCGGCGCAGCGGTAAGCATAGGTAGGCACAAACGATGAGCCTACCCGAAGTGGCGGACTCTTTCCTCGGTGACGACTCCGTCGACGGGGGCGTCGTGTGCCTCGCGGGGCACCGCACCCACCACTTCGGCCTCCCACACGACCGCGAAGACCGTCGGTCGGGGCCTGCCTCTCTGCGCGTCTGAAGCTGGGGCTTGGGTATCGCCGAGGGCGGCGAGCTCGCGGTCGTAGAAGCCGCGCCCCCACCCGAGTCGCCAGCCGCCCTCGTCGACGGCCGCGGCGGGGATGAGTAAGAGGTCTGCGGTCGCGGTCGCCCCCGAGGGAAGGGCCGGGCCGGTGGGCTCCGGGATACCGAATGGGCCCGGGGCGAGCGCGCCGCGCTCGTGCAAGGCCCACTCGAGCGTGTTGTCGGCGAGGGATCGCGGGAGCATGATCTCAACTCCGTGGTCGAGGGCCCACGTGATGTAGTCGGCCGTGTCTGGCTCGCCGCGGTGGCTGACAAAGCACGCGACGCGCTGCGCCCCGAGGCCTTGGGTGAGCCGTGTGAGCTGTTCCGTGAAGGATGCCGCGTGTGCTCGCGCCTCGGCTGCGGTGCGCGTTGCTACACGCTCGGCCCGCGCCCCGCGGATGCGCTTTCGGAGGAGCTGCTTGTCGTCCACGACACCACTCTAACCGGGCGGAGAGGGCACTCGCGGTGCGAATTCAGGGAACGACCGGACCCCGGGATAGGCTTACCCCTATGACTGAAACCCGACCGAACGTCGTGAAAGCGGTAATCCCGGCGGCAGGCCTTGGCACCCGCTTCCTCCCCGCTACCAAGGCGATGCCCAAGGAAATGCTGCCGATTGTCGATAAGCCGGCGATCCAGTACGTCGTAGAGGAGGCCGCTGACGCGGGTCTGAACGACGTGCTTATCATTACCGGGCGCAACAAGGACAACCTCGTCAACCACTTCGACGGCGTTCCCGAGCTCGAGTACACGCTGCAGAACAAGGGCGACGACAACAAGCTCGGAAAGGTTCACCAGGCGAGCGAGCTCGCAGAGGTCCACTTCCTCCGCCAGGGCCAGCCCCTCGGCCTGGGCCACGCTGTCGGCCGCGCCCGCATGCACGTCGGTGACGAGTCGTTCGCCGTGCTGCTTGGCGATGACCTCATCGACGCCCGCGACCCGCTGCTCGAGCGCATGGTCGACGTGCACAACACCCGTGAGGCGACCGTCGTCGCGCTCATGGAGGTGCCCATGGAGTCGATCCACCTCTACGGTTGCGCGCAGGTCGAGGCGACCGAGGATGCTGACGTCGTACGGATCACGGAGCTCGTCGAGAAGCCGAGCCGTGAAGAAGCGCCGTCGAACCTTGCGATCATCGGGCGCTACGTGCTGCGCCCCGAGATCTTCGACATCATCGACGACCTCGAGCCGGGCCGCGGCGGCGAGTACCAGCTCACCGACGCGCTGAACGTGCTCGCTGCCGGCGAGGGCGAGGCGCCCGTCTATGGCGTGATCTTCAAGGGCCGCCGCTACGACACCGGAGACCGCGCCGACTGGATCAAGGCGAACGTGCTGCTCGGCGTTGACCATGCAGAGCTCGGCGACGAGATCCGCGACTGGGTCATCGGCTTCGCGGATAAGCTGCGCGGCGAGTAGTCCCGACGCTAGAGTCGGAACATGTTTAGCGCTGCAGGGGGAGAGCTCCCGAGCTCTCTGGGCGCGGGGCGGATTGGGATCAGGCTGATCCACCGCCGCGATGCCCGCACCCTGGAGCGCCTGCTGCGCGAGAACCGGGCATGGCTCTCGCCGTGGGAAGCTACGCACCCCGGCGGCTTCAGCGCCGTGCCGGGGGAGGTCTCGCTGAAGCCCGGGATCAAGCGCATGCTGCAGCAGTTTCGTGAGGGACGAGGCGTGCCGTTCGTCATTACCTATGACGGAGACGTCGTCGGGCAGTTGAGCGCCTCCGACATTTCTCGCGGTGCGCTGTGGTCGGCGAGCATCGGGTACTGGATTGATAGCGCCTACGCGGGGAAAAACATCACCCCGACTGCCGTCGCGCTCGCGATCGACTACCTGTTCGTGACGCAGGGGCTACACAGGGTCGAGATTTGCATCCGCCCAGAGAACGCGGCGTCGCTGCGCATCGTCGAGAAGCTTGGGCTTCGCTACGAGGGCCGCAGGCTCCGCTACATCCACATCGACGGCGCCTGGCGCGACCACGACAGCTTCGCGGTGACGCGCGACGAGGTGCCGGGCTCGATGCTGGAACGGTTGCGGGGGCCTGTGGCCGAGGCTGAGGCTACGCCCGTGCACTGAGCCCCAGGCAAACGCTGGGAACCCTGTCGTTTGCGGCGTGCCGACGGTGCGGTCGGAGCCCACGCTGGCTACAGTTGCCACATGAGTACCGGAGGGCTTGGCGGAGGGATGATGTTCATCGTCATCGCGCTCCTCTGGGCTGTCGTGCTCGTGCCCGCGTGGTTTCGCAGGCGGGAGTTCAATGCCGCCGAGCGGAACGCCCTCAGGCTGCAGCGCACGCTCCGGGTTCTCGCCGAGACGGCAGAGGTGCCGCACGAGGTACGGGTCGAGGCAACGGCGCGCGAGGCGCTCGCCCACGAGCGGCTGCTCAAGACCGCGCAGAAGCGTCAGGAAGCCGAGCGCGAGGCAGAGCTCGCGAACGCGCGCGCTGAGCAGGTGCGGGCAGAGATCAGGGCGCAGCAGATGCACAGAAAGCAGGTAGCGATGAACCGGGCAGCGAAGCTTCGGAAGCCGATCGTGCGGCGGGTGCGCTCGCTCGCAGCGCTTACCGGGCTTCTCGGCATCGTTGGATCGCTCGTTGGCCTGGGAATGCTCATCGCCGGGATCGGCCCCGGTGTGCTGCTCGGGTCGTTGCTCGCGTTCACCGTTGGCCTCGGTACGCTCGTGCTGCTCGCTCCGGGCCGCGCGAAGCTCGCTCCGATCGCCGCCGAGCAGGTCGTCGCCGACGTTGCCCCGCAGACGCAGGCGTTTGACGAGGCAGTCGCGACGGGGGAGACTCATGACTCCGCTGCGGCACACATGGCTGCGCAGCGCGCGGCTGCCGAGCGAATCGAGCGGGCGCGCGCTATGGCCCGCGCGCGCGAGGCGAGGGCCTACGCCCCGCGTGAGAACCAGCCTGACTCGATGCTGCTGCGCGAGGTTCGTGACCAGATTGCGCGTGAGCGTGGCCAGGGCGAGCCCGCTGCTGCTTCCGAGCCTTCGCAGACCTCGGCGCGTGCCGCGGGAACGGTGGCAGGGGCCCAGGCGCAGGGTACTCAGGTACAGGGCGCTCAGGCACCTAGGTCGCGGCCCCAGCGTGCCCCGCGAAACACCGTCGCAGGGTCGCCGCTGAGCGAGCTCGGGGTTGTCGGTGACACGACCGAGGGCATGCCCAACCTCGACCAGGTGCTGCGCCGCCGCCGCAACGCGGGCTAGCGTACCCCGGAGTGTGACCGGCCGTGGCGTCGGTTGCTTGACCCCTGCGGTCTCGGAAGCCCCGCCAGCCCATCGCCTCTTCTGACTGGGAACAGCCGTCGCAATCCCGGGAGCACCTCAAAAAGGGGCAGACCCTGTGCAGATCCCAGACGGTAGTCGTGAGCTGACGTGGTGCATGCGGGTTGCGCCGCCCGCGCCAGCATGGCTGCCACACCTTCGGTCTGGGAAGAGCCGAAGATAGCACTGGAGCACCGAAACGTGGCAGATATTGCGCAGACCCCAGATGCTGGGGTTGGGGTTGGGGTTGGGGCTAGGTGCTTGGACCTGGGGCTGGGGTTGGGACTGGAAGCTGGGTGCTGGTGTTGGTGCGGGTGCTGGGGCTTGAAGCTGGGGCTGTGCGGGCCAGAGCTAGGCACAGCCCCAGGCTAGGTCCGAGAGCCGCCCTAGGAAGCCGCTGCCGGATGAGGGGCCGCCGCCGGAAGGTCAACCCTGAAGGTCGCCCCGCCGCCCGGGGTATCGTGCACCGAGACGGTGCCGTGGTGCGCCTCGACAATTGACTTCACGATCGCGAGGCCCAAGCCCGAGCCGCCGGTTTCCCGGTTGCGCGAGCTGTCGGCCCGCCAGAACCTGCCGAAGATCTTCTCGCGCACTTGCTCGGGGATACCCTCGCCGTGGTCGACGATCTCGAACCGCGTCATCGCCTGCGGCTGCACGGTCTTGATCACGCCGGTGCTACCGGTCGCGGGCGACGAGCCACCATTGCGCTTCGAAGGCGCGGCATCCGCGGGCGCCGCCTCAACTGGCGCTGCCGGGGCGGGGAGCGCGCTCACAACGATCTCGATCGGGCTGCCCTCGGGCGTGTGTTGCTTGGCGTTGCCGATGAGGTTCGTGATGAGCTGGCGAATCTTGTTCTCGTCGCCCAGCGCCTGCGGGTTGTTCGGGTCTTCGACAACGCTGATCTCGCGGTCGGGCGCACCCGCGCGCGCGTCGAGCGCGGCGTCTCGTGCGAGCTGGTTGAGGGGGAGCGGTGCGAGCTCAAGCGGCCTGCGTTCGTCAAGGCGTGCGAGCGCCAGGAGATCCTCAACGAGCGAGGTCATACGGATGGCCTCCTTCTCGATGCGTTCCATTGCCTGGCCCACCTGATCGGGAGTCTGCAGCGCCCCCATCCGATACAGCTCGGCGTAGCCGCGCACCGAGACCAGCGGGGTGCGCAGCTCGTGGCTCGCGTCGCCGACGAAGCGGCGCATGCGCTCGATCGTGCGCTCGCGGTCTTCCAGGGAGCCGTCGAGTCTGTCGAGCATCACGTTCAGTGAGTCGCCGAGGTGGCCGACCTCCGTGTGCGGGCTCGCGACGAGGATGCGCTTGGAGAAGTCGCCGCGAGAGATCTCGAGCGCCGTCTGCTCGACCTCGGCGAGCGGCAGCAGCGTCGTCGTGATGAGGATGCGCGTGAGCGCGGCGCCAAGCAGGATCACGGCGATACCGAAGCCCGTGAACACGATCACGTACTGTGCGACGAGCTGGTTGATGATCGTCGTAGAGTCGGCGATGAGCAGTGCGCCCGAAGCGTGCTTCCCGCCCTGGCCGTCGACGACGTAGAGTATCGTGACGACCGAGCGCCAAAGCGTGCCGTCGGCGCTGCGAATGTCTTCGGGCGTCGACGAGGCCTTCTCGTGTGCCGCGGCGGCTTGCAGTGTGAAGCCGAGGCGCTCGACGTCGGGCAGCGAACCGGGCCGACGGTCGCGCGAGTTGTCAAAGCGGACCTCGCCGTTCGCGTCGAGCACGGCGACGTAGTAGCGGCCGTTCGCCGCGACCACGTCGTCCTGCGTCAGCTGCTGCGTGTCCGCGCCCGGGGCGAGCACGATCGTCGGGTCGTTGCGGATCTGCGAGAGCTCAGCGCTCTGCTGATTAATGAGGATGGGGCGGAGCACTGAGAAGGTGCCCACCCCCGCGACAATGAGCCCCAGGAACAGAATGAACACCGTGACGATGGTGATCTTCGTTCGGAGTGAAACGTCTGCCCAATGGCTCCCGAAGTCGCGCAGCTGTGTCACTAGACTCCGTCAGCCTTCAGCATGTACCCGAAGCCACGCTTCGTCTGAATGAGCGACTCGTCCGTGAGCGGGTCGAGCTTGCGGCGAAGGTACGAGATGTACGACTCCACGATGCCCGCGTCGCCGTTGAAGTCGTACTCCCAGACGTGGTCAAGAATCTGCGCCTTCGACAGCACGCGGTTCGCGTTCTGCATGAGGTAGCGCAGCAGCTTGAACTCGGTCGGGGAGAGCTCGACGGAGGTGCCGGAGACGGTGACCTCGTGCGTATCCTGGTCGAGGCTGATGGGCCCGACCTCGAGCATGGTCTCCTCGTCCTCCTGGATCGTGCGGCGAAGCACCGCGTTGATCCTGGCGATGATCTCGTCGAGGCTGAACGGCTTGGTGACGTAGTCGTCGCCACCGACATTGAGGCCCTCGACCTTGTCCTCGGTGTCATCCTTCGCGGTGAGGAAGATGATCGGGGCGGTGTAGCCTGCCGAGCGCAGCCGCTTAGTCACGCTAAACCCGTTCATGTCGGGGAGCATGACGTCGAGGATGATGAGATCGGGCTCTTCCTCGAGCACTGCTGAGATGGTCTGAGCGCCGTTTCCTACTGACCTGACGCCGAAGCCGGCGAACCGAAGGCTGGTGCTGAGCAGCTCGCGAATGTTTGGCTCATCATCGACGATGAGGATCCTGGGGCCTTTTCGTTCAATGTTCATGTCCCCAGTCTCTGATGATTTGCTATGAACTGGCTGGAAGCTCGCGCACCGTGTCGACGATTCGCCTCACTTCGCGCGGTCTCCTCTCTCCCACGCTCCATCGGAGAGAGCCATTCCTGCAGGAGAGGCCCTTGCCGGCAGTGGGTTTGGGGCACTTTGGAAGGGAAGGTGCAGTCCGGCGGCAGTGGGCGGGGCCGGCTAGCGCACCGCCGCGAGGTCCTCCGCATCAAGGATCGTGTACGCGTACCCCTGCTCAGCGAGGAAGCGCTGGCGGTTCTGCGCGAAATCCTGGTCCACGGTGTCGCGCGCGATGAGCGTGTAGAACGAGGCCTTCACATCGGTCTGCTTGGGCCGGAGAAGCCGGCCGAGGCGCTGTGCCTCTTCCTGGCGCGACCCGAACGAGCCCGAGATCTGGATCGCGACAGAGGCGTCTGGGAGGTCGACCGAGAAGTTTGCGACCTTCGACACGACGAGAATCTTCTCCTCGCCGCTGCGGAACGCGTTGAACAGGTCTTCGCGATCGTTCACGGGGGTCTGCCCGGTGATGAGGGGCGCGTTGAGCGCCTCGGCCATTGACTCGAGTTGGTCGATGTACTGGCCGATGACGAGGATGCTCTCGCCCTCGTGCCTGTCGATGATCTCGCGGGCCACACGCTCTTTCTGGGCGGTGGAGGAGGCGATGCGGTAGCGATCCTGATCTTCCGCGATGGCGTACTCGAGCCGCTCGCTCTCGGGGAGATCGATGCGAATCTCGAAGCACTCAGCTGGCGCGATGAATCCCTGCGCCTCGATGTCTTTCCATGCCGCGTCGTAGCGCTTCGGCCCGATGAGGCTGAAGACGTCGCCCTCGCGGCCGTCCTCGCGCACGAGCGTCGCAGTGAGGCCGAGGCGGCGGCGCGCCTGCAGCTCGGCGGTGAGCTTGAACACGGGCGCGGGGAGCAGGTGTACCTCGTCGTAGACGATGACGCCCCAATCCTGGGCATCGAGGAGCGAGAGGTGCGCGTACTCGCCCTTCCGCTTGCTCGTGAGGATCTGGTAGGTCGCAATCGTGACCGGCTTCACCTCTTTGACCTGGCCGGAGTACTCGCCGATCTCGTCTTCGGTGAGGTTCGTGCGCTTGAGGAGCTCGTCGCGCCACTGGCGTGCAGAGACCGCATTGGTGACGAGGATCAGCGTCTTCGCACCGACCGCGGCCATCGATGCGGCGCCAACGAGGGTCTTGCCCGCGCCACAGGGCAGTACGACGACGCCGGACCCGCCACGCTGGAACGCTTCGACGGCCTTCGCCTGGTAGTCGCGGAGCTCCCAGTCGCCCTCCTCGAGCGAGATGTCGTAGGGCTCGCCGGGACGGTATCCCGCGAGGTCTTCCGCGGGCCAGCCCCTCGCAACGAGCTGCTGCTTGAGTTCGCCGCGAGCCCACGCCTCGACGGGCGCGGTCAGGTCATCGATCTTGTTGCCGAGCAGCGGCGCGATCTTCTTCGCCGACGATACCTCGCGCATAATTGCGGCGTCGTCAGAGCGGAGGATGAGCTGGCCCTCGGCGTCGCGTTCGATGGTGAGCCGGCCATACCGGCGCATCGTGTCGGCGATCTCTGAGGCGACGCCGCTCGGCACGGGGAACTTCGCGTGCCGGTTCAGGGTGTCGAGGATCTCTTCGGCGGTGTGACCGGCGGCGCGCGCGTTCCACAGGCCAAGCCGAGTCACGCGGTACGTGTGGATGTGTTCGGGGGCGCGCTCGAGCTCAGCGAAGACTGCGAGTTCGTGCCGCGCATCCTCGGCGTCGGGGTGCGCAACCTCGAGCAGCACTGTGTGGTCGCTCTGAACGATGAGGGGGCCGAGAGTCATAACTGGCCATTCTACCCCGGTTCGCTGCGCATTGGTGGTGTGTGACGGTGCTACCGAATGCCCAGGTAGAACCTGTTGCCATCGCTGCGGTGGAGCGCGTGATAGCGCTCGAACGGAACTCCCTGCGCATCCCAGGCGATGGAGTCGATGGCGAGGATCGGGTCTTCAGGGCGCAACTGCAGGAGCTCTGCGTCTTCGACAGACGGATTCACCGCGCTGATCCAGCGGTCGGCGCCGGAGGGGTGTACCCCGTAGTGCCTGCGCAGGTGGTCGTAGAGCGACTGGTTCTCGAGGTTTGCGCGGGCGAGGTTCGGAAAACGCCGCTCCGGGAGCACCGTGTCGACAAGCAGCCAGGGTGCGGTGTCCACAAAGCGCAAACGGCGGAGCCGAATGACGGGCTCGCCGACCGTGATCTGGAGCTCTTCGGCGAGCTTCGCGTCGGCGGCATCGGTTTCGAAGTTGATGACCCTGGTCGTGATGATGCGGCCGGTCGCTTCGAGGTCGGCCGAGGAGCCCATCATCGAGCCGACGAACTTCAGCTCGGGTCGGCGCGGTGAGACAAACGAGCCGCGCGCCCGCACCTTGTAGATGAGGCCCGCCCGCACGAGGTCTGCGAGCGCTTCCCTCACCACGGTGCGCGAGACCCCGTAGCGGTTGATGAGCTCTGACTCCGAGGGCAGCGCCTGATCGGGGAGGAGACGACCCTCATCGATCTCTTCTCTGAGGGCGCTTGAGAGCTGTTGCCACAGGGGCGCGTCCGCGTAGCGGTCGAGTGACCCTGGTGCGGCTGAACTCTGCATTGCTGGCCTTCCTGACTGAGCGATGGTCTCGCCCGAGCATAACGGTTTGCGGGTGGTGCACGCTTCGGAATTGACAGCGGTATGACTTCAACCTAATCTAGTCACGACCAACTCGTCATTACCAGTTGGTTATTACAAGGTGATGAAGATCTTGTGGCACGGAAAAGAATTTCGAGCCGCGCAACGGAGCGACCAGGAGACAACAATGAAGTTCAAGATCAACCGCCGCCTGATCGGCGGAATTGCGGCCGCAAGCGCAGCGGCGCTGCTGCTCGCCGGCTGCTCCGGCGCAGCGAAGCCCGCCGATGACGGCCAGGCCGGAGGCGACCCAAAGGGGTTGAAGATCGCCCTGTCCAACGGGTTCGTGAACGGCTGGCGCCTCACCCTCATCGACAAGTTCGAGAAGGAGGCCGAGAAGCTCAAGGGCGAGGGAATCGTCTCCGAGTACTCGGTCGTGAACGCTCCCGGCGAGAACAGCGCAACCGAGCAGGCTTCGCAGATCCGCAGCCTCATGCTCCAGAACCCTGACGTGCTCATGGTGATCCCCGCATCGTCGACGGCCCTCGTGCCGGTCGTCGAAGAAGCCTGCACCGCAGGCATCAACGTCGTCATCCTCGACGCTGACATGGACACCAGCTGCGGCACCGTCGTGCGCAACGACTATGGCCAGTGGGGTGCTGACTCGCTCGAGCCCGCGCTCGAGGCCATCGGTGGCAAGGGCAACGTCATCGTCAACCGCGGCGTCATCGGCTCGCAGCCGGAGGAAGAGTTCAACGCGCGCCAGCAGGAGATCCTCGCGAAGCACCCCGACGTGAAGGTCGCGGCCGAGGTCAACGGCTTCTGCGACGCGGCAACGGCGCAGAAGGAGATCGTCGCGATTCTCGGCTCGATGCCCGAGATTGCCGCGGTTCCCGGCTGCATCGGCGGCATGGGCGTCGTTCAAGCGTTCGAATCGGCCAACCGCGAGGCTCCCGTTGTCGTGTTCGACACCGACGGCAAGTCGCTGAGCTTCTGGAAGGACAAGGGCATCGACAACGGTTCGTTCGCCGCGCTCACCGACCCTGGCCAGGTCATCGCTGCCATCTACGTTGCGCTCGCGAAGGAGCGCGGCGAAGAGGTGCCCGACCAGGTCGTGCTGCCGCTCGTGCAGGTCACCAAGGACAGCCTCGACTACTGGGTAGACGCCCTCGGCGCCGACGAGTACGCCGCCAACCAGTGGGATGAGGCCTCGACCGAGGCAGCCATCAAGGCGCTGCTCGCAGGCGAAGACGTCCAGGCTCCGGCCCAGAAGTAACCCCGGTCGACCAGCTCACAAGGAGAATCCGATGACGACCCAGACGGAGAGCACCCGCGTGGCGGGGGCGCAGCCCGGGCCCGACCTGCTGCGAGCAACAGCGGTGTCGAAGCGATACGGGAATACGCTCGCGCTCGCGGGAATCGATATCACGGTCGCAGCGGGGGAGATCCTCGGGCTGGTCGGCCACAACGGTGCTGGCAAGAGCACCCTCATGCGGGTGCTCGCCGGCCGCGAAACCACCGACACCGGATCGGTGGACTGGCACGAGGGCGGCGCGTGGGATCAGCGCGCCGCCGCTCGCGCCGGAGTGCGCATGATCTACCAAGAGCTTGCGCTGTGCCCCGACCTCACGGTCGCCGAGAACATTGCGCTGTCGAGCGAATCTGCTCGCGGTTGGAGCTGGAAGAAGCGTGCCGAGCGCCAGGTCACTGAGACTCTCGACCGGGTGTTCCCCGGCCACGGGATCAGCATTGTGCGGCGCACCAGCTCGCTCTCCATGCCCCAGCGCCAAATGGTCGAGATTGCCCGGGCAATGTGCACCCCCAAGCTCTCCATGCTGATCCTCGACGAGCCCACCGAATCGCTGAGCATGGACGCGACGAGGCAGATGTACGCGGCGCTCGGCGAGCTCGCGGAGCGCGGTGTCGGCATGGTGCTCATCTCGCATCGCATGCAGGAGGTGCTCGCGAACGCCGATCGCATTGCAGTCATGAAAGACGGCAAAGTCGTTGAGATCCTGCCCGCGAGCGAGACCGACGAAGATGAGCTGCTGTCGATCATGGGTGGCGGCGTTCACGCCGACACCGCAGTGATGCAGAACGTCGAGGTGATCGACGAGGCGCCGGTCGCGGCTGCTGGCGAGACCGTCGCGCAGATCGGTGCTGGCGATACCCCGTTCACCGTGCGCAGCGGCGAAATCATCGGCCTTGCCGGCCTCGCGGGGCACGGTCAGGAGCAGCTGCTGCAGCGGCTGTGGGCGGGATCGCGTGGGGTCGACGTGCGTGGCCGCAGGGCCTACGTGCCCGGCGACCGCCAGACGAGCGGCATCTTCCCGCTCTGGTCGGTCGCTGAGAACCTCACCGTCTCCGCCGCGCGCCAGCTCTCCGTCGGCGGCGTGATCTCGGCCGCGCGCGAGCGGGTGCTCGCCGCGGACTGGGTGCAGCGCCTGAACGTGAAGGGCGGCGCGAAAGCGCCGATCACATCCCTGTCTGGCGGCAACCAGCAGAAGGTGCTCGTCGCACGCGCCTTCGCAACCGATGCGCCCCTGGTGCTGCTCGACGACCCGTTCCGCGGCGTCGACGTCAAGACGAAGAACGAGCTGTACGCCCTCATGCGCATCGAGGCTTCCCGCGGCCGCTCGATCGTGTGGTACTCAACGGAGAACGGCGAGATGGCGCACTGCGACCGCGTGTACGTCTTCCGCTCCGGCCGGATCGTGAGCGAGCTTGCGAACGAAGAAATTTCCGAGGATCGGATCATCGCCGACTCCTTCGGCGTAGACCCCCGGCTGACGGAGGAGAACCGATGAGCACAACCATTTCGTCCGCGCCGAGCGCCCGCGAGCGCATGCGCGCCGGGGCCCAGAACGGCTCGCCCGCGCTGCTGTCGTTCATCGCCCTCGCCGTGATCTTTGCGGTCACCGCCTCGCTCCAGCCCGGCATCCTGAGCGTTCCCGGCCTCACCCTCATGCTCATGTCGTCGGTGCCGCTCGTGCTTGCAGCCCAGGCCCAGATGATCATGATGAGCGTTGGCGATATTGACCTGAGCGTTGGCTACCTTGTCGGGCTCGTCACCGTGATCGCGGCCAGGCTCCTGGCCGATTCGCCGCTCATGGCCGTGCTGCTCATCGCTGGCATTCTCGCGGTGTACGCGGTGCTCGCGTACGTTGTGCAGCGGCACGGGGTGCCCTCGATCATTGTGACGCTCGGCATGTCGTTTGTCTGGCTCGGGATCGGCCTGCAGATCAGCCCGACGCCCGGCGGCGAGACACCGGCCTGGCTTTCCGTGATCTCGCAGTGGCGGCCGACTGGCTTCCCGGCACCGATCGTGCTCATCGCGCTCGCCACGCTGCTCGGCTGGTTCATCTCTCGCCATGCAAAGGTCGGCATGCGCATCCGCGCTCTGGGTTCGCAGGCGCCCACGCTTGAGAAAGCCGGCGTCTCGCTCATCGGCACGCGCATCAGCGCCTACGTCATCGCGGCCGCAATGCTGGTGCTCGCAGGCCTCCTGCTCGCGTCGCAGACCTGGTCGGGCGACATCAACTCGGCGAGTGAGTTCACTCTCATGACGATTGCCGCGGTGATCCTCGGCGGCGGCACGTTCTCCGGTGGCCGCGCGCTGCCCGTCGGCGTCACGATTGGCGCCGTCACGCTCGGCCTCATCACCGTGCTTCTGAGCCTCATCAACCTGCCTTCGAGCCTGCAGTCTGCGGCACAGGGCATCATCGTGCTCGCCGTGCTCGCGGGTCGAATCATCACGGAGAGGATTGCGCGATGAACACGCAGCTACACTCTGACCGCGCCCCGCGCCGGGGCTTCGTCTGGCCCGCCTGGGGGTGGTCACTCGTCGGCGTGCTCGTCGTCTGGGGCATCATCATCTCCGTTCGCCCAGGGGCCCCGTTTGACCCGCTCACGCAGGCGCTCTCGCTCGCGCCATTCCTCGTGCTCGTCGCGCTCGGACAGATGCTCGTCATCACGCTCGGGCCTGGCAACATCGACGTTTCCGTTGGCACAATCATCTCGATGTCCTCGTACGTGTCGGTGCTCGTCGCGTCCACGGCGGGCCCACTCGCCGGTGTGCTTGCGGGCATCGCCGCGGGCCTGGCCGCCGGGCTCGTGAGCACCGCCGCGATCCTCTTCTTGCGAGTGCCTCCCATCATCGCGACGCTCGCGACGAGCCTCATCGTGACGAGTGCGACCCTGCTGCTCGCGGGGTCGGCCCGCGGGGGCGCCCCGCAGTCGCTGCGCGAGCTCGTGAACGCGAAGGTACTCGGCGTCCCGGCTATCGCCCTCTTCGTGCTCGTCGTCACCGTCGTGATCTGGTTCGTGCTGCGTCGCACCCGATTCGGGCACTCGGTGATCGCCGTCGGCCAGAGCGCGAAGGCGGCGGAGCGCGCGGGCCTGCCGGTCACGCTCGTCACCGCCTCCGCCTACATTCTCTGCGCTGGCTTTGCAGGCCTCGTTGGGGCCCTGCTCGCGGCGTTCATCTCGCCGAGCACGGTGCTCGGCACCTCATACATGCTCGACTCGATCGCGGTCGTCGTCATCGGCGGCACGCTCATCTCGGGTGGCCGCCCCGTACCGATCGGCGCGTGGACCGGCGCGCTCTTCTTCGTGCTGCTCTCGGGCCTTCTGAACCTCGTCGGGTGGTCCGTGGGCGCGCAGAACGTGCTCAAGGGCGTGCTCGTTGTGCTCGTGGTGATCGTCGCCTCGCTCGCGACGGGCACCGGCCGCTCGAACCTCTCCCGGCTCAAGGCATCGGTCTCGCCGGCGCCCGCCGCAGCGGTGACAGCAGCACCAGCAGCGGCACCCGATTCACACGCTTCCGTTTCACAACAAAAGGAGAACACCAATGGCTGACCTCGACGACCTCCGCGAAGGTACCGACTTCACCGGCGGCACCGCCGCGCGTGAGGGCTTCCACCTCAAGGGCCAGGCCGGCCAGGACTGGGGCATGAAGGCTCGCCTGTCGCGCATCTTCGACCCCCGCGACGGCAACACCGTCATGCTGGCGTTCGACCACGGCTACTTCCAGGGCCCGACCTCAGGCCTCGAGCGCCTCGACCGTTCGATCGTGCCGCTCGTGCCGCAGGCCGACGCGCTCATGTGCACTCGCGGAGCGCTGCGCACGACGATCCCCGCTGACAACGGCAAGGGCATCGTGCTCCGCGCCTCGGGCGGGCCGAGCGTGCTGACCGACCTTTCGAACGAGGAGATCGCCGTTTCGATCGACGACGCGGTTCGCCTTGACGCCGCTGCGCTCGCGGTGCAGGTGTTCGTCGGCGCCGAGAACGAGACGAAGTCGATCAAGAACATGACGACGCTCGTCGACCAGGGGCAGGCAGCCGGGATTCCCGTGCTCGCCGTCACCGCCGTCGGTAAGGACATGGTGCGCGACGCCCGCTACTTCCGCCTCGCGACCCGCATGAGCGCAGAGCTTGGCGCAGCGTTCGTGAAGACCTACTACGTCGAAGAGGGCTTCGAGACCATCACCAGCGCGTGCCCGGTTCCGATCGTCATCGCCGGCGGTAAGAAGGTGTCGGAGCCCGAGGCTCTGCGCGTCGCGTACCGCGCGATGCAGGAGGGCGCTGCGGGCGTCGACATGGGGCGCAACGTGTTCCAGTCGGAGCACCCGGCGGCCATGCTCTCCGCCGTGCGCGGCGTCGTCCACGACGGCCTCACCCCCGAAGAGGCATTCGACCTCTACCAGACACTCGCGAACTGATACCACCTCGATGGGCGCCCACCGGGCGCCCATCGGTCTGAAGGGACCCCTGCATTGCCTACCCTCCGTACTTACGCCGAACCGAGCGCAGCCGACGTCGTCGTCATCGGCGCCGGAATCAACGGCCTTGCGATCACCCGCGAGGCGGCTCGGCGCGGCCTGAACGTCGTGATGATTGACCAGGACGACCTCGCTGCACGCACCTCGGCGATCTCCTCCCGCCTCATTCACGGCGGCCTGAAGTACCTTGAGCGCTTCGAGATCCCGCTCGTCTTCGAGTCGATCCGGGAGCGCAACATCCTGCTGCGCACGGCGCCGCACCTCGTGCACCCGTACCCGATGCTCATTCCGTTCACGAAAGACGGCTCGCGGCCGGGCTGGCTGCTGTCGTGCGGCCTCATCTTCCATGACGTGCTCTCGGTCGGGAAGAAGCTGCCGTTCAACCGCATCGTGTTCTCGCGCGGATTGAAGCGCGACTTCCCGGGCATCGCGGCCGGCGGAGTGAAGTGGGGCGGCCTGTTCCAAGACGCGCACGTGCCGGTCACCGAGCGGTTCGCGGTGGAGATTGCGATCGACGCCGCGCGCAATGGCGCGACGATCCTGACCCACACACCGGTGCTGTCGCTCATCCACGAGGGCGGGCGCGTCGCCGGCGTCGTGTACCGCGACCGCGAGTCGGGCGAGCAGCGGTCGCTGCGCGCACCCGTTGTGATCAACGCGGCGGGCCCGTGGGTCGATTCGGTGCTCGACCTCGATGGCGAGCACGAGCGGAAGATCGGTCCGACAAAGGGGAGCCACCTCGTCGTTGACGCGTTCCCCACCGCACCTGACAAGTGCATCTTCTTCGAATCGCCCGACGACAACAGGCCGATGTTCGTCTTGCCGTGGCACAACGGGAAATACATGCTCGGCACGACAGATCTGCCGTACGCCGAGTCCATCGACGAGATCATCGCCGACGGAGACGAGACTGACTACCTCTTGCGGGCGGTCAACACGATCCTGCCCGGTGCGAAGCTCACGAGCGACGACGTTCTGTGGTCGTACTCCGGCGTTCGCCCGCTCCCGTACGTCGCCGACCTCTCCGACCCGTCGTCGGTGACGCGCGACAGTGAGATCGTCGCCCACGACGGCGACGCTCGGGGGCTCTTCACGCTCATCGGCGGAAAGTACACGACGCACCGCGCGCTCGGCGTGCAGGCGCTGAAGGTGATCGAGAAGGCGCTCGGTGTGCCGCACCGGCGCTCGCAGACCGACAGGCTGCCGTTCCCCGGCGCGCCCGCGGTCGACGTCGATGAGTTCCGCGCCCGGTTTGTTGCGGCGAGCACGCTCCCGCAGCGCACCGCCGAGCGGCTCGCGGCGGTTTACGGCGAACTCGCGTGGGAGGTCGCTGCGTTCGCGGCTGAGGATCCTTCGCTCGCGGAGATCATCGACGACGAGACCGGCGCCATCGCGGCCGAGCTTGTCTACGCCGTGCGCGAGGAAGGCGCGGTCACGCTCGAGGACGTGTTGCTTCGGCGCACGACTATCGCGTTGAATAGCGATGTTGGGCTCACCGTGGCGCCTCGGGCCGCCGCGGTGCTCACGCAGCACGTGGGGTGGACGCAAGAGCTCGCGGATGAGGAACTTGCGCGCTACCGGCACGCTGTGCGGCGGTTCGCACCGCGCGCGCTGCGTGTGGAACAGGGTTAGGGAGAACGATGAAGACCTGTGTCATCGGAATTGACGTCGGGCTCACGAGTGCGAAGGCGGCAGCCTTCGACGAAGCGGGCCGCGAGATCGCGACGGTGTCGGCACCGAACCCCCGCGTCGCCGTCTCGCGGGAGCGCCAGGAAATCGACATGCGTGCGCTCTGGGACGTCGTCGCGGGCGTGCTGCGCGAACTGCAGGGCGGGCTCGCCCGTGACGGCTGGGTCGTGCGCGGCATCGGTGCCACGGGCCACGGCAACGGGCTCTACCTCGTCGACGAGCAGCTCGCGCCGGTGCGCACCGCGATCGCGTCGACCGACAGCCGCGCCGAGCGGATCGTCGCCGAGCTCGACCCCGAGTGCGTCGAGTCGGTGCGCCAGATCAGCGGCTCAATCCCTTGGGCTGCGCAGCCGGGGGTGCTGCTGCGGTGGCTGCACGACAACGAGCCCGAGACGCTCGACGCAGCTGCATGGGCGCTCACCTGCAAAGACTGGATCACCGTCTGCCTCACCGGCGCGCCCAGCGCCGACCTGTCTGACTCGTCGGGGTGTGGGCTTGTGAACCTCCGCACCCGCGAGTATGAGCCGGCCGTCTTCGACATGCTCGGGGTGCCGCGAGACCTCATGCGGTTGCTGCCCGAGCTGCACCCGTCTGACGCGGTTGTCGGGGCTGTGACTGCCGAAGCCGCCGCGCTGACGGGCCTGCCCGAGGGCGTTCCCGTCGTCGCCGGCTGCATGGACTGCGTGGCGAGCCCGCTCGGCGCAGGATCGACCGAGAGCGGTGACGTCACGGTCATCGTCGGTACGTGGGCCATCAACAGCGTTGTGGTGCCGGCGAACGCCCAGCCACCGAGGGTGACCATCAATGCGCTGCTTCCCGACCCGCGCTTCATGCTCGCGATGGAGGTCGCACCGACATCAGCGGCGAGCATTGAGTGGGCGGCCAACGTGCTCGGTGATCGCGCGGCTGGCCCCGTCACGCCGCGAGAGCTCCTTGAGGCGGCGGGCAACGTCCCGCCGCTCGCCGACGGGCTGATCTTTCTTCCGTTCATCCACGGCGCCCCCGAGCACCTTGGTGCGTCGGGCACGCTGCTCGGAATCAAGGGCAGCCACGGGTACGCGCACGTCGCGCGCGCGGTCGCCGAGGGCATCACGCAGTACCACCGTGTGCAGATCGAGAAGGTGACGAGCAGCGACGCCGAACTCAGCGAGGAGCCCTGGACCCTCGCCGGCGGTGGCGCGAAGAACCCCGAGTGGGCGCAGATGTTTGCCGACGTTGTCGGGCACCCGATGCGCAGGCAGCTCGGTACCGAACTTGGGGCGCGCGGGGTGGCCTCGCTCGCGGCGACCGGTATCGGCTGCGACATGACTGCGTGGCGGGTCGAACCCGACCCCGAGCTTGTCGTCGAGCCCGGCCCCGAACAAGAACAGTACGCCGCACAGGCCGCGATGTTCGACCGCATCATCACCGCAATGGGACCCGTCTGGGAGGAATACAAGTGACAACCGAACTGCAGCGCGACCTCGACGACATCGTCCGCGTCAGCCGAGAGCTCGGTGGCGAACCGTCGCTCGTGCTTCACGGCGGTGGCAACACGTCGATCAAGACCACGGGCACCGACGTCACCGGAGCACCCGTCGACCTTGTGCTCGTCAAGGGCAGCGGGTGGGACCTCGGCACGATCGAGGCACCGGGCTTCGCCCCGCTGCGCCGCGACCGGCTTGCGGAACTCCTCACCCTCACCGAGCTCGACGATGTGACCATGGTGAACGAGCTGCGTCAGGCCTCACTCGACGCGGCCGCGCCGACGGCATCGATCGAAGCGCTGCTCCACGCCTACCTTCCGGGGAAGGCCGTGCTGCACTCGCACGCGAACGCGATCGTCACGCTCACAAACAGCGGTCTTACCGACGCCGAGATTCTCGCCGTGCTGGGGGAGCGCGTGCTCGTGCTGCCCTACGTCATGCCCGGTTTTCCACTCGCGCGGCTCATCGCCGACAGCGACGTGTCGGGCGTCGACGCGGTGGTGCTGCGCAACCACGGGCTCTTCACCTTCGCTGACGACGCCGACGCGGCGTTCGCGCGGCACCGCGAGCTTGTGGCGCTCGCTGAGGCGAGCCTCGGCGTCGGCACGTGGGGCGACCCCGGAACGCGGGCGCCAGCCACAGGCACCGCCGCAGAGCTCGCGACGCTGCGCAGAGACGTGTCTCGGGCGGCCGGAACCCCCATGCTCGTGCGGCAGACCCGCTCCGCTCGCGGCGCGGAGTTCGCGGCCCGCCCAGAGGCCCGCCAGCTCACGAGTCGCGGCACCGCGACCCCCGAGCACGTCATCCACACGAAGCGCACCCCGATGGTCGGCCGCGACGTCGAGGCGTACGCGGCCGAGTACCGCGCCTACTTCGAGCGGCACGCCGCGCGGGCGAACCCGAGGGTGTCGCCGCTGCACCCCGCCCCTCGCGTTGTGCTCGACCCCGAGCTCGGGCTGCTGGTGACCGGCGCGACGACCAAAGAACTTGGGGTCGCCGGCGACATCGCGCTGCACACGCTCGACGTGATCGACGCAGCCGACGCGATCGGCACGTACGGCTCGATCTCGGAGGCTGAGTCGTTCGACATCGAGTACTGGACGCTCGAGCAGGCGAAGCTCGCCGGGAAGCAGGCGAAGCCGCTCGGGGGAGAGGTGGCGCTTGTCACGGGCGCCGCGTCGGGCATCGGCCGGGCCATCGCCGAGCTGCTGCTCGCGCAGGGGGCCGCGGTCGTCGGGGTCGACCTGAACGCCGAGGTCGCCACGCTCAGCGACAGTGATGCGTGGCGCGGCGTTACGGGCGACGTGAGCGCGCCAGAAACCATCGACGAGGCGATCGCGACCGCGGTACGCGAGTTCGGCGGCGTCGACATGGTCGTCGTCGCAGCGGGGATCTTCCCGCCGAGCCAGGTGCTTGCGGAGCTCGATGACGAGGTGTGGGATCGCGCCTTCCGCGTCAATGTCACGGCAGTTGCGCGGCTCTTCCGAGCGGTGCATCCCGTGCTCGCCCTTGCGCCCAGCGGGGGCCGCGTCGTGCTCGTGTCGACGAAGAACGTCGCCGCTCCCGGCCCCGGTGTCGCCGCGTACTCGGCGAGCAAGACGGCTGCCGCACAGCTCGCTCGCGTCGCGGCGCTCGAATGGGCCGCCGACGGCATTCGGGTGAACCAGGTCGAACCCGACGCCGTATTTGACACCGCGATCTGGACCCCGGAATTGCTCGCGGCGCGCGCCGCGAACTACGGCCTGAGCGTGGAGGAGTACCGCACCCGCAACCTGCTGCGAACTGAGGTGCGCAGCACCACGGTCGCCGAGGCGGTCGTCGCTTTCTGCGAGCGGTTCCCAGCAACGACCGGCGCACACCTGAGCGTCGACGGTGGCAACGACCGCGTGATCTAGCCGCGGGAGCAGCGCGGGGGGAAGCCGTGGAAAACGGCGCCTCAGCTACGCGAGCTGGCTGATCTCGGTGATCGCGTCGAGCGGCAGTGTCCGTTCGACGCCAGCGGTCTCGTCGAGCGCGCGCATGCGGCCGCCAGCGAGCGACACCGGCACAATGGCGAACGTGCGCGTCTCCCCGCGGATCTCGACAGTCACGCTGAGCCTGGTGCGGTCGCGAATCGCGAGCGTAATGAGCCTGCTCGTGTCGGTCGGGCCGTCGCTCGCCGAATCGAGCACCCGCTCGATGAGCTCCTCCGCAGCCGTGGCTTGCCGTTCGGCGGGGCCCGGAGCCTCAGCCGCCCGGCGTGCACCACTCGGGCGAAGCGCAGACGTCGGCGCCTCAGGATCCTGCTGGGCGACGAGGCCCTCCGCGCCGCGGGCGGGGTAGCGCGCGTCGAGCAGGGCCGCGAGCACGTGGTCGGCGCGTAGCCGCGAGAGGAGCGAGGGCGCCGCGAGGTCTGCTGGGTCGTCGGAGGGGTCGAAGCCAACATCTGTACCTGGGCCCGGCTCGTGCAATTGCAGGTGGGCGAGCCTCCTGTCGACGAGCACCGTCGAGCGCAGCTCGGGGCGGGCGAACGTGACGCGGCTGCGCCACTGCTCGCTCAGGAAGGGGCGAACAACGATGCTCCCGGCCCGCTCACTCAGAGCGGTGATGAGGTAGTCGACGGGCTGAGGGATGCCGGTGAGGGCGAGCCCGCCGATGAGCTCGCGAATGTCGTCGCCGCTCAGGCCCCGGTGGAACGCCTCGGAGAGCGTCGCCTCCGAAATGCGCAGCGTCGAAGCGACCCCGAGCTGCTCGGGCAGCGCGATCGCCGCGAGTGCCGCCTCGTCGTCCGCGCCGAGCGTGCCGGGGACGATGACCGAAAGGTCTGGCTGAATGTAGATCCCAGCGGCGGGGTCGGGGAACCCGAGCTCGATACCCACAGCGGTATCGTCGGCCGCGGCGGCGGGCAATTGCGACAGCTCGTTGAGGATCACGGTGGCCCCGACATCGCTCACCGACCCTGCGACGGTCAGGCCGATCCGCTCCCAGAGCGCGGCGGTGTGCTCGATCGCCGTGAACGTCGTCTCCGTCGCAAGCGGAAAGCGCGCAGGGAATCGCCCGATGACGGGCGGGATCGCGGTTCCTGGGCGCAGCCCAGCGAGCATCTCCAACAGTTGCACGGGCATGAGTGAGACGGCGGCGCGGGCGAGCAGGAGCCAGCGCTCCTCATGCTCGGCCCGGAGCCAGTTCGCGCCGGTGGAGACGCACACCCCGTCAGCCGGGAACGCGAGGTCTGCGGCGCGCACGAGCGTGACGAGGTCAGCGGGGTGCGGGATCGCGAGCCGATCCTCAACCGCGCGCAGCCACGCCGAGGCAACGTCGCCGTTCCGGTTCAGCTTCGCCGGTGAGCGCTCGAGCTCACGGAGAATCCACGCCGTCTGGCCCGTCGCCGTGAGTGCGGCGGCGAACCAGGAGGAGGTGTCCGACCCCTCTGGGGCTGCCGGGAAGCCCTCTCCCGGGTCGCCGTCAAGCACTTCGCGACGCGTGAGCCCGCGCGCCGCGAGCAGCGACTCGAGCGCCGCACTCACCTCGGGGAGCGCCACGTCGCCCGCGCCGAGCAAACCTCGCCCGCGCAGTCGCTCGGCGGCGAGGGATCCGGACACGTTCGCGCCACCGCCCTCTTCCGCGCCGATCAGCCGCGCGAGATCCTCCCACGGCAACAGCGTGAGCGCCTGTGAGATTGACTCTGGCTTGAGCAGCTCGGCGGCGAGGTCAAGCGGATCGTGCACTGACCCAGGCGCGGCCACGCGCCGGGAGCGCACGAGCGACGTCAGCCCCGCCCGATCGAGCGAGGCGATGAGCGAGGAAAGCGCGAGTGTGCCGCTCACGGGCGAACCCCGCTAGTTGGTTCCGCGGCGAGCGTCTCGGCTGCGGCGGCGCTGCGCGAGCACCAGCAAGATGATGAGGAGGACGAAGCCAGCGGGGAGGGCGAACAGCGAGATGCCGTAGACGACAGGCCAGAAGCCCTCTGCGACAGCCTGACGGTTGCTCATGCCGACGATGAGCGTCGCGAAGAAGGAACCGAGGGCGACAACAATGATGGAGACTGTTGCCCACGCGAGGATCCGCTCGAAGAGCGACGGGTTGCTGGTTTCTTCGGTGCTCATTCCACCGAGTTTAGCGCTCGCCGGTGTGTGACAGCCCAGCTCTGTGATTTCGCACAGTCTCAGAGGGCAGAACGGCTAGACTGCTAGTCAACGCGTGGCGAGACGGCCGCGCTCACATACTTCGGCCAGTGGGCCGCTGCGGTACGAGCCGCGAAGGGAAAGGGCGAGACATGCCGAACGGCAAGGTCAGGTTCTACGACGAGGACAAGGGCTTCGGGTTCATCCAGGGCGAGGACGGTCAGCAGGTGTACCTGCACGCCTCGGTGATTCCCGATGGCGTCGAGGTGCGGGCCGGTAGCCGGCTTGAGTACAGCGTGGGCGAGGGCCGGCGCGGCCCTCAGGCGCTGTCCGTCCGCGTCATCGATACTCCGCTCCTCGCGAAGCGCAGCCGGAAGTCTGCCGACGAGATGGCGTTGATCATTGAAGATCTCGTGAAGCTCCTCGACAGTGTTGGCGGCAAGCTCAAGGGCGGCCAGTACCCCGAACGGCAGGCGTCGCGCCAGGTCGCGACGATGCTGCGCCGAGTTGCGGATGACTTCGATGTCTGAGCCGAACATCGATCCAGGGCTCCCTGAGGCAGACGTAGAGGTCGAGGCCGCCGAGCCCGAAGCGGCCGAGTCCGCTCCCGCGACCGCCGACCCGATGCTCTTGACCGCTGAATCGCGGGCGCAGGCGAAGGCCGCGCTTGAGGAGATCACCGATCCGAAGACCATTGGCGGTGACGCCGGCTTCGAGGTGCACGACGAGCGCACCGTGACGCTGTACTTCGAGAGCATGCTCGCGGGGTACCCGGGGTGGCGTTGGGCCGCAGCCCTCGCGCGCGTCGACCAGGATGCTCCGGTGACGGTGCTCGAGGTCGAGCTGCTGCCAGGCGAGGGTGCGATGCTCGCGCCCGAGTGGGTGCCGTGGTCGGAACGCCTCGCACAGTACCGCGACGCACAGTCGCGCCAGTCTCGGGAAGCCGCGGCCGAGCGCGCGGCCGCGGAGGAGGCGGCAGAAGAACTCGCAGACTTCGACGAGGCCGATGAAGACGCGCTCGAGAACGACTACGCGGACTTCGATGACACCCTTGACGGCGTCGACCTTGATGAAGACGAGCTCGATGAGGATGATCTCGATGACTCAGACGATGCCGCTGAGGATGACGACGACCACGACTCGGACGCTGACGGCGAAGACGCTGACGGCGACTAGCTCCTGAGGACCTTGCACCATGGCTGACGACCACAGCGTCGCCGAGTTCTGGGAACGCTGTCGGGCGAACGTCTCGGGCCTCCCGATCGCGCTCCCTGAGGCGTGGGCATTCGGCGCGACTGTTGAGCACGCCGACAGCCTGCTTCGGCTCGTGCTAGACGGCATCAAGACCGGAACGGCCTCGTCAGTGTGGGACTATGAAGCGACGGGAGGCCCGCTGCCTGAGGTTGGCGAGCTCAGCATCATCCTTGACGGCGGGCAGCGCCCCCGAGCCCTGATCGAGACGACGCGTGTTGAGATCGTGCCCTTCGACCAAGTGTCTGAGGAGCACGCTCACGCGGAGGGCGAAGACGACCGCACCCTCGCCTCGTGGCGCGTGATTCATGAGCGGTACTGGCGCTCGCACTCAGAGGGCCCCAAAGGCTTCGAGCCCCAAATGCCCGTGCTGTGCGAACGCTTTCGGCTGGTCTACGCCGGCT
This sequence comes from Leucobacter komagatae, assembly GCF_006716085.1. Classification (NCBI taxonomy): domain Bacteria; kingdom Bacillati; phylum Actinomycetota; class Actinomycetes; order Micrococcales; family Microbacteriaceae; genus Leucobacter; species Leucobacter komagatae. Next base: position 1,726,501 of record NZ_VFON01000001.1, on the reverse strand, counting down.
GACCGAGACGGTCGGGCTAGGTGTACTGCCCGGGGAGGTTGCTCGATAGTCGTGCGACTGGCGGGAGCTGCCCGATGGCCGAGTGGGGCCTGTGCTGATTGTAGTAGTGCAGCCACGCGGGAAGTGCTTTCCGTCTCGCCTGCTCTGAAGAGTAGTGCCGACTGTACGCCCACCCGTCCGCGAGGGTGCGATGGAACCGCTCGATTTTCCCGTTGGTCTGCGGCCGGTACGGGCGTGTCCACTTCGGTGTGATTCCCAAGCCGCTGCAGGCATCACGCCAGGCGTGAGAGCGGTACGCGGATCCGTTGTCCGAGAGCACCCGCTCGACCCGCACCCCGCGATCTTGGAACCAGGACACGGCCCGCTGGAGTACTCCGATCGCGGTCTCGGCCCGCTCGTCATCGTGGATCTCGGCATACGCGACTCGGGAGTGGTCATCGATCACGGTGTGCACGTAGGCGTGCCGCATCAGCACGTCACGCCTACGGCTCCGTTCCTTCCCGGGAGTCGCAGCCCGGTTCTTCCCACCCTGGACTCGTCCGACCGTGCGCCAGCCTCCTCCGTCAGGAATGTTGCCGAGCTTCTTCACATCGACATGGATCAGGGAACCCGGATGCGGGTGTTCGTACCTGCGGGCTGGTTCCCCGGTCTTCCGGTCGATGTGGGAGAGCCGGTTCAACCGTTCCCGCACCAAGACTGCGTGAACCGTGGAGGGTGGAAGCTGCAGGAGACCGCCGATCTCGACCGGGCCGAGTCGGCGCGTGATCCGCAGGTGCTTGATCTTCCGCACGATCGGGCGCGGGGTCTGGTTCGGGTGGGCGTGCGGGCGAGAGGATCGGTCGGTCATGCCGGCGATCCCATGCTCGGCGTAGCGTCGAGCCCATTTCTGAGCGGTCGGCCAGGCGACGTGGAAATAGTCAGCGGCGTGCGCGACTGTCCATCCTTCATTGATGATGAGGCGGGCGATGCGGAGTCGTTGGCGTGGGGTCAGGGCTGCGTTAGCGTGGGACACGAGAACCTCCGGTGTAGAGCTGTAGTGGTAGCAGCTCCACTCTGCCCGGAGGTTCTCGTCTCTGTCACGGAGTCCAGATCAAACAACGACCCTGGACACTACAGCTAGGTGGGCGGGAGCGCGCCCTCGCGCACGACCGACTTCGTCTCTGGGGCCCACGTGAACGTCGAGTGCGCATCGCCCGCATCCGACTGGTAGTCGGCACGCAGCGCGTACTTTGAGACCCGGGTGACGGTCACGGTGCCCTCAAGCGCGGTGTCAGAGTCTGAGCCCACGAAGTCGCCGTAGTGGAACAGGAGCACCCGGGCAGCCGTCGAATCACGATCCGCTGACGCGGGCAGGAGCGCCCACGACAGCGGCATGCACGCGTCGAACGTGTGCTCCGCAAGCTCGATGGCGCGGTGGACATCGTGCCCGTGATCTCCCGCTGCTGCGAGCTGTGCGGCCGCCCGCTCGATCGCCGGCTTCGCAGCGTGGTCAACGCACGACGTCGTCACGGTGCGCGCGAGGCTCGGGTTCGCGGCGAGGATCGCGTCGACGGCTGATTGCTCGTAGGAGTTCGCCGCGTTCTCGATGAGAACGATCCAAACATCGCCCACGAACGAGTGGGAGACGCCGATCGCGCCACGCATATCGCCCGTCGCGATGGTCTTCGTGAAGACCGTGGCGGGGCCGCGAGTGGACTCGGCGAAGTCTGCCCCGCGGAGGTCGTTGATGAGTGGCTGCATTGCAGACTGCGGTAGCTCAGCGGTGAGCTGGTAGAGGTACACGCTGTCGAGGTAGATCACCCAGTTGCAGCTGCGCTCTTGCACAACCGATTTCACCGCCGTGAGCGCGCCGGGGGTCGCGAACTCGTTGAACATGGCCCTGTCGGTCTCGCCGAACTTCGCGGTGATGCGCTCGCGCCCGAACGACGTAAGAAAGTCGGTCTGTTCGGCCTCGGCGGCCGGGTTCACGGCGTCGCACTGCGGGATGGTGATCGCGGCACTCTCGCCGGTGCCGGCTCCCGTATCGACGAGCCCGGGCGGCGTGGGGGTCGCCCCTGTGTCTTCCCGCTCCTCGGGCTGCGACTGGCAGGCGGCGAGGAACGGAGTGAGCGCAATGAAGAGGGCGCCCAGGGCGGCGGCGACCCACGCACTCGCGTGTCGCTGTCTCATGTCGCTACCCCACCCGCCCGGCGGACGCCCGGCGCATTCGTTTCCACGCTAGGGGATTTCTACGAGAAAACCAGGTGAATCAAAACAATCCGAACGTTTCTGGTCACCGAACGCGGGCCCCGTCGGGCATTCTGGGAGCCCGTGCGAGGCCGGCCCGATGATTGCTGCCCGCTCCCGACCGGTCGTTGTGCGTCAGCGTAGCCTGTGACTCGCTGCCCGCGATAGCCATTCCCGCACCAGCGCCCCCACTGCCTCGGGTTGCTCGATGTGCACGTTGTGGCCCGCGCTGTCGAGCACCGCGAAGGTTCCGCGCGGGTAGTGGTCAGCCGCGGCGAGCCCGTCAGCGAACCCGACGACGTGATCTTGCCTGCCGAAGACGTGCAGTGCTGGGGCGGTGAACGGTGCCGGGTGTTCCAGCTCGGGCACGTAGGCGTCGGTATAGGTCGCGTTGAGCCGGGCGAGCACCCGCAGCTTCGCTCCGCGAATGCCGGGCAACACGAACCGTTCGAACCCGCGCAGCGCGGCCTCGGTGTGCAGCACGGCCATCTCCTCGAACTCAGCGCGTGCCTCCCCGGCGAGCTCAAGGACCCGCTCATCGTGGATCAGGATCTCGCGCGGCGGGAGCTCACGCAGCGCGCGGTCGAGTTCGAAGGCGCCGGCGAGGGTCGCGAGCCCCAGGCACTGCGGCGCGAGGGAGTGCGCGACATGGCGCGCCACCATTGCGCCAAACGAGTTCCCGATGATCGCGAAGGGTTCATCGCTGACGATTTCGCGAACCTCGGAGAGCACGGCGTCAGCGACTTCCTTTGGGGTTGCCGCTCCGGTGTCGGTTGCCCCCTCAGCCCAGGGGAGGTCAACGTAGACGCGCCGCCAGCCGGTGTCTCCGACCATCTCCTCGAGCGGCAGCATGATGCGGTGGTCGACACCGAATCCGTGCACCGTAATGAGGGGGAAGCCATCGCCGTGAGTCTCTGCAATCACCCTACGAGCCTAGCCACACGGGGCGCAGCCGCTTGCGAGGGACCGGCCGGCCGAAGCCGTCGCGATCCTGATCTCGTGGCCCGCTACCGGGCGAGTGCGGCCGCGAGCACCTCGCGACCGTGGGTCCAGAGCAGCGCGCCGCCCGCGTCTTCGCGCAGCTTACGCGTCGCGCCCGGGATGCGCGCGGCGAGGGTCGCGCCGTGGTCGGGGGAGTGGCTGAGGTCGTGCGCGCCGAACCACACCTGCACGGGGCAGGCGATGCGGTGAAGATCGAGGCCCCAGGTGCGCATCGCGAGCACGGTGTCTTGCACGTAGCCGGCTCCCGCGTTCGCGAACCCCTCCGCGAGCGCATTGCGGTACCTCGGCAGGAACGTGGGCGACGAGTAGAACGCCCTGTCGCTTTCGTGCGAACCGCCGAGGACCATCTCTTCCATCGCCTGTGCGGTGAAGCCGGCGAGTACGGCGGCGGCCTCGCCCGGGGTGGCCTCTGCGAGATCGGAGAGCGCGGTCGCTTCGGGAGGGAGCAGCGCGTGGATGTCGGGGTGCTGGAGCTCGTCCGCTGGTGAGGCAAGCACGAGGCGTTCGGCGCTACCCGTGAGCGCGAGGGCGAGCCCAAAGATGGCGCCCTGCGAGTTCGCGACGACGGGAAGCGGGCTGGCGTCGGAGCCGAGCACGCCGGCCACGAATGCGAGGTAGTCGGCCGCGGTCGACTCGATCGTTCGTTCGTCCGCGGGTGAGGAATCGCCAATGCCGGGCCGGTCCATCGTGATGAGTTGGACGCCCATCTCGACGAGCGCGTCTTCGCCGAACGCCATCGACTTGCCGGTCGCGGCGCCCGCGACGAACAGCACGGGCTCACCGTCTTTCGGGCCCCAGCTTGAGCCCGCGAGTGCCCGGCCGTCGGGGAGGCTAACGCGGTGGTGCTGCGGCTCGAATTCCATGGGTTCCAGTGTATTTGGGCGAGCGCGGAATCGGCGGCCCGGTCGCTGTTTTCCTGGAAGTTGCTGGGAACCACGCGCCGCTGTTCTGTCAGCAGGTGCGGCTGCAATAGCATTGACGATGCAGCAACTTGTACATACGTCCAAGTTCGGAAAGCCTAAGCGTCGTCACTCCCACTGAAAGCTGCTCATTTTGATCACCTCGACAGCCCTACCGTGAAAGGATCCCGGCCATGAGCCACCGAGCTAACTCGACAACGAAGAACGAACCCGCCGCAGGCTCAGCGGAGCTCGGCCCGCTCTCGGAGCGCGTGAGTGCGCCGGTCGAGCCCGTTATCCCCGGCTCAGAGCACGGCCTCGTCTGGCGCGAGCTGCGACAGACCGACCTCGACGCGCTACTCGAATTCGAGCGGGCGGTCGACGCGTCCGACGACCCCGAGGCCACCACCGACCTCGCAGACCTCGAAGAACGCTTCGATACGCCGGGGTTCGACCCTGGTACGGACAGTTTGATCGCCGTGAATGCTCAGGGCGCGGTCGTCGCGTATGGCGAGGCGTTCCTCGAAGCCACTGGGGAGGCAATTGTCACCGTGCACGTGAATGGGCGAGTGCACCCGGAGTGGCGCCGCCGGGGCCTCGGAACGAGACTGCTGCGCTGGCAGGAAGCACGGGGCCGGCAGCAGCTCGCGGCTTCCAAGCTGCGGCTCCCGGCGATGCTCAGCACGCTCGTTGGAGAGCAGGCCGACGGTCAGCGCGCGTTGTTCGAAGCGGAGGGATTCGTTCCCGCGCGCTGGTGGATCGAGATGGAACGCCCCCTTGACGGGCTGGGGCCCGAGGCGCCGCTTGCGGCCGGACTGAGGGTTGAGCCCTACACCGCACGATGGTCGGAGCAGGCGCGCCTGGTGATCAACGATGCGTTTCGCGATCACTGGGGGAGCCAGCCCACGTTACGCGGAGAGTGGGAGGACGCTCAGCAATCGGAAGACTTCCGTGCGAGCTGGAGCGCGGTGGCAATCGCGACCCTCGAGAATGGCGAAGACGAACTTGTGGGGGCGATCACGGTCGAAGGTGACGAAGACGAGTGGGAGGCCTGCGGATACCGCTTCGGCAACGTTGATGAGCTCGGGGTAACGCGTGACTGGCGCGGTCGGGGCGTCGCGAGCGCGCTCCTTGGACACTCTATGCGGGCGATGCGTGGTGCAGGCATGGATCGGGCAACACTTGACGTCGACAGCGATAGCCCCACCGGCGCACACGCGCTTTATGCCCGACTCGGGTTCGCCGAGACCGGGCGTTCGGTGACCTACGCCAAGACCTTCTGACAGGACAATATGATGCAGATCACCCCAACAATGAGACGGGCAACGATCGATGATGCCGCCGCGGTACTCCAACTGTTCGACGGCGCAATCGCCTGGTTTGCTGAGATTGGCAATACCGAGCAGTGGGGCACTGAACCGTGGTCAACGCAGGAGCGACAGATCGCCCGCGTCGAGGAGGCCTGCGCCCTTCCCGAGGCATGGGTGGCGGTTGATGGCTCAGGCGCAGTCTGTGGATTTATTGCGCTCGGGGACGCAATGCCGTACGTACCTGCCGCGCCGCACCCAGAACTGTACGTGCGCGTGCTCATCGCATCGCGCGACCCTCGGGTCAGGGGCGTTGGCCGCGCGCTGATGACGCTCGCCGACGAGCGTGCACGTGAGATGGGTATCACCGAGCTCCGCCTGGACTGCTTCGGCGGCGGGACTGGCGCGCTCGTGAGGTATTACGAGTCGTGCGGGTACGAGCGCACCAGCACCTTTGACGAGGGAGGTTGGCCGGGGCAAGTGCTCGCACGGTCTCTCGCGCGCTGAGGGGTTTGTGAGAAACGCAGCGAGAGGGAGCCCGCCGTCGGCCGAAAAGAGGTAACGCCGTCGCGGGCGCACTCAGAGCGTCTTACGCATCCGGAAGTTTGTGAGCGCAACGCCGTCGCGCACGACCTCCTGAGGGCGCTCCGCTTCGAAGCCGAGGCGTTCGAACACCGGCCTTGCTGTGATGCTCACGTCGGCAGCAAGTTCGCCCGCTCCCGTGGCACGGGCCCGACCCTCGGCCTCAGCGAGCAGCGCACGGGCGACTCCGCGTCCGCCCCACGCCGGGTCAACGAACAGCATGTCGATGAAGCCACTGCTGCTCACATCCGAGAAACCCACGACCTTCGCTCCCGCGACCGCGACGAAGCTATCGCGGCCCGACATGGCACCGTGCCAGCCCGTGCGGTCGCGCTCTCCAGGCCTCGCCCACACCCAAAGTTGCTCTGGCGAGTAGTCTGCTGCCGCAGTCTCCATGACTGCAGCGGTGAAGATCGCGAGGGTCGCGTCTGCGTCGGCCTCGGTGTACTCACGTATGTGCGAGGAAGCCGGTTCAACCATGCGAATATTCTACGGAGGGCATGCGGCCGATCCAGATCTGCGCTCGCCGCAGCGAAGCTACCCGGAGACGTCGGTGAGGGGCACGAGTTCGGCCGGCATCGGCCACCGTCGTTATGCGAACGGAAGCAGTCGCGCGTGATCCTCAGCGATCCGCCGCCCGATCGCCCCCGAAAGAATGATCGCGGGGTGCGCGACCGCGAGATACAAGCCAGGCAGCTCCGGGGCGGGGCCGACGAGCGGCTCACCGGCGCTGGGCATCGGGCGATCCGCGATCACCGCCCCGTCGAGCCGGATGTCGCCGGCATCGTCAAAGCTCGCGCGGATCGCCGCGAGCGCGGGGGCTGCAAGCAGCGCAGGATCGCCGGTGAACCCTGGCGGCACATCCTCCGCAGCGAGGAGCGTCGTGTCATTGAGCTGCCGGATCTCGAGTTCCGGCGTCGACACAATTCCCCGGACGATCGGCCGTCGGGTGGAGAACCGGAGCAGAGCGCACGGCGCCGGAGCGAGGTCGATGCTGACGCCGGCCGCTGCGGCGAGCGCGGCGGAACCAGTGCCCGCGGCGAGCACGACGCCTGCACCGGTGAGTCGACCGTCGGCTGTTGTGACGCCAGTGACGCGGCCGTGCTCTACGACGAGTCCAGTGACGGCGGTCTCAGGTCGGACCTCTGCACCGCGCATCCGGGCGCTGTCGAGCAGTGCCTCGGTGAGGGCGACCGGATCCACCCCCGCGTCGTCGGGAGCGTACGCGACGACCTCCGGTGCGTCGCGCAGCGTCGGCTCAAGCTCGCGCGCTTCTGCTCCTGTGATGAGGCGCATGGGGTTCCCCGCGGCCACGTGTGCGGCGACGAACTCGCGCGTGAGCGAGTCGGTCTCCTCCCACGAGATCGCCCCGTATGCGCGGTGGCCGACGGTGCTCCCAGCGCTGGGGAGTTCGGCGAGCAGGGTGGCGAAGTCGGCGCGTGCCTGGGAGCGGAGCGGTGACCGTTGTGAGCCTGCGGGGCTCTTAGCGGCACCGACCCACGCAAACGATGCTGCCGTCGTGCCGCGACCGGGCCGACCGGCGTCGAGGACGACGACTTCGTGGCCCGCCTGCGCGAGGCTGTGCGCAGCGACGGCGCCGACGATTCCCGCCCCGACGACGATGATGGGGCTCTGGCCGGGTGCTGCGCTGCGGCTCTCGCTGGTGGTCACAATCGGAGCCTAGCCCTGGGGTCCGTTCTCCAGCGGCTCTGGTTCGCCGCCGCTTGAGAGCTGCTTGCGCATCTTGACGCTCGTCGTTTCGTACCCGAGGGACTCGTAGAGACCCCTGGCGGTCGTGTTGAACCCGAAGACGTTGAGCCCGAGCGTCGCGGCGCCCTGCGAGCGTGCATACTCTTCTGCCAACCGCATGCCCTCGCGCCCGAGCCCACGGCCACGGAAGGCCGGGTCGACGACGATGTCCCAGATCCACCAGGCGGTCGGATCGTCAGAATTGTCGCGGCCCACCCACAGGTAGCCGACAGCCGTGTCTGTCTCGTCGACGATGTTGAATACCGCGTTGGTGAGCGACGGCTGACCCTCCGGGAACGCGGACGCGAGACTGTGCGCGGCCTGACTTGCTGCGGCCTCTGGTGTCGCCCCTGTGGCGATGAGGTCTGCCTCATACTCGGTCTGCGAGGCACTCAGCCAGGCCGGGAAGTCATGCCGAGGGAGCGGAACCAGTCGGACAGTCATAAGAGGTATTCTCGCAGGCTCGCGGTGTCGCGGTGTTCGGGCGTTGGCACTAGAACGCACGTGGTCGTTGCTGCGAGGATGGAGCGCACGGAGGTACGCAAGTGAGTGGATGGCCAGCGACTGACTCGTCTGAGGTGCCCGGCGGGCGTCGGCGGGGCCCAGCCCGGGTGCGCGAGGCGCTGAGCCTAGGCCTTATGCTGCTGCCGCTCGTGGCGGTCGCAGCCTTCCTGCTCGTGAACAGTGGAGTCTGGGTGACGGGCCTCGCCGTGTTTTTCTCGGACGGCGCCGAGACGGTGCGTCGCGACCCGGGCTGGATTCTTGCCGTGCTTGCCCTCGCCGCGACCTTGGCGTGCGCGGTGCTTGGCCTTCTGGGCACGCGTGACCGGTGGAAGTACAACCGCAGGTGGCAGCGTGGGCTGATGGGGTCGATCGCGGCGACGCTGAGCACGGTGCTCTTCTCATCCTGGACGATGACGCAGGCTCTGCAGCACGGGAGCGAGCCCAAGGTGGGACTCTCGATGTTTGTGACGATGTGCGCGATGCTGTACGGCGTGCTGTGTGCGATGGTGTCGCCGCGGGATGCGGTGTTCGAGCCCGAACGGTAGCCTGCTCAGGCAAGGCGAATGCCAATTCGTCCTGACCCTGACGCTCTGGAGGTGCGATGGCCGACCGCAACGATCTCAAGATCGTCGGCGATGAGCTTATTGTCGTTCCGAGGGGGCTCGACAAGCTTTGGGGGTTCCGCAAACGGATCGTCGTTGCGCTCGAAGATATTGCGGCTGTCGAGGTCGAGCAGCGCCCACTCCGTGTGGCCACGGGTTGGCGCGGCCCTGGGCTCGACGCTGGGCTGAAGCGCAGCGGCAGTTTTCACCCCGCGGGCGAGCTCACCTACTGGAACGTGTCTGGGCTGGGCCCTGCGCTCCTCATCCAAATTCGTGGCGGAGCGCCGTTTGACCGGCTCTACCTATCGGTCGCGGATCCCGAGGCGGCGCGAACGCTGATTGCCGAGGCCATTGAGCGGGCCAATGGGCAACAAGTCGCTCACTAGCCGATGCTTCAGCATCCTTGACCGGTCTCACGCCTGAGCTACTACATTTGGCTTATGGCGAGGGAACACGTGCGCAGGGCATACTCTGGGCGCGCGGCAGAGTACACCGAGCTGTTGGGCGGTATCGAGCACACCGCTCGGGCAGATCGAGACTACGTTGCCGCTTGGGCGAAGTCCGTTGATGGCCCGATTGTCGACGTCGGCTGCGGGCCGGGGCAGTGGACACACTTCCTCGCCGAGCTCGGTTCGGACATTGTCGGGATCGACCCGGTTCCCGCGTTCATCGCGGAAGCGCGCGCACGCTATGGCGCTTCGCGTTTTCGCGCGGGAGATGCCGAAACCCTAGGAGTGAGCGACGGGAGTCTTGTGGGCGTCTTGGCCTGGTACTCGCTCATTCACGAGGAACCGTCGTCGATCGGTGCGGCCTTTACCTCGATCGCGAGAGCCCTCAAGCCCGGTGGAACCGTGCTGCTGGGTTTCTTCGACGGTGACGCAAGGACGCCGTTCTCGCACGCCGTGGCTACTGCCTACTTTTGGTCAGAGGAGGCCCTCGGGGAGGAACTCGAGAAAGCCGGGCTCCGTGTGCGCGAAGCGGTTCGTAGGCAGGATCCCGGAGCAAGACCGCACGGCGCCTTGATCGCGCAAAAAGTCGGCCTCGACTAGAGGTACTTCCTTGCAACTTCCTCTGCGGTCAGTGCGTGCGGGTACCTATCGAACTTGTGTCTTGCCTCGTCCCACGCTTGCAGGTCGTAGAGATCCTCGGCGCGCGAGAGTCGCAAAGTGATGGACGTTGTGTTCAAGACGTGCTCCTTTGCCTCAGGATAATGCGGGGCCGGTGAGAACGCCGATAGCGCTTGTGTCTCTCATAAAGGTGGTCTGCCTGGGCTGCGGGCCAAGGCAGAGCACGCTGACACGAGCACCTCAGAGCAGGTCGTCCTTCGCGTTCTCGAGTGCGCCCGACCACCAGGAGTCACTGGACAGTGCGGACCGATCGGCCGTCTTCAGCTCACTGCGGAGTCGCTTGAGCCGCGTCCGGTGGGGTACTGGTTGCTTCTGCACAGCGCGGGCCGAGATCTCACCTCTCGCGAAGCGTTCCAGTCGCTCCCGCATCTCGTCGGCGGAGTAGACCACGGGGCCGGAAATGCTGGGGCCGGCGTCGAGATATCGGCCAAACGCAGCAAGGCACGCGTCGAAAGCTGAGCGGCTCGCGTTGAGCGGCCATTCGGCCGACAGGTCGGCGGCGAGTACCCAGACGGAGCCATCGGCCGTGTCCTCGGCAACGAGGAACTCTGTGGGGCTGTGAAGATGTCCGATCACGGCAAGCTCGCGCCCGGGCCGGCTAGCAATAGCGGCCGCATCGGCCCCATCGGCGTAGAACTGGAATCCCAGAGCACTGCCCCGTTCATCGCCCATCATGCCCCCTCAGCGTCTGCCAATGACCCGCAGCGAGCCTATCGCGTGCGGCAAGCCGCGGGGCGGGGCTAACGAGGGAGAGCGAGGGTGCAAACCCGAAGTTGCGCGAGGGCGTCCCCTCGCGCAACTCAGGGTGCTAGACCGCGTCGCCCTCCGCGGGCCCCTCCGTGTTCGGCTTCCAGCCGAGCGCGGGCGCAACGTGCTTCGCGAACGAGTCGAGAATATGCAGGTTGTACTCGGGCCCGAGCTGGTTCGGGATGGTCAGCATGAGCGTGTCAGCCGCCATCACTGCCTCGTCAGCCTTGAGCTGCTCGATGAGCCGGTCGGGCGTATCTGCGTACGTCTTGCCGAACGTCGAGCGGAACCCGTCGATGACACCGATCTGATCCTGCGACTCCGACCCGGGTCCGCCCCCGCGGAGCCCGAAGTAGAGTTCGTCTTGCTCGGTGACGATCGGGAACACGCTGCGGCTCACAGAGACGCGCGGCTTTCCAGTGTGGCCGGCTTCCCGATAGGCCTCACGGAACGCGTCGATCTGCTTGCGCTGCAGAATGCCGAGCGGTTCGCCCGTCGCCTCGGTAACGAGGGTCGAGCTCATCAGGTTCACGCCCATCTTTCCGGCGTTGATCGCGGTGTCGGTCGAGCCGGCGCCCCACCAGACCCGCTCGCGCAGGCCGGGCGAGTGCGGTTCGATCGCGAGCCGTCCGGGAGGCGACATCTTCGGGTCGGCCTCGACGAGCGCCTCGCCCTCGATCGCGCGGAGGAACAGGTCGAACTTCGGGCGCGCGAGGTCGGCTCCGCGCGGATCCTGCGACCCCGTATACCCGAACGCCTCGTAGCCACGCAGCGCGGTCTCGGGTGACCCCCGGCTCACGCCGAGCGCGAGCCTGCCGTCGGAAATGAGGTCGAGCGCCGCAGCTTCCTCAGCAAGGTAGAGCGGGTTTTCGTAGCGCAGGTCGATGACGCCGGTGCCAACCTCGATGCGGTTCGTGCGAGCCGCCATCGCGGTGAGTAGCGGTATCGGCGACGCGGCCTGGCGCGCGAAGTGGTGCACGCGCACGTAGGCGCCGTTCACGCCGATCTCGTCGGCGCCCTCGGCAAGCTCGATCGTCTGCTTGAGCATGTCGCCCGCGGTGCGCACGCGCGACCCAGGAACGGGGCCGTAGTGGCCGAAAGAGAGGAATCCGAATGATCTCATGCTCGGTGTAACGCGCCCCCGCGAATTACATTCCCGCGCATATAGTTCGGGATCGCGCGACCTCCGCTACCCCCAGAGCGTGCGGGCGAGCACCGTTACGAGAACGGCCACGAGCAGCGCGATGTAGCCCCACGCGTGCACCCCGTCAGGGAGTCGCGGTGGGCGCCTGCGCCAGAGCACGACGACCGGGATCGAACCTACAAGCAGCAGCGCCGCTGCCCCAAGGTCGACCGCGCCGACCGACAGCACGCCGCCGCCGGGCGACGCGTGCGAGGTGAGCAGGAATGCGGCGAGCGCGGGGATTGAGACGCAGAGCGTGAGCGGATTCGCGAGCGCCGCCGCAGCCATCATCGGCTTTCCCGCGCGCCGCAGGAGCGGGACCGTCATGACCGAGCCGCCGACGCCGAGGAATGACGCGAGCGCGCCGATGGGGGCGCCGAGGCCCGCCCGGATCGCGAAGCGCTCACCCGGGGCGTTGTCGCGACCGCTTTGCGCCGGCAGTGGGCGGAGAAACCCGGGCCGCAGCAGCGCATCGAGGATCGTCACCGTCAGGTACGCAACGAACCCCCACAGGATCAGCGCCGGAGGCGCGACGGACGCCGCGAGCGCGCCGAGCGCCCCTCCGGCGCCGAGCAGCATGAGGAGGGGGAGCGTGCCGCGCAGTTCCAGCAGGATCGATCTTGGGGTCGCCGCCGTCGCGACGGCTGCGTTCACGGCCATCACCACCGCCGAGGTCGCGACGGCCGTCACCGCGGCATCGGGGCCGAGCGCGGAATCGAGGAGCAGGATCACGGGGACAGTGACGAACCCGCCCCCGAACCCGAACAAGACCGTGGTTGCGCCGGTGAAGACGCCGACGAGAATAACAAGAAGAATGCTCACTCATCCCATTTCAGCGCTTGGCATCGGGGCTGACAATCGAATAAAAGCCATAAGGATTCGAATTTCGGCCTAGCATAGTGTCATGCGCAACGTCTCCCTCGCGGCGCTCGACAGCTCGGCCCTCTCGGTGCTGCCGATCGCGACCGACTACCCGCCGGGGCACCTGCTCGACTGGCACGAGCACAGGCGCGCGCAGTTGCTCTACGCCGCCACCGGCACCATGCTCGTCGAGACCGCCGACGGCGCCTGGACCGTGCCGGGGGAGCGGGCTGTGCTCATCCCGCCGCGAACGCAGCACCGCGTGCGCATGCTCGACGTGCAAACGAACAGCCTCTACATTGAGCCCGGTGCCGTGCCCTGGTGGCCCGAGACGTGCCGGGCGGTCGACGTGCCCCCGCTGCTGCGTGAGCTGCTGCGCGCCGCCGCCGACCTCGGCAGGCCCGCGGTTGTTCATGGGGGCGACGCGTCGGGCGCCGATGGGCCGCGTGCTCGGGCGATGCTCGACCTGATCCTCATCGAGCTCGAGCGTGTGCGTGAGGCTCCGCTCCACCTGCCGATTCCTGCCGAGCCGCCGTTCGCCGAGCTCTGCCGGCGGTACATTGCAGTGCCCGACGCCGGTGTCACGAACGCGGAGTGGGCGGCCGACGCGAGCATGGGCGAGCGTACGCTTGGCCGTGAGTTTCGGGAGGCTACGGGGATGAGCCCGGCCGCCTGGCGGGCGCGGGCGCGGTTGCTCGTGGCGATCCCGTTGCTGCGCCACCGCACCGTCACTGAGGTGTCGGGTGAGCTGGGCTACGCCTCGCCCGCGGCCTTCTCGTTCGCGTTTACGAGAGCCTTTGGCGAAGCCCCGTCGACGCTGCGCGCCGACTAGCGGGGCGCGCCGCCAATGTCTAAGCGCCCGGGCCTGATGGCGTCGAGCGTCGCGCGCACGAGCGCCATGCGAGCTTCGGGCGTGCGGTCTTCCGAGCGCATGAGCACCTCGGAGAGGACGCCGAGCATCGAGCCCACGAGCGCCCGCAGCACCAGGCGCATGTCGGCCTCTTCCGCCTCGCTGATCACGCGATCCTGCGCCGCTGCCCAGCGCGACCACAGCGCCTCGCCAACCCGATCTTGCGACTCCGACATGCGCGCGTACTGGTGCGCGGTGAGATCTGAGGAGCCCGCAAGGATCGCCTGGTAGCGGCGGCTCCGCTCGTACTCCGCCTCCTGATCCAGCTCGTTGAGTTTCTGCTCGACCGCGTACTGGAGCGCATCCCACGGCGCCTCGGATACCGGGCGCGACAGTACCATCTCGACAACGGCGGCGGTGTCTTCGGCCGCAGTCGAGAAGAACGCCTCGTCCTTCGTAGCGAAGTAGCGGAAGAACGTGCGCTCGGACATCCCAGCCGCCGTGGCGATCTCTTCCACCGTCGTTGCGTCGTAGCCGCGCTCGAAGAACAGCTCGAGGGCGACGTCGGCGATCCGCTGGCGGGAGGCCTGGCGAGAGAGCTCGCGGAGCGTTGGCTTCGGCATGCTCTCAGGTTAACAGCGCGAATATGACATAGGCTGACACTCTTGTCAGTCAATGTCATATTGTGATTTCGGAGGACCCTTGAGTCAAAGCACACACGAAAACGCGCAGCCCGTCGCGGCGCCGGCAGCGCAGGGTGGGCGCGGAACTGCGCTGATCTGGATCCTGCTCGCCGGCGCGTTCGTCATGGTGCTCAACGAGACCGTGATGGGCGTCGCCCTGCCGCCGCTCATGCGCGAGTTCGGCGTGAGCGCCTCCGCCGGGCAGTGGCTCACTACGGCCTACATGCTCGTGATGGCGGTCGTCATTCCGATGTCTGGGTTCCTGCTGCAGCGCTTCACGCCGCGCGCGATCTTTGTTGCGGCGCTCGGACTCTTCACACTCGGCACCGCGGCCGCGGCCTTCGCGCCGGTGTTCGGCATGCTCGTGTTCGCGCGCATCGCGCAGGCCGCGGGCACCGCGATCATCATGCCCTTGCTGTCGACGACGATTCTCACCCGCATTCCGGAGGAGCGGCGTGGGCGCATGATGGGGCTCATCGCAATCGTCATGTCGGCGGCGCCGGCGCTCGGCCCGACCTTCTCGGGCATGCTTATCACTGCGCTCGGCTGGCGCGCGGTCTTCCTTTCGGTGCTGCCGATTGCTGTCGTGGTGCTCGTCGTCGGAGGGCTTCTCATCGGGAAGGGGGAGAAGGGCGCCCCCGTGAAGTTCGACGTGCTCTCGGCGCTGCTCTCCGTCGTCGCGTTCGGTGGCCTGGTGTACGGGCTTGGCAGCCTCGGGCAGGCGGTTGACGGTGGGGCGCCCGTGCCGCCCGCGATCCCGATCGTGCTGGGCGCTGTCGGTCTCGTGCTCTTCATCTGGCGGCAGCTCGCGCTGCAGCGCCGCGGCGCTGCGTTCCTCGACCTGCGCCCGTTCCGAGAGCGCCCATTCTGGGTGGGCATCGTGCTCATCTCGGTCGTGATGCTGTCGATGTTCGGCTCGCTCATCCTGCTGCCGATCTACATGCAGAACGTGCTCGGACTCACCCCGCTCGCGGCCGGCCTCGCGGTACTGCCAGGCGGGTTGCTCATGGGCGTCGCGGCGCCGTTCGTCGGCGCGCTGTTCGACAAGGTGGGGGCGCGGCCGCTCGTCATCCCCGGGGCGTTCGTCGTGTCGGCCGCGCTCGTGCTGTTCATGCAGCTCGGGGCGTCGAGCCCCGTGTGGCTCGTCGTCGTCGCGATGCTCGTGCTGAACCTCGGCATCGCCCTCATGATGACGCCGCTCATGACCTCGTCGCTCGGGTCGCTCGCGCCCGAGCTCTACAGCCACGGCAGCGCGATCTTCTCGACGGTGCAGCAGCTCGCGGGCGCGGTCGGAACCGCGATGTTCGTGACGCTTATGGCGGTCGGCACATCAAACGCTGCGGTGGCCGGGGCTGAGGCCGCTGCTGCGACGGCGCAGGGCATCCATGTGGCGTTCATTGTTGCAGCGGCGAGCTCGGTGCTCGCGGTCGTGCTCGCGTTCTTCGTGCCGAAGAAGCGCCCCGCCACTGTGGCGGGGTAGGGGCCTCGGCCCCGGGGCTGCCGCTCGGCCCCGCTCGCTCGCCCGGCCGCCATTCCCACTCAAATAATCTGTTCCACCCCAAACTCCTTGAGTATTTGGGGGTGAACGGAACATTTGAGTGGGAGCGGGGAGCGGGGAGCCGGGAGCGGGGTGCCGGGAGCGGGGAGTGGGCGCGGAGAGCGGGGCGCCCGAGCGGCGGCGGAGCCGGTACCCGGGTACCATCCGGGCGGCACCGTAGGGCGATCCGCCAGTACCACCGGCCGACGTACCGTCGAGGTATGAATGCACAAGCAGCAGCAATTGAGACCGTCGCTGGGGTCGCAAACCTCGGCAAGTACTACGGGGCGGGCGAGCAGCGGGTCGTCGCGCTGCACGACGTCTCCGTTGGCGTCGGCCGCGGCCAGTTCACCGCAATCATGGGCCCGTCGGGCTCGGGCAAGTCGACGCTCATGCACGTCATGGCAGGCCTCGACACCCCCAGCGCAGGCCAGGTGTGGCTCGGCGGCGACGAGATCTCTGGCCTCGGCGACGCCGAGCTCACGAAGCTGCGCCGCCGCCGCATCGGATTCATCTTCCAGGCCTTCAACCTCGTGCCGACGCTCGACGTGCGCGGCAACATCATGCTGCCGTTCCAGCTCGACGGCAAGAAGCCGAGCCTGCAGGAGATGGCGTGGATCGACGCCCTCTTGAACCAGCTCGGCCTCGCGAGTCGCCTCGACCACCGCCCGCACGAGCTCTCGGGCGGCCAGCAGCAGCGCGTCGCGATCGCCCGCGCCCTCGCGACGAAGCCCGACGTCATCTTCGCGGATGAGCCGACGGGCGCCCTCGACTCCCGCACCGGGCGTGAGGTGCTGAAGCTGCTGCGCTCGGCCGTGACAAACTCGGGCCAGAGCATCGTCATGGTCACGCACGACCCGATCGCGGCGAGCTACGCCGATCGCATCGTGTTCCTCGGCGATGGCCAAATCGTCGCCGACCGCGGCCCGATGACGGCGGAAGAGATCTCGGCGACCATGCTGAACCTTGAAGGGCACGCAGCATGAGCGCCGCGCAGGGATCCGCGCTGCGCGAGCACGCCGCAACCGTCGTCGTCTCGGGTCTGAGCACGCTGTTTGCCGTCGCCCTCATCCTCACCACGGGAGTGATGGGCGCCGCCCTCGACCCCGAACTCATCGAGGGCTCTGGCACGTTCCGTATGACCTTGCTCATGGTGTCGGCGATCTTCATCATCATCGCGCTGTACGTTGGCGCGATCGTCACCGCGAACACGTTCGCGACGATCATTGCGGGGCGCACCCGCACGATCGCGCTGTACCGCCTCATCGGGTCGACGTCGGCGCGGATCCGCTCACGCGTCGCCGGTGAGGGCCTCCTCATGGGGGCGATCGGCGCGGCCATCGGTTTCGTGCTCGCCGAGGCCCTCATCGCGGGTGTCGTGCACTTCGGCGCGGGCTGGGGCTGGCTCCCTGAGGGGCCGAACTACCCGCTGTTCGACCCGCTCGCGATCCTCGCCGTCGCGGTCGTGACGCTCACGACATGGGCCGCGGCGTGGGCGGGATCCCGCCGCGTCGGGTCGGTGTCGCCGATCGCGGCGACGGGCGCCTCGGTCGAGCTGCGCCCGGAGGAATCGCGCGGCAGGCGTGCAAGGACGGTGTGGGCCTGGATCCTGATCGTGATCGGCGCCGCGCTGCTCGCCGGTGGCATCGCGCTCAGCGTGCTCACCCCGATGGCGCTCATGGTGTCGTTCTTCGGCGGGCTGTTCTCGTTCACGGGCATCGCGGTCGGCGCCCACTTCATCATGCCGCCCGTGCTGGGGCTCACCGGCAAGCTCATCGACCGCGGCCCGACCGGCTCGCTCGCCGCGGCGAACGCCGTGCGGTTCCCCGAGCGCAGCGCGCGCTCGACGATCGGCCTCGTGATCGGCGTCACCCTCGTCATCATGTTTGCTGTCGCGCTCGAGAGCTATCGGTCGATGACGCTCGCCGCGTTCGACAACGACCCGGCCATGGCGGCGATCTTGAACGAGACGCTCGCCGTGACGACCGCGATCTTCACAGGCCTCGTCGGTTTCTCGGCGATCATCGCCGCGGTCGGCATGGTGAACACGCTGTCGCTCAGCGTGCTGCAGCGCACTCGCGAACTCGGGCTGCTGCGCGCGCTCGGGTTCACCGGGTCGCAGGTGCGGCGCATGGTCGTCGCGGAGAGCGCGCAGATGACGCTCGCGGCGCTCGGGTTCGGGATCGTGCTCGGCGTGTTCTACGGCTGGGTGGCCGCGCAGTCGCTGCTCGGTTCACAGATCGGGTTCGCGGCGCCGGGGGTGCCGTGGCTCGTGATCGCCGGCGTCGCGCTCTTCGGCGTCGCGCTCGCCCTGGTCGCTGCCGCCGCCCCCGCGCGGCGTGCGGTGCGGGTATCGCCGGTCACCGCGCTCTCCGTCGCGTAGCAGCGTTTCGCCCCCGCAGGCCCTCACGAACTGTTCTTGTGGGGGCCTGCGGTGCGTTACCCCCGAGGGATAGGGTGGGGGCATGAGTGTAGTGATTGACCCATCCTTCGATCCTGTCCCTTCGCTCGCGCAGACAACTGACGTTGTCATCGGCTCCGGCGCCGATGTCACCGCAGCGCCCGTCCGCGCGTGCCTGATCGCCGCCGAGGGGGATCTGCCATCATGTGATCACCTCGAAGGCCAGACCCGCGAGTCGCTTGCGGCCGCCGGATTCACCGGGAAGGCCGGCCAGACGCTGCGCCTCCCCGGCCAGACGCTCTGCGTGCTCGTCGGCACCGGCAAGGGCATCACCTCGGCTGCTGAGCTCCGCAACGCGGTCGCTTCCTTCACCCGCGCTGCGAGCGAGTCGGACGCCCTCGCTCTCGACCTCACCGAAGTGATCTCCGACGAGCTGAGCGCGCGCGACGCCGCGCTCGCCGCAACCGAGGGCGCCGTGCTCGCGCGCTACCGGTTTGAGGCGCTGAAGGGCGAGGCGAAGAACGTCGCGCTGAAGACGCTGACGCTCGGCGTCGCCGACGCAGACCAGGCTGCAGCCAAGGAGGGCGTCGCTCGCGGGCTCGTGCTCGCACGCGCGGCCTCGATCTCGCGCGACCTCGGCAACACCCCGCCGCGTCATCTCACCGCTGAGAAGTTCGCTGACATCGCCGCGAAGCTCGGCCCGGAGTTCGGCCTCGAGGTTGAGATCTTCGACCGTGACGCGCTCATCGAGCTCGGCACCGGCGGTCTGCTCGGCGTCAATGCTGGCTCCGTCGACGAGCCCCGCATGATCAAGCTGCGTTACACGCCCGAGGGCGCGAACGCGAACACCCCGCACCTTGGCCTCGTTGGCAAGGGCATCATGTTCGACTCGGGCGGCGTGAGCCTGAAGCCCCCGACGTCGATGGGTGACATGAAGATGGACATGATGGGTGCGGGCGCCGTCTTCTCGGCGATGCTCGGCCTGCGCGAGCTCGGCGTGACGAACAAGGTCACCGGCTGGCTCATGTGCACCGACAACATGCTCTCGGGCACCGCGACGAAGATCGGCGACGTGCTCACGATCCGTGGTGGCAAGACCATCGAGGTGAAGAACTCGGACGCCGAGGGCCGCATCGTCATGGCGGACGGCCTCGTGCTCGCAACTGAGGAAGCCGATCGCCCCGACGCGATTGTCGACATTGCGACCCTTACCGGCAACGCGATGGCGGCGCTTGGGCTCCGCACGGCAGCGACCTTCGCGAACAACGATGAGGTCGCGGCGCAGCTTGCGGCGGCGGCTGACCTCACCGACGAGCGCGTCTGGCAGATGCCGCTCGATCACCGCTACGCCGACCAGATGAAGTCGAACGTCGCCGACCTGTCGAACATCGGCGGCCCGTACGGCGGTGCGATCCTCGCAGCCCTGTTCCTCAACGAGTTCGTCGCTGACGTGCCGTGGGGCCACATCGACATCGCCCCGACGATGGAGGTCGCGAGCGACGACCTGTGGCGCTCGACAGGCTCGACCGGTTTCGGCGCGCGCCTGCTCACCGAGCTCGCCGCAGCGTTCACGGCTCCCGCCGCGACAGACGCACCGCAGTCAAGCGAGATGAACTAGCGCCATGACCGAGACGCTGCTTGAGAGTCGCGACGACTACATCAATGAGTTCATCGGGTTCGTAGGATCATCGCCGAGCTCGTACCACGCGGCGCGATTTTCGGCAGCGATGCTCGTGGGCCAGGGGTTCACCGAGCTCACTGAAGACGACGCGTGGGGGCCGATCGCATCCGGCGCCCGCGGCGTCGTCGTGCGCGACGGCGCGGTTATCGCCTGGCGCGCGGGCGAGACCGTCTCCGCGACGAGCCCCGTGCGCGTGCTCGGAGCGCACACCGATTCGCCCGGCTTCGTCTTGAAGCCGCAGCCTGACTTCACGGCCGCGGGCTGGTCGCAGGCCGGGGTCGAGGTCTACGGCGGGCCGCTCATCAACTCGTGGCTCGACCGCGACCTCGGGTTCGCGGGGCGCATCGTTACCCGCTCGGGGGAGGAGCGCCTCGTCTGCACGCAGGCCGTCGCTCGCATCCCGCAGCTCGCGATCCACCTCGACCGCGACGCGAACTCGGGTCTGACGCTCGATCGGCAGCGCCACACGCAGCCCATTCTCGCGGTCTCCGCGCCCGACACCTCGGTGATGGAGCTGCTCGCGGCCGCGAGCGACGCCGCGGCCGACGACATCGCGGGCACCGACGTGCGGCTGTACGACACGCAGCCTGCGAGCAGGATCGGGGCGCGCCAGGAATTCCTCGCTTCGCCGCGGCTCGACAACCTGAGCTCGACCTTCGCTGGCCTGGTGGCGCTCATCGAGACCGAGCCCGCGCCCGGCACCGTCTCTGTGTTCGCGTCGTTCGACCATGAAGAGCTCGGTTCGGAGACCCGCTCAGGTGCCGCAGGGCCGTTCCTGGCGGACGTTCTTGGTCGGTTGCGTGCCGGGCTTGGTGCGACGCCCGATGAGGCCGCTCGCGCGCTCGCAGCGTCGTGGTGCCTGTCGGCCGACGCTGGGCACTCGGTGCACCCGAACTACCAAGAGAAGCACGACCCGAACGTGCGCCCGCTCGCGGGCAAGGGGCCGATGCTGAAGATCAACGCGAACCAGCGCTACGCGAGCGATGCGCACGGAGCTGCCCTCTGGCAGCGCGCGTGCGAGGCCGCCGGGGTTCAGACGCAGGAGTTCGTCTCGAATAACACGGTTCCGTGCGGCTCGACGATCGGTCCGATCACGGCAACGAGGATCGGGATCCGCACCGTCGACGTCGGAGTTCCGCTGCTGTCGATGCACTCGGCGCGCGAACTCGCGCACGTCGATGACTTGCACGGGCTCGCCCGCGCGGTCGGCGCGTTTTACGCTGGCGCGTAGCTCCGAACGCGCTGAATGACGCTCAGCTGCGCGCAAGGGTGCGCAGCTGAGCGTTTCTTCATCGTATTTTTTATGTCTGTTCGATAGGATCGGGCCATGAGCGAGGTGCAACGGCAGGGTGAGAAGGTGCTAGCGCTCCCCACAGACCGACTGATGCCAAACATCCAGCGGTTCGGGCAGCAGGCGATTGAGTTCACTTTTCTGGGCCCCAACATGCAAGGTCAGCCCACCTGGATCATGTGGAACGCGAACGAACCGTACCTCATCGGCATGCTCAGCCAGGGCAAGATGGGTTACCACTTCGAGCAGCGCACCGGCGACGGCGTACAGCGGCTCGAAAACATCTCGCTCAACCGAGTGCAGCGCGCTCTCGGCGGATAACGTCGGGTCTTGGCCCCGCTCTGCGGCAGGCGTGCGACACGCCAGGGATACCGGATGGCTGCCGGGATTTGCGTCACCCGGCATTCGTGCCCTAAGCTCATATCTCGGTAGCAAGGCAAGAAATTGCCGCGGCCCCATCGTTTAGCGGCCTAGGACACCGCCCTTTCACGGCGGCAGCACGGGTTCGAATCCCGTTGGGGTCACTATACCGACACAATTAAATATGCATGGCCCTGTAGCGCAGTTGGTTAGCGCGCCGCCCTGTCACGGCGGAGGTCGCGGGTTCAAGTCCCGTCAGGGTCGCTGAATTGAGGAGCCCTTCTAAGGAAGGGTTTCTTCATTCAAGCGGCGATTGCCAGAGTTGGTCACCCAGTTCAAACGATCGTCTGGCTCTGTAGCTCAGTTGGTAGAGCGTTCGACTGAAAATCGAAAGGTCACCGGATCGATGCCGGTCGGAGCCACGTAGCGGCTATTACACCGTTACTGAACCCTCATGAGGCTTCTACTCGTGGGGGTTCTTTTACTTGCGATGTTTCAGCCCGGCCTGCCGGAGCTGTAATTCGCGAGAGCATAACTGAATAACACGTATGGCCCTGTAGCGCAGTTGGTTAGCGCGCCGCCCTGTCACGGCGGAGGTCGCGGGTTCAAGTCCCGTCAGGGTCGCCACAGAAAGAAGCCCCTCTCCGGAGGGGCTTCTTTGCGTTTGTGCTCAGAGTAAATCGCGCCTCGTTTTGATCCCAGGCGCCACGTCAGGCGAATGGCGGGTTGTGAATAAGCAAGTTTCGCTATATGGTTTTGCTCTGGCAGCAAAACATTTGGGGTTTTGCTGCTTCTTAACGAATTCATTGTTGAATTTGTTCTCAATGCCGAGATGGAAAGTGCGCCTTCATGACTAAGACGAGTCCCGCAACCAAGTGGGTGATGCTGAGCCTGTCATACCTGGTTCTCATCGCTTGCTTCATCCCCTACATCGGGTGGACCCCGAGCCTGCTCGAGATCTCCGAGGATCTGTCGCTCAGCGCGAGCCAGGCCGGCCTGCTCGCCTCGATCACCGCCCTCGTCGGCGGCATCATCCTGCCCTTCGCCGGGGTGATCGGCGACAAGATCGGAATCAAGAAGATCATCCTCGTTGGTCTCGTCGCGGCGATCGTCGGCCAGTTCGTCTTCGCCCTCGCGCCTGACTACGGCATGCTCATGCTCGGACGCGCCATTAGTGGCCTCGGCGTTGGCCTGTTGTTCGTCGGCCCGTACACGATGGCGATCAACTGGTTCGAGCGCGAGCGCAAGAGCGGTATCGCGCTCGGCGTGATGTTCACGACCGACGGCATTGGCTCGGTGTTTGCGCTCTACCTGTTCGCAATCGTGCTCGTCGCGTTCGGCTGGCGCACCGGTTCAACCATCGGCGGGATCTTCCTCATTGTCGTCCTCGTCATCGCGGCACTCTTCCTCAAAGACGTACCGCCGGCCCAGGCAGACGAAGCCGCGCAGGAAGCTGACACCAGCGGCCGCTCCGCCCTCAGCTGGCTGTTCAGCCGCAACGTCCTGGTCGCCGCCGCCTTTTTCATCGGTGAGTGGGGCATTTTCGCGGTTGTCGCGGTCTGGATGCCGACGATCCTTATCGAGGAGGCCGGATGGTCGACCACGGCCGCGGGCTTCTTCGCGTCCTGCTACGTGCTCGCTGGCGTCGCGACGTCGATCATCTTCGGCCTCATCTCTGACAGCCTGGGCAAGCGCAAGAACCTGATCCTGCTCGCCGGTCTCGCGATGACGCTCTTCATGGGCGCGCTCACCGTGAGCATCGCCTCCGGCAACTACGTGTTCGCCGCGATTTGCCTGCCGCTCGTTGGCCTGGGCGTCTACACCGGCATGCCGCTCGCCCTGGCCCTCGCGACCGAGTCTGTGCCCGCGCGCATGGCCGGCGCGGTCAACGGCTTCGTGCTCGGCATTGGCTTCATCGTTGGCGGCTTCGTGTACCCGTACGTGATGGGCCTGGTGAAGGATTCCACCGGAGACTACGTGCTCGGCTTCGTCGGCATGGTTGTGGCCACCGCGATCCTGAACCTCTGCTTCCCCTTCCTCGCCAAAGACGTGCGGCGCGCGCAGCCAGCCGAAGCGCTCGCGCGCTAGGCAGCGTGCGCGGCTGACCGCCGCGCACGCACACCGTCACGAGACCGAACAACAAAGGAGTGTTCATGGCTGACGTCTCACGTCGAAGCCTCTTAGTCGGGGCAGCCGCGGTCGCGGGCCTCGCCACCGCAGGAATCATCGCGGGCAACGTCATCACCCGGCGAGCCGGAGCTGACGAGCGCGGCGAGAACTGGGACGTCATCGTCGTAGGCGCAGGGTCGGCCGGGATCGGCGCGGCCCGGCGCCTCGTCGACCAGAACCCGAGCCTTCGGGTGGCGATCGTTGAGGCCAGGGACAGGATCGGTGGGCGCATGTTCACCGATCGCACGTCGATGGGGATCCCGGTGGAGCGGGGCTGCGAGCTCGTGCACGGTGGCCCCTACGCCGACACCTACCCCTGGATCAAGGAGGCCGGGTTCGACATGCGGATGTTCGCCAAGAACTACATTCGCTTGAACGACGCCGACGACAACGCTCCTTCCCACGCGTGGCACGCCCCTGACGCGCCAGCGTCGTGGGCATTCCCCGCGGGCATCCCAGACGGCCTCGTGAAGTTCGACCTCGCGGGGGAGGGCCAGCCGCTGCCCGAGGCGCTGCCGCGGGAGAAAGCCGACGCCTACCTAGCCCGACTGGGTATTGCGCCCGACAACATCCCGAGTGGGCTCCGATACCTGCTGACCGACGACGCGGAACCGCTGTACGCGACCGATGCGGCCGCGGTCGGCGAGGTACTGACAGCGTGCATTCGATACTCCCTGCACCCCGAAGAGGCGCCCGAGCCCGAGAAGCTCGACGCGGACGACCCGAAGCGCAACGACGGCGACTACAAGATCATTGGCGGGTACGACCAGCTGCTGACCTTTATCGCCGACGACATTCCCGTATTCCTCGACACGGTGGTTGAAGAAGTGCAGCACTCGAAAAGCGGGGTGGAGCTGTTCACATCGCAGGGCACCATGTCGGCCCGCCGCGTCATCATGGCAGTTCCAGCCGGGGTCATGCAGCGCAGGGACATCGATTTCTCCGCCGGGCTTCCCGACCGCAAGTGGGTGGCATTCGACGAATTCCAGTACAGCCATATCTTCAAGTGCCTGCTCGAATTCGAAGGGCAGGTGTTCACTCCCGACGGCAGCGCGACCTGGGGCTACGCGGAGTCGATGGATCTCACCCCGACGACGCTGTGGAACGCGTCGATCGCCCAACCTGAATACGGCGGGCAGGTCGTTGTCGGTTGGGAAACGGGCGAGGCCGCTCGGGAGCTCCACGCGCTGCCGGTCGAGCAGAAGTACGAGGCGGTCTTGGACGTTGTGCGTAAGAGCGCGGGCGACTCCGGGCTGCAGTACAAGAAGGCTCTCATGACTGACTGGGCGAACGAGCCCTTCAGCTGGGGAGCCTACGGGCACGGCGGCAACGAGAAGGACATGTCCGCGCCGACCGATGACGTACTGTTCTGGGCGGGGATGCGCACGAGCACGGTGACGGCGTCATATGTGTCAGGCGTCGACCAGGCCGATGAACTCCTGAAGCACCTGTAGGCCCTTGGGCCGCCCCGGCAGCGAACGACAAGCGAGGCCCTGTACGAAAGAGGGGCGCCACGATATGAATTGCGCGGCGCCCCTCCTGCGTGCTGATTACTCTTCCGGTGCTCCCCGGTCGGTCACCGAGACAAGACGGCACAGCCGCTCGACGTAGTCGCGTAGGAATGCGGTCGTTGACCCCTGGACGATGTGCTCGCCCTCAAACAGGTCTGGCGACTGAGAGAGGAAGACCTCGGGCTGGCCGAGCCCAGGCATATCGAAATATGACAGCGCCAGCCGCAGGTTCTTCTGGGCGGAGTAACCGCCCATTCTTCCTACGGAGTGGCTCACAATGCCGAACGGCAGCCCGAGCCACGCGACGTCCCCGTTCGGCTTCGAGCCGACGTCGACAGCGTTTTTCAAGCAGGCGGGAACGGTCCGATTGTTCTCGGGCGTGACAAACAGCACCCCGGCGGAGCGCTTGATGGTGTCGCGGAACACCGCGTAGGCCGCCGGTGTCGGCTTGTCGCCCACGGCTGGGTCGTCGTAGTCGAAATCGTAGAGCGGGAGGTCTCTGATTTCGACGATGGCGGCCTCGAACCCGGGCGGGAAGAGCGAGATGCACTCGCGCGCGATTTTCCGTGCGATCGACCCCTGCCGCAAGCTGCCGACGATGACGCTGATCATCTTCGCATTAGAAATCCCAGTCGGCATCTGTCGTCTCCTCACCCTTGCCCATGACGTAGCTCGAGCCCGAGCCGCTGAAGAAATCGTGGTTCTCCTCGCTACCGGGGGAGAGCGCGGCGAGGATCTCGGGGTTCACCTCGGTTTCCGCGGCCGAGAATCTCGCTGGGTAGCCGAGATTCATGAGTGCCTTGTTTGCGTTGTACCTCACAAACACAGCGACGTCGTCCATGAGCCCGAGCGGCTCGTACAGCTCCCCGGAGTACTGGAGCTCGAGTTCGTACAGCTCCTCGAGTAGCTCGAACGTGAAATCGCGCATTTCGGCCTGCTCGGCTGCGCTGCGAGTTTCCAAGCCGCGTTGGTACTTGTAGCCCGAGTAGTACCCGTGCACGGCCTTGTCTCGCAGGATCAGCCGGATCATGTCGGCGGTATTGGTGAGGGTTGCGTGCACTGAGAAGTGCAGCGGGAGGTAGAACCCCGCGTACAGCAGCAGCGACGAGAGCAGCGTCGACGAAACCTTGCGTTTCAGCGGGTCGGGGCCGAAATAGTGTTTGAGGACCTTCTTGCAGCGTTCCTGTAGCAGGTCGTTGCCAACTGCCCAGCGGTAGGCGTCATCGATCTCGGGGGTCGAGGTCAGTGTTGAGAACACTGACGAGTAGGAGCGCGCGTGCACGGACTGCATGAAGGCGATGTTGGTGTAGACCGCTTCCTCATGCTCCGTGCGGGCGTCCTGGATCTGGCAGATCTCGCCGACGGTGGCCTGCACGGTGTCGAGCATCGTGAGGCCGGTGAAGACTCGCATAGTGAGGGTGCGCTCTACTGCGCTCATTCGTTGCCAGGCGGGGATGTCGTTCGAGAGCGGCACCTTCTCGGGCAGCCAGAAGTTAGCTGTGAGGCGGTTCCACACCTCGAGATCCTTTTCGTCGGTGACTCGGTTCCAGTTGATAGGGCGGAGCCGCGCTGCCGGGTCGGTGCGATACGTGGGCGGGGTGACGGAGATGTCGCTGAGGGGCCTGTCAGTGGCGGGAGTGTGAGTCATCGGACGGTTGCCTTTCTGCGGGGTGTTGCTCGGGGTGTTGCGCCGGGTGTCAGAGCGCGCATGAGACGCAGCCCTCGATCTCGGTGCCCTCGAGTGCTGGCTGACGGAGGCGGATGTAGTACAGGGTCTTGATGCCCTTGCGCCACGCGTAGATCTGCGCCCTGTTGATGTCGCGGGTCGTCGCCGTGTCCTTGAAGAACAGCGTCAGCGAGAGGCCCTGATCGACGTGCTGCGTCGCCGCGGCGTACGTGTCGATGATCTTCTCGGGGCCGATCTCGTACGCGTCCTGGAAATATTCAAGGTTGTCGTCCGTCATGTGCGGAGCGGGGTAGTAGACCCGCCCGAGCTTGCCCTCCTTTCGGATCTCGACCTTCGCGGCGATCGGGTGGATCGACGCAGTCGAGTTGTTGACGTAGCTGATAGACCCCGTCGGGGGGATCGCTTGCAAGTAGGCGTTGTAGATACCGTGTTCGCGCACGGCGCGCTGCAGCTCCCGCCACTCGTCGACGCTTGGCAGCGAGATACCGGCCGCACTGAAGATGTCTCGCACCCGTTGCGTCTCTGGCTGCCACTCCTGCGCGACGTAGCGCTCGAAGTAGCTGCCGTCGGCATACGCGCTGCGGTCGAAGCCGTCGAAGGTCTTGCCCCGCTCAACTGCCAGCCTGTTCGACGCTCGGATCGCGTGGTACGCGACAACCCGGAAGTAGGCATCGGTGAAGTCGATCCCCTCCTCGCTGCCGTAGTGAATGCGCTCAGAGGCGAGGTACCCGTGCAGATTCATCTGCCCCAGGCCGATCGCGTGCGACGCCGCATTCCCCGCGGCGACCGAGGGCACCGCGTCGACCTCGGTCTTGTCAGACACGCTCGTGAGCGCCCGCACAGCGGCTTCCACCGTCTGCCCGAAGTCGGGCGATGCCATCGCCTGGGCGATGTTCAACGAGCCAAGGTTACAGGAGATGTCGTGCCCGACGGTCGCGTACCCAATAGCCGCATCGTATTCGGAGGGGGTGTTCACCTGCAGTATCTCGGAGCACAGGTTCGACATGTTCACCCACCCCTCAAGCGGGTTCGCCCGGTTTACCGTGTCCTCGAACAGAATGTATGGGTAGCCTGACTCGAACTGGAGCTCGGCGAGTGTCTTGAAGAACTCGCGCGCGCTAACCGTGGTTTTTCTGATCCCTGGGTGTGCGACAAGGTCGTCGTAGTGGTCGCTCACGGACAGGTCAGACAGCGGGGTGCCATATTCGCGCAGCACGTCGTAAGGCGAGAACAGGTGCATGTCTTCGTTGTTCTTCGCAAGCTCGAACGTGACGTCTGGGATGACGACGCCGAGCGACAGGGTCTTGATGCGGATCTTCTCGTCGGCATTTTCGCGCTTTGTGTCGAGGAAACGCATGATGTCGGGGTGGTGGGCGTGGAGGTAGGCCGCTCCCGCACCCTGGCGCGCCCCGAGCTGATTTGCGTACGAGAAGCTGTCTTCGAGAATCTTCATGACGGGGACGACGCCGGAGGCCTGGTTCTCAATGTGCTTGATCGGGGCGCCGGTCTCTCGCAGGTTCGTGAGAAGCAGCGCGACCCCTCCGCCACGCTTCGAGAGCTGCAGCGCCGAGTTCACACCGCGGCCGATCGACTCGAGGTTGTCTTCGAAGCGCAAGAGGAAACACGAGACGAGCTCCCCGCGCTGCGCCTTCCCCGCGTTCAGGAAGGTGGGCGTCGCGGGCTGGAACCGGCCCGAGAGCATCTCATCAACCAGCTGTGCCGCAAGGGCCTCGTCTCCCTGACCGAGGAAGAGCGCGGTCGCGACGACCCGCTCCTCGAAGTTCTCCAGGTACTCGGCGCCGTCAAAAGTCTTGAGCGCGTACGAGGTGAAGAACTTGAACGCGCCGAGGAACGTCTGGAACTGATGCCCTGCAGCTGTCGCGGAGGTGTGCAGTCGGTCGACGAAGGCCGGCGGGTACGCGCGAAGGAAGGACTCTTCGTAGTAGTTGTTGGCGACCAGCCAGTCGAGCCGAGACCAGACCGAGCCGAAGCGTTTCGTCGACGGCCCAACGTGCTGCGCGAGATAGGCCGCCGCGGCCTCCCGATCCTTGTCGAACTGGATCGACCCGTCGGCGGCGAAGAGATTCAGCTGCGCGTTGAGCGCGTGATAGTCCTTGCGCTCGCCGATGCCGGCGCGCTGCGGTGCGGGCGGCGCAGGCGGCGCGGTCGCGGAGGTCGCCGGGGGGTTCATGAGTGTCATTGGTCGTGCCTTTCGTCGGGTGGGGTGGGGAGTAAAAGTGGGGAGTGCCCGGGCCTCAGCTGGTCACCGATGGGTGGTGCGTGCGCTGCCAGAACTCTGCGAGGCCATCGTTGACTCGTGCGACGTCGCGGTCGGTGCCGAGAAGCTCGAATCGGTACAGCTCCGGCACCCCGCATTTCGCCGAGATGATGGGCCCCGCGATGCAGTAGTGCTCGCCAAAGTTGGTATTTCCCGCGGTGATGACGCCTCGGATGAGGCCCCGGTTCGCCGGGTCATTGAGAAAGTGGATGACCTGCTTCGGCACGGCACCGGCCTGTTCACCCCCGCCGTAGGTTGGCAGCACAAGCACGAAAGGGTTGGCGACGCGAATCAGCCCCTCCGTACGGGGCCTGAGTGGGATTCGAGTCGCGGCGCGGTCGAGCCGGTCCACGAACCTGCGCGTGTTTTCAGACACGCTGGAGAAGAACACCACGTCGTGTGAATCGATGCTGTCGAGCACTCGGGTGGGTGGCGCCTCCCGGTGTGCTCTGGCCTGTCTGCTGTTCACCAGCTGCCTGCCTTCCGTGTTGCTGCGAGAGACACTGCTCGCTAGATGTTGTGCCAAGTGCCGGATTTTGCACTACATCTAGTGTTAACATGATCGTGGCGAGGGTAACTACGACACGCCAATGTTTGAAGTACGTAATACCGAACATTAGAGTTGGCTACATCGAGTGATTTGTGATTCCACTGGTTTGGGTGCCGAGCCGCGCCCAGTCCAGCGAACGAGAGAGAACGAGGTGACGCATGGCCGTTTGGACCACCGCGCATATCCCAGCCGAGCTGCGACACGAGAGCGTCCGGCAGTTTGTGCGGGAATGGGCCGAGATCACGGAGCCCGACAGGATCGAGCTTGTCTCCGCCGCAGACGACGCCAGGCTGCTTGAAGAGGCTCTGGCCGCGGGCGAACTGCGGCAGGCCGGGGTAGGTCGCTTCTACGCCCGCTCCCACCCGCACGACACCGCGCGTTCGGAAGCACGCACGGTCGTCGCTACCTCGGACGAGGCCGACCGCGGCCGCTACGACAACTGGCAGCCGGCGGCTGAAGTGCGAGCCACCCTCACCGAGCGCATGCGTGGCGCGTCGCGCGGCAAGACGCTGTACGTCGTGCCCTACCTCATGGCGCCGCCTGGCACGCCGCTCGCTCCCTACGCCGCGGGAGTCGAGTTGACAGACGACCGAACGGTTGTGCTCCAGATGGTCCGAATGGCTCGCGTGGGCATCGAGTATCTCGAGGGGCTTGTCGACCCCGATTTCTTCGTCCGAGGGGTGCACGTCACCGGCGAGCTCGACGCGCTCGGCCAGGGCACGGAGGAGGATCAGCGGCTGTTCGCCACGATCGCCGACGAACGCACGATCCTTCACTTCGGCTCCGCATACGGCGGAAATGCGCTCCTCGGGAAGATTGCTCACGGGCTCAGGCAGGCGTCCTACGACGGGCAGGCGTCTGGGCGGTTCCTCGCGGAGCAGTTCCTGCTGCTCGGCATCCGCGACCTCGAAACCGGGCGAACCTATCACGTCTGTGGCGGGTTCCCGAGCGCCTCTGGAAAGACGAACCTGGCGATGACGCTTCCGCCAGATGCCCTCGGCGCACGGTACCGCGTTGACTTCTACGGTGACGACATCGCCTGGCTGTGGGTTGACGAGCAGGGGCGGCTGCGCGGGATCAACCCCGAGAACGGGGCGTTTGGCGTTGCGAAAGACACGAACGACGCAACCAACCCGACAGCCATGGCCGCGATCGCCGAAGGGTCGGGCACGATTTTCACGAACACCGCCTACAACGAGATTACGGGGGAGGTGTGGTGGGAAGGCTTGACACCCGAACCGCCAGCCGAGGTCGAAGGCTGGCTCGACTGGCGCGGCGACCCGATCGCGGGCCGCGGCCCAGAGCGGCGCGACGACCCGTGGGCGCACCCGAACAGCCGGTTCACCATTCCACTTAGCAGGATCCCGAACCTCGCCGACGATGCGGATGATCCCGACGGGGTCGTGATTGACGCCGTCATCTTTGGCGGACGCACGCGCGATCGGGAGCCACTGATCCGGGCGATTGACGACCTCGCCGAGGGTGTCTACGACGGGCTCACGCTGGGCGCTGAGGCAACGTTCGCGGCCGAGGGGCTCGATGGGCAGCTGAGGTACGATCCCATGTCGATGCGGCCATTCTTCTCGTACTCCGAGGGGCGCTACGCCAAGCACTGGCTCGACGTCCTCGGCGCGCTCAATGTCGCGCCCGCCTTCGCCCACGTGAACTGGTTTCAGCGTGACGAGGGGCGCTACCTGTGGCCCGGCTACCGCGAAAACCTCAGGGCTCTCCTTTGGTTGCTGCAATACCGCGAGGGCCAGGTGACGGGTACCCGAACTGCCGTCGGTGTCGTGCCGCAACCTCATGAGCTCGACCTCACCGGCCTCGAGCTTCCCGCGGGCGACCTTTCGCGGCTGCTGGAGGTCGACGGCCCCAGGTGGGCAGAGGAGATGGGGTACCGGCACGAGCACCTCGCGGGGCTTCCTGACATCCCGGCAGAGATCTGGGCCGCTCACGACCGCGTTGCCGCAGCGCTGGCCGCGGGTGGGAGTGACGACGCGAGATGACTGCCGGCGCGAGCCCGCGGTCAGCGCCAGACACTCGCTTCCTCCGCGCAATCTGGACGATCCCAGAACTCAGCGAACACCCTGTGACGGTGTCCCGTCTCGCGCGGAGCCTCGGCCACACGCCGGGAACGGTGTCGGACAGAATCAAGCGGCTCGCGTCGCGGGGCCTCGTCGAACATGAGCGCTATGGTGCCGTCGCGCTCACCCCTGAGGGGAAGCGCGACGCGCTGCGCGCCGTGCGGGTGCACAGGCAGTTGCGGTGCGTGCTCGCCGAGCTGTTCGACTACCCCTGGCCCGAGCTGTCTGACGACGCAGAGGGCCTTGAAGTGGCAGTGACCGACCGCTTCATGACTCTTGCGGCGCAGCGGCTCGGTTCGCCCGAGTTCGACCCGTATGGCGAGCCGATCCCGCGCCTCGACGGAACTGTGCCCGCGCTGCTCGACGGGCCGCTCATGACCGCGAGCACCGCGCACGCGAGGATTTCGCGTGTTGTCTCGGCGTCGAAGGCCGTGCTGCGCACACTCGATGGGCACAGCCTTCGCCCTGGCGCCACGCTGCAGGTTGTCTCGTGGAACCCTTCCGTTGGGGTGCTGCGGGTGACGGGCCCCCGTGGCGAGGCTGAACTCGGGCTCGCTGCGGTGCGGTCGCTGCGCACGCTCCGAGAACCGGGCGTGCAGGCCGCGTTCGGGGCGGGCTAGCCGTCGCGGCCCGGTGCGAGCGCTGCCCGCCGACCGCCCCGCGCCACGCTGTGCTGGTAGAACGCCCACCCGAAGGCGATCGTGCCGACGAGCAGGATCGCGCGAGCGAGCGTGATCGCCGCCAGAACAAGCGCGTTCGGCAGCCCGCCCGACGCGAGTAGGCCGATCATCACCACCTCGTACCCGCCAACGCCGTTCGGGGTCGTCACGACCATGCTCACGACCGTCGCGAGGCCGTAGGCGACGAAGACGAGTGCGGGGTCGGCGCGCATGCCGAAGGCGGCGAGCGCGACCCAGAACAGGCCGGCATCGCAGACGTGCACGAGGAACGACCAGGCGAACGGTGCGCGGAGGGCGCGCGGCGAGCGCAGGATCTCCATGAGTTCGACATGCAGCCCATCGAAGAAGCGCACGACATTCTCCGTCCGCACGCCTGCCGGCCTGCCGATGACTCGGCCACCCCAGTTGGCGACCCGCACAACCACTCCGGCGAAGCGGTGCAGAGGTCGGCGGCGGCGCAAGAGCAGCACGCCCCCACCTGTCGCCGCGAGCGCGAGCGCACCGACCCCCGCGGCTGACCACATTATGAGGGGTGTGCCCTGGCCGCTAGTGGCCAGCCAGGTCGCCGCGGCGAGCAGCATGAGACTGAACGACACGAATGTCACCGCGAAGCGCGCGAGCTGCGCGAGGGTGCCCTTCGCCGCGGGAACCCCCATGCCCGAGAGCTTCCAGCTCGCGTACGTGATGCCGGCGGCGCCGCCCGACGGCAGCATGTGGTTCGCGAAGTTGAACTCGAGCGACATCCGCATCGCCGTGAACGGGCGCATCCCGCGCAGCTCGCCCCTGGCGCGCAAGCACGAAAAGAGTGCCTCCCCGGTGACGGCGAAGCTCAAGAGCTGGACGGGGACGAGCAGCGCCATGATCCACGGATTCACGAGCGGGAGGCTGCGGGCGGCGTCTACGACCGTCGGCCACGCGGCCGCGACGATCCCGGCGACGAGGCAGAGGGCGATCCCGCTGATCCAGAACCTGGGCGAGCGTGCCCAGCCGGCGCTCACGTGATGCGCCCCGACCACCGGGTTCGGTTGCCGTAGCGGTGCCTCGCGAGGGTCATGCTGTCGGTTTCGTAGTACCGGCTGAGCTTCTTCCGGTCGATGGAGCGAAACAGCCGGGCTTGCACGACGAGGGTCGGTGCGTAGCGGAGCCGGTGCCCGGTTCTCAGGAGCGCGATCGTGACGTCCACGTCCTCGCTCACCTGCGCGTCCCCGAGCTCGATGAGGTGCCGCGCCTTCTGCCACGCGTCGCGGCGAAGCGCGCTGTTGAAGCCGTAGAGCATTGGGCTCACCCCGATGCTGCGCTCATGCCAGACTCGAAACCCGCGGTACCACCACCCGAACCAGAGGCGATGACCGGGGGAGAGCTCGGCGATCGCGGCACTCCCGCCCTGGCCGTCGAGGCTCGGGTCGCGAAAGTCCGTGCGAATACGCGCGACCCAGTCGGGTGGCACGACGGTGTCGGCGTCAATCCGGGCGATGACGTCGGAGCGCGCCGCGTCGAAGCCGGTGGTGCGTGCGAAGGTCACGCCCCGTCGGGGCTCAGTCACGACGCGAACCCCGGGGAAGCGGCGCGCGATCTCTGCGCTTCCGTCGCTGCACCCGTTGTCAACGACGATGATCTCGTCGGCAGGCGCCGTCTGCGACACGAGCGCGTCAAGGCAGCGCTCGATGATCCGCGCTTCATTGTGTATTGGGATCACGACCGAGACGGTCGGGCCTGTCGGTTCAGCGGGAATCGGCGAATGTGTCACTATTCCATTCATTCGCGAACGAGGTCGCAGCGCGATGGCCCCGAAGCGAGCCTGGGGGTAGCGCTGGCGCTACCGTTGCTCCCGAAGTTCGGGAGCGCTCACGATAATCTGGAGGAATGAACGACCCCAAAACCGCAACGCTGCACGACGTCCGAGCCGCCATCGACGCGCTCGACGGCCAGATCGTCGAGCTCATCGCGAACCGACAGCGCTGGGTCGAGGCCGCGGGGGCTCTAAAGAGCGACGAGCAAGCGGTGCGGGCGCCAGACCGGGTCGAGCAGGTGATCAGCAAGGTCCGCGGGCTCGCGGTCGAGCGCGGGGCGTCGCCGGAGGTCGTCGAGGCCGCCTACCGCGCCCTCGTCGCAGCGTTCATTGAGCACGAGCTCGCCGTGCACAGTGACGCCGTGCAGGCGGGCGATGCCCGCCTGGCGATCCGGCCCGCGCTCGGGCCCGACGAGTACCCGGCGCTCGTCGATATTTGGCGAAGCGCGGTGCGCGCGACCCACGACTTCCTCGCTGAGGGTGACTTTGCGCGCATTGAGGGGAACCTTGCCGCAGCGTACTTCCCGGCCGTGACGCTCGTTGTCGCCGAGCGCGGCGGGGTGGCCGTCGGGTTCGCGGGGGTTGCCGAGGGTGGCCTCGAGATGCTCTTCGTTGACGACTCCGCGCGTGGTACTGGGGTGGGGAGCGCGCTGCTTGCCCACGCGATCGAGCGACTCGGCGTGACCAGGGTTGACGTCAACGAGCAGAATCCGGGTGCTCACGGCTTCTACGTGAGCCGCGGCTTCGAAGAAGTCGGGCGCAGCGAGCTCGATGGTGACGGGCAGCCGTACCCGATCCTCCACCTGGCGCTCGCCGCGCGCTGAGCGGCCTCCCGGTCGCGCTGACCGGCCTCCTGGCCGCGCTAACCTTGGGTACAGCAACACTTACTAAAGATTAATCGCATAACCTTTAGTAAGATCGCTGCCATGACGAACAGGGGCAGAACAAGCGGGACAGGCGCATGGCCCGCGGTGGAGTACGAACCTCACCCTTGGGTTCGTACCGGGGAGGAAGTGGCGTCGCGTCGGGCGCTCATGCGCGCGAGGGGTGACTACGAGGCAGCGGTGCCGCCAACGATCGCTGATGTAGCGGTGGTCGTGTCGGGCGAAGTTCAGGCACTCGCGGCTGACGCGAGCGGGGAACTCGCTCGATTCGATGCTGAAGTGGGGGCGATCGCGGCGCCGTTCACGGGGATACTCCTGAGAACGGAGTC
The DNA here is from genome assembly GCF_006716085.1 of Leucobacter komagatae. Lineage (NCBI taxonomy): Bacteria > Bacillati > Actinomycetota > Actinomycetes > Micrococcales > Microbacteriaceae > Leucobacter > Leucobacter komagatae. The sequence goes on along the minus strand of NZ_VFON01000001.1, from coordinate 1,690,948 downwards.
GGCATCGAGCTCGGAGATCGAGAACCTCACGGCGAGTGCAAAACAGGTTGCGCTCGCTGAGCTGGGCGCATCCGACTCTGCAAACGCGCGACTTGTCGCCGCCAACGTGCGCGCGATGGAGGCTGCGCTCGCGGTTGCCGAGAATATTAGCGAAGAATCGATCATCGCAATGCACGCTGCGCTGCTTGAGGAGAGCGATCGTGACCACACTGGGCGATTCCGTGACCAGCAAGTGTGGATCGGTGGAGGCGGCATCTCGCCCCACGAGGCCACCTTTGTCCCGCCACACCATTCCCGAGTGCAACCGCTGATGCACGACCTGGTGCAGTTTGCCGGGAGGACCGACATCCCGGTGCTGGTCCAAGCTGCCCTCGCGCACGCACAATTCGAGACGATCCACCCCTTCACAGATGGGAATGGTCGCACGGGAAGAGCACTGATTCACACAATACTCAAGCAGGGTGGGCTCACTCGAAACCTCGCAGTACCCGTGTCTGCGGGGCTCTTGGCCAATACCCAACGATACTTCGATGCTCTGGGGGAGTTCCGGTCTGGTAACCCTGAAGCGATTATTGGTGCTGTGGCGCAGGCGGCCTTTCACGCGGTCGAGAACGGTTCGCGGCTCGTCACAGATCTGCGGGAGTGCGAGGCGGCCTGGGCCAAGCACATACCGGCCCGGCGTGGCTCCGCGGTCGCCCGGCTGAGCGACGTGTTGCTCGCACAACCCGTCGTGACGACCCAGATCGTTGCCGAGCGCTTGCACGTCTCGATTCCTGCCGCGCAAAACGCGATCGATCGCTTCGCCGCTGCGGGCGCGCTACTGCCGGTACATGCGCAGCGCCGCAACCGGGTGTGGTTCGCACCGCAAATTCTTGCCGCGCTCGATAGCTTCGGGAGTAGGGCGAGGAGGTCGCGCTAAACTCCGAGCGTCACACCACCTGAGAGGGCGACACGCATGGCTGGCATTGAGTACCTGATCTTCGACGACGCCCTGCGCGACGCGAGCAAGCGGGCGGTGTTCGACCGCACGATTCAGGCGGTGAACGACGGCACCGCTCGCCGAGTCAAACTCAGTCGGGGCCAGGGGGTCGACACCGACGGCGAGAAGCTCCTCGGCTCGGCGGTGCTTGAGTACGCCCTCGGGCTCGTCCCGGCCGACGAGTTCGACGCGGCGGCGGCCCGTGACTTCTCCGAACGCATGCGCGCGCTGTTCGGGTGGTACGACATCACGTACACGCTCACCCAGTGGGTCGAGAAGTGGCTCTGCACGCCCTACTTCGAGAACCGCGGTGGCGACTGGGACCAGGATTGGCAGCTGCGCGCCGATGCCGACGCAAGCCATCTGCCCGAGTCGTTCTTCGAGTTCGCCTGCTACGTCGCTATCGGCGAGCTGAAGCACGGCCCGAGCTACGCGTCGGTGAGCGCGAACCGCATCTTCGACTGGGTGACGAAGCTCGGCAGCGACCTTCCTGAGCGGCTCAAGAAGCACGGCACGGGCGAACTCCCCAAAGAGCTCGCCGCATTCCGGGGCGCGGGCGACGCCGAGGGCGTGACAGCGAAAGCGAACGACGCGCTCGCGACGATCAGGATCACCGTGAAGCACGAGAACGCCGCGAGCTACGGGGCGGCCCTCGACTACCTCACGCGGCTCCTCGACACAACCGACTTCCCCAGGTCGTATGCGATCGAATTCCGTGGGCCGACGAAGCAGTACCTCCAGGCGAAGAAGCTCCCGAAGAAGTCAGTGAACCAGCTCTTCGCTTGTGCCGCCGCGTACCCAGAGCTCTGGCCCAAGGTCGCGGCCTACGCCCGCAGCGCGATGGCCGAGTACAACTGGTACACGAACCTCGACGACGAGGAGTGCGCGATGCCGGGCACCTTTGCCGTATTCGCGCTCGGGATCGCGGAAGCTCAGTCGGGCGGTCACGACTTCGTGCCCCTCGTGCTCGAGTACCTGCGGGAGGTCGACGGCGAGCACCAGTCGCTGCACCAGCACTTCCTCACCGCGCACATCGCTGAGCACGGCTTCGACGACGCCGGGCTCTCCTACCTGCTCGCCTGCGCCGGAAACATCCAACACCTGCAGCACCTGAAGACATACCCTGCGCTCATCGCGAATGAGCGCAGCCTGAACGCGCTTCTCGCCCTCCGCGGTGCGAGCGAGTCGGATGACCCGAGCGGCATCTCGGCGCTCGCCGCAAACCTTCGCGGCGAACCCGTCGAAGACTACGCCTGGCGGCACGCGCTCTACGCGATCTGGGGCGACGCGGCCGAGGAACGGGACGCCGACGGCCGCGTCGGCGCGAAGCTCATCGACGGGGCGCCGACAGAGCTGCGGCCCCTGTACGAGGCGATCCTCGCGTAGCTTCGCGACTACTCCCCGCGCGACGGTGCCGTGATGACTCGCGTGAGCACGGGACCGGTAGCGGCGACTCCGCAGCGAACGAGGAACATACCGAGCACCAGGATCCCGATCGCGGCGGCGAGGAACAGCGGTGCGACGGCCACCGCGATGAACACGACGGGCGCGGCCACCAGCGATGCCGATGCCGCGGACCCCACGACCGCGATCGCCGCGGGGTGCATCACTCTGCGTCTGCGCGACCGGTCGATGACCGCGCGCGGCATTCCGATCCGGTCGAGCGCGACGTAAAGCTCACGTCGCTCGAGCACCGCGGCGGTCTGCGTGAGCGCCACCTGGCACGCAACGACAACGAACGAGACCGCGGTGAGCGCGAGGAGCATGGTCCGGGTGTCGGCGAACAGCAGTAGCTGGTCGCGTGTCATGATCTGGCGACTCTCGCTCCGGCTGATCGTGTCGAGGTAGCCGAGCAGCGACCCCGCGGGCACGAGCACGAAACTCGCGAGCGCGAGCCCCGAGACGGCGCGCCACGCGGCGCGCGGGTCGTCGTCGATGCCGAGGGCTGCCACGAGCGCCGCGGGGTCTGCGGTGCGCGCCGCCGTGACGCGGGCCGCGACGCCCACCGCGAGCGGGCCCACGAGCCCCAGTACCGCCATGAGTGAGAGGATCGTGACCGCGAGCGCCGCGACGATCGCGACGACGCCCCACCCGGGCGACGCGAGTTGCACGAGTAGCACCGCTGCGACGAGCACGACGAGGGCCACCACCGCGCGCAGCCAGCTCAGGCGCGGGGCATTCTGTCGCGTGCGAACACCGAGCGGGGTGAGTGCGACGGCGCGGAGCCCCGCGAGCGCGCTCACTGCGGCGACCGTGACGAGCGCGGGCGGGAGAGCGGCCCACGCCCACCAGGGCAGCCACAGCTGACCGGCGCCGAGTGGATCCCCATAGACCGGCAGCGCCTCGAACGCGAACGGGAGAGCGGCTGCGAGCGCCGTGCCGAGCCCGACACCCGCGGCGGCCATCAGCGTGACCTCGGTGACCGCGATGCGCCGCACGCGAGCGGCCGATGTGCCGAGCAGCCGGAGCGTCGCGAGCCGGTCGTCACGGCTGCGAGCTGCGAGCCTCGCCGTCGAACTTCCGAGCGTCACCAGTGGCACGAGCAGCGCGCCGGCAAGCCCCACCGCGAGAACCGGGTAGCCCGCCTCGGGCGAGGGCACGAGCCAGAACGCCCGTGCGAGCATCGCCACCGCGAACGCGAGTACGGTGGTGAGACACGCGGCGATGAGCTGCATCACCGCGATGGTCGCGGTGCGCTTCCCCGGTCGCGCGAGCATGAGCGGCGCTCGCCTGTTCATGCGCCCGCCTCGATCCGGCCATCGCTCAATCGTACGGTCCGGTCGCAGCGCCCCGCGATGCGCTCGTCGTGCGTGACGATGATGAGGGCGCAGTCAGAGCCCGTACCCGCGGAGAGGAGCTCGCCGAGAACGTCGCTCGCGGTTGCCGAGTCGAGAGCGCCTGTCGGCTCGTCCGCGAAAACGAGCGTTGGCCGCGTGACGAGCGCACGCGCGATCGCGACCCGATGAGCTTCCCCGCCCGAGAGCTGGCCGATGCGACGTTCGTCCGTCCCCGCGAGGCCGAACCTGTCGAGCTCGTCGGTGGCGCGCTGCCGCGCCGCACCGCGTGGCACGCCAGCGAGCAGAAGTGGGAGGGCGACGTTCTCCCACGCGAGTAACTCCGGCAACAGCATGCCCTGCTGAAACACGAAGCCGAACCGGCGGAGGCGCAGCCCCGAGCGCTCGCTATCGGTGAGGGCCGCGAGGTCGTCAAACCCGCTTTCGTTCGGACGACGCAAGATCACGGTGCCCGAGTCGGCGGGCTCGATGCCAGCGAGCGCGTGCAGCAGCGTTGATTTGCCAGAGCCCGACGGCCCCATGATCGCGACGGCCTCGCCCGGCCGCACGGTCACGCTCGCGTCGACGAGCGCGCGAGTTTGCCCGAACGTTTTCGACACGTGCTCGGCGCGGAGGAGCCAGTGCGGGTCGGAATAGTGATGGTTGGTCATGAGGGCCTCTCTTTGAGGGGAGGGGTGTGTGGCAACGCTACGGCCGCGGTGGCTGCGGACGGCAGGGCCCCCGGGTTGATCCAGGCGCGGTGGGCTTCCACCCACGGGTGGTGGCGCTCACCCGGCGAGCGCAGTAGCGTCGAGAGCGGACTCGCGCCGCCACGATGGTGCCGCGGGCGCAGAAGGAGGACCGGGTGAGCTCAGCCGCTAGTGGGGAACGTGAGCTTGCACTGCCTCCCGCGCGCTCCCGGATTGCCGAGTGGTTTGCCTCGAGGCCGCGCATCGGAGACGTCGCCGTCATCCTCGCGTGCGCGGTACCGGCCGGGGTTGCGCTCATCATTGAGTCGCGGGAGCTCGGCTCGCTCGGCTGGGCGTGCGTCTTCGGGGTCGCCGTCACGCTCTGGTGGCGTCGCAGCCACCCCCTCGCCGTGCTGCTCATAGCCGTCGGAATCGCGTCGCTCAACCCTGTCTACGCGCACTCGCTCGCGGGTCCCAGCTCGGAGATGGTCTTCGGGGTGTTTGCGCTCGCGACCCGTGCCCGGCTGCGCACGACCCTCATCGGTGCGGCGCTCGCGGCGGTGGTCGTGCTCGGCGTCTCAGCGGCCGCGGTCGCGATAGGTATTCGAGAGGCCCTCCCCGCCGCGATCATTCAGCCGTTCGGGGTCGCAGCGCTCGCCGCGGGGGTCGCCGTGCGAACGGCGAAGGGTCGGCGTGCGGCCATCGAACAGGTCATCGCCCTGCGCGAGGAGCGCGCGGCAGCCGCCGAGCGAGCGAGAATCACGGCGGAAATGCACGACGTTGTCGCGCACTCGGTCACCGTGATGGTCGCTCTCGCTGGCGGTGCCGCCGCGGGGTGGGAGAAACACCCCGAGCGGGCACGAGCGGCGCTCACCCAGCTCGGGGAGGTCGGGGCGGGCGCGCTCGAGGAGATGCAGCAAATCCTGCGGATGCTCCGCGACGGAGACCCGGTGCTCGACGGCGCGATTGAAGCTTCGGGGCACAATGTGGCGTCGCTTGGGGAGCTCATCGAGGTGTTCCAGAGTGTGGGCCTTCCCGTGACACTCGCGATCGAGGGCGAAGTGCCGGCGGACCCGGGCCTGCGAACAACGGTGTACCGGATCGTGCAGGAGTCGCTCACGAATGCGCTCCGGCACGCACGCAACGTGACGTTTGTCGAGGTGCGGGTCTCGCCGACCGCGGACGACGTCACCGTCAGGGTGACTGACAACGGACGTGGCGGCGCGGGGCTTGGGGCCGGGCCTGGCCCTGGGCTAGGTTCTGTGCCTTGCTCTGTGCCTGGCTCGGGCGTCGGGCTCTCGGCGATGCGTGAGCGTGCGCGCGCGTTCGGCGGCGAGCTCTCGGCGGGCCCGCTGCCCGCCGCCGCGGGCGGGGCAAGCGCCGGCTGGCAGACCAGGGTGACGCTGCCTCGGTCGGGGGTGACGCGGTGAAGCCGGTCTCCGTTGTGGTCGTCGACGACCAGCCGCTCGCGCGTACCGGGCACGCCCTCATCCTCGACTCCGCAGACGGGATAGAGGTCGTCGGTGAAGCGGGCAACGGCCTCGAAGCGCTTGACACCGTCGCGCGGATGGAGCCCGACGTCGTACTCATGGATGTGCGCATGCCGATTATGAACGGCATCGAGGCGACGCGCATTCTCGCCGAGCGGCACCCCCAGGTGCGGGTGATCGTGCTCACCACGTTCGACCTTGACGAGTACGCGTTCGGCAGTCTGCGGGCGGGCGCGAGCGCGTTTCTGCTCAAGACCTCGAAGCCGGCGGCGCTGACTGAGGCCGTGCTCGCGGTGGCGGCGGGCGAATCTGTCGTGTCCCCGCGGCTCACCGCGCAGCTCGTCGCTCACTTCGTTGCATCCGGTTCCCCGCGGTCGGGGGCGGGTGGGCCCAGCGGGCCGGATCCTGCTGGGGGCGATGCAGCCGGGGACGATGCCGGCGGCGGCCTCGCGGGGCTGAGCCCGCGCGAGCGCGACGTGTTCGCAGGCATTGTACGCGGCGAGACGAACGCCGAGATTGCGGCCGCGCTGCATCTTGCGCAGTCGACCGTGAAATCGCACGTGAACGCGATCTTCGCGAAGCTGCACCTGCGTGACCGGGTGCACGCCGTGATCCTCGGCTACGAGCTTGGCCTTTCCGAGGCGCATCGGCCTTGATCGGGGGCCGCTGACTCGGAGCGGGGTCAGCGGGCGTGGTCGCCGTCGGAGTGGCCGCTCAGTGCACATGACCCGCTGGACTCGGCGACCGGATCCCTCCTGAAGCGCCTCGCGCATCGAGATAGCTGATGCATAGGCATTTGCATGATACTGCTTATTGTTTGCGTGCGAATCGCTAGACCGCAACATTGTTCGTGGGTAGGCTGATGGCGGTGTCTGGCCCGCTGGCCAGCCTGAGAACGACACCGGGGAAGCTAGCGAAGGGGAGCGATGTCGCGCGCGCAGATGAAAAAGATTCAGGGAACACGGGGTCTCAAGCGCGGGCGGCGCTTGCTCGCCGGTGTCGCGGCGATCGCCATGCTCGGCGGGGCGGGCCTTGCGACTGCGGCCCCCGCCCTCGCGGACAACTCCGCCACGGGAACGAGCGTCGTGCAGTTCACGGACACCGAGATGCTCGCCTGCGTCAACGACAAGCTCGGCGGCGGGCGGCCAGCGACCGAGCCCGTCACCCATGACGACCTGAACACGATCTTCGGGCTCTCGTGCAGCAGCCAGTTTGCGGTCACCTCCCTCGACGGCATCGAACACGCGCAAAAGATCACCAACCTGTTCTTCGCGGGAGGGAAGCACGATTTCTCAGCCCCCGGCTCGCTCGCCGCTGCTGCGGGGATGCCGAAGCTCAATAGCCTCACCCTTACAGACGCGAACGTCACGAACGCCTCGTTTGCCGACGTCGGCGATATCGCTGGGCTCACAACGCTCAGCCTCACCGGCAGCCCGGAATTCTCTGACCTGGCGCCGCTCGGTAGGCTCGCCAAGCTCAGCAGGCTCGACGTCTCGCGAAACGTGAAGCTCCAAGACCTCTCGCCGCTGCGTGATTCGACAGCGCTGCGTGATTTCACCGCATCACAGAATCCGCTACTCGTTGACCTCTCGCCCCTTGGCGGGCTCACATCGCTAACGTCGGTGAGTGTCTACAAGACCGCTGTCGAGACCCTTGAACCGCTGTCTGAGCTCACCAACCTCACTGACATCAGCGCCGGATACACGAACGTCACGACACTCGAGCCCCTCGCGAAGCTTGTGAAGATGCGCAACCTGAGCTTCGACTACGCGAAGCTGCAGAGTCTTGCCGGCATTGAAGACATGGCGGCCTTGCGCACCCTTGAGGTGAACTACAACTCCGACATTGGCGACGATATCGGAGCGCTTGGCGACAAGCCCGAGCTCAGCCGGATCCACATGAACGCGATCGGCGCGACCTCGCTCAAACCGCTCTTCGGGCTGACGGGCCTGACGAGTCTGCAGGCGCTGGGCAACGGGATCTCGTCGCTCGAGGGGTTCCAGGATGCCCCCGAGACGGCGTCGAAGGGGTCGTTCGCGGTGACCGCGCAGCGTATCACCGGCCCAGAGAAATACGTGCCGAAGGGCGCGAAACTCTTCCGGCATGATGCGACGGGCCAGCTCGCAAACCGTGACGGTTCGTTCCCGGCCCCGGGCGGCAACCTCAAGCCGACCCCTGCACCCGAGCTGCCGCTCATAAATATCGAGGTGATCAAGGCCTGGCCCGACCTCGAGTACACGTTCGCGGAGGAGGGGAAATCGAACGACCGCTTTACCGGAACCGTCGCGATGCCAATCGTGTGGAGCTCGATCACGAGCGACGACAGTGCGACCGTTCCGCTCGGCGAAACGTGGCAGCACGAAGTGACGTTCACGGACGGCTTCCCGATGGCCGTGGTCACGCTCTCTGACACCGCCCCCAAGTGGTTGAGCGTGACGGGTGCCGTGCTCTCAGGGCAGCCAGATGCGGCAGGCGACTGGACCTTTGATGTTCGTGTCGCTGACGCGCTCGGGAACACGATGACGCAGCGGTTCGACATCACCGTGCCCAAGCCGAACACCAGCTTCTTCGAGATCAGCGAGGACCAGGAGGTTGTCGCCGACGGTGACACTAAGGTCGAGTTCGAGGTCTCCCGTACGGACGCTGTAGAGAACCCGTACACCGGCGAAGCGAGCGTTCGAGTTCGCACCGCTGATGGAACGGCGAAGGCTGGCGAGCACTACGAGGCGCTCGATACGACCGTGACGTGGGGCGCGAACGATCCCGAGCCCGTGAAGACGGTGAGCGTGAAGGTGTTCGGTGGCGACGCCGGGAGCGACGAGGTCGCACTCACTGTCAAACTCTCCGACCCCACACCCGACAAGTTCACGGAACTCGGTGGCGGGTTCACCACGGATCTGACGATCGCATACCCGCAGGCGGAGCCGTCGGTGTTCTCCATCAGCAAGCCGCAGCTGGTGACAGCGGCCGCGAAGCAGCCCGGGCATCAGCCCGGCGATGGCGAACAGGATGTCACGTTCACAGTGACCCGAGCAGACAGCGAAACTCACCCGTGGAAGGGTGACGCGAGCGTCGCCGTGAAGATCACCGACCCCCGTGCGGCCGACGGCGACGACTACTCCGCGGTTATCCCGCTCACTTGGAAACGGGGCGACACCGCCGAGAAGGAGATCTCGATCACGGTCAAGCCTGGCAGCGCGGGCGACCCGAAGCGCCTGCTCGCGCTCCGCGTGATTGCTGCCGACCCTCTTGACCCATACGCGAAGCCGGCGACCCTACCGCTGAGCGCGCTGACGATCACCTACCCGAAGCCCGACGCGACGTCGTTTGCGATCAGCGCTGACCAGGGCGGCCTTGCCGGCTCGAAGTTCTCATTCGAGGTCAGCCGCGAGGACGCGGCAGCGAACCCCTGGACAGGGGAGGCGAGCGTGAACGTCGAGACGAAGGACGGCTCAGCGGTCGCGGGAACGCACTACAAGGCCCGCTCCGAGCGTCTCACCTGGGCTGCCGATGACACTGCCCCGAAGACCGTGGTTGTCGAGTCGCTTGAGGTGCCCGCGGGCGACCCGGAGCGCGCGTTTGAGGTCGTGCTCTCAGACCCGGAGCCCAGTGCATTCAGCCTGGTGGCCGACCGCGGCTCGGCCACGGTGACCCTCAAGGCGGCGGTGCCGAATCCGACGGTGTTCGCGGTCGGTGACGATCAGCGCGGCGCCGCGGGTGATGTGTTGACGTTCGCGGTTTCGCGTTCGGACGCGGAGGTTGATCCGTGGACGGGAGAGGCGAGCGTGCGTGTGCGGACCGTTGATGGTTCGGCGGTTGCCGGTGAGCACTATGAGGCTGTCGACGCGGTTGTGACGTGGGCGGCGGGTGATGCTGCGGAGAAGACCGTCGATGTCGCGACGACACGTGTCGCTGCGGGGGATCCGGAGCGGTTGTTCACGCTCACGCTCAGCGACGGGGCACCTGCCGCTTACAGTGAGCTCGGGCGGGCATCTGCGCGTGGAACAGTGTCGGCGGCGGTGCCGAACGCGACGGTGTTCGCGGTGGGTGACGACCAGCGCGGCGTCGCGGGTGACGTGTTGACGTTCACGCTGTCGCGTTCGGACGCGGAGGTGGATCCGTGGACGGGTGAGGCGAGTGTGCGTGTGCGGACGGTTGATGGTTCGGCGGTTGCCGGTGAGCAGTATGAGGCGGTCGACGCGGTTGTAACGTGGGCTGCCGGTGATGCTGCGGAGAAGACCATTGACGTCCTGACGACCCGTGTCGCGTCAGGGGAGCCGGAGCGGTCGTTCACGCTCACTCTTACCGAGCCGAGTGAACACACGGCGCTCGGTGACCGCGGTTCAGCCATCGGAACCGTGACGTACGAGAAGGGTGAGGCCCCCGGTGGCGATGGGGATGACGATGGCGGCCCTGGGCCCAAGCCGGGTACTGACGGGGACTCGGGCAAGGCCCCCGGCCAACAGCCAGGCGGCCCGCTCGCCAACTCAGGGGCGGGCTCGCTGGTGTGGGCGCTCACTGCGGGGGCCGGCGCGCTCGCGCTCGCTGCGGGCGGTCTGATCCTGTTCGCACGCGTGCGCCGCACCCAATAGAACGGCGTCTCGATGGTGGGCCCCGCACAGTCAGCTGCCGACTGGGCGGGGCCCACTTCGTCGCTGAGCGGTCGTTCACGGCCGGGAACCCCCGAAATGGGGGAATTCGTGGCCCCGGAAACCGCTGTCGAAACGGTGTCGGGCGGCGGATCCGGTTGGCAGCCACTGTCGCGGCAAGTGAATTCGCGGGGAAGATGGCTTTGCACGAGAAACCTGAAATCGCTGTGCAGAACTTCGTTTAGCGGGATTCGCCTTGCTGCGTAGCCTGTGGTGATCCGCAGAGACGCGACGATAGGGCAGGTATGCGAGCGAATTACGATAAACCGGTTTCACCAGCGACCTCAGTGGCGCAGGTCGTGCCCGCCAAGGGCAGCGGCAAGTCCAAGAAGCTGGCATCACGCCACATTACGATGATCACGCTCGGCGGCATCATCGGCGCAAGCCTCTTCGTCGGCTCGGGCAATGTGATCCGCTCAGTCGGCCCCGCCGCACTCGTGTCGTACCTCATTGGCGGCGTGCTCGTGTTCCTTGCGATGCGGATGCTCGGCGAGATGGCGGCTGCCCGCCCGACGACGGGCTCCTTCATGGAGTACGCCCGGGTTGGCCTTGGTGACTGGGCCGCCTACTTCGTGGGTTGGCTGTACTGGTACTTCTGGGTTGGCGTCATCGCGTTCGAAGCGGTCGTGAGCGGTGCGATCTTGCACAGTTGGATGCCCGGGGTGCCCGAGTGGGTCTTCTCGATCGCGATGATGCTTATTTTCACGATCACGAACGTCGTCTCCGTGCGCTCCTTCGGCGAGGTCGAATTCTGGCTCGCGAGCATCAAGGTCGTGGCGATCGTCGTCTTCCTCGGCGTCGGCGTGCTCTTCGCGCTTGGCTTCTGGCCCGGCGGGTCATTCTCGCTGCCGAACCTGTGGGAGCACGGCGGCTTCGCGCCGAACGGTGTCTGGCCGGTGATTGCGGGCGTTGCCATCGTGATCTTCTCGTACTTCGGCACCGAGATCGCCGTCATGGCGGCAGCAGAGTCGGAGAACCCCGCAAAGGGCGTGCGGCAGGCGACGACCACCGTTGTATGGCGCATCCTGCTCTTCTTCGTGGGCGCAGTGTTCCTCATCGTGGTGATCGTGCCCTGGAACGAGCTGCCCGACCCGCAGGTTGAGGGCCCCTTCGTGCACGTCTTCACCCTCTACGGCATCCCGGCGGCGGGCGCGATCATGAGCGCCGTCACCCTTACCGCGGTGTGCTCGGTCTTGAACTCGGGCCTGTACTCGGCGGCCCGCATGTTCGCAGCGCTCGCGGAGCAGGGCTACGCCCCCGAGGTCGTCGCGAAGCGCTCGCGCAACGGCGTGCCCATCGCCGCGGTCATCGCGTCGACCCTGGGTGGATATGCGGCCGTGATCGTGAATTTCGCGGCGCCCGAGTCGGGCATTTTCGACTTCATCATGAACTCCGCGGGCCTCGTTGCCCTGTTCGTTTACGCGTTCATCGCCGCGACGCAGATTCGCATGCGGCAGCGGATGTCGAAGGAGGAAGTCGCCGGGCTCGAACTCAAGATGTGGCTGCACCCCTGGCTTGGCATCCTCGTCATCCTCGCCGTCATCGGGATCGTCGTCATCATGGTCGTGAGCGGCGATGGCACCCGCACTCAGGTGTGGACGAGCCTGATCTCGGTCGCGGTGCTCGCGGTGTTCTGGCCGGCGGTTCGGAAACGGCTCGCGCGGGTCCGCGCGGCCAAGGCAGCCGCTGGCGAAACTGACAGCCCCAGCTAGTCTCGCCAGAGTACACTCGGACCCATGAGTTACCGAGAGCTGTACTCGCAGCGTCAGGAGGTCGTCAGCGAAGCCCTTGCTGACGGTGAGTGACTGCACTGCCCTCGCGGTGGGAACGCTTAGCGCGTTCCCACCGCGGCTTCGGTGAACCCACTCCTCATTTCTCTGGGAGTTCTTCCCGCGCACGCTCGCGGACGACTCCCGAAAGGCTGACTCATGCAACCCCTGACAGAATCCTTCATCCGCTCGTCATTTGTGAACGCGTCGAGGCGCGAGACGAAAGAGCTCTCGCTGCCAGCGAGCTTCGAAACCCTCACCGACGCAGATTGGGCCGAGCTCGACTTCTACGGCTGGCGCGACCCGAAGTTCGTGCGCCGCGCGTACGCCGTGCTGCCGCTGCTCGATGGCGACCCGGTCGGCGTGATCTTCATGCAGGCTGAGGCGACGCCCCGCTCGCGGGCCATGTGCAACTGGTGCCAGGACGTGCGGTTGCCGAACGAAGTCGTATTCTGGGCGGCGAAGCGGGTCGGGGACGCCGGTCGCCGAGGGAGCACCGTCGGGATCCTGCTCTGCCGTGAGTTTCAGTGCTCGAAGAACGTGCGCAACGACCCGCCTCCCGCCTACGAGGGCTTCGATGTGGCCGCGGCGCGTGTGCAGCGCATCGACACACTTCGTCTGAAGGCCGCGAGCTTCGCCGACATGCTTCTCGCGGGCAGGTAGCCTCACGCTACGCTGGCTCCATGAACCAGCGTGACTATGAGACCGCCCTCCGGCCACTGCTTGGGGCGCACTCCGACAGCGTTCGGCGGCGCCTCGAGCGGTTCGCCGCGGCCGCTGGAACCAGTGTCGACGCGATCGTTGTGAACGTCTTCGTTGACCAGGATGGCGAGGGCCCCTTCGACGTCGTGGCCCGCTTTGAGGGCCACGAGGGATTCGCGCTCGACCGGCGTTTCGACGACGAGCGCGAGCTGTTCGGAGTCACCTGGGGTGAGCTCGGCTGGGAGCCTGACGTGCCCGCACGGCCAGCTGGCTGGTCGCGTGACGACCTCGAGGACGCGGCAATCGCCTGCGTCGCCTCGTGGCTGCGCCCCCTGCTCCCGGAAGTTCTGGGCGAGACCGTCTGGCGACTGGAGTCGCCAGACGGCTTGGTCGCCGGCGACCTGGGCTGACAGAATCGTTCGCATGGGAGTTCTCACGACGTACTTCATTGCTGGCTCGGACGCAGAGGCCGCCGCCCTCGTCGATACTGGGCCCGCGGGGCTCCCGTCCGTCGATGGGGTCGACGCAACGGTGCAGGCTGGAACGCTGCTCGCGCTTCTCACCGGGCGTGACTACGACGAGATCGTTGAGGATCGGGCTTGGGCGCGACTGGTGAGTGATCCCGACGACGAAAGCGCCTGGGTGGTCTCCATGCCGGAGCCATTCACGAGTGCCCTTGCGTCAGCCACGGACGAGCGGCTCGCCGAGACGGTCGTCCCCTGGTCGCAGACGGAGGAGTTCTGGGGGAACGGGGATCCTGATCACCTCCTCCCGATGCTGCGCGAGTGGCGCGACCTGGCGCGGCGCGCGACGGCGGAGGGCGCGGCGCTTTACTGCTGGATGGCGCTCTAGTTGACCGGCGCGGTGAGCTGGGTCATGAGGCCCGCCGCGTCCTGCTGAATCCAGTACTCGACGATGCGGCCTGCCTCGACCCGGTAGACAGCGCTGCCGACGGTCTCGATCGGGCGGCCCGTGGGCTCGTGCCCGTCAATGTCGCCCACGTGGTGACCGCGCTGAATCCACCGTGCATAGGCGCGGTCGCCGTCGACGAGTAACTCGTCGACCTCGAACTCGAACTGGCCGAACATTTCGAGCATCTCTTCGACGTGCTCCGTGTAGTTCGCGGGCCCGCGCTCGAGCGTCTCGCGTGCGCCCGCCCTGACCTGGTGAGCGAGTACGGTTTGCGACATGTAGTGCTCAGCGCGCTCGGGTGACTGGCCGCTGCGCACCTCGCCGAGAAATCCTCGAACGGTCTCTTCAGTGCTGCGCGTCATGGAGGAATTCTATCGTTTTGCGGTGCACCCGACCGCGCGCCACAGAGCCGCTTTGCGATCGAGCGCTCGCGTGAGAACATTGGTGTCACCAATGGTTACACGCGGTCAGGGTTGACCGCGCTGCGCGAGGGAGCACAGATCATGGAACAGCAGGGAAGCCCAGCGCAGGCGGCGTCAGTCGGGGGACTTGGCGCCGCCGCGCTCGTCGCCCTCGCGTGCGGTACGACGCTCGGCAATGTCGGCGGCAACGTCATGCCCGCGCTGCTCGCCGGGTTCGGAGAGCGGTTCTCGCTCACCGACACCGCAGCGGGGATGGTCGCGGCCGCCCAACTGCTCGCGACGGCGGTCGTGACGCTGCTGCTCGCCGCTCGCGCGTCGCGCTCGGGCAGGGTGCAGCTCGCCCGGATCGGCCTGATCGTTGCCACGATCGGGTTTGCTGCGGCCTGGCTCAGCCCCACCGTCGCGATACTCGTCGGCGCGAACGTCGCGGCCGGAGCTGGGCTCGGCGCGGTGTTCGCCGCGGGGACGGCGGCCTTAGGGTCCACCCCCGACGTCGACCGCGCCACCTTCCGCACCGTGCTCGTCGCGACACTCGCAACCGCGGCGCTCATCCTTGCGGTCTCGTTCGCGAACGAGGCTGGCGGCGGTACTGCCGGGTTTGCGGTGCTCGCGGCGTGCTGCGCCTTCGGTCTTTGGGGCGTTCGCGGGTTGCCCGAGCGGCCCGGCGACCACGCTGCCGAGACCGGCCCGCGGCCCTCGCTGCTGTTTCTCGCCGCCGTGCTCGCGTTCGGGGTCGTCGAGCAGGGTACCTGGTCGTACGCGGCTGTGTTCGGGATGCGGCACGCGGGGCTTGCCGAGGGCGCTGCGTCGCTTGCGCTGAGCGTCGCGGCGCTTGCGGCGCTCGTCGGGGTTCCGCTCGGCACGTTCGCGTCGCTGCGCCTTGGCAGGGTCGTCGCGCTCGTGGGCGTCGCGCTCCTCGAGTTCGCGGCCCGAACGCTCGTCGTCGTCACCGAGAGCGCGGCCGTCTTTTCGGTCGCGACGAGCCTGTGGCAGGTCTGCTACCTCGCGCTCCTCGTGCAGATTCTCGCGCTCGCTGCGGGGCTCGACCGAAGCGGGCGCCTCGTCGCCGCGACGGCGGGCGCCGTGGCGCTGGGAACCGGACTTGGGCCGGCCGTCATCGGGGCGATGCTCGATGCGATCGGGCCTTGGGGCCTCGCTGTTGCGCTTCTCGCGCTTGGGATCCTGGCCCTCGTGCCCCTCGCAAGGTTCGCCGCGCGGGTGCCGACGACCGCGCCCGCCGGTGCCGCTAGCGCCCGGAACGCCTGAACCGGATGCCGTCGATCACCAGGCTGAGCGCCGACTCGAAGATCTCATCGTTCGAGATGCCCGCGAGCTCGGGCGCGGCCTTCGCAAGGTGGGGGAATTCCTGCGCGGGGGCGAGCAGATACTCCCGCTGCATCGCGAGTTCGTCACCCGCGCGCGCAGCGGGATCCATCACGAGCACCGACGCCTCGTAAGCGCTGAGCGCGAGCGTGAGGTCCGTGACCGTGCGGTACAGCACGGCCGCATCGCGGCCCGAGAACCCGGCGCGCTCGAAGGTAGCGAGCACGAGCTCGGCGCCTCGAAACTCGGCCTGGCTGCGCGAGACGCGCGCGGCGACGAGAGAGGCGATCCCGGGGTGCACGAGGTACGCCGCGCGCACCCGCCTGGCGAGCTGCGCGAACGCGTCGTCCCACTCGCCCTGCGGCTCAAACCCCTCGAGCGCCTCCTCGAGCACGCGCTCCGCGAGGCCGAGCACGATCTGATCCTTGCCCGAGAAATGCCGCAGCACGGCCGTGTGGTTCACCCCGAGTTCGGTGCCGAGTTTGCGGAGCGTGAGCGCCGCGGGCCCGTCGCGCTCGACAACCAAGGCGGCAGCGTCGAGAATCAGGGGAGCCGAGAGTTGAGCTCGGCGCGGTCGCGACCCTGACGCCTTGGCAGGGGTCGCGGCGGGCTGGGATGGCATGAGAATGAGCCTACCTGGCGGCGACTTCGGCGCTACTCCGACGCGACGACCGCCCGCACAACCGCGGCGAGGGCGGCGCACGTTTCGGCGTCGCGGGCGTCGTCGTCAGGGTCATTCCAGGCGCTCGTCTTCACGATGACGGTCTCGCTATCGGGGTCGATCCACAGGAATTGGCCGTGCACGCCGAGGCCGGTGTATGCGCGGCGCTCACCCCCGAGCGTCCACCACTGGTTCGAATAGCCGTAGTGGGCGGTGCCACCCCCATCCATGAGAGCGCCGACCTGGAACTGCGGGAGGTCCGAGCCGCGACTGCGTGCCACCCACGCCTCGGGCACGAGCTGGGTCTCACCGACACGGCCCCCCGCGGCCATGATGGAGCCGACCCTCGCGAGATCACGGACGGTCGCGTTGAGCGACCCGCCCCCGAGAGCGGTGCGGGGCTTGCCGCGGGTGAGGAAATAGAAGGCATCTGACTCGGCGCCCATCGGCTCCCAGAGATGCTCCGTCGCATACTGCGCGAGCGTCTTGCCGGTTGCGGCCTCAAGCAGCCAGCCGATGACGTGTGTGTCGACGGTCGAGTAGTTGAACGCCGTTCCGGGCTCGCGCAGGCGAGGGAGCGCGCGGATCACGTCAAGCACCGATCCACCCGTCGTGACGGCCTCCTCGAACTGCTTGATGGGCGCGTCTGGCACCGTCCAGTCCTCGACGCCGCCGACGCCACTTGACATGTTCAGCAGGTGTTCGAGCGTGACACCGTCGTAACCTGAGCCCTTGAGCGAGGGCACGTAGTCAACGACCGGATTGGTGACCGCGCGAATCTCGCCGCGCTCGAGAGCAATGCCGACGAGCATTGAGGTGACCGACTTCGTGAGCGAGAAGAGCTGGAACTTTGCCGTCGGGCCCGCGAACCGCCCCGGGTAGCTCTCGTGGACGACCTCGCCGCGGTGTGCGACGAGGAAAGCGGTCGTGTGCGTGCGATCGTGCAGCTCAGCGATTGAGCGGAGTCGCCCCTCGAACTCGTAGCGTACCCCGGAGACGCCAAGCGGTGTGCTGCTGGTCGGGAGGGCGCGAGCTGCGAGGGGACGGTGCACCGTTTCGGTTGGCATGACCCTGTCCATGTGGGTGAAAGTCCACTCGTTGACCGGGCGGGAGAACGCGATGTCGCCCTGGTGTCGCCAGAGCCAGGCGGCCCCCGCGGCGGCTGCCCCAACTGCCGCTGTGATACCCAGTGCGCGTCCGATTCGCATGTCTGCTCCTTTGCTCGTTGCTGCTCTGGCGTTGTGACTTGTCGTCACTGCGCCCTGTTGCCGCTTTCCTTATTGTAAGCACAGGTTACCGGCGGTGTCACCGATGGTGACATTGGTGCGGGCTGCTTGCCGGGGCGGACTGGATTGGGTTGGGTGCGTTGGTTGTGTCTGGGAAAGGCGCTGCCAATGCCCAGCCCTTCGGGAAAAGTGCATTCCCTCTGCAGAACACAGGCCGTGGTGCTTATCGGATGGGGTGGAAGTGGGCCGCGCGCCTCGGCCCACCCCTCGGAGAGTATTCTGTGTGGGTGACTCGCATTCTCTTCTTTGAGCCCCGCATCGCAGGCAACACCGGCAACACGATCCGCCTCGCGGCGGGCACGGGGGCCGAGCTCCACATTGTGAACCCGCTCTTTGATTTTGAGGATTCAAAGCTCAAGCGGGCCGGGCTCGACTACCACGACCTTGCAGTTGTGCACCTGCACGACTCATTCGAGGCTGCGATTGAGGCGCTTGCGCCCGCGCGAGTTTTTGCGTTCACCGCCCGCACCACGCGACCATACACAGACGTCGCATATGAGCCGACCGACGTGCTGCTCTTCGGGCCGGAGCCGACTGGCCTGCCGCCCGAGATTCTTGCACATGAGGCGGTGACCGACCGGCTCCGCATTCCTATGCTCCCCGGCCCGCGCTCGATGAACCTCGCGAACTGCGCGGCGATCGCGAGCTACGAGGCCTGGCGCCAGCAGGGCTTTGCGGGCGCGGCCTAGCTCAGTCCTAGATAATTATCGTGGCGATTCCGTGCGCCTATTGCCTTGCGAGATCAGTTCGTCCTGATGCTCGCTAGGCGCGGCGAACATTGCCACCTGCGCGAGATCCTTGCGAGACTGCAGCCCGAGTTTCGCGCGAGCTTGAGAGATATGTGACTCCACAGTACGGATGCTGCAGTGCAAGCGTGCCGCGATCTCCTTGTTGCTCAGTCCCTCCGCAGCAAGGCTGGCGGTCTCCTTCTCTCGGTTGGTCAGGCGTATCCTCTCGTCTGAGCGATTCGGGTCAGCCTCATAGTTTGGTATGCGTTTCTCTAGGAATCGTTCGAGCTCCTCAAGCCTGCTCTTGCACTCAGTAGCTGCCGTCGTTGCGCGGCGGCTGACATAGATGTCGCGTGCTTGGCGCAATGCTGACAAGGCTGGCCCCCACGCCTCGAAAACAAGTAGGGCATCGGCTGTGCGAATGAGTTCTTTTGGATTCTCTTCAAGGGCAGCGCAAACGTACTTGTGGAGAAGCGCGGGTACTGGGGCAGTAGCTGCACCCGGTGGAGGTAGCTGGTGCTGCAGCAGTGGCGGCTTGCCGTTTCCAAAACACAGAAAGAGTGCGTAGGGAGCAGAAAAACTTGACGGCGGGAGGTGCTCGTCATGTCCGGAATCGGCTGCAGCCCGCGCTGCGTCCAACGTCGCTAACGTCTCGTGGAGGTACGCCTCGAGGCGAAGCGGTACGAGGTGTGGAGCACACTTCACAAGTTCGGACCACTCGATGACGCTTCTGGCGAGATCACCGCAGGCGATGGCCATAGTCGCAGCGGCATAGTGGCGTACCCAGCGGGCGTGGAACTCATGCAGATGGGTGCGTCTTGACTCCGAACGAAGTTCCTGCGCAAAGCGTGACCCTTGCCCAATGAACAAAGCGGAGAGGGCCTGAGAGAGCAACAAGGTGCCTGACGTATGCGGCAGGTCGGCGAGCACTTGCGTTGATGCCCTGGGGGCGGGTGCGCCAGTTGAAAGCCAGGAACCTGCGATGACCTGCCCTGTCCGTGCAGCTTCGAGGTCGAGTAGGGTATCTGCAAGCAGTCCGAGCGCGTTGTTGCTATCTCTACTACTGATCTCGCGGATCGAATCGAGGTGGTGCGCAACGGGTTCTGACCCGTTCCACACCTGGATGATGGTCTGTGTGGCAGCTTCCTCGGCCCCCATGGTGGGAGAGTGTTCTCGAGCGACAGGAGTGAGAGCAAGCTCATTCAGCTTGGAGTGTAGACCTAGCCAACCAAGATAAGCGTTTGTGCCGGGTTCGCCAGGAGGTGGGCCGATGTGAGCAAGCCCAGCTTCTGGGCTGACGAGTGCGCCAAGTACTGCCGCGCGAAGTGGCGGTGGGATGAGCACAGGGGCATCGGTCTGACGGAGCAATAGTGACTCCGCAAACTTGTGTTCACCGAAGTTTACAAGTTCGACAATTGACTGCTCGATTGCTGCGGTCCGCTGTTCCTCGAGAGTGGGGTCGTTTGCTGCTGCATCATTCTGGAATGGCCGTGTGCAAAACAACGACTCGGCGACGGAGAGCGGGAAGCCCAGCGAGCGGCGCCTCAGGAGACGTCGCTGAACAGCGTCCTCAAACCTTGAGGTCTCCGTTGCTGAGGCCCGACTTCGGACTGCGGCGGCGAGTAGCGGTGGTACGCGGTAGAGTGTCTGAGTTTCATCGCCGATGAGTGCCCCATAACTCACCAGAGCATCGCAGTTATCGCTACCAACCAAGTCCTCAATCCCAGCTAGATCCATCTGGCCAAGCTGAGAAACGACGCTTGCAGCTGCGACGGTGCTTGGAGGCATGTCTCCTACAGAGTCTGCGATGCTCCGCAACACTGACGCGACGATCCCGGCAGGTGTCGAAGTTGGAACCATCGGGCGCGGGAATACCGAGAGTCCTCGGGTATTCGAGAGCTCGAGGAGTGCAAGTGCCCAGCGAGGGCGGCCCTCTGCCAGCGAAACTATGGCATGGATGGTGCCAGAATCTAGGATGCGGGGGCTGTGCTCGTGAAGTAGTCGCTCGATGTTGTTTGCAGAGAGCGGTGGGAGCTGAATTGAGTGGGCAGTGTCAAGAGCTGTCAACAAGTCGTCGCGGCCAGCTCGTAGCGCCTCAACGGAGAGGTGGAAAGAACTGTGCTGGTTATCTGTGTGGAGCACCGCAAGCCCGCGCCCGCCGCGTTGCAGGTGCTCAAGCCACGATCGAACAAACTCGGGGTCTGCGTGCTCCAGTGAGTCAACAAGTATTGTCGCCGTCGGGAGCGCGGTGCGAAGCACGGTCAACGCTGAGGCGTTCGCGGCGTTGATCACGACGCTGTCTTTGTGCCCGATGCTCGAGTTCACGCGTTCCAGAAAGTAGCTTCTACCGATGCCGGTTGGTGCGGATACGACTACTGAATTGTTGCGTGAGAGCTGTTCTACTGAGTCGAGGACGTGATCTGAGTGGAATTCGGTGCGTCTTTGCATACCCTTGCAAATCCTCTCTCAAGTCGGAATCGGATCCAATGAGGGTGCAAAAAGTATCCCCCCAAAGCTGAGAGTACTCAATATGTGCGGATCTTCAACAGCCACCTCATGTATTTAACATTGGATTTCAGTAGTTTTCTGACCGGGAGTCAGTACTACGGAGTTTGCTGGAAGAACCCTGAGAGCCCGACATATGCTCACGAAGGCTGACGCAGCTTTCTCGTGTGACGCCGCAACGCGTTGCCGAGCAGCTGCTGGCTTGAGCCGCTGTTGAGGAAACAAGGGAGCGAACAGTATGGAACTCAGACAACCAGTCGGGAGGGGGCCGTCGCGAGCGCGACCGGTCGCGATCCTCACGGCCGCCGCAATGGTGGCCGGACCGGCAATATTTGGAAGTACGGCGGCCTTCGCCGATGACTACACGACGGCTGCGGACTCTGCGGCGCACGGTCACTGGCTCGCGCTCGAGGGCCTGGGCATTGACGTCGTTGGAGCGGCCTACACAAAGTCGGAGTTTCCGGCCACAGCTGGCCCAGTCTCCGACCCGCTCAACGTAAGCGTGCTGAACGGGCTTGGGAGCATCAACCTCGGAACGCTTGCGCTCCCGCTGATCAAGCCATCGTCATCAGCCCCTGGGCTCCTTGAACTTGGAAACCTCGGTGCGATTGCGAGCTACAGCGCTTCACCAAGCTCGACGAAGTCTGTCGCGTCATCGGGTCTCATCAACTCCGATGGTTCGCTGAACATTGACGTGGCGAACAGTGGCGAGTATGGTTTCGCCAAGCTTGACGCGAGCCAGCTGCTCAGCCAGCTGCTCGGCGATCAGGTGCGAAATGCGCTGCTTGATGAAGCCTCCATCCAGATCGGAGCCTTGGGGTCACAGGCAACCTCAGACGCCGGCGCAGTCGGTAGCGAGTACATGCTGACCGACCTCAAGCTCGATGTGCACAGTCCGGCTGTCGGCGGAGTCGTGAACACGGTGAACACCACCCTCGGTACTGCTCTTCAGCCGATTCAGGATCTGCTCGGTCCGGGCGGTGGGATCGAATCGATTCTGGGTGGTCTCGTGCGGACCATCGGGGCCCTCCCGCTGGTCAACGCGTCTCTGAACGATGCTTCTATTGACACAGCCCCACTGCTTGATACTGTCCGACAGAAGCTCCTCCAGGAGCCCCTCGCGAACACTGACAACAGTGTCATCGTTGACCTGAGCACGGGAGCAATCAGGGTCGACCTCGCCTCTCTTGTCGTGGATCGAAGCGGGGCAACAAGCCTCAGCACGCTGCCGGCAAACACTGAGGTGCTTCACGGCGATACTGTAAATGCAATCCTTGACGGTGTGACCGACGCACTCACAGGCAACGGGCCAAACTCTGCAGTGTCTAAGATTGTTGACACGGTAACTGAGGGGCTCTACAGCGTTAATCTCAACGTCTCAGTCCAGGTGAGCATTCCTCTTGTAGTTAACGCTCCGGTCACTATTCGGGGCACACTTGGTGGTTTTACTGGCGCAGCAGGTCACACGGCCCCTGTCATCGACGTGAGCCAAATCCGCATTGCTGGGGTGTCCGTTGGGACCGTCGTTCAGCCCATCGCTGATGCGTTGTCTGGGGTTGTGACGAGCATCGGCGGTGTCCTGAATGGCGTGCTTGATGGGGTTATCGACAATCTGCAGCCGTTGGTGCACGGTGCTGTTTCGCCTGTGGTCAGCAGTGTTCTCACTGATGGACTAGGCCCCGTGCTCCGAAACGTCGCGAACATCACGATCAACCACCAGCCGACCATGGCGCCCTTTAACGAAAGTGGCGGCGATCTCGGGCCTGGCTCGTTCACCGTTCGCGCATTGAATGTGAGTCTCTTGCCAAACGTTGGCACAAATGGTGCAGTTGCGCTTCAGCTTGGTTCGTCCACGGTGAAGGCGCTGGCAGAGGAGCCGGGTACTGAGCCCGGCACAGATCCCGGTGTCGACCCGGGTGCAGACCCTGGTACTGATCCGGGTACGGACCCTGGCACTGATCCGGGCACCGATCCTGGTGTAGATCCGGGTACCGATCCGGGTACTGACCCGGGTACTGATCCGGGCACGGACCCTGGTACTGATCCGGTAGCGGATCCTGGCACTGATCCGGGTACCGATCCGGGAACGGATCCGGGCACCGATCCCGGTACTGACCCGGGTACTGATCCGGGCACGGACCCTGGTGCTGATCCGGGTACGGACCCTGGTACTGATCCGGGCACGGACCCGGGTACCGATCCGGGTACTGATCCGGGCACGGACCCTGGTGCTGATCCGGGCACGGACCCCGGTACTGATCCGGGTGTAGATCCGGGTACGGACCCCGGTACTGAACCGGGCACGGACCCGGGTACCGATCCGGGTACTGATCCGGGCACGGACCCTGGTACTGATCCGGGTGCAGATCCGGGCACAGACCCTGGTACTGATCCGGGCACCGATCCGGGCACGGACCCCGGTACTGATCCGGGCACGGACCCTGGTACTGAACCGGGCACGGACCCGGGTGCAGATCCGGGCACAGACCCTGGTACTGATCCGGGCGCCGATCCTGGCACCGATCCTGGTGTAGATCCGGGTACCGACCCGGGCACTGATCCCGGTACTGAACCGGGCACTGAACCGGGTACGGACCCTGGTACTGATCCGGGCACGGACCCGGGTGTAGATCCGGGTACTGACCCGGGCACCGATCCGGGTACTGATCCGGGCACGGACCCTGGTACTGATCCGGGCACGGACCCGGGCACGGACCCTGGTACTGATCCGGGCACGGACCCGGGCACGGACCCTGGTACTGATCCGGGCACCGATCCGGGTACTGATCCGGGTACGGACCCCGGTGCCGATCCTGGTGTAGACCCAGGCACCGATCCGGGTACGGACCCGGGCACCGATCCGGGTACTGATCCGGGCACCGATCCGGGTACTGATCCGGGTACGGACCCCGGTGCCGATCCTGGTGTAGACCCAGGCACCGATCCGGGTACGGACCCGGGCACCGATCCGGGTACTGATCCGGGCACCGATCCGGGTACTGATCCGGGTACGGACCCCGGTGCCGATCCTGGTGTAGACCCAGGCACCGATCCTGGTACGGACCCGGGCACCGATCCGGGTACTGATCCGGGCACCGATCCGGGTACGGATCCGGGCACCGATCCCGGTGTAGATCCGGGTACTGATCCGGGCACCGATCCTGGTACGGACCCGGGCACCGATCCGGGTGCGGACCCCGGTACCGATCCTGGTACTGATCCGGGCGCCGATCCTGGCACCGATCCAGGTAGCGACCCCGGCGAAGACCCAAGGGTTGATCCGGGCACCGACCCAGGTACCGATCCGGGCACCGACCCAGGTACCGATCCGGGTACGGATCCGGGCACCGACCCAGGTACCGATCCGGGCACTGATCCGGGTACGGATCCGGGCACCGACCCAGGTACGGATCCTGGTACCGACCCTGGTACCGACCCAGGTACCGATCCGGGCACTGATCCGGGTGCTGACCCAGGGGCAGACCCAGCTGTTGATCCGGGTTCCGATCCGGGCAACCAGCCTGGCGGTAAGCCAGGCGTGAAGCCCGGGGTAAACGGTAAGGGACACCCGCTGTCCGCTACCGGTGGGGCCGACATGCTCGGCTTCGGAATCCTCACGGCGGTGCTGTTGGCAGCAGGCATCACACTGACACTGACTTCGCGGGCGAGGGCCCGTGGAAACGTGCCAAGCAGTGAAGCCTAAGCCATAGCGCAGCGCAGCGCGGCGATCCGAGTAGAAATACCGGGTCGCCGCGTTGCGCTTTTGCGCTACGGTGAAACCAGTCGAACTTTCAGGGAAGAAAGAGCGTGCAATTTGAAAACTTCGGATCAGCCAAGAGTTAGCAATTCACGAGGCGTGAGCTCAGCGCAACGTAAGAAGCTCCCCAAATCGGCGCGAGTCGTTGCCATCGGGGCTGTTGCTTTGTTGGCCGTTCACATGTTCTTCACGGCGGTCTACAACACGCCTTATTCTGACCTCAAGTATCAAGTCTTACCCGGGGCGACCGCAGATCAGTATGTGCGCCCCTACCTCGTGCAGGACTACAAGATCTTTGCCCCTGACCCGGTCGACACCGATCGCCAGCTGTGGGTTCGAGCATGGGTCGAATTGGAAGATGGCGAACGCGTCCGGTCAGAGTGGGTGAATGCTTCAGCGGTGGAGCTTGCAGAGCCGTACCGCCGCACACTGCGGAAACAGCTCTCAGTTGTCGGAGCAGAGCGTCTGATGACGAGCTACCGGGGCCTGAGCGAGGCGCAGCAGCGTGTCGCGGCGGAGAACCACCTCGCCGGAGAAGAACTGTACGGTCTTCGGGATGCGCTGGTGGCTGCTGATGATTCGAACAGCGCTGAAGTTCGGTCGTTCATTCGTGCGACAAACTATACGGCCTCGTACGCGACTCAGGTTGCCCACGCGATGTGGGGCGACAAGGGGGAGGTCAAGGCCGTGCAGGTGCGGGCGGTCTATGACCCAGTAGTTCGTTGGACTGACCGTCACGACCCTGAGGCCAAGCGGCCGCCAAGCAAATATACGGACATGGGTTGGGTGCCGGCTATGGAGTGGCCCGGGCAGGACAGGGAAGCGTTCGCGCGGAGCTTTCAGGCCTGGGCTGACAAGGCAGGTGTGGAAGCGGAACTCGAGGCCGCAGCCACCATCGACGAAGCGGAGGGGGAATGATCATGGCGAGTGCGATATCAAACACATGGGAGCGCCTCATGAACTGGTTCCTTGAGAGTAGACACGCGACTTACGGCCTCGCCCTGCTGCGCATCGGACTCGGTGCTTCGACGGTCGCAATTCTTGCTCTGTACCTGCCGAACTTTTCATACACCTTCGGGCACGGGTCGCAGTGGGGGGCTGCGATGTTCCGCGACTCGTCGGTGCATTCGTACTTCTGGCCAATCACGGCGCTCTTCTCCCGCACCGATCCAGACCCGCTCATTCTCGCCAAAATCATCGTGCTGATGGCAGTCGCGGCAGCCTACGCGCTGGGCTGGCGGATGCGGGTCGTGTCGCCGCTATTTGTTGCGCTCTGGCTGGGGTTCACGACGCTTGACCCGGTAGTGACGAACACCGGGCACTACCAGACCTTCCGGCTCTTCATCATCTTCTTGTTGTTCGCCGACACCTCGTACCGCTGGTCACTTGACGCTCGTCGCCGCGCGAAACGCGAGGCCCGCCGGGGCGTGGCAGCGCGGCCTCTGGGCTTCGGTAGGTGGCGCGTACCGGAGTGGTTCCCGGTGCTGAGCAACAACGTCGCGGTTGTGCTGATCGGGTATCAGCTCTGCGTCATCTATGTCACGAGTGCGCTCTGGAAGTTGCAGGGCGCAACCTGGGTGTCGGGCGTTGCCTCGTACTATCCGCTGCAGGTCGAAGAACTCACTCTGGTGCCGTGGCTCAACCACCTTGCCTGGCAGGTTACGCCCGCCGTGTTTATCGCCTCATGGCTCAGCGTTTACGGTCAGCTGCTGTTCCCCGTGCTGCTGCTCAATCGCTGGAGCCGGATCGTCGGTCTGGTGCTCGTCACGGGGATGCATGCGTCAATCGCGATCCTCCTCGCGTTGCCGTGGTTCTCGCTCATGATGATCCTCGGCGACATGATCTTCATTCGCGACCGTACTTGGCGTCGCGCCGCCGACTGGGTAAACCAGCGCGTGAGGAAGGCGCCCGTCCCGATAGTAGGGGAAGGGGAAGCCGAGGCCACCGGAAAGCCTCAATCGGAGCCAAGCCCCGGGCCCGTTCTGACAGGCGCATAGGAACTGGTAACAGTCTCAGCATGTAGTGAGGGCCGCGATCCGATTCATCGGAGCGCGGCCCTTGCCATTTCCGGTGCTATCGAAGACTGAGTGTCGGCATGGGAGAAGGCGAGTGCGGCGATCGTTGTTGGCCGCGCACAAAGACGGGGTTCGGGCGCCAGGCTTTGTAAGTTCGGCTACCCGAAGTCTATAGTTGTGAATACCAAACCTAGCGTCGAGGATGCTGGGGTTCGAAGTCACAGCTCTCGGAGGAACCACTTGCCCATGCCATTCAGCACTCGCCCATCCGTGCGTGCCACCCTCGCAGCCGCTGCGGTGTCGACGGCCGCCACGTTCCTGCTCGCTGGCTGCGCGAGCCCGACCACGGGCGCTAGCGGCGCCAGCGGCACCAGCAGCAACCCAACCGGCGAAGCCGACGATCGCCCCGTCGTACTCACGACGTTCACAGTGCTTGCCGACATCGCCGAAAACGTCGCGGGGGAGCACCTGCGCGTCGAGTCGATCACCAAGGTGGGCGCCGAGATCCACGGCTACGAGCCAACTCCGGGCGACATCCGCAAGGCAAGCGAGGCCGACCTCATCCTTGACAACGGGATGGGGCTCGAAGCCTGGTTCGAGCAGTTCGTGAGCGACCTCGACGTGCCCCACGCCGTGGTGAGTGAGGGCATCGAAGCGATCGACATCCGCGAGGACGCCTACAGTGGCATGCCGAACCCCCATGCCTGGATGAGCCCGCTGAACGTGCAGATCTACGTCGACAACATGGCCGACGCTTTCGTCGACATCGACCCCGAGAACGAGAGCGACTACCGGGCCAACGCCGAGGCTTACAAGCAGACGTTGCAAACCGTGCAGGACGAGCTCGTCGCCTCGCTCGATGTGCTGCCCAACAACGAGCGGGCGCTCGTGAGCTGCGAGGGTGCGTTCTCGTACCTTGCGCGCGACGCGGGCCTCACGGAGAAGTACATCTGGGCCGTGAACGCCGAGCAGCAGGCGACACCGAAGCAGATCGCGTCGGCGATCGAGTTCGTGCGCGAGAACAACGTTCCCGCCGTGTTCTGCGAGTCGACCGTGTCTGATGCGCCCATGCGGCAGGTGGAGGAAGCGACCGACGCGGTACTCGGCGACGTGCTCTACGTCGATTCCCTGTCCGAGCCTGACGGTCCCGTACCCACGTACCTCGATCTCATCAGGCACGACGCGGATGCAATCGTCGCGGCGCTCTCGGGGGCGCGCAAGTGAGCGCCCCGGCGATCCTGGTCGACGACGTCACCGTGCACTACGGTGAGGTGCTCGCCCTGAACGGTGCGTCGCTCACGCTCGAGCGCGGCCGCGTCTGCGGGCTCGTCGGCATGAACGGCTCGGGCAAGTCGACACTCTTCAAGACCATCATGGGGATGGTCCGCCCTGATCGGGGTTCGGTGCTCATCAACGGCCAAAGCCCCGCTCGGGTGCGCAAGACGGGCACGGTCGGGTACGTGCCGCAGAGCGAGGACGTCGACTGGGGGTTTCCGCTCTCGGTGCGCGACGTGGTCATGACGGGTCGCTACGGGAAGATGGGACTCACGCGCAGGCCGCGGGCGGAAGATCATCGCGCGGTCGACCACGCGCTCGAGCGGGTCGAGCTCACGGAGTACGCGGATCGGCAGATCGGCCAGCTCTCCGGCGGGCAGAAGAAGCGCACGTTCGTTGCGCGCGGGATTGCACAGGGCGCTACAACGCTGCTGCTCGACGAGCCGTTTGCCGGCGTCGATAAGCGCTCCGAAGCGACGATCACGCGCCTGCTGCGCGAACTCGCGGACGAGGGCGCGACCGTGCTCGTCTCGACCCACGACCTGCACGCGCTGCCGAGCCTCGCAGACGAGGCGATCCTGCTCATGCGCCGCGTGCTCATGCACGGCCCGCCCGAAGAGGTGCTGCGCCCAGAAAACCTCGCCATGGCCTTCGGCCTCGACGTCCTCGATCGGAGCGAAACCAAGTGAACCTCGTCGATTTCTTCCTCGAACCCCTGAGCTACGACTTCATGACGCGCGCGCTCGCGACGACGCTCATCGCATCGATCGTCTGCGCGGTCCTGTCGTGCTGGCTCGTCCTCATCGGGTGGTCACTCATGGGCGACGCCGTGTCGCACGCCGTCTTGCCCGGCGTTGTGCTCGCCTACATCGCGGGGGCGCCGTTCGCGCTCGGCGCGGTGCTCTTCGGGTTCCTCGCCGTTGCGCTGATCGGGGCCGTTCGCGACACGAGCAGGGTGAAGGAGGATGCGGCGATCGGGATCGTGTTCACCACCCTCTTCGCCCTCGGGCTCGTGCTCATCTCCGTCACTCCCTCGCAGACCGACCTGAATCACATCATCTTTGGCAACCTGCTCGGCGTCTCGCAGGGCGAGCTCGTGCAGATCGTGATCCTTGGCGCGATCACCTTCGCCGTGCTCATCGCGAAGCGTCGCGACTTCACTCTGTTCGCGTTCGACCCGACCCACGCGCACGCGATCGGACTGAACCCGCGCCTGCTCGGCGCCACCCTGCTCGGGCTGCTTGCGCTCACATCGGTCGTCGCGCTGCAGGCCGTCGGCGTGGTGCTCGTTGTCGCGATGCTCATCATCCCGGGCGCGACGGCGTACTTGCTCACCGACAGGTTTTCTCGCATGCTCATCATCGCCCCCGCGATCTCAGCGCTCTGCGCCGTCGTCGGGCTGTACTTCAGCTACTACCTCGACGCGGCCTCGGGCGGCATGGTCGTGCTCGCGCAGGGAGCCGTGTTCGCGCTCGTCTACCTGTTCAGCCCGCGGCACGGTCTCATCGGCACACGACTGCTCGCGCGGCGCAGGCGGCGCGGGCTTGGGATGGAGCCGAGTGCGGCTGCCGATGCCGCAGCCGGTGTCGATGTGGGTGCCGGTGCCGCCGATGCCGCTCTCCCCGCCGTTTCGGCAGCGGGTGCAGCGCGGGGCGCGATCCAGAACTAAGCAAGCCCGGTCGCGGGCGCAACGCACGAACTGTGCGTACGCGCCCGCGACCGGGCACATCCGGGGCAACCGGGCAGGGCCCGGCCCGCGGACGGCTACTCGGCGGCCGACTCGTTTCCGGCGGCCGCTGCGTTCTCGGCCTGCGCGAGCTGGGTGCGCACCTCGTCCATATCGAGCCCGCGAACCGCGTCGATGAGCTGCGTGAGCGTCGGCGCGGGGAGGGCGCCCGCCTGGGCAAAGACGTTGATGCCGTCGCGGAACGCCATGATCGTCGGGATCGAGGTGATGCCGAACATCCCCGCGAGCTCTTGCTCGGCCTCCGTGTCGATCTTGCCAAACACGATGTCGCTGTTCTCTTCTGACGCGGTCTCGAAGACGGGAGCGAACGACCGGCACGGGCCGCACCAGGCCGCCCAGAAATCGAGCAGCACGATGCCGCCCGCCGAAATCGTCTGCTCGAGGTTGTCCTTGGTGATCTCTACTGTGCTCATAGTGTGCGGCCGGTGAGGGTTGTCTCCCGTGCCTCCCTCTCTGCAATCCAGGGTACGGGGAGGGTAGCGCGCTGGGCGAGCGCTGTTCTCCACTGGCTAAACATGCCCTGGTTCAGCCTGTGAGGCGACCGGGCCCGGGGTTTCCCAGGCCCGGGGTGGCGCGGGGCCCTAAGGTGGCAGGGAGCGCTCCCGATTTGTGAGCGATGCCAAGGGCGCTGGGGCACCCTTGAGCCGCCGCCGCCGCCGGCGGCACTGGCGCGAAACCGACGTCCGAGGAGGGGCACACATGGCTTGGACACCACAGGCTGCTCAGGAACGCCTGACGCTCGCGGCGCGGGCGCTGAAGCTGTGGGGGCCACGACAGTATCGTGTCGCCGTCCTCGTCGCAGTCGGGTTTGCGGCGCTCATCGGGGTCGCGACCGTGATCATCCCGAACCCCTGGTTCTCGCGGGAGATCGCGACAGTGTGGTGGAACTACCCGGTCTGGATCCTGACAGCCATCGGCGCTGGCCTCCTCGCGGCAACCTACATGCGACCCGCGGCGCAGGGTGCGCTCGCTGAGGAGGAGGCCCCGGCGGAGCGCAAGGCCACGCGGATGGGGATTGCGGGTGGGGTGCTGAGCTGGTTTGCAGTCGGTTGCCCCGTCTGCAACAAGATCGCGCTCCTGGCTCTTGGCTACTCCGGCGCAATCACCTGGTTTGCGCCGCTGCAGCCCATCCTCGCCGTCGCCGCGCTGGTGCTCACCGGGGTAGCGCTGGTGTGGCGGTTGAGCGGCCAGATCGCCTGCCCGGTTCGGGTCGCGGCGTAGCCCTGCCGCTACTCCACCCCGAGCCCACCCGAGAGGCGCTCGTGCAGGGTGCGCGTCGCCGCATTCATGCCGACAAGTTCGACGGTGGTGCCGCGCCGCGCGTACTTCGTCGTGATCGCGTCGAGCGCGGCAACCGATGACGCGTCCCAGACGTGTGCGTCTGTCATGTCGACGATGACGCGGGCCGGGTCGCCGGTGTAGTCAAACATTGTTGTGAGGTCGTTGCTCGATGCGAAGAAGAGCTCGCCGGTGACGCGGTAGGTTACCGCCCCCTCGCTGGGCACCCGCTCGACGGCGACGACGTGCGCTACCCGGCGCACGAACAGTACCGCCGCGACGACCACGCCGGCGATGACGCCGATCGCGAGGTTGTGCGTTGCAAGCACGACGGCAACCGTCGCCACCATCACGAACGTCTCGCTCTTCGGGAGCCGCCGGAGTGTGCTCGGCGCGATCGAATGCCAATCGAACGCGGCAACCGACACCATAATCATCACGGCAACGAGCGCCGCCATCGGGATCAGCGACACAAGGTCGCCAAGAACGAGGATCAGGATCAGCAGGAACGCGCCAGCAAGGAACGTCGAGATGCGGGTGCGGGCGCCAGACACCTTGACGTTGATCATGGTCTGGCCGACAACCGCGCAGCCGCCCATCCCGCCAAACATTCCCGCGAGCATATTCGCGACGCCCTGCGCCCAGGTCTCCCGCGTCTTGTTCGAGGGGGTATCGGTGATGTCGTCGACGAGCTTTGCGGTGAGCAGTGATTCCATGAGGCCGACGAGCGCCATCCCGAGGGCGAACGGCCCGATGATGCTGAGGGTCTCCCAGGTGAGCGGAACGCTCGGGAAGAAGAACTCGGGGAGGCTGGCGGGAAGGTCGCCCTTGTCGCCGACCGTCGGCACGTTGATTGCGAACGTGACGGCGGCAGCGGTGATCAGGATCACGGACACGAGCGGCGCCGGCACTGCCCTCGTGATCTTCGGCATGAGGACCATAATGAGGATCCCGGCGGCCACCAGCGGGTAGACGGCCCATGGGACCCCGATGAGCTCGGGAATCTGGGCGCCAAAGACGAGTAGCGCGAGTGCGTTCACGAAGCCGACCATGACGCTGCGCGGGATGAACCGCATGAGCTTTGCGACGCCGAGCACGGCGAGCACGATCTGCAGGGCGCCCGCGAGGAGGACCGTGGCGATGAAGTAGTCGAAGCCGTAGTCGCGCATGACCGGGGCGATGACGAGAGCGACGGCACCGGTTGCCGCGGTAATCATCGCGGGCCTGCCGCCGAGAAACGCGATCGAGACCGCCATCACGAAGGAAGAGAACAGCCCGACCTTCGGGTCAACTCCAGCGATGACTGAGAATGCGATCGCCTCAGGGATCAGCGCGAGCGCGACAACGAGACCCGCGAGGGCCTCGCGGAGGAGGAGCCTGGGGGAGCGCAGCGCCTGGAGGGTCGTCGGCGCCCCGCTCGAGAGCGCGCGGGTAGCGGGGGGCTCGGCTGGCGTGGCCATGCGGGTCCTTTCTGGGCGCGGTCAGGCCTGCGATACCCACTCGTCGGCGAGCAGCGCATAGGTGACGCCGTCGATCCAGCCGAGGTCGCGGTGCAGAGAGTCGCGTACGGAGTACGATTCACGTCGCATCCCGACGCGCTCCATGAGGCGCCACGAGGGCTCGTTTTCCGCGAACGCGCCGGCCTCGATACGGCGGAGCCCGAGATCGGTGAAACAGAGCTCGATCACCGCTCGCACAGCCTCTGTCGCGTAGCCACGGCCCCCGGCATCGGGGTGGAACGTCCAGCCAAGCTCTGCTTGCACACCCGCGGCGCCGTCGCGAACCTCGCGCTGGCCCCAGCCGTCGCCGGCCTTCAACATGATGTCGCCGACGATGCGACCGTCGAGCTCAACGACGAGGTTGTCGAGGTACTTCTCAGGGTACGTCGCGATCCAGTCGGCGTGGTCGATGGGGTGCCAGCCGAGCCACTTGCCGACGTCGGGGAGCTGGCGGTGTTGCCAGATTGCCTCTGCGTCGGTGAGCTCCGCTGGACGAATCGTCAGGCGTTCGGTGCGACGTGGCCAGTCAAGCGAGCGGAACGGTGGGAGCGGGGGCGTTTCTGTTGGCACGAATGCAAGCCTAGCTGCGCGGGCAGCCTCTGCGCATGCGTGCTCGGCACATGTACGGCGTTCTGCATGCCGAACCAAGTATGTTGAGCGAAGCGATCGGCATCTGCCAGTGGCTCGACCAGAGTGGCTCGACGAGCCACTCGAAACCGCATGGGTGCTGATCATGACAACGACAGTTTTACCTACCCTCACTGGCCTCGGGCCGCTCAAGTACACGCGGGCGCGCGCTGAAGACTTCCCGCCCATCGCGAAGGCGTACACGCGACTGTCACAGACCGCGCGCGAATCGGGGCTGTTCGCTCGCACGCCGTGGTTCTACTGGCTTGTCGCGGCAGGGATCGCCGTCGGCCTCGCGGCAACGACCGCTGGCTCGATCCTGCTCGGTGACTCCTGGTTCCAACTGCTGATGGCTGCGGCCTACGCGCTGCTCTTCACCCAGATCGCGTTCCTCACCCACGAGGCGGCGCGCCGTCAGCTCCTCACGACCGGCCCCGCGAACGACAGGCAGGCCCGCGTCCTCGCCGCGAGTATTGGCATGAGCTACGCCTGGCGGGATTCGAAGCACACGAGGCATCACGCCAACCCGAACCGGGTGGGCAAAGACCCCGACATCGAGATCGACACGATCTCGTTCATTGAGGAGGACGCGGTGAAAGCACGCGGTCTCCTGCGCTTCATCACGCAGCGACAGGGGGTGGCTGTTCTTCCCGCTCTTGACGCTTGAGGGCCTCAACCTGCACCGGCACTCGATCGCCTACCTCCTGCGGCGCGAGCCGATACAAGGGGCGGTGGATCGAACTCTCCATCATCGTTGCCCGCTTCGCGGTGATCCTCGTCCCGGTCTTCGTGTTTCTTCCCGTCGGCCTCGCGTTCGCGTTCATGGGCGTGCAACTCGCGGTGTTCGGCGTGTACATGGGGGCGTCGTTCGCTCCCAACCACAAGGGGATGCCGGTTATCGCCCACGATGCGAAGCTCGACTTCTTCTCGAAGCAGGCGCGCACCTCACGCAACATCCGCGGCGGCTGGTGGGCGACGTGGCTCATGGGCGGGCTGAACTACCAGGTTGAGCACCACCTGTTCCCGAACATGGCGCGGCCCAACCTCTCAAAGGTGCGGGCACTCGTGCGCGAGCACTGCAAGACGCTTGGGGTGCCGTATACCGAAACCTCACTGATCCGCTCCTACGCCATTGTGATCGAATACCTCAATCGCGTCGGCCTTGCCGCGCGCGACCCGTTTGAGTGACCGAGCACCGCGGAGTACCGCAGAGCCTAGCGGAGTACCGCAGAGGGTAGCTGGGCTACCGACGCCGACTACACTCAGGGATCATGCGATCCTCACAGCGCGCCGCGGTTATCGGCTCGGGGCCGAACGGTCTCGCTGCGGCGGTGACGCTCGCGCGCGCCGGCGTTCCCGTCACGGTGTTCGAGGCGATGGACACGCTGGGTGGAGGTGCTCGCACGCTCTCGCACGTGGCCCCTGGCGTCGTGCACGACGTGTGCTCTGCGATCCACCCGATGGCGCTCGCGACGGGGTTCTTTCGTGAGTTTGAGCTCACGAAGCGCATCGGATTCGTCATCCCAGACGCGTCGTTCGCGCACCCGCTCGATGGTGCAGCGGGTGATCGGGCCGCCGTCGCCTACCGTGACCTCGCGCGCACGGCAACTGAACTGGGGCGGGACGGCGCGGCGTACGCGCGGCTGTACGGCCCGATCCTGCAGCGACTCGAGGGGACACTCGACCTCGCTCTCGGGGGTGCGCTGCTGCGCTGGCCGCGCGACCCGCTTGCGGCGATCGCCCTCGGAGCGCGAACGCTCGAGCAGGGCTCGCCCGTCTGGAACGCGAGGTTCCGTGAGGAGCTGGCGCCCGCGCTGGTCTCTGGCGTGGCCGCTCACAACATCGGTCCCATGCCGGGGCTCGCGGCGGCCGGGGTGGCGTTCGTGCTTGGCGCGCTCGCGCACGCGTCAGGCTGGCCGGTTCCTGTCGGAGGGTCGCAGGCGATCAGCGACGCGCTCGCGGCCGACCTGCTTGCCCACGGCGGGAAGATCGAGCTCGGTCGCACCGTGACGAACCTCAGCGAGCTCGCCGACTTTGACGTCAAGCTGTTTGACACCTCTGCGCGGGGTCTCGCCGAGATCGCGGGCGACGCGTTGCCGGCAGGGTACCGGCGGCGGCTCGCGCGGTTTAGGTACGGGAACGCGGCGGCAAAGGTAGACCTCGTGCTCGACGGCCCGATCCCGTGGCGCGACGCTCGCGTCGCCGAAGCCCCGACGGTTCACCTCGGGGGTTCTCGCGCCGAGATTGCGGCGGCCGAGCGTGACGTCGCGCGCGGCCGGCACGCCGCGCGCCCGTACGTGCTGCTCGCGCAACCTGCGGCCTTCGACGAAGGGCGAAACCCCCCGGGGGTGCACGCGGTGACGAGCTACACGCACGTCCCGCGAGGGTCAACGGTGGACGTGACGGAGACCGTGCTGGCGCAGATCGAGCGGTTCGCGCCCGGTGCGCGCGACAGGATCACGGCCGTGCGCGCCACGACGGCCGCAGAACTTGGGCGTGAAAACCTGAACTACGTGGCGGGTGACTTCAGCGCCGGCCAGGTGTCGGTGCGCCAGTTGCTTGCGCGCCCGGTGCTCGCGCGCGAGCCGTGGAAGACTCCGGCCGATGGCGTCTACCTGTGCTCGTCTTCGACGGCGCCGGGGCCCGGTGTGCACGGGCTCTCCGGGTGGTACGCGGCGCGGGCGGCACTCGCTCGTGAGTATGGGCAGACCGCCCCGGCTCTCGGGCTCGGACACTAGCTGGCACGTTCGCTGACCGTGTCAGCGGGGAGCGCCGTCTCGGCGCTGCGGAGTGGGCGTGGTGTGCGGAATTGCAGAACCGCCGAGCCTTGCCGCAGAGGGGGAGTGGTGTGGTGTGTGGAGAGTCGCAATATTTGGGGGAAGCGATGGGGGGAAGCCCACTCCCCACACACCAGACCGTTCTCACCAGATACCAGATTTGGGGGAAGGTATCTCATCGTTGATGTGGTGAGAAGTCCTACAGTGAGAACCACCGGGACTAATGAAACAGTACTTGAAACCCAAGCCATACGGGAGGCCTAAGGGCGATATTGGGTGCAGAATCGCCGCTCTTAAGTAGTCGGACTACTCGGCCCCGCCTTGAAATGTGAGTATTTAGGCGTGTTTTGAGGGTCGACGTAGGGGGTTTGCCCTACGACTCTGCGGAACTACCTGAGGATGCAATCGCCACGCTCGACAGAGCCGCGCTCAAGTCCTTCCGAGACGAGAGCCCGAGCTTCTTCATGGAACGAGCGATGTGGTTCTCGACCGTGCGAATGCTCAGTGTCAGCCGTTCAGCGATTTCGCGGTTGCTGAGCGTTGCAGTGAGTGGCGCGATCTCGAGTTCGCGCGGGGTGAGCGTCTCGACTGCGGGGGCCCTGTCGGCGAAACTCGACCTTGCCAGTGGCTCGCGGAACATGATGAATGCCTGTTTGGCCTCGGCGACGGCTTTCGCGTAGGCAGTGTTGCCGGGCACGCCGCGAGTCACCTGAGCACGCTCGATGTCTGCCAGGAAATCCGCAGCCGTCGAAAGCTCGGGGGCCGACGACAGCTGCGACACGTAGAACACCAGGTTCGGGTCTTGATTGAGCGCCGCGCGAGCGAACCGCGAGATTCGCCGCGACCACGCGTACGACGGATGCCGGGAGAACCTGTCGAGGACGCCCAGGGCTTCCTCGCCGGGGTCGAGCTGAAAGGCAAACCGGGCCATTGACCAGGCGGTATCGATGAGTGACCGCTTGAAGCATTCCCTGCCATCGCTGAGAAAGCGCTTGCTCGCGCCGAGGCGATCTCCGCTGAAGAGCACCTCAAGGGCCTCCCCGAACTCGGGCCGCATGCCCGGCATTGTGCCGCGCAGTGACGAGTACCGCTTGCTCTCGTTCAAGAGTGACCGGGCGATGTCTGTGCGACCGTCCCGGAAGTGCAGCAGCGCGGACCAGCGAAGCATCGCGGCGTAGAGCACCGCAAACCTGAGGTCGAGGTCGCCGACTGACAGTGCTTGGCTGAGGGTCTCGCGTGCCTCGGGCAGCCGGCCCAGCCCGAGGAGAATCTGCGAGCGAACGTACGAGTCGACGAGGAAGGGCATCGGGTCGTCCCCTGGAAGCAGACTGATGGGGTCTGCGAGCATGCCCTCGAGTGTGTCGTCAAGCGCGCTGTGCCTGACGACGGTGATGAGATGCGTCTGGTCCGCGAGGGCGCGCTGCAGCGGGATCGGCGCGGGGGGATCCTGCGCCTCTGACGGCGGGAAAATGTGTCCCGTCGCCGCCCGAATATAGTCCGCGACTGTCTCGCTGAAGCCGACGGGGTCAGTGCCAGGCTCAGCGAGCCAGGCGCTGACCTCCGCGGTGAGGCCCTCCTGCGCGAACAGTAGGTACATCGCGTAGGCGTTGAGCGCTGGCGTGAAGTCAGCGTGCTGGGCTCGCAGCGCGGTCGCGTGACGGGGTTCCCACGGGGGCGGCTGTTCGCCCAGCATCTGCTCGTGGAGCGCGAGCTGCAGCAGCTCGACGGCGTTCTCGGAGGTGGGCGGCGTGCGGGTGAGTACCTCAGCGGCTGTGCCGGGGTACCCGCCCGCCTGCATGAGCGCGTCGAGGTAGGCGATCGCGTGCGGCGGATTCGAGAGCCGGCGCCAGTCGCGGGAGGCGGCGATGAGGCGCTGCTCTGCGTCCTCCCGGATGAACCGCGCGAGGCCGGCGTTGTGTGCGTCGTGGGAGTCAGAGTGAACGGCGAGCGGTAGGTGGGGTGTTGCCGGCATCACCGACGGGTATGGCTGCTCAGGCAGCGGACTGGCTAGCCGCCTGAGCAGGGTGAGCGCGGAGAGGTGCAAGACGTCGACGGGCCGCTGCCGGAAGTAATCGGTGATCAGTGCGGGGCGGGGCGACAAGCGGAGCTCGCCGTGCGGGTCCCGAAACGCCGTAACGAGGCCGCTCTGAGTGAGCGTCACGGCAGTATCAGGATCGTGGGCATGGACGCCCTCGGCAGGGAGATTGCCGGCGAGGGCAAGCGCGTGAAGGAGTCTGAAGGCGGAGTCGGGGAGCGACGCCACGAGTCTCTCGACGGTCTCTTCGAGGTGCTCGCTCCAGAACTCGCTGCGGGCTGAGGACCACCCTTGGCCGTCAGTTTGAAAGCTGCTGGAGTCTCCCGCGGCGCGCAGGATATCGGCGGCGACGCCGGTGACTCCTGACGACATTGAAAAGATCTCTGACGCCATTTCGGGGCTGATCGGGGCGCCGAGAAGCGACTCGGCCAGCACGCCCACCTGCTCAAAACTGAGAGGCCTGAGCTCAACCCGTGCGTCGGCCCGTAGGAGGCGCGAGATCATGCGTTGCTCAGTGGTCAACTGTTTGAACGGCGCTGAGGCGAATACACCGGTGACGGTGTCTCGGTGAACGAGCGGCGCAAGGGCCTGGGCCGATGCGAGATCGAGCCACTCGGCGTCGTCGACGAGAATGACAGAATTCGTGCTCCTCGCGAGTTCGACGGAGAGGGCATCTTGGATCTCGTCAGGGGTGCTTTGCGGGTGCAGTCGGTCTGCCTGAACGCCCGACTGCCGCAGGGCCGCGTACTTGACTGAGGACAGCGCTGGCGTCGCGCGGACCCGCATGACGGCAAACCCGAGCGCGGTGAGCGAGGTCTCGAGTTCTTGCAGGAGCGAGGTCTTGCCGAGTTCGAGGTCTCCGACGAGGCGCACTGACTTCCGGGCGCGGACGAGGCCGATGAGCGTATCGAGTTCTTTTGCGCGCACGGTGGACGATCCCCTTTTCCCTGCGATGGGCCGCGTCGGTGGAGGTACGGGAACGACAATATTCGTCGCCTGTAACACAATTGTAACGCGTCTGCGGTTGGATAAACTGCGCTGGTAGCGGAGGTGGGTGCCGCGGGGTGGGGTAAATCTACGACTTCGTCGCGCGATCGGAAATGCTCAGGTCGAGCCGGAAGTCGACGTCGCCGCCGCGAAAGAGCAGCTCGGCGGCGGTGTCGGCCGCGTCGAGCACAACCTGCGCCACCGCGTCAGCGTGCTCGGCCGGGCTGTGCACGATGATCTCGTCGTGCAGGAAGAACGCGAGGTGGGGGCGTCTGCCAAACACCGGCCCCGACGCCGCCGCCGCGCGGTCTGACTGAACCTCGGGGAACGCTGCAAGGTTGCGCCGAATCTCGGCCAGCCAGGCGAGCGCCCACTCGGCAGCGGTTCCCTGGACGACGAAGTTTCGGGTGAACCTCCCGCGATCCCGAGCCGCGCGCCGCGCGTTCTGTTCGTCACGTTGGGTCGCGCCGGGCTGGCTCGCGAGCGACTGCGCCTCCTGCCAGTCGGGCTCGACCGGCGGCGTCGAGCGGCCAAGCCACGTTGACACCGCCCCGCCGCGCTCGCCGGTCTCCGCGGCGCGGTCGACGAATCCCATGGCGGCGGGGAATGCGCGCCTGAGGTGGGGGAGGAGGCGCCCGCTCTCACCCGAGGTGGCCCCGTACATCGCCCCGAGCATTGCGATCTTGGCCTCGTCGCGGGATTCGATGGCGCTTGAGCGCACGATGCCCTCGTAGAGGTCCTTGCCCCGCCCGGCACTGGCCATCGCGCGGTCGCCCGACATCGCCGCGAGGGCGCGCGGTTCGAGCTGAGAAACGTCGGCCGAGACGAGCTTCCAGCCCGGGTCGGC
The DNA here is from genome assembly GCF_006716085.1 of Leucobacter komagatae. Classification (NCBI taxonomy): domain Bacteria; kingdom Bacillati; phylum Actinomycetota; class Actinomycetes; order Micrococcales; family Microbacteriaceae; genus Leucobacter; species Leucobacter komagatae. The sequence continues at coordinate 1,651,215 of NZ_VFON01000001.1, read as the reverse complement.
GCGGAGCGCTGGCCGCAGGGAGCGCGGGAGCTGGAGTGCGCCGCCACCGCTGGAGGCCCACCTGCCCGTGACGACCCCGCCGGGGAGGTAGACGGGGCGGTACCGGTCGTCGGTGACCCACTCATCGAGCCAGGCCCAGCCGTTCGCCGTGAGCAGGCGCGAGAGTTTCTTGTATTCGAGGAGCGGGGCGATCGCCGGGTGGTCGTACTCCGCAAGCTCCCACTGCGAGGTCGAGGAGGCGTGAATGCCCGCGCGCCGCAGCGCGGTGAGAAGCTTCGGCGGCGAATCGAGCGAGGCGTTCGGGTCGCCGAGCGCGGCCCGAACGCGGTCACCCGCCGCGGCGAGCTTCGCGGGTTTCTCGGCGTACGTCGCGGGGCGGGGCCCGAGTGACTCGGTAAGGATCCGGTCGTGCTCCCTGGAATCCCAGGGCAGGCCCGCGGCTGCGAGCTCTGACGCGATGAGGGCACCCGCCGACTCTGCCGCGAGCAGCAGCGCGAGGCGACCCGGGCGGGCTGAAGTGTTTACCGCGTTACGCTGCCGCTCGAACTCGCGGAGCACATCAGTGATCTCAAAGGGGTTGCGGCTCGTCGCCGGCTGCGTATCCAGGTCGAAGCGGGCAGGGCCAGCGGTCGCCGCTGTCGGCCCCTGCGGGGGTTCGGGGGCCGCCCAATCGAGCAGCTGAAACGCCGAACGGTCGCGCACGAACTCGGACGAGCGGAGGATCTGGTGGCACAGGGTGAGATCGTGGCAGCGCTCAACCCGAACCCCTGACGCGAGGAGGGTGGCGTAGATCGCGGGTGTGTGATGCCACACCCATCGAGGTGCGCTCGAAGCCTCAAGCCCTGCAACGAAGGCGGCGAGGTCGTTGGCCGGGACGACGACCGGCTCTTGGGGTTCCCCTCCCGCCGCGATGGCTGCCATCATGAAGTCCCCCGAGGGCATCTGGCCGAGCGCGCACCAGTGGGCTGTCGGCAGCGGCGGGTTCTCTTGCACCGTCTAACGGTACCGAGCGCCACCGACAGTTGCGTGAAGCCCGGGCAACTTCGCGCCCCGAGGCTGTTTGAGTGAGGGGTAGCTGACGCCTAGTGAACGCAAAAGTTAAGGATTTATCACGAAAGTTTGTTCGGGCTTGTTTTGGGCGGGGGTGCGGTATGGTTGCTCGTATCGGCGCTTTCTTTCCGATTGCTTCGCTTCAGTGTCTCTCAGCCGCTGGTGTGTTTCCCCGGGCTGTCCCGCTGATAAGTTCAATCCGCGCACATGCGCGACCATTACGAGCCGCCTCGGCGGCTCCGCATCACAAAGGAATGCTCTTATGGCAACCGGCACCGTCAAGTGGTTCAACAGTGAAAAAGGCTACGGGTTCATCGCACCCGACGACGGCTCGGCAGACCTCTTCGCGCACTACAGCGCTATTGAGGGCAGCGGGCGTCGCGACCTCGAGGAGAACCAGCAGGTTGAGTTCGACACTGAGGATGGAGCTCGCGGCCCGCAGGCTGTGAACATCCGCAAGCTGTCCTAAGCGACTTTTAAGGGGGTGTCATCCGCGTTCGCGTGGGTGGCGCCCCCTTTTGTATAGGCGGGCTTACCGCGGGCTCGCAGGCACGCGGACACGCGGGCTTGCAGGTCCGCCTCAGCGAATGCTCGAAGCGTTCTGCGAGAATACCCCTCATGGGTATACGACTTGCATTCGCATCGCTTCTCGCCGCGGCTCTTTTCCTCACCGGCTGTGCCTCGGCACAGGAGACCGCAGAGGAGGCCCCGCCGGCCGCACTTGAGCAGATCGCCGCGCTAGGGATCGGAACCGCCGACGCCAAAGCGATCATCGAGGGGCTCGACACGCTGCCCGTCGACAAGCGGCCGTCTCCGGACAACCTCATTGCGTCCGTGCAGCCTGGCGAACTCGTGTTGCAGCCCGGCAACGTGACGATGCCCATCGACGAAGACAGGTTCTATTTGTCGATCGCGCCCTATGTGAACCAGACGCACCCGTGTGACTTTCACAGTCTGACGACCTGCCTCGGCGAGTTGCAGAACACCCCCGTTGAGCTGACGGTCACGGACGTTGCGTCCGGAGAGACGGTCATCAGCGAGATCACCGCGACCGCTGACAACGGGTTCGTGGGAGTGTGGTTGCCGCGAGACGGGGAGTTCAACGTGCGCATCGTCGGCGAGAACGGTGCTGCCGAGCAGCGCGTCACGACCGGCGCGGAAGACCCGACCTGCCTCACGACGATGCAGCTGCGGGCGTAGGCGGCGCCAGCACGCGCAGAGCCTCTGGTATTACGCCCGAAGCCCCGAGACATCGACCGCTACGCCTGGTTTCTGCCGTCGGTATGCCGAATCTCTCAGGAATGGGGATACCAATGGTAGATCCCATGCGGTGTGTGCGGTGTGTGTGTGTGTGTGTGTGTGTGTGTGTGTGTGTGTGTGTGGCAAACGCCGGCACCCCAGCACACGCAGAAGCGAGGCGAGGCGCGGGTTTCCCCGGCCTCACCTCGCTCGTGCTGAAGCGCTAGGAGAGCTGCGAAGCAGCCGCCCTGTCAATCGCGTAGACGACGTTCTCATGGTGCTGCGCAAGGCTCGCGGGCACGTCGGGGGTGACGGGGCCCTCGATCGCGGCGGCAACCGCCGCGGCCTTCGCCTCGCCGACGGCGACGATGACGAGCTTGCGGGCGTCCATAATCGTCCCGAGGCCCTGTGTGATGGCCTCGGTTGGCACGTCAGCAGCGCTGTCGAAGAAGCGCGCGTTATCGGCGATCGTCTCGGCAGTGAGCGAGACCCGTCGGGTCCGCGAGTCGAGCGGTGAGCCCGGCTCGTTGAACCCCAGGTGGCCGTTTCGGCCAATCCCGAGGATCTGGACATCGACGCCGCCAGCGGCCGTGATCGCCTCCTCGTAGGCAGCCGCAGCTTCCTCGGTAGCCTCCGCGGACGGGACCGCGACGCGAGAGGGCTCGAGGCCCACCGGCTCAACGACGGTCTTCGTGATGACCGAGTGGTAGCTCTCGGGGTGCTCGGGGTCGATGCCGGCATACTCGTCGAGGGCGAACCCTCGAACCGCCGACTGGTCGAGCCCGCGCTCGCGCGCGAGCTCAGCCCAGGCGGCGTAGAGCGACAGCGGGGAAGAGCCCGTAGCGAGGCCGATCACCGCGTCAGGCTGGGCCGAAATCGCGGCGATCACGTGTTCGGCTGCGAACCTGCCGAGCTCGTCGACGTCGTCAAAGACGCGTACTTCCACCGGGGCTAGCCTCAGTGGCCCTGAGCTGCGAGGCGCTCCTGCGCCTCGACGATGAGCTTCTCGGCGTCGGCCGCGGTGCCCCAGGCGTCAACCTTGACCCACTTGCCCTCCTCGAGGTCCTTGTAACGCTCGAAGAAGTGGCCGATTTCCTTGCGGGTGTACTCGGGGATGTCCTCGACATCCTGGATGTGTGACCAGCGCGGATCCTTCACCTGCACCGCGATGACCTTGTCGTCGCCGCCTGCCTCGTCGCTCATCTTGAGCACGCCAACGGGGCGGACCTTGATGCCGACGCCGGGGTAGACGGGGTAGTCGAGCAGCACCAGCACGTCGAGCGGATCGCCGTCCTCTCCGAGGGTCTCCTCGAAGAATCCGTAGTCGGCCGGGTACACGAAGTTCGTGTAGAGCACGCGGTCAAGGTAGACGCGCCCGGTCTCGTGATCGATCTCGTACTTGTTGCGGCTTCCCTTAGGGATCTCGATGACGGCGTCGAATGCGGCGGTCATGCGCGCTCCTTCGTGCTAGCGGTCGACCGGTGTCGGCCTGGTTGCGAAATATTGCCGAAGCTAAGGCTACCCGATGCGCTGGCCGGGGTACCGTTGAGCCGTGGAGCATCCGGAGTTTATGCAGATTCGGCGGGCCGTTCGGCGCACGCTTATGGGGCTGCCGCGCACCGCTCGCGACGCTGAACCGCTTGTGCTCGTCGGGTTGTCAGGGGGAGCGGACTCGCTCGCCCTTGCCGCCGCCGTCGCCGCGGAAGCCCACCGAGCGGGGGTGAGCGCGGGGGCGGTGGTCGTCGACCACGCGCTCCAATCAGGATCGCACGACGTCGCAGAGGCCGCCGCGACCCAGGCAGGCGAACTCGGGCTCGCCCCGGTCGCCGTGCGCCGGGTCGCGGTTGTGGCGGGGAGCGGGCCTGAGGCCGCCGCGCGCGAGGCGCGCTACGGTGCATTCATAGACGTCGCGGCCGAGTTGGGTGCGGTCGCGGTTCTCACGGCCCACACGCGCGACGATCAGGCCGAGCAGGTGCTGCTTGCGCTTGCGCGTGGCTCGGGCACGAGAAGCATCGCCGGTATCCCTGGCAGGCGTGCGCTCGCGGCCGGGATTGAACTGCTGCGCCCGCTGCTTGGTGAGGACCCAGAGATTTCGCGGGCGACGACGGAGGCCGCGTGCGCCGAGCTTGGACTGGCTCCGTGGCACGATCCGCACAACCGCGATACCTCTTACGCGCGCGTTCGCGTCCGCGAGACCGTGCTGCCAGTGCTCACCCGTGAGCTTGGGCCGGGGGTCGCCGCGGGGCTCGCCCGAAGCGCCGACCTCGCTCGTGAGGACGCCGACGCGCTCGACGAGTGGGCAGGCCGGGCCGTGGAAGCGCTGCTGCCCGCAGCGCAGCCAACCGCGGAAGGTCGGGTGATTGACGCCGGGGGCGTGAGCGTGCTGCAGGGGCTCCCCGCCGCAGTTCGACAGCGGACGATCCACCGAATTGCGCGTGAGCACTTCGGCGTCGCCCTGAGCCGTGAGCACACGCTGAGCATCGCGGCGCTCGTCACGCACTGGAAGGGGCAGGGCCCGGTGTTCGTGCCGGGTCTCCGTGTCACGCGCCTCGCGGGAGAGCTCGCGTTTGACCCGCAGCGTGGCTCACCGCGGGAAGACCGCGGTGGCGCCTCGAAAAGCTGATCCACCACTCATCCACAGCGCACTACGATGGACGCATGGACGCGAAACATCTTGGTGATGACCTCACCGTAGTGCTGCACACAGAAGAGGAACTGCGGGTACGCCTCGCGGAACTCGCACGCGAGATCGAGCGCGACTACCCCGAGGAGCCCCCGCTGCTCGTCGGCGTGCTGAAGGGCGCGGTCATGGTGATGGCCGACCTCGCGCGCGAGCTCAACTTCCACGCTCAGATGGACTGGATGGCGGTCTCCTCGTACGGGGTGGGAACAAAGTCGAGCGGCGTCGTGAAGATTCTGAAGGACCTCGACGCCGATATCACTGGGCGCGATGTGCTTATCGTTGAAGACATCATCGACTCTGGCCTCACGCTTTCTTGGCTCAAGGAAAACCTCGAGAGCCGGGGCGCCAAGTCCGTGCGGATCTGCACGATGCTGCGCAAGCCCGAAGCGCTCAAGGTAGAGGTCGATGTTGCCTACGTCGGCTTCGACATCCCCGTCGAGTTCGTCGTCGGCTACGGCCTGGACTATGCCGAGGACTACCGAAACCTTCGCGACGTCGCCATCCTGGCGCCGCACGTCTACTCGGGAGAGTAGCCGAAGGCGCTCCGCCCTGAGCGGACAAGCGCATCGAGGCAGGAGAAGTGTCAGACGCCTCGGATACGCTTAGCTCGCTATATTCTGCCGATCGAAAGGCCCAGACTTGGCTGAAAAATCACCCGAGACCCCGGTAAAGGGACGGCGCCTGCTCAAGGGACCGTTCGTGTACATCGCCATCGCGGTGGTGTTTCTGCTGCTCGGGTGGTCGTTCCTCTCCGGCGCCAACACCCGTGAGGTGAGCACTGAGCGAGGCCTCGAGCTCATTGCCGAGGGCAAGGTCAAGCAGGCGGAAATCATCGACGGTGACCAGCGTGTGAACCTGTCGCTCACGAAGGCGGACAAGAAGGCGGGCAGCGACAACGTCTTCTTCTACTACGTCAACCAGCGCGGTGCCGAGGTCATGAAGGCGATTGACGAGGCGAAGCCAAAGGACGGCTTTAACGATGTCGTGCCGAAGCCGAACCCGTTCTGGTCGCTGCTCGGCTTCATCCTGCCGCTGCTCTTGATCGGCGTGCTGCTGTGGTGGATGATGTCGTCGATGCAGGGCGGCGGCCGCGGCGTCATGCAGTTCGGCAAGTCGAAGGCGAAGCTCGTCTCCAAGGAGACCCCGGTCGTGACGTTCGCCGACGTGGCGGGCGCCGACGAGGCCGTCGAAGAGCTCGAAGAGATCAAGGACTTCCTGCAGGACGCGTCGCGATTCCAGGCTGTTGGCGCGCGCATCCCGAAGGGCGTGCTGCTGTACGGTCCTCCCGGCACCGGTAAGACGCTGCTCGCGCGCGCCGTCGCTGGCGAGGCCGGCGTGCCGTTCTACTCGATCTCGGGCTCCGATTTTGTTGAGATGTTCGTGGGCGTCGGCGCGAGCCGCGTGCGCGACCTCTTCAAAGAGGCGAAGGCGAACGCCCCCGCGATCATCTTCATCGATGAGATCGATGCCGTCGGCCAGCGCCGCGGCCAGGGCATGGGCGGCGGCCACGACGAGCGCGAGCAGACGCTCAACCAGCTGCTCGTCGAGATGGACGGGTTCGACCCGAAGGCAAACGTCATCATGATTGCGGCGACGAACCGCGCCGACATGCTTGATCCCGCGCTCTTGCGCCCGGGCCGATTCGACCGCCAGATCGGTGTCGACGCACCCGACATGCGCGGCCGCCTCATGATCCTGCAGGTGCACGCGAAGGGCAAGCCGCTCTCGCAGAACGTCGACCTTGAGGTTGTCGCACGGAAGACCCCCGGGTTCTCGGGCGCTGACCTCGCGAACGTGCTCAACGAGGCCGCGCTGCTCACGGCGCGCTCGAACGCGCAGCTCATCGACAACCGCGCGCTCGACGAGGCAATCGACCGAGTGATCGCGGGCCCCCAGCGCCGCACGCGCGTGATGAAGGACCAGGAGAAGCTCATCACCGCGTACCACGAGGGTGGTCACGCGCTTGTGGCGGCTTCGCTGAATCACACGGACCCCGTGACGAAGGTCACGATCCTGCCCCGCGGTCGCGCGCTCGGCTACACGATGGTGATTCCGCTCGAGGACAAGTACTCAGTGACGCGCAACGAGCTGCAGGATCAGCTCGCCTACGCGCTCGGCGGCCGCGTCGCCGAGGAGCTCGTGTTCCACGACCCGACCACCGGCGCCGGAAACGACATCGAGAAGGCTACTTCGACCGCTCGCAAGATGGTCACCGAGTACGGCATGACGACCAGCGTCGGCCCTGTGAAGCTTGGCCAGGCGCAGCCCGGTGCGTTCATGGGAGACTTCGGTCAGTCGCGTGACTATTCCGAGGGGCTCGCCGTGCAGATCGACGCCGAGGTGCGTTCGCTCCTCGAGCAGGCGCACAACGAGGCCTACGAGGTGCTCGTCGCGAACCGCGACGTGCTCGACCGGCTCGCGGCCGAGCTGCTCGAGAAGGAGACGCTCGACCACATTCAGCTCGCTGAGATCTTCCGCGACGTGAAGAAGCTCGACCCGCGCGCGACCTGGCTTTCGCACGGGGACAGGCCGGTTTCCGATCGCCCGCCGATCGAGGTTCCCGCCGCAGTTCGCACGGACGGGCCGACAGCAGACAAGGTCGCGGAGAGCGAAGACGCGACCGCGCCGCAGCCTGAGACCCCGTCGGAGTAGCTCGGGTGAGCGCCGGAGTGGATCGGGATCGGGTCGCCCGGGCAGTTCGTGAACTGCTCGGCGCGATCGGTGCCGACCCAGAAAGCGACGAGCTCCGGGCGACGCCGAGCCGCGTCGCCGAGTCGTATGCCGAGTTCTTTGCGGGAGTCGGCGTCGACCCGCAGCAGTTTCTCGCCGACGCCGTGCCCGTCGACGGCGAGACAGGCGAGCTCGTGCTCATGCGCGATATTGCCCTGAGGTCGGTGTGTGAGCACCACCTGCTCCCGTTCCGTGGGAAGGCACACGTGGCTTACCAGCCGCGCGACCGCGTCGTCGGGCTGAGCGCGCTGCCCCGCGTTGTCGACACCCTCGCGGCGCGCCCGCAGGTGCAGGAGCGGCTGGGGGAACAGATCGCGCAGACGCTGCAAGACGGGCTCGACCCGCTCGGCGTGCTCGTCGTGCTCGAAGCAAGCCACGGGTGCGTCTCTGACCGGGGAGTGCGCGAGGCCGACGCCGAGGCCGTGACGATCGCGTCGCGAGGTTCGCTCGCAGACCCGGCGGCCCGCGCGGAGGTCGTGGCGCTCATCGCCCCCGCTGGTTCGCGGAGCGCGCTGTGACCCGCGCCCTCGCCGCGCCCGTCATCCTCGGCGTGCTCAACACGACCCCTGACTCGTTCAGCGACGGCGGTCGCTACCTTGACCCCGCGGCGGCCGTCGCGCGTGCGCGCGACCTCGTCGCTGCGGGCGCCGACGTCATCGACGTTGGCGGGGAGTCGACGCGGCCGGGCGCGGTTGCCGTGCCGCGCGAGGAAGAGCTCGCCCGAGTGCTCCCCGTGATCAAGGAGCTCGCGGGCGCCGGGCTGTCTGTGTCGATCGACACGCTCCACGCCGCGACGGCGGAAGCCGCGGTTGCCGCTGGCGCGCGGTTCATCAATGATGTCTCCGGCGGTCTGCACGACCCCAACATGCTCGCAGTCGCCTCCGCCGCGGCAGCGGAGCACGGGGTCCGCCTGATGCTGGGGCACTGGCGGGGAATCCCCGACCCAGCGCACGAGCGCTCTAACTACGGCGACGTCGTCCGCGAGGTGCGCGCCGAACTCGCAGCGCGCGCTGACGCCGCGATCGCGGCGGGGGTCGACCCCAGCCTCATCGTGCTCGACCCGGGCCTCGGTTTCGACAAGACTGGTGAGCAGTGCTGGGAGCTGCTGCGCAGGCTCGGGGAGCTGCAAGAGCTCGGCTACCCGGTGCTGATTGGTGCCTCTCGGAAGCGAATGCTCGGTGCAGTACTCGCGGGTGTGACGGGAGCACCCAGCGCGCCGTCGGACCGAGACGGTGCCACCGCCGTTGTCAGCGCGCTGTGCTCCCGGGCCGGAGTGTGGGGCGTTCGGGTGCATGACGTTGCCGCAACCGCGGCAGCGATCGCCGTCGAGCGGGCCTGGGCCGGCGACGCCGCGGGCGACCGGATCACGCTCACCGGCCTTGAAGTGTTTGCCCACCACGGCGTGTTCGACTTCGAACGTGAGCGGGGCCAGCGGTTTCTGATCGACATCGAGATCTCGGTCGACCTCAGGGCCGCCGCCGCGGGCGATGACCTGTCGAACACCGTGCACTACGGGGAGCTCGCCGACGCGATCGTCGCGGCCGTTGCGGCTGACCCGGTCGATCTCATCGAGACCGTTGCCGAGCGTGTCGCGCAGCTCGCTCTCGGCTACCCGGGGGTGAGCCGCGCTCGTGTCACGGTGCACAAGCCTGACGCGCCAATCGCCGCGCCCTTCACCGACGTGTCAGTGACCGTCGACCGCGTGAGGGCGAAGTCGTGATCGCGCAGGTGGTGCCGGTGCTGTTCGCGTTCGGCTCGAACCTCGGGGGCCGGGACGACACGATTCGCTCGGCTCAACGGGAGCTTGCGGCGACGCCCGGGATCCAGAACTTCCTCGCATCGCCGCTCCGCGAGACGGTCGCGCTCACGCTCGCGGGCCCCGACCCGCTCGCGCCGAAGTACATCAACGGGGTCGCGCGCGCCGACACGACTCTCGCGCCGCACGACCTGCTCGACGTGATGCAGCGCATCGAGTCAGAGCACGGTCGCGTGCGCGACAAGCGCTGGGGCGACCGCACGCTCGACATCGACCTCATCCTGTTCGGCGGCCGGGTCATCGCTGACGAGCGCCTCACGGTGCCGCATCCGCGAGCGCACGAGCGTGACTTCGTGCTCTCGCCGTGGCTCGAACTCGATCCCGACGCGGTGCTCATGGGGCACGGGCGCGTCGCCGAACTGCTTGCGCGTATCGGCGACACGACGGCGCCGCTCGGCGCGTCTGATGCCGGGCCTCAGGTAGAGGACCGCTGATGGCCGGGCGACACAGGTTTCGCGGCCTGAACCCGCTGCACCTCGTGGGTACGGGCGCGGTCGGCGCGGCGCTCGCGCTGCTCATCCAGGCCTGGCTGTCGTCGCGCGGCCGCCCACCGATCGTGCTGCCGTACTCGCTCCCGGTGACGCTCGTGGCCCTCGCCATCGTGCTCATCGTGCTCGGTCTCCGTCTGCGTCGGCACATTGCAAAGGGCATCGGGGCCGTGAACCCGTTCCAGGCTGTCCGGCTCCTCGCGACCGCACTCGCGGGGCAGATCGTCGCTGCGCTGTTCGCGGGCTTCGGCGGCGGTCTCCTGCTATCGCTCGTCGGGCGAACGGTGCCTGCGCCGACCCCGACCTGGCTGCCGATGCTCATCACGGCGATGGCCGCGATCGCGTTGCTCATGTGCGCGATCATCACCGAGCACATGTGCCGGATCCCGCCCAGCGAGGACCCGGAGGCCGACGGGGACGCGGGTCTGGCTACACTTGAGACGTGACCCATCAGACTCTCCCCGCGCTTGAGCCCCAGTGGCACCGTGTTTCGCCGAAGTACGCTGTCTCCGATCTCGTGATCAATATCGTGAGCTCGTTCCTGCCGCTCATTGTGATTATCATCGTGTCGCTCAGCAATCACGGTGACGTGCCGCTCTGGCTCACGCTCGTGCTCTGGGGTCTCGTCGCGTTCTTCCTCATCAATTCGCTGTTCGCGTTCCGCAGGGTCAAAGCGATCGGGTACGTGCTTCGCGAGGACGACCTGCTGTTCCGCCGCGGGATTATGTTTGAGCGCGTCGTCGCAGTGCCGTACGGTCGCCTGCAGCTCGTTGACATCACCCGTGGCCCGCTCCTGCGTGCCCTCGGGCTGTCGACGCTGAAGTTTGTGACGGCGTCGGCCGCCACGGGCGTGCAGCTTCCGGGCCTCACCGCGAGCGACGCTGAGGCGCTGCGTGACAGGCTTGTTGAGCTCGCCGAGTCGCGGCGGTCGGGGCTGTGACCTTCCACGGAATCCCAGGGGAGGGGCCGGTGGGCCAGCCCGGGCAGCCTGCGCAGCCGCCGGCTCACCCCGCGCCCCAGGCACTGCCGGTGCAGCCGCCCGCACAGCCGACTCCAGTGTCGCTTCCGGGAACGGCCGACGCCGAGGGCTGGCGCAGGCTGCACCCGTTCTCCCCGCTGCTGCGCGGCGGCCTCGTGCTGCTCGTGCTCATCGGCGTGTTTATCGCGAACTTCCGCGACCTTTTTGTGCGCATGATCGTCGGGGCGACGACCCATCAGCCCGTCGGCGAGGACGAGTTTTCCGAGGTGCTCGGCATGCTCTCGAACGGCCAGACGCTCTTGCTCGTGCTCGGCGGTGTGATCCTGCTGTTGCTCGTGATCATGGGCCTCTCCTGGGTCGCGTGGCGGTTCCACACCTACCGCGTCACCGCTGACGCCGTAGAGTCGCGCTCGGGAGTCGTGTTCCGCCAGCACCGTCGGGCACCGCTCGACCGCGTGCAGAGCGTCAATCTGCAGCGGCCGCTGCTCGCGCGGTTGCTCGGGCTCACGAAGATCGAGGTGCTCACGGGCGGCCAGGGCGGCAAGGTCGAGCTCGCCTACCTCGGGCACAACGATGCGAAGGCAGTCCGTGAGCGCATTCTGCAGCTCGCGACCGCCCGCCGCTCGGGCACCGACGTCTCGGTGGCCCCCGAACACATCCAGCCGGCGGCCGCTGTGTCGTACGACGGGCGGGCATACGCGCAGCCGACCGACGCGCTCACGGAGCGCGTGCAGAACTTTGCCGACTTCGACGTTGATCCCGAGGCCGCGGCAACGCAGTCGCTCGTGCGGGTGCCCGTCGGGCGGTTGTTCGGCTCCATCCTCCTGAGCTGGGAGGCAGTGATCACGCTGATCCTGCTGCTCGTCGCCATCTTCTGGGGCGTCGTGAGCTCGGCCATCGGCGCGTTCACCGGAAACAGCGGCTTCCTCGCAGCCGGCGGTATCTCGCTCATCACGGTCATTCCGCTCATCCTGGTGACTGTCGGCATGATGTTCGCCCAGTTCAACAAGGGCTTTAACTTCACCCTGTCGCGCGGCAGAGACTCCGTGCGCGTGGGCTCGGGCCTTACCTCGACCGTGACCGACTCGATTCCGTTCGGTCGTATCCACGCGATTGAAGCGCTCCAGCCGCTCTTCTGGCGCCCATTCGGCTGGTGGCGCGTGCGCGTGACGCTCGCGGGCCACTCGGTGTCTGAAGCCGGGCAGAGCGTCACTCAGAACGTCGTGCTCCCTGTCGGCAGGCACGAAGACGTCGTGCGGGTCATGGAGACACTTGTGCCGGGGGCGGCGACGGGCATCACCGAGGGTCTGATCGGCCGTGGCGAGGGCTACGTCGGCGCGGGCCCGCGGTCGGCCTGGCTGCTGTGGTTTGGCAGGCGCCGTGCCGGGATCCGGATCGAGATTCCCGCCGCACCGGCCGCGCTCACCGACGCGACGCTCCGCATCAGGCGGGGCGCGCTCACGCGCTCCTTCATCATCATGCCGATCGTGCGTGCGCAGTCGGTGCAGCTCAGCCGCCCGATGTGGCACTACCTGATGCGGCTTGGCGCGATCCAGGCGCACACCGTGCTCGGCCCCGTGCGCGTCTCGGTGCGAGGGCTCGCTCTCGCTGACGCCCGCCGCGTGTTCGACGAGCTCGCGGCCGCCGTGTTGCTCGTGCAGCGCGCCGAGTCCGATGGACACCCGACCGCGAGGCGCGGCGAGGGCGATGAGCACCCCGCAGGCTAGCCGCCTCGGAATCGGGATCGTCGGGGCCGGCCGCGTCGGCCCCGTACTCGGGCGCGCCCTCGCCGGGGCAGGGCACGCGATCGTCGGCATCAGCGCGGTGAGCGAAGAGAGCCGCGAGCGCGCCGAGGCGATGCTGCCCGGGGTCCCAATCCTCGAGGTCCAGGAGATCGTGCGCCGCTCGGAGCTCGTGCTGCTCGCGATCCCCGGCAGCGAGCTTCCTGGTCTCATCTCCGGCCTTGCGAAGCTCGGCGCTTGGCAGCCGGGGCAGCTTGTCATCCACACGGCTCCTGAGCACGGCACAGCGGTGTTCGCGGACGCGCCCGGCGTGATTCCGATCGCGCTGCACCCCGGCATCGTGTTCACCGGCACGAGCCTTGACCTCGCGCGGCTGTCGGGCGCGACGGTCGCGGTTACGGCACCAAGCGTGGTGCAGCCGATCGGGCAGGCACTCGTGGTCGAGATGGGGGCAGAGCCCGTGATCGTGACCGAGCAGGATCGCGCGGCGTACGCTGCCGCTGTCGTCGAGGCAGCTGCGGCCGTGCGCGCGGCAGCTAACGGCGCCATTCGCGCGCTTGACGCGCTCGGAATAGGCATGGCCGACCGGATCGTCGGTGGCACTGCCCGGGCCGCGCTCGATGAGGAGCTCGGCCGCCACGGGGGAGACCCCGGGCTCGGGGCGTAGTGCCTTCGACGCCGTGTCCCCGACCGCTACCTCGCGGTGGCGCGCCTCGCGTACTTCACCGCCAGGTAGACGCCGCACGCGAGCGTCGCGATTCCGAGCGGAATGTGCAGCGCCATGCCCAGGCTCAGGTGCCCGAGGGTGAACTGCACGAGTTCGAGGCCCAGCAGTAGCAGCGACAGGTTGAACGCGTCGCGCGGCCAGCCCGCCTTCCCCTTCCACGCCGCGAGCATCACAAAGACCTGCACGATCGCGACCGCGACGACCGTCATCGCGACCATCCGGTGCATGGTCTGCGGGCTGGGGCTCATCGCATCGAGCATCGCCCCGGCGAGGAACGGCTGCGCGGCGAGGAGGGCGGCGTGAATGATCAGGATCCACCGCGCAATCACGGCGACAGCGCTGTCGGTGGGCACCGTCTCTGCGGGTGCCGGGCCCGCCGTGCCCGAGTCGTCTCGGTCAGTGGCCGTCATGTGAACCTCCATCGCGGATAGCTGGGGTGTCGAGCGGACCCGCGGCCTCGCCCGGCCGCACGACAACGAACTGCGCCATCATGCCCTGGTCTTCATGCTGCAGCAGGTGGCAGTGGAACATATACGGCAGGTGCGGGTCGGTCGACGTCCCAAACTCGACGTCGATGATGACCGTGCGGCTCGGCGGCGCGTAGACGGTGTCTTTCCACCCGCGCAGCTCGGCCGCGGGAGTGCGCCCGTCGATCGAGTGCACTCTGAACCTGGCGTTGTGGATGTGCAGGTTGTGCGGCAGGAAATGCTCGTTGGTGACGAACCAGCGCTCGCGGTCGCCGACGGTGACCACCTCGTCGATCCGGGCCATGTTCATGCGCCGGTGGTTGATCTTGTTGTCCTGCAGCGTGACCGTGCGCCGCTTGTCTGGCTCGGCCTCAGCGGGGAACGCGGCCGCGAAGAAGCCCCCCGCGTCGACCCAGTCGGTGAGGTCCGAAAGACTCGCGTGCTTCACGGCGTCTGAGCCCCCGCCCGACCCCGCCTCGCCGCGAGTGAGCTCGAGCACATCGAAAGCGTCGCGGGTGCCACTCGCGCGCTCAGTGGTGCCGAGGAGCCCGAGCGTGTGCGGCACAGAGCGCAGCATCGCGGTCTGGCCGGGTTCGAGCGCGACGACGACCTCGGCCCGCTCTCCCGGGGTGAGTGTGACCCCGGCGACCGACGCGGGCTCGGGCAGCAGCCCAGAGTCGGTGCCGACGAGCAGGAGCGGGCCCGCGTCAAGTTCAAAGCGGTAGCTGCGCGCGGTCGAGCCGTTCAAGATTCTGAGCCTGGTGAGCTCACGGGTCGCCGCAAACGACGGCGATACTGTGCCGTTCACGAGCAGGGTATCGCCGAGCATCCCGGCCGCGTCGCGCCTGCGCTCGTCGAACGAGCCGTCAGCCGCGAAGCTCCGGTCGGCCACGACAACGGGCACATCGTCGACCCCGTAGTCGCTTGGCAGTGGCGAGTCCTCGGGCGAAACCTTGTCGTCGATGATGAACATGCCGGCGAGCCCGCGGTAGACGTGGGCCTCGGTCGTGCCGTGGTTGTGCGGGTGGTACCAGAGGGTCGCTGCCGGCTGCTCGACCGTCCACTCCGCCGCCCAGGTCTTGCCCGGGTGAATGGGCTGGTGCGGCCCGCCGTCGGCGAGCGCCGGAACTTTCATGCCGTGCCAGTGCGTTGTCGTGACCTCGGAGAGCTCGTTGCGCACCACCACGCGCACTTTCTCGCCGTTTGCAGCGCGCAGGGTTGGGCCACCGAAGGCGCCGTTGTACCCCCACGTCGGGGTACGCACTCCGGCCGTGAAGGTTGTCTCGCCCGTCTGTGCAGCGAGTTCGAAGGTGCGCACCCCGTCGGCTGAAATCACTCCCGTGTCGAGCGGCGGGATCGCGAGGGGTGTCCGGTCTAGCGTGTTGCCCGGCCCCGGGCTTGCCCCGGGGGAGAGGATCGGCCGAGGGCTGAGCCGCCATCCCCCGAGCGCGACGATTGAGGTCGTGACGGCGCCGGCTGCGGCGACCGCGAGCACGCCTCTGCGGGTGATCCGCGATGAGCCGGGCATGAATCTCCTTGCCGCGCGCGTCGAGAGGTCGCGCTTCTCCTCCAGTATCGCCCACAACCCCGGCCCCCGGCGCATCGCCCTCGGGAATACGCTCATCTCCCGGTTCCTCTCTCAGCACCCTCCACCCACCACCAGCTCATACCCATGTCTTCTGCACTTGCAATGCCCGATTCTTGAGTTTCTGGCATAGGTATTGCAGTTCACAGGCGCTGGGGCGGTGGCGGGGTGGCTGCGGTGGCTAGGTTTGCTGGGGCGGCTGGGCGGGTGCGGTGGCTGGGGCCGCTGGGCTGAACCTGGCAGCTGCGGCGGGCGCAAATGCGGGAACGGCGTGGGCCTCGCGTAGGATGGATGCCTACGCCTACACAACGGAGGAACCCGCCCAAATGAGCGAGCAGACTGCGCCGAACCCCGCCACTGAAGAAGTTCAGAGCGAAGAGGAAATCTTCGAGCAGAAGCGCATCCGCCTCGAGAAGCGGGAGCGGCTGAACGCCGCGGGTGATCTTGCCGGTGGCGCGTACCCGGTTGCAGTGCCGGTCACGACCACAATCCCTGAGGTTCGCGCGAAGTGGGGGCACCTCGAAGAGACCCCCGACTCGCAGTCGGGCGAGACCGTCGGCATCGCCGGCCGCATTGTCTTCCAGCGCAACACTGGCAAGCTCTGCTTCGCCTCGATCCAGGCCGGCGACGGCACCCGCATTCAGGCGATGCTGTCGCTCGCTGAGGTCGGCGAGGAGTCGCTCGCGGAGTATAAGGAGCTCACCGACCTCGGTGACCACCTCTTCGTAAAGGGTGAGGTCATCTCGAGTCGTCGCGGCGAGCTCTCGGTGATGGTCACGGAGTGGCAGGTCGCCGCCAAGGCGATTGCCCCGCTGCCGAACCTGCACGCCGAGCTGAACGAGGAGACCCGGGTGCGCCAGCGCTACCTCGACCTCATCGCGCGCGAGCAGGCCCGCATCAACGTGCTCACCCGTGCGCGCACGATGGCGAGCCTCCGCGACACCTTCGCGAAGCGCGGCTTCATCGAGGTCGAGACCCCGATGCTGCAGACGATGCACGGCGGCGCTTCGGCCCGCCCGTTCGTTACGAACTCGAACGCGTTCGATATGGACCTCTACCTGCGCATCGCGCCCGAGCTCTTCCTGAAGCGCGCGGCCGTCGGCGGGCTCGAGCGCGTCTTCGAAATCAACCGCAACTTCCGCAACGAGGGCGCCGACTCGACCCACAGCCCCGAGTTCGCGATGCTCGAGTCGTACCAGGCATACACCGACTACAACGGCATCGCCGACCTCACGCAGGAGCTGGTGCAGAACTCCGCGCTCGCCGCAAACGTCGGCACCGAGCGTGAGGGCACGCACGTCGTGAAGTGGGCTGACGGCACACTCTTCGACCTCGGTGGTGAGTGGAACCGCATCTCGATGTACGACTCGCTCTCGGAGGCCGCGGGAAAGCAGATCACGCCCGAGACGAGCGTCGCCGAGCTGCAAGCACTCGCTGACGCCGAGGGCGTCGAGGTGCCGCTCGCGAACCACGGAAAACTCGTCGAAGAGCTGTGGGAGCACTTCGTGATCGACTCGCTCACCACCCCGACCTTCGTCATGGACTTCCCGGTCGAGACGAGCCCGCTCACGCGTCACCACCGCTCGATTCCGGGTGTCGTCGAGAAGTGGGACCTGTACATCCGCGGCTTCGAGCTCGCGACCGGGTACTCTGAGCTCATCGACCCGGTCGTGCAGCGCGAGCGCTTCGTGCAGCAGGCCGCTGAGGGCGCGCGCGGCGACGTCGAGGCAATGAAGGTCGACGAAGAGTTCCTCCGCGCGCTCGAGCACGCCATGCCCCCGACCGGCGGCATGGGCATGGGCATGGACCGCCTGCTCATGGCGCTCACCGGCCTCGGCATCCGCGAGACGATCCTCTTCCCGCTCGTCAAGTAGCGGCAGCAAGGCACCAGTCGAAGGGCCCCCGATTCCGGGGGCCCTTCGTTTTCACGGGAAACGGTCGAGTCGCGCCCAGGTAATCCCAGGGGCGCTGGGGGTAAAGTTGGCAACTATGGATAACTGGTGGATGAATGCGGTCTGGTCACTCACGCCGACCGTGCTCATTGGTCTCTTTTTCTGGATGGTTATGAGGCTCATTCTGCGGGCTGATCGCACTGAGCGACGCATCTACCGAGAGATCGAGAACGAAGAGCGCCAGAAGGCCGGCCTGCCCGCCCGCGAAGAGTAGCTTCCGCTTTTTCGCTACAGTTAGTGCAGGCGCGGGTCCCCGCGTTGCCACTGTAGTTCCAGGGAAAGGGCCGACATGGAGTTCTTTTCCGGCTGGAACTGGCCCGCGATTGGCGCTGCCGTCGCGCTCGCGATCGACATGGCGATTCGCGTCGTTGCGTTGTTCGTCGTACCGCGCAACCGCCGCCCAACCTCGGGAATGGCGTGGTTGCTCGCCATCTTCCTGCTGCCGGTTCCCGGCCTCATCGTCTTTCTCATTATCGGCAGTAACAGGCTTCCGAAGCATCGCGAGGCGAAGCAAGATGCGATCAACGAGTTGGTCTCAAGTCTCGCGGAGCGCGAAGACCAGCGCCTGACCTCAGACATCGACGCGATGGAGCCCGGGCTCGAGAGCGCCGTGCGGCTCGGCCAGACGCTCGGCGCGCAGCCGATGCTGCGCGGCAACCTCGCGACGATGACGATTGACTACGAGCTGTCGTTCCACCAGATCGCTCAGGCGATCGACGGCGCCACAGACTACGTCCACGTGCAGTTCTACATTCTCGTGCACGACGACACGACCGACGTGGTCTTCACGGCAATGCGGCGCGCGGTCGAGCGCGGCGTGAAGGTGCGCGTGATGCTCGACCACATCTCGGCGGTGCGCAATCCCGGCCGGAGACGAACCGCCCAGAGTCTCGAAGAGATGGGCGCCGAGTGGACATACATGCTGCCCGTCCGCCCGTGGCGCGGCGAGTACCAGCGCCCCGACCTGCGCAACCACCGCAAGCTCGTCGTCGTCGACGGAAAGGTCGGGTTCACGGGCTCGCAGAACCTCGTCGATTCGAGCTACAACAAGCGCGGCAACATTCGCCGCGGTCTGCACTGGCGCGACATCATGGTGCGAGTAGAAGGCCCGATCGTGCTCGGGCTTGAGGCCGTGTTCCAGGCCGACTGGTACCTCGAGACCGACACCTACCTCGAGCAGCTCGACATCGAGTCGTTCGAGACCGAGTTTCCGGGCGACCTCGACTGCCAGATCGTGCCGAGTGGCCCGGGGTACGCGGCGGAGAATAACCTGCAGGTGTTCGTCTCGCTCCTGTACGCGGCCCGGCACCGCATCAGCATCACGAGCCCCTACTTCGTGCCTGACGGCTCGATCATGAACGCGCTTCGGGCCGCCACCGCGCGCGGCGTCGAAGTCGAACTCTTCGTCTCAGAGATCGGCGACCAGGCGCTCGTCTACCACGCGCAGCGCTCGTACTATGAGGAGCTGCTGAACGCGGGGGTGCGCATCTGGATGTACCGCCCGCCCTTCATCTTGCACTCGAAGCACTTCACGATCGACGACGACGTCGCCGTGGTCGGTTCATCGAACATGGACCCCCGCTCGTTCGGCCTGAACATGGAGATCTCGATGGTCGTGCGGGGCGCGAGCTTCGTGCGCGACCTCGACGAGGTCACCGACTATTACCGCGCGAATTCGCGCGAGCTGCTGCCTGAGGAGTGGGCGAAGCAGCCGGTGCGCTCGCAGCTGCTCGACGGCCTCGCGCGCCTGACGTCAGCCCTGCAGTAGCGGGGTCGCGGCGGTCGACTCCATGCGAGTCGCCGCGTACCCGGTCGCCCCGCGCCGGAGCAGCCAAATCTCGCCGTTCAGGATCCGCGGGACGTCGTCGCCCGTGAGGCGCTGGATGCCGGCGCGCAGCATCGCGCCGTGCGCGACGACAACGCCGCCCGGGGCAGCGCCGTAGAGCTCTTCGATTGCCTGGGCGGAACGCTCAGCGACGGCCTCGAGTGGCTCAGCGCCAGGGATTCCGTCGAGCCCTGGCCAGCGCGCCTCGATGTCTGCGACCGAGAGGCCCTCGGCCTCGCCGAAGTCACGCTCCCACAGCCCGTCGTTGATCGTGGGGGAGCCGAGGCTGAGCCCGGTCGCGATGATCTCGGCGGTCTCGATCGCGCGGCCCAGGGGCGACGCGTGCACGGACGACCACGCGCGGGCGGAGAGTGCCGCCGCAGCCCCGCGCGCCTGCTCCCTGCCTGTGCCGTTGAGCGGCACCTCGGTGCGGCCCTGGATGCGCCTTGCCCGGTTCCAGTCGGTCTCGCCGTGGCGAACGAGGGCGAGCACGGGCACATCAGCGGTAGTCATACCTCCACGCTAGTCGAGGCGGCCGGTGCGTGCGCTGGGCGGATCGCCGCTAGACAATTCAGTTAGTGACCGCTAACCTAATCTCGAGCGGGCGCACAGACGCGCTCGACCGTGAACCGGAAGGGGACGTCGATGGAGACTCTCGCGAGCCAGGCGAGACCTGCAAGCGCCGAGTACCGCGCGAACGAGGAGGCGCACAGAGCCGCCGTCAAGGGGCTGCGCGAGCGCCTCGCTGAGATCGCGCTCGGCGGCAGCGAAGCGTCGCGCGAGCGCCATGTCGGGCGAGGCAAACTGCTGCCGCGGGAGCGCGTCGAACGCCTCGTCGACCGGGGCAGCCCGCTGCTCGAGGTCGGAGCCCTCGCGGCCGACGGCGTCTACGACGAAGACATTCCCGCTGCGGGTCTCATCACCGCCGTCGGCGAAGTCCACGGCCGCAAGGTGATGATCATCGCGAACGACCCGACGGTCAAGGGCGGCACGTACATGCCGCTCACGGTCAAGAAGCACCTCCGCGCGCAAGAGATCGCCTCCGAAAACGAGCTGCCCTGCGTGAGCCTCGTCGACTCGGGCGGCGCGTTCCTGCCGTTGCAAGACGACGTCTTCCCGGACCGCGAACACTTCGGGCGCATCTTCTACAACCAGGCGCGCATGTCGGCCCGCGGCATCGCTCAGATCGCCGCCGTGATGGGGTCGAGCACCGCGGGCGGCGCCTACGTTCCCGCCATGAGCGACGAGGTCGTCATCGTGCGCGAGCAGGGCACGATCTTCCTCGGCGGCCCGCCCCTCGTGCGGGCGGCCACGGGCGAGGTCGTGAGCGCCGAGGAGCTCGGCGGCGGCGTCACCCACACCCGCGACTCCGGCGTCGCAGACCACCTCGCCGAGAACGACGAGCACGCGCTCGAGATCGTGCGCGACATTATCGCGCAGCTGCCGGCGCCCGCGCCCCGCGCCTGGGACGTTGCCGAGCCGGAGGAGCCCGCCGTCGACCCCAGCCAGCTCTACGGGGTCGTACCGCCAGAGCCGCAGTCGCCATACGACGCTCGCGAGATCATTGCGCGCATCGTCGACGGCAGCCGCTTCCACGAGTTCAAGCGCGACTTCGGTTCGACGCTCGTCACGGGCTTCGCCCACATCGAGGGCCACCCCGTCGGCATCATCGCGAACAACGGCGTGCTGTTTGCCGAGTCGGCTCAGAAGGGCGCGCACTTCGTGCAGCTCTGCGACACGCGCAAGATCCCGCTCGTGTTCCTGCAGAACCTGTCGGGCTTCATGGTCGGCCGCGAATACGAGCGCGGCGGCATCGCGAAGCACGGCGCGAAGATGGTCACCGCCGTCGCCTGCGCCCGCGTGCCGAAACTCACCGTGATCGTGGGCGGATCCTTCGGGGCCGGCAACTACGCCATGAGCGGCCGCGCCTACTCGCCCCGCTTCCTCTGGATGTGGCCGACGTCGCGCATCGGCGTGATGGGCGGCCCGCAGGCGGCGTCGGTGCTCGCGACGGTGAAGCGCGACAAGATCGAAGCCGCCGGGGGCATCTGGACCGCGGAGGAGGAGGCCGAGTTCTCGCGCCCGACCCTCGAGCGGTTCGCCGAGCAGAGCGACGCACGCTACGCGAGCGCCCGGCTGTGGGACGACGGGATCATCGATCCGCTCGACACTCGCGGGGTGCTTGGCCTCGCGCTCGATACCGTTTCGCGGGCGCCGCTCGCGGATCAGGGCTATGGAATCTTTCGGATGTGATGGCGATGTTCTCTTCAGTACTTATTGCAAACCGCGGCGAGATCGCCTGCCGGATTATCAGGACCCTGCGCGACCTCGGCGTCCGCTCGGTCGCCGTCTACAGCGAGGTCGACGCCGACGCTCCGCACGTGCGGCTCGCTGACGAGGCCGTCGCGCTCGACGGCTCAGAGCCCGGCAGCGCCGGCGGCTACCTCAGCGTCTCGCAGATCATCGCCGCGGCGAAGGCGACCGGGGCCGAAGCGATCCACCCCGGCTACGGCTTCCTGTCGGAGCAGCCGGCGCTCGCGCTCGCGTGCGCAGAGGCCGGGATCGTGTTCGTCGGCCCATCGGTTGAAGCTCTTGAGGTGATGGGTGACAAGATCCGCGCCCGCGAGCGTGTGTCGAAGCGTGGCGTGCCCGTCGTACCGGGCGTCTCAGAGCCGGGGCTCTCGAACGACGAGCTCGTCGCCCGCTCCCAGGGCCTCACGTTCCCCGTGCTCGTGAAGCCCGCTGCCGGTGGCGGCGGCAAGGGCATGCACGCCGTCGCGCGGCCGGAAGACCTCGCCGAGGCACTCGCGACCGCGCGGCGCGAGGCGAAGGCGTCGTTCGGTGACGACACCCTGTTCCTCGAGCGATTGATCACCCGCCCCCGCCACATCGAGGTGCAGGTCGTCGCCGACAGTCACGGCACCGTGATCCACCTCGGCGAGCGCGAGTGCTCGCTGCAGCGCCGGCATCAGAAGGTCATTGAGGAGGCGCCGGCGCCGAACCTCAGCGACGAGCTGCGGGCGCAGCTCGCGGAGGCCGCCGTCGAGACCGCGCGCAGCATCGATTACCTGGGCGCGGGTACCGTCGAGTTCATCGTGTCGGCAGACGACCCGAACGAGTTCGCGTTCATGGAGATGAACACGCGGCTGCAGGTCGAGCACCCCGTCACCGAGGAGGTCACGGGGGTGGATCTCGTTGCCGCGCAGCTGCGCGTCGCAGCGGGCGAGCCGCTCGGCATCGAACAGGCAGACGTGCGGCTCGACGGTCACTCGGTTGAGGCGCGCATCTACGCTGAGGATCCGCGGGCGGGCTTCCTGCCAACGGGCGGCGTGCTTGAGGCGGTGTCGCTCCCCGCGGGCGAAGGCATCCGCGTCGACGCGGCCCTCACCGAGGGGTCGAAGATCACCTCGGACTACGACCCGATGCTCGCGAAGGTCATCACCTGGGCACCCGACCGCGCCGGGGCGATCCGGCTGCTGCGCGGCGCGCTCACCGACACGGTGACGCTCGGCGTTGACACGAACGTCGAGTTCCTGCGCCTCTTGCTCGACGATGCCGATGTGCGCGCGGGCCTGCTCGACACCGCGCTCATCGAGCGGGTCACGCCCGAGCTCGCGTTCCGCGATCCTGACGACACCGTGTTCGCCGCCGCGGCGCTCGTACTCCACGCGCGCGAGATCGCCGCATCTCCCCCCAGGGCGGCGGGCCTCGGCTGGCGCGTCGGCGAGCACGCGGCGGCCCGCTTCCGCCTCCGCGTCGCCGGGCAGACGGATACCGTTCGCACGGTGTACGTCGAGGGGGATCCGGGGACCGCGCGCGTGCGCGTCGACGAGGGCGAGTGGCGCGCCGCGGGGGTCCGCGTGACCGACCGCTTGGGTGCCACGGAGCGCCCGGCCGGCACCGCCCAGATCAGGATCGACGGCCGCACCGAGCACGCCCACTTCGTGTTCGACCCGCGCGCGATGAGCGCCCGGCCGGGCAGCATCGCCGGCGCGCTGCGACTCGCGATCGGCGGGGCCACATGGCGATTCGAGGACGTCGTGCTTGAGCGCGTGACCCGCTCGGACGCTGCGGCCCCCGAGCTGCTGTCGCCGATGCCGGGCGCCGTGGTCGCGGTACACGCGGAAGACGGCGCTGCCGTCGCCGCGGGCCAGCCCGTGCTCAGCGTCGAGGCGATGAAGATGGAGCACGTGCTCCGCGCCCCGGTCGCCGGAACGCTCGTGCTGCGCGTCGCCGCGGGCCAGCAGGTCGGCGCGAACGAGGTGCTTGCCGAGGTCACGCCCGACGCAGACGCGACCGGATCGGAGCCAACTCAACTAGGATCGGCCGGAGACCAGCCGAGCGACGCAGCCAAGGAGGGCGCAGCACGATGACCGGACGCATCTTTGAACAGCGGGGGCGATACTTCGAAGAGTTCGAGGAGGGCGACGTCTACGTGCACGCGCCCGCCCGCACCGTCACCGAGGCTGACAACGTGCTGTTTACGACGCTCACCATGAACCCGCAGTCGCTGCACCTCGACGCCGAGTGGTCGGCCTCGACGGAGTTCGGCGAGCGGCTCGTGAATAGCATGTTCACGCTGTCGACCCTCGTCGGGCTTTCCGTCGCGCAGCTCACCCAGGGCACGATCGTCGCAAATCTCGGGTTTACCGACATCCGCTTCCCCTCGCCTATGCGCGCTGGCGACACGATGACGGCCGAAACGCGCATCATTGGCAAGCGCCTCTCGAAGTCCCGCCCCGGTCAGGGCGTGGTCGAGTTTGAGCACACCGCGCGCGATCAGCGGGGCAACATTGTCGCGGTCGCAAAGCGGTCGACGCTCATGCGCTGCCGCCCCGAGGGGGCTTCCGGCGTTGACGCCATAGGTTCAGCCGAATCGGTAACGCCCGGCAACGACGGGGCGGGCGAGGCATGATCACCGGGCCGGCGCTGCTCTTCTGCCCGGGAGATCGCCCAGACCGCTACGCGAAGGCGTTCGAGCGTGCCGACAGTGTCATCATCGACCTGGAAGACGCCGTCGCCCCCGCGGATAAGGAGGCGGCGCGGGCGGCGCTTGTGTCGACGCCGCTCGACCCCGCTCGGGTGATCGTTCGCGTGAACCCCCGCACGTCGGAGTTCTTCGCAGCCGATATCGCCGCCGTCGAGCAGACCGCGTACCGCACGATCATGCTGCCGAAGGCCGAGCAGCCGAGCGATCTCGACGGTCTCGAAGCGTACGATGTGATCGCGCTCTGCGAGACCCCCCTCGGCGTGCGTGACGCCGATGCGCTCGCCGCAGACCCGCGAGTGACGGCGCTCACGTGGGGCGCCGAAGACCTCGTCGCTGCGATCGGTGGGTTCAAGAGCCGCACGCCCGACGGCGGGTTCGGCAAGCTCGCTGAGTACTCGCGAGCGCGGGTGCTCATTGCCGCTGCGGCCGCGGGGAAGCCCGCCTACGACACCGTGCACACCGACCTCGCCGATGACGAGGGGCTGCGCGAGGAGGCATCAGAGGCCGCGGCCTCCGGGTTCAGGGGCGCAATGTGCTTGCATCCGCGCCAGGTGTCGATTCTGCGGGAGGCGTACCTGCCTGACGCCGCGGCGATCGCGTGGGCGACGGGCGTGCTCGAAGCAGCGGCGACGACGCCGAGCGGCGTCTTTGCCTACAATGGCCAGATGATCGACGAACCCCTTCTGCGCCAGGCGCGCCGCATCGCGGAGGCAACGGGCTGACCCATGGCGTTCGAGGCGGGCGGGCGAGGCGCGGCTGATACGCCGCGGCCGCCCGTCGTGCCGCGTCGCTCGGCGTCGCTCTTGCTCGTGCGAGACGACCCCCTGCGAGTACTCATGCTCAGGCGGGGGAGCACGAGGGGCGCGTTCCCGTCTGCGCTCGTTTTCCCGGGCGGTGTGCTCGAGCCTGAGGACAGCGTCGTTGCCGCAGCTCACGGGTACGACGCCACCGACGAGTTCGCGGCGCTGCGCGCGGCCGCGATACGCGAGACGTGGGAGGAAGTCGGGGTGCTGCTTGCCAGGGACCCGAGCGATCGGTTTCTGACCCGGCCCCAGGTTCCGACACCCCTCGCGGCAGGCGCCGGGGGGCTCGGCGGCGTGCTTGGGGCAGCCGCCGCGCGGCTCGCACTCGACGAGGTCGTGCCCTTCGGGCGGTGGATCACGCCGGTTGAGGGGAAGCGCAGATTTGACACCGACTTCTTTCTCGCCCGCGCGCCGGAGGAGCAGGAGCCGACGGCGGACGGAGTTGAGGCGGTCGCGCTGCGCTGGGTCGAGCCAGCCGAGGTGCCCGCGCTCACGAACGAGATGCTGCTGCTGCCGACGCTCATGAACCTCAGGCGCCTCGGTTCGTTCGGGTCGGTCTCCGAAGCGATCGAGGCGGCGCCGAGCTTGCCGCGAGTGCCTGTGACCTCGACGGTGGGGTTCGACGGGGCGGGCAACCCTGTCGTGCGAATCCCTGCCGAGGCGGGCTACGGCATCACCGAGTTCTACCCCAAAGACCTCGGGCACTTCCAGTTCGAGCGCTAGGCCGAGTCGGCAGTAAAGAGCGCGCTGAGCGCGAGGTCCGCGAGGATATCCCGGACCCTCGACGGCGATGCGAGCGACCCGCTGTAGGGGGTCGAATTGAGCAGGCCGAAGACGGCGTGCAGCCTGACCGTGAGGTCGGCCCTGCTCGCGTCAGGCATGAGGCGCTCGGTGATCTGCACCCACCCGTTCACGTACCGGCGCTGCAGGCTACGCACTCGGCGCCGGGGCTCCTCTGGAAGGTTCACGAGCTCACGCTCCTGCGCAAGGATCACGTCGCGCTCGTTCGTCGCGAAGTCGAGGTGGAATCGGACGAGCCTGCGGAGGGTCTCCTCGTCGCTGAGCCCCTCCGCGATGATCGCCTCGTAGCCCGCGAGCAGCCGCTCACTCGCACCCACGAGAAGCTGCGTGAGAATGTCTTCTTTGCTCGAAAAATGACGGTACAGCGCTGGGCCGCTCACGCCGACGGCCGATCCGAGAAGATCGATTGAGACGCCGCTGAAGCCGCGCTCCGCGATGAGCGAAGCAGCGGCCTCGAGATAGCGCTCCCGGCGCTGGGCCTTGGCGACCTCCCTGGGCGAACTGGACATGGCCTCATCGTATCCCAGCACCGCGACTTCGGCGTGATACCGCTGCCGGTCGGTTACCAAGCGGTAACCGTGGCAGGGTAGGCCCAGGGTCGGTGGCTAGTGAATCGCCGCGTCGGCGAGCGCTTGCCTGAGCACGAACTTCTGGATCTTGCCGCTCGGTGTGCGTGGAAGCGCGTCCATGACGACAACGCGTTCAGGCCAGTAGGGCTTCGCGACGCCCTTCTCGTTGAAAAACGACTTGAGGTCTTCCAGCTCGAAGACGGCGTCGGGGTTCTGGAGGGTGACGACCGCGCACGCGATCTCCTGGAGGCGAGGGTGCGGCAGCGCGATGACCGCAACGTCTCGGATGTCGGTGTGCTCGTAGAGCACGTTCTCGACGTAGGCGACGGGAATGTTCTCGCCGCCACGAATGATGACGTCTTTCGTGCGCCCCGCGATCCGGATATACCCCTCCTCATCCATCGTCGCGATGTCGCCGGTCTTGAACCACTCGCCGTCGAACTCCTGCCTCGTCTGGCGGAGCTTGCCGAGGTACCCCTGGAAGAGGAACGGGCCGCGCACCTGCAGGTCGCCCTCAACGCCGGCGGGCACGGCCTCGCCGTGCTGCGAGACGACCCGAACCGCCATCCCGGGAAGAGCCCGGCCGTCGGTGTTGACGATCTTGTCGGTCGGGTCCTGCGGGGTTCCCATCGTTGCGAGGCAGCACTCGGTCTGGCCCCACCCGCCGAACACCGACATCGACGAGAGGAGGCTGTTCGCCCGTTCGACATAGACCCGCGGAATCGGGGCGCCCATGCAGCAGAAGCGCTTGAGCGAGGACAGGTCCCTGTGCTCGAGGCCGTCGGAGCTGATGAGGTCGTGGAGGAAGGGCGTCGCGCCCGACGTGTGCTCGATGCCGTATCGCTCGACGAGCCCGAGGAACTCCTCGACGTCCCACGTTGCCTGGAAGACGCCCGTGCCGCCGAGGATGATCGGTAGCGAGACGCCGTACAGGTAGCCGGTGAGGTGGCCGAACGTCGAGGCCATGTGAATCACCGAGGTCTCGTTCATGCCGAGCCTGTCAGGCCAGGGGAGGGCCCCCGCGATCAGCGTGTTGTGGGTGTGCATCACACCCTTCGGCTGGCCCGTCGTGCCCGACGTAAACATGAGCAGGGCGACATCGTTCGGGTTCGGGCGCCTGGCCGCAAACTCGGAAGGCGAGACGGTCTCCTCCCACGGCGTATCGATGAACGATTCCCAGCTGCGCGTGCCGTCTGGGGAATCACCGTTTGAGTCGACCACGAGCACGTGCTCGAGGCTGGGCAGGTTCGGGCGGAGCCGCGAGATCATCTCAGGGTAGTCAAAACCCCGGAACTCGGCGGCGGTCACCAGCACCTTGGCGCGCGATTTCCGCAGCATGTAGGAGACCTCGCGATCGCGGTAGATCGGGATCAGGGGGCTGGTTACGGCGCCAACGCGCACCGCAGCGTAGTGGGCGATCAGCCACTCGCGGCGGTTGGGCAACTGGATGGAAACCGTGTCGCCAGGCTCGACCCCGAGGTCGATAAACCCGAGGGCCGCGCGATCGACGAGGCGTTTGAACGCCGCATACGTGAGTTCGCCAGCGCCGTCAACGATCGCGAGCCCGTTGGGGGAGGCGGCCGAGGCGGCATCGAGGTAGTCCGTGATCAGGCGATTCTGCCACCAGCCGGCCTCCGTGAGCGTCGTGACTTGCTCGTCTGTGATGAGGGACTCAAAGAGCGGAGCCCCAGCTGTATCTCTGCTGGCCATGATTGATGCTCTCTCGTAACCGCGTGTGTGTGAGGGGCCGGTAACTTCACCGCGTGGGGAGATACCGAGGCGCGGTCGCGGGTCGCGTCATCCCGGACTGCACAACAGGGACGAATGTAGCATGAAATATTAGAGTTTTGAAGTTTCTCTTTTGGGATGGGCTCTCGTGTGGGGTGCCGAGTGGGGCAGGAGTGGGTTTGGTTTATGCGGTGGTGACGAGCAGGTCGCCCACCTCGCAGTTGAGGGCGCGGCAGATTGCGGTGAGCGTTGTGAATCGAATGGCCTTCGCCCGATCGTTCTTGAGTACTGAGAGGTTCACAATGCTCACGCCGACCCGGTCAGCGAGCTCGGTGAGCGTCATGCCGCGCTCGGCGAGAAGCTCGTCGAGGCGGCAATGGATCGCGTGGCCTTCCACGGGCTCGGCCGGGGTCATACGAGCCCCTCGGTCTCGCGCTGCAGTCGCGCCCCGACCGCGTAAGCAAATAGTACGACGGTGAACGCGAGTGTCCCGAGCAGTACGGGTGTGGGGTTGCCGCTAGCAAGCATCCACACCTCGAGATTTCCCTCGGACAGTCTGTGGATGAGCTCGTTCGAGGCCATCTGCT
This sequence comes from Leucobacter komagatae, assembly GCF_006716085.1. Classification (NCBI taxonomy): domain Bacteria; kingdom Bacillati; phylum Actinomycetota; class Actinomycetes; order Micrococcales; family Microbacteriaceae; genus Leucobacter; species Leucobacter komagatae. Next base: position 1,622,454 of record NZ_VFON01000001.1, on the reverse strand, counting down.
GGAGCAAAGAGGAGAAGAAGTACCCAGCCGCTCCAAGTGTTGCGCCAACAAAGAGAATCGCCGTGTTTGCGCGGCTAAAAACCCTCCCGCGGAACGTGTTTCGGCCCAGCAGGATGAGTGCAGTGACTACTGCGAGGGTGGCAATGTAGGCGACGGTGTGCTGTGCGGTGAGGTAGCCGGTTTCGATTGACGTTAGCCGGTCGACCGTGACCGAGCCTGCGGAGACGTCAATGGGAAAAGGTGTTCCGCTCGTTGTGTCATGCAGCTCTGCTGTCGCATGGAGTCCATAGGTCTTGACTGGCACGGTATGCGACCCCGTAGCGTGTAGTTCCGCGAGTCGGTAGATGTATGTCGAGGTGCGCTCAACGGCCGCAAGTAGCACGATTGCTAGCAAAACCACCAGCGTGACGCGGTCGGCTTTGTTCGGGCGATAGTCATTGGCGGTCGCCTCGGGGTGCGTGGGGTTCGCTGGCCTGCTCCGCATATGTATCCTCCGCTGTCTGGCCGGAGGTACAGCGCACGATCCGGCGATCCTTATCGATAATCGTTGTTATCGCTAATCGATAACTTAGGCGCTCATGGGCCGTCGCGTCAAGCGCGCTGGCCTCAAACGATCGGTCGCGTTGCCGCAAGCGTGCGCCGTAACGCCTCTGGCGAACACGGCCCCACTGACAGGGAAGGGCGCGTAGCCTTTAACCAGCGGCGGTTCCATACCCCGTGGACCGTCAAGGAGGGTATAGATGTTTGAGAGATTCACTGACCGCGCTCGCCGCGTGATCGTGCTCGCCCAGGAAGAGGCGAAGCTGCTCAACCACAACTACATTGGTACTGAGCACATTCTGCTCGGCCTCATTCACGAGGGCGAGGGTGTCGCAGCGAAGGCTCTTGAGCAGCTCGACATTTCACTCGACGCTGTGCGCGCGCAGGTTACCGAAATTATCGGAACCGGTCAGCAGCCGCCGTCGGGCCACATTCCGTTCACGCCTCGCGCGAAGAAGATGCTTGAGCTGAGCCTGCGCGAGTCGCTGCAGCTCGGCCACAACTACATTGGCACTGAGCACATCCTGCTCGGCCTCATCCGCGAGGGCGAGGGTGTCGCAGCCCAGGTGCTCGTGAAGCTCGGCGCCGACCTGAACCGCGTGCGCCAGGCCGTGATCCAGCTCCTCTCCGGCTACCAGGCAGGCAAGGAGAACGCGACCGTTGGTGCCCCCGAGGCCGGCGACGCCCCCAAGGGCTCGCAGGTGCTCGACCAGTTCGGCCGTAACCTCACGCAGGCTGCCCGTGAGGGCAAGCTCGACCCCGTTATCGGGCGTGAGAAGGAGGTCGAGCGGGTCATGCAGATCCTCTCGCGCCGCTCCAAGAACAACCCCGTGCTCATCGGTGAACCGGGCGTCGGCAAGACCGCGGTCGTCGAGGGTCTCGCACAGGCCATCGTCAAGGGCGAGGTTCCCGAGACACTGAAGGACAAGCAGGTCTACGTGCTCGACCTGTCGTCGATGATCGCCGGTAGCCGCTACCGTGGCGACTTCGAGGAGCGCCTGAAGAAGGTCACCAAGGAGATCCGCAACCGCGGCGACATCATCATCTTCATCGACGAGATCCACACGCTCGTCGGTGCCGGTGCTGCCGAGGGAGCGATCGACGCGGCGAACATCTTGAAGCCGATGCTCTCGCGCGGCGAGCTGCAGACCATCGGTGCGACCACGCTCGACGAGTTCCGCAAGCACTTCGAGAAGGACGCAGCGCTCGAGCGCCGCTTCCAGTCGATCATGGTGAACGAGCCGTCGCTGCCGCACACCATCAACATTCTGAAGGGTCTCCGCGACCGCTACGAAGCGCACCACAAGGTCTCGATCACCGACGGCGCAATCGTCGCCGCCGTGAATCTCGCGGACCGGTACGTTCAGGATCGCTTCCTCCCAGACAAGGCCATCGACCTGATCGACGAGGCCGGCGCACGCCTGCGCCTCTCGATCCTGTCGAGCCCGCCTGAGCTGCGTGAATTCGACGAGAAGATCGCCGTGGTTCGCGCCGACAAGGAGCAGGCGATCGAGGCCCAGGACTTCGAGAAGGCCGCGAACAAGCGCGACGAAGAGAAGAAGCTCATCGCCGAACGCCTCCGCCTCGAGAAGCAGTGGCGCGCGGGCGACGTCGCGACGAACGCTGAGGTCGATGAGGGGCTCATCGCCGAGGTGCTCGCGCAGGCGACCGGCATTCCCGTGTTCAAGCTCACCGAGGAAGAGACCTCGCGTCTCCGCTTCATGGAGGATGCCCTGCACCAGCGGGTCATCGGCCAGAACGAGGCAATCTCGGCGCTCGCGAAGACGATCCGCCGCCAGCGCGCTGGCCTGAAGGATCCGAAGCGCCCCTCGGGCTCGTTCATCTTCGCCGGCCCCACCGGTGTCGGCAAGACCGAGCTCGCGAAGGCACTCGCCGAGTTCCTGTTCGACGATGAAGACGCGCTCATCTCGCTCGACATGTCCGAGTACGGCGAGAAGCACACCGTTTCGCGCCTGTTCGGTGCCCCTCCCGGGTTCGTTGGGTTCGAAGAGGGCGGCCAGCTCACCGAGAAGGTGCGCCGCAAGCCGTTCTCCGTCGTGCTCTTCGACGAGATCGAGAAGGCTCACCCCGACATCTTCAACTCGCTCCTGCAGGTGCTTGAAGAGGGTCGCCTCACCGACGGCCAGGGCCGCGTGGTCGACTTCAAGAACACCGTCATCATCATGACGACCAACCTCGGTTCGTCGGCGATCGCCGGTGGCCCGGTCGGCTTCCAGCTCGAGGGCGACTCGCAGGTCGGTTACGAGACGATGAAGGGCAAGGTCAACGAGGAGCTGAAGAAGCACTTCAAGCCCGAGTTCCTGAACCGTGTCGACGACACGATCGTCTTCCCGCAGCTGTCGAAGACCGAGCTGCTGCAGATCGTGGACCTGTTCGTGAAGCAGCTGAAGGATCGCCTGCTCGACCGCGACATGTACATCGAGATCACGACGCCCGCGCGCGAACGGCTCGCAGAGATCGGGTACGACCCGACGCTCGGCGCACGTCCGCTGCGCCGCGCGATGCAGCGGGAGATTGAGGACCAGCTCTCGGAGAAGATCCTTGGCGCCGAACTGCTCGCTGGCGACACCGTGATGGTTGATGTGGAGGAGGGGAAGTTCACCTTCGCCACCAAGCGCGACCAGGAGAAGTCGCACGGCGAGGCCTCGGCTTCGGCTGCGGCAGCTGCCGCCTCGACCGGGCTCACCCCCGGCCAGGGCGAGTAAGCTCCACCGCGTTCACACCCCGGAGGGGGCTCGGCATTGCGCCGGGCCCCCTCCGGGCTTTTGGGGTGTTTGGGTGTTTGGGTGTTTGGGTGTGTTTGGGGCGTGCTCGGTGCCGTCCCTCCGCAGGCGGCGCGCCCTCCGTATGGGATCAACCCTTGCAATGCCCGAAACCGCCAAATCGGGGATTCCTTTTGCAGATCACAGACGGATGGACTGGGAGGGGCCGGAACTGCATGGGTAGAGGGCTTGGGGCCTCTGGCCTGGGGCTTGGAGCCTGGGGCTGGGGCCTGGGGCCTGGGGCCTGGGGCCTGGGGCCTGGGGCTGGGCCTGGGCGCTGGGGCCTGGGGCGGCGCCCGGGCCGGTCTCTACGCCACAGCGCCCTCGTGCCTGAGTAGCCTGTGCTTCACTTCGGTGCCGAAGAGGTACCCACCGAGCCCGCCGTCAGCGCGAACGATCCGATGGCAGGGAACAACCAGTGCGACGAGGTTGGTCGCGCACCCCGACGCCGCCGCCCGAACCGCGGCGGGCCGACCCGCCAGCGCTGCGAGTTTCGAATAGGTGACCGAGTCACCCGCCGGAACACTGCGAAGCGCCCGCCACACCTCACCCCGAAACGGGGTCTCTCGCTGCCCGACCCGCAGCGTATCGATGGCTTGCAGGTTACCGGCAGCGTACGCGGCAAGCGCCTCAGGTATGGCTCCGGAAGTCGTCGGGTGGTCGGCGAGCCCGCGCGCTGCGAGCTCGGGGTCGCTCTTGGTAAGCCGCTCCCAGAGCGGGTCAGAGGTCGGAGTAGTGGGTGTGGTCACCGGGGCCGCGGGTTCAGCCCCAGTGGCAGGCTGCGCGAGGAAGCCGGCCGCGCACACCGCGCCGTCCTCAGGCCGCCACACGGCGAGAAACGGCTGGCCGACGACGTCGACGATCGCATACGAGAGGGGAGTGCTCATGAGTGCTCCTTGCGGGGAGTCGTGGACGAAGAGGGGGCAGTTGCTGGAGTCGCCTTCGCGAGGAAGTCGGCCCACAGAAACTGGGTCGCGTAGCCGCGGAATGGCCGCCAGGCCTCGGCCGCCTGCTCCGCCTCGCGAGCACCGGCCACCCCAAGCGCTCGGCGGAGGATAAGGTCGCCCGAGGGGTACGCGTCGGGGTCGCCGAGGGCGCGCATCGCGATGAGCTCGACAGTCCAGGGGCCGATGCCGCGGAGCGCGATGAGCTCGGCCCGAGCGCGCTCGCGGTCGGCACCCGGGCCGATGTCGAGCCCGCCCTCGAGTGCCCGTGCCAGCCCCTGTAGTGTCGCGGCCCTGGCGCCAGTGATGCGAAGCGTCGCCTGCAGCGTCTCGGGTGTCTCCGCCGCGATGCGCGCGACCGAGATATGGCCCGCGAACGCGTGCTGGCCGTCAGCCGGTGCCGTTGTCTCGAGTTCTGCCGGAGCCGCGTACCCGGCAACGAGCCGACCCTGGAGCGTGCGGGCGGCCGCGAGTGAAACCTGTTGACCGAGCACCGTGGCGAGCGCGAATTCGTGCGGTTCGCGAGCGCCCGGTAACCGCAACCCCGGCCTGGCGGCGACCAGGGGCGCAAGCACTGGGTCCGTATCGAACGCGGCGGCGAGCTGTGACGGGTCAGCATCGAGGTCGAGCATGCGCCGCACGGCCCCGATCGCGGGCATTGTGTCGGCGAGGCTCGGCAGCGCGAGCGACACCGGCACACCGAGCATGCCTGGCTGTTGGAGCGCGACCTCGGGGATGTCGTGCCACGCGATCGTCACCGCCGCTGTTCCACCGGGCACGTCGATCGCGTGCGATGTTGGCGAGTCAGGATCGGCCCCGATCGCGTCGCGCCCGGGGATCGCGTGGGCCGCAAGGAACGCACGGGTCGCGCGCCTGTCGAACGGTGCGCGGGTCTGGAGACGGAGCGCCACACTCGGGCTTCCGAGCGGGCTGAGGCCGGGTCGATCCTGAACGATGCCGCGCGCGAGCTGCGACGGGGCGACACCGAACTCCTCTCGCATCGTTTCCCCGAACTGACGCACGCTGCCGAACCCCGCCGCGAACGCGACGTCGGTGAGCGAGAACGTCGTCTGCTCGATGAGCGTCCGCGCCGCGTGCGCGCGCCTGGTCCGAGCGAGCTGGAGCGGGGTCGCGCCGATCTCGTCGAGCAGCATGCGCCGGAGATGCCGCTCGCTCACGGCCAGCGAGCTCGCGAGCCCGGTGACCCCGACTGCGTCGACAGCCCCGTCGCGGATGCCGCGGACGGCGCGGGCGACGAGGTCGCTGCGGTGATCCCAATCCCTGCTCCCGGGAAGCGCGTCTGGGCGGCAGCGCTTGCACGCGCGGAACCCGGCAGCGACGCAGGCGGCCGCGCTCGGGAAGAACCGGCAATTCTCAGGCTTTGGCTTGCGCGCAGGGCACGACGGTCGGCAGTAAATGCCGGTGCTCGTGACGCCGAGGTAGAAACGCCCATCCCACCGCCGGTCGCGGCCCGAGGCTGCGCGATAGCACGCGTCGAAGCTGAGTGGGAGGGGTGGAGAGGAGGAGGGCACGGAAACATTCTGCCGCGCGCCGCTGGGCCGGGCACGCGGAAATCGGACACGGCGGTGGGGTATGCGGCGCGGACTAGACTTTGTGCATGAGTGTGAGCGACCCTAGCGCTATCAATGTCCGCCCCGCGACGACCCACGACGTCGTGAAGATCGTGAACCTCATGGAGCCCCTCGTTGCCCGCCGAATTCTGCTTGGCAAAGACCTTGTCGAGCTGTATGGCGCCGTTCCCGGGTTCATGGTTGCAGAGGACGCGGCCGGCAAGGTCATCGGCTACGGTGCCCTGCACGTCATGTGGGAGCACTTAGGCGAGGTACGCACTCTTGGCGTCTCGGAGGAGTACCTCGGCAAGGGCGTTGGTCGCGCCGTGCTCCTCGCGCTCGAGGAACGCGCACGCGGGCTCGGCCTGCAGCAGCTCTTCTGCCTGACGTTTGAGACCGAGTTCTTCGGACGCAACGGCTTCGAAGAGGTCGGGGAGAACACCGAGCTCGTGGCCGCGGAAGTGTACGCTGAGCTGCTCCGCTCACACGACGAGGGCATCGCGGAGTTCCTCGACCTCGCGCGCGTGAAACCGAACACGCTCGGCAACACGCGTATGCTAAAGCGCCTGTAGCGACTTTGCGGGGTACGCTGAGGCCATGGCCAGGCGACCACCTCAAGACCCGTCGGAGCAGCACGAACCGCGCTCGGTTCTGCGCGATCCTGTTGGGCCCGAGGACCGCAGCGTCTACGTGCGCCGCAGGCTCATCGTGCTGCTCGGGCTCGTGGCGGTCATCGCCACCATCGTGCTGATCGTCGTGCGACCCGGGTCGAGCACACCGAGTGACACAAAAGACGTGAAGGTTCCCTCCGACGTGGCGGAGACCCCAAAGGCCGACCCAAAGAAGGCGGGGGAGCCTGTCGCGTGCGCCCAGTCCGCCCTCGAGGTCGTGCCGGTGACTGACCAGGGTTCGTACGGCGAGGGCGAGTACCCGCAGCTCTCACTCACCGTGAAGAACACCGGCAAGGACGCGTGCGTCGCCGACCTCGGCACCGCCGGGATGTCGTTCACCGTGTCGAGCGGAAGCGACGACGTCTGGCGGTCGACTGACTGCCAGACCGGCGCGGAGTCGCTGCCCGTTGTGCTGAAACCGGGCGAGACGCTCGAGAGCGAAGCGATTCCGTGGGATCGGACCCGTTCAAGCACCGAAACCTGCGAGATCACCCGCGACCCCGTCGTGGCAGGCGGGGCCTCGTATCACCTCAGCGCGGGAGCCGGCGGGGCTGAGGGCGAAGAGACCGCCCAGTTCTTGCTCTACTAGCTGTACTGCCCGGGGAGGTTGCTCGATAGTCGTGTGACTGGCGGGAGCTGCCCGATGGCCGAGTGGGGCCTGTGCTGATTGTAGTAGTGCAGCCACGCGGGAAGTGCTTTCCGTCTCGCCTGCTCTGAAGAGTAGTGCCGACTGTACGCCCACCCGTCCGCGAGGGTGCGATGGAACCGCTCGATTTTCCCGTTGGTCTGCGGCCGGTACGGGCGTGTCCACTTCGGTGTGATTCCCAAGCCGCTGCAGGCATCACGCCAGGCGTGAGAGCGGTACGCGGATCCGTTGTCCGAGAGCACCCGCTCGACCCGCACCCCGCGATCTTGGAACCAGGACACGGCCCGCTGGAGTACTCCGATCGCGGTCTCGGCCCGCTCGTCATCGTGGATCTCGGCATACGCGACTCGGGAGTGGTCATCGATCACGGTGTGCACGTAGGCGTGCCGCATCAGCACGTCACGCCTACGGCTCCGTTCCTTCCCGGGAGTCGCAGCCCGGTTCTTCCCACCCTGGACTCGTCCGACCGTGCGCCAGCCTCCTCCGTCAGGAATGTTGCCGAGCTTCTTCACATCGACATGGATCAGGGAACCCGGATGCGGGTGTTCGTACCTGCGGGCTGGTTCCCCGGTCTTCCGGTCGATGTGGGAGAGCCGGTTCAACCGTTCCCGCACCAAGACTGCGTGAACCGTGGAGGGTGGAAGCTGCAGGAGACCGCCGATCTCGACCGGGCCGAGTCGGCGCGTGATCCGCAGGTGCTTGATCTTCCGCACGATCGGGCGCGGGGTCTGGTTCGGGTGGGCGTGCGGGCGAGAGGATCGGTCGGTCATGCCGGCGATCCCATGCTCGGCGTAGCGTCGAGCCCATTTCTGAGCGGTCGGCCAGGCGACGTGGAAATAGTCAGCGGCGTGCGCGACTGTCCATCCTTCATTGATGATGAGGCGGGCGATGCGGAGTCGTTGGCGTGGGGTCAGGGCTGCGTTAGCGTGGGACACGAGAACCTCCGGTGTAGAGCTGTAGTGGTAGCAGCTCCACTCTGCCCGGAGGTTCTCGTCTCTGTCACGGAGTCCAGATCAAACAACGACCCTGGACACTACAACTAGCCCGGGCCCCGGTACCTTCACCGTGAGGCCTAAAGGCAATGCCCCGTAGAATTGGGGCATGACTCAGCTGCCCCCGGACCTGACCCCAAACCAGCCGCCTCTCGACGGGAACGCCGACAGCGGTGCTTCGACCCCCGAGACAGCGGGGGCACAGGTTCCCCCGGCGCAGCCTACCTACGAACAACCCTCGTACGGGCAGCCCGCATTTGAGCAGCCCGCGGCGTACCAGGATCCCGCATACCAGGTCCCCGCATACGGACAGCCGGCGTACGGTCAGCCGGGCTACCCGCAGCAGGGCTACCCCGTCGGAACCCCGATGCCGCAGGGCCCGCCACCCACGAACGTGTTCGCGATTGTCGGGTTCGTCGCCGTGTTCTTCTCAGGTATCGCCGGCGTGATCCTCGGCCACATCGCACTGAACAAGATCAAGCGCTCGGGCGAGGGCGGCCGTGGGTTCGCGCTCGCCGCGACGATCATCGGCTACGTGCGCATCGGTCTGAGCGTGCTCGGCACGATCCTCTTCTTCGTCTTCATGGGCGTCTTCGGCGCGGCGGCCCAGACCAGCGGTTGGTCGAGCGACCACGGCAGCGAGTACTACAACGGCGACTCCTCCGAGACCGAGGGCTTCGACGGCGAGTGGGACCCCGAGTTTGGTGATATGCCGTGGCTCGGCACCGAGAACGAGGCCGTCTGCACTGCGCTGCTCGCGCCCGAGGTGTCGATCTTCGACGACGCCAGCACCTACTACCGCGACCTGCTGCGGGCCTCTGGCGACGCAGAACTCAACACGCTGCTCGAAGAGCTCATCGGATACGCCGATGGGGGCGATGTCTCTTCGGACGAGGCGATGGACAAGCGCTTGCAGGCCGAGCTCAAGTGGTCTGAGGTGAGCTCCGAGATGGCAAGCGTCTGCATGGGCGAGCGCTAACCCGCGGCGACCGCGCGGCCGGCAGCGCGCCCGGAGAACAGGCAGCCTCCGAGGAACGTTCCCTCCAGCGCGTTGTAGCCGTGCACCCCGCCGCCGCCGAACCCCGCGGCCTCGCCCACGGCGTAGAGGCCGGGAATCGGTGCGCCATCAGCCCCGAGCGCCCGCGATGACAGGTCAGTCTGTACCCCGCCGAGCGACTTCCGCGTGAGCACGTGTAGCTTAATGCCGACAAGCGGGCCCGCCGACTCGTCGAGCAGCTTGTGCGGTTTCGTTGTGCGCGTCAGGCGATCGCCCAGATAGCGGCGCGAATTGTGCACGCTCATCGCCTGCGCATCCTTTGAAAACGGGTTGTCGAACTCGGCATCGCGGGCGCGTACCACCCGCTCGACCTCGGCGGCGTCGAGGAGCGGCTGGTCGGTCAGTGCGTTCATCTTCTCGACGAGTTCCGCGACCGAAGCCGCGGTCACGAAGTCGGCGCCGCGATCGATGAAGGCTTGCACTGGGCCCGGCGCGCCCTTGCCGAGGCGTGTCTTCATGAGGAGCTTCTTGTCTCGGTTCGTGAGATCGGGGTTCTGCTCCGACCCCGACAGGGCGAACTCCTTCGCCGCGATCCTGCTCGTCACGATGAACCACGAGTGGTCGTGTTCGGCGAGGTCGGGGGTGGTCCGCAGGAGTCGCAGCGTGCCGAGCGTGTCGTGCCCCGGCAGGCCCGGGGCGGGGAGCCGCCGCCCGAGGGCGTCGAGCCAGAGGGGCGACGGGCCGGGCAGGATCCTGATCGCGTGGCTCGGCCAGACCGGATACCAGTTCTTGATGCCCTCGGTGTAGTGCCACATACGATCCTGATTCACCAGGCGCGCTCCCGCCGCCCCCGCGATCGCGAGCATGCGCCCGTCGACATACGCGGGGACGCCGGTCACCATTTCGCGCGGGGGAGCGCCGAGTCGCTCGGGCCAGTGCGCGCGCACGAGGTCGTGGTTGCCGCCGATGCCGCCGCTCGCGACGATGATGCTCGGCGCGCGGAGCCCAAACTCGCCGAGTTCGACGCGGTTGGACGCGGCGCCGCGGTCGCCGTCGTCGTGCGCGAGCACCGTGCCGCGCACGCCGACAACCGCTCCGCCCTCCGTGACGAGCTCGTCGACCCTGTGCCGGTGCCTGAACTCGGTTCGCCCCGCCTCGACTGCCTCGTAAGCGGACTCAACGAACGGGCGCACGACTCCCGTGCCGGTGCCCCACGAAACGTGAAACCTCGGTACGGAGTTTCCGTGGCCCGTGGCGGTGAGGTCGCCGCGCTCGGCCCAGCCGACCATCGGGGTGAGGTCGATGCCGACCTCACGAAGCCAGGCGCGTTTCTCACCCGCAGCCCACTCGACGTAGGCTCGACCCCAGCGCTGACCCCAGGTGTCGGAGTCTGGGGCGGCTGAGCGGCTGCCACCGCTGGCTCCGTCGGCAGCCTCGTCGGCTCCGGCAGCTTTGTCGGCTCCGTCGCTGGGGTGCGCGAGCCGATCCCACTGGGCGCTGCCCTGCCAGTCTTGCCAAGCGAGGTCGAACGAATCTTTTACGCCGAGGCGGCGTTGCTCGGGAGAGTCTACGAGAAACAGCCCGCCGAACGACCACCAGGCCTGGCCGCCGACGTTCTGCGGCCCCTCTTGGTCAACGATGATCGTGCGCAGCCCCGCTGCGTAGGCCTCTCGTGCGGCGACGAGGCCAGAGAGCCCGGCCCCAACGACAATGACATCAGCGTCCATGCCGCCATGCTACGCGCCGGTGCTGCCCTCGGCGAACTTTTCTGCGCACTCCTGCCCCGAGAGGGCCTGGATCGCGCCCATGATCCGCTCCGTTGCTTCACGCCGGGCCCGGCCTCCGGGGAGGGCGCCGAGGTCGCTGAGGTCGAGCGGGGCGCCAAACAGGATCGCGACGCGTTCGCGGCGGCCCGTCTGCGGATTGCGGAGGGCTCGATTGGTGCCCCAGAGCCCCACAGGTACGACCGTCGCGCCCGTCTCGAGCGCGAGCCACGCCGCACCGCTGCGCCCCCGGTAGAGCCTGCCATCCTGCGACCGACTGCCCTCCGGGAACACCACGAACGCGCTGCCTGACTCGAGCACCTCGCGGCCGGCATCGAGCGCCGCCTGCGCCGTCGAGGAGCTGCCGCGAACCACGGGGACGGCGCCGATCCCCTCGAAGAACCACCGGCCGAGCGCGCCACGGAACAGCGATGCTTTCGCAAGGAACTGCACCCGGCGCGGCGTGAACGACGGGATAAGGATCGTGTCGAGCATCGACTCGTGATTGCTCACGAGGAGCAGCGGCCCGGTGCTCGGCACGAGCTCCCGGCCCGTCACGCGCGGGCGGTAGCGGAGCCACAGCGCTGGCCGCAGGATCGCTCGGCCAACGGTGAAGATGGGGCCTGGGCGAGCCGGTTTCGCTGGGATGGTCACCGCACGAGTGTAGCGCCCAGCGCATACCGGGGCGGGGCCCAGGGCCGCGACTCGCGGGCCGTGCCGGCTAGCTATAGTCGGGGGCGGCGGGTAGGCCGAAGAACTCCTCAAGCGTCGTGACGCCCTGGTCGCGCATCTCGAGCGCGAGGTCTGGGCCGACGTACCTGAAGTGCCATGGTTCGGGCATGAACCCGGTGACCTGCTCCTTGCCCTCGGGGTACCGCACGATGAAGCCGTAGTCGGCGGCGTTCTCCGCGAGCCAGGAACCCGCGGGGGTGTCGCCGAAGCAGCCGTCGAGGTAGCAGGAGCCGTGGTCGTCGAGGTCAACGACGAGCCCCGTCTGGTGCTCCGAGTGCCCCGGCCTCGCCGAGTACCTGTCGGCCGCCGCAGCGCCGTCGCGGTTCACGTACCCGTCGTACAGCGCAACCTGCGTGGCGTAGTCGCGGTACGCGCTGATGATCCAGACGGAGTGGCCTGCCTCCTTCGCGCCGCCGATGAGCGCTTCGACCGCGCGCGCCGCGGGTTCCCGAAGTGGCTGGGCGAACTCGTTCTCGACGCCGTTCGTCGCGACGAGGTCGCCAGGCGCCCAGTCGATCGGGTTGAGCGGACGAGCCTTGTTGCTCACCACCCAGAGCGAAGCGGGGTCGTCGATCGACTGTGCGCCGCGGTCGAATGCGTGCGGCTCCGCGGTCGGGGTTGGGGTCGCTGGCTTGTCTGCCTTCGGGGCCTCCGTGCCGGGCGAGGCTGTGGGCGGAGCAGGGTCTGCGGGCGCGCAGGCCGTGAGGGCGCCCAATGCCACGAGTGTCGCGGCGCCCAGGGCAGCAGCTCGGCGCGCGCGTCGCGCCGAGCTCGGCGCTGCGTTCCCAGCTTCGCTCGGAATCATTGCTCCGCTCACAGGGGACGCGGAGGCGGCTGTATCCGGGCGCGTGCCGAGACCGTGAAGCTTCATGGGATCAGCCTAACGAAGGCCTTAAGCTAAAACTGTGGCTGACATGATGCAACCGGACCCCTCCCAGCGGGCCTCGCGGCGCCCTAAGCGCGCGGGGCTCATCGCGATCATTCTCGCGGCGGTGCTCCTGCTCGGCGGGGCAGCGGTTGCGGCGGCGCTGCTGTTGGGTGGAACGACGGATCCGGATCCTGATCCCACCCAGAAACCCAGCCCGTCGCCGAGCGCCGAGACGCCGGAACCGCCCGCGGCGCCGAAGGCGACCCACGTCATCGCGATGGGCGACATGCTGCCCCACGATTCGGTGAACGAGAACGCGCAGCAGCCGGGTGGCGGGTACGACTACGCGCCGTTCTTCGCAGGGATCCGCACGCAGCTCGATGCCGCGGACGTGACGTTCTGCAACCAGGAGGTGCCGAGCGCGGGCGTCGAGTTCGGTGTGAGCGGCTACCCGACGTTCAACGCGCCGACCGAGTTTGCGCGCGACCTGCGCGGGGCCGCCGGCTGTGACCTCGTGAATCTCGCGACGAATCACAACGCAGACAAGGGCACCGAAGGGATCGCCGCGACCCGGGCTGCGTGGGATGCGCTGAGCCCGGCGATCGTGAGTGGTGCGAACCGTAGCGCTGACGAGCAGGGAGCCGTTTCGGTGCTTGAACAGGACGGTAAGACGTTCGCGCTCGTCTCGTTCGCCGAGTTCTCGAACGCGCCGGTCGACAGGGTCTCGATGAACTTCATGGACGACGACGCGCTCGTGCAGAAGCTCATGACGCAGGCCCGCGAGAAGGCCGACGTCGTGATCGTCTCGGCGCACTGGGGCACCGAGGATTCGCACGAGGTGAACGATGCGCAGCGCGCCTTCGCAGCGAAGCTTGCCGGCCTGGGCGCTGACGTTGTCGTCGGCACTGGTCCCCACGTGCTGCAGCCCGTGACCTGGCTCGACCGGGTTGATGGCGGGAAGACGCTCGTCTGGTATTCAATCGGCAACATGCTGAGCACTCAGCTCGAGCTCGACCAGCGCACCGGCATCATCGCCGGGTTCGACGTCACCACTGACGCAGACGGGCGCGTGCAGATCGAGAACCCGACGGCGATTCCGACGTACATGCACTACGAATGGACCGCGGAGCAGGAGGCCGCCGGTGACCTTGCGGCCCGCCACAAGCTGTCGCTCACACCGCTCGCGGATTCGGCAGACCTGCTCGGGCAGGCGCGCTTTGGAGTTACGGCCGAGGATCAGTACGCCGCAACGGCGAGTATTCTTGGGCCCGACGTGACCGTGCTCGAACGATAACCGGCGCAAAGGCCTGAAACTCGGGTCAGCCTGGCAGAATGAGAGCATGGCGATAGGAACCGCAGACCTCCCTGACCTCCCAGACCCCGACGGCCCGGAGGATCGCCCCGCGCCCGCGGGCAACCCGGGCTGGCTGAACGAGGAAGAACTGCAGTTCGTGCGCGGCCGGACGCCGGTGCTCTACGTTGAAGCCGTGCCCGTCAGGCTCGACGGCCTCGGCAAGGTCATCGAGGTAGGGCTGCTGCTGCGCAGCACTGCCGAAGGGCACCTCACGCGGGCGTTCGTCTCTGGCCGCGTGAGGTTCGGCGAGCCGCTGCGCGAGGCGCTCTTCCGGCACCTCGAGAACGACCTCGGGCCGATGGCGTTTCCGCAGATGCCGACCACGCTCATGCCCGCGCAGGTTGCCGAGTACTTCCCGATGCCCGGCATCTCCCAGTACGTCGACGAGCGGCAGCACGCGGTTTCGTTGGTGTATGTGGTGCCGGTGACGGGCAGCTGCGACCCGAGGCAGGATGCCCTCGAGGTGACGTGGATGACGCCGGAGGACGCGCTCGCCGCCGACACGCTCAATGAGTTGCCGGGCGGGCGGGGCGAGCTGCTGCGCCAGGTGCTGAGCACGGTCGGCTGCTGAGCCCTGCTGGTGGCTGACGGCTGACGGCTGACGGCCGACGGCTGGTGCTGGTGCTGGTGCTGGTGCTCGGCCCCGTCCATTCGCCCCAATTATTCTGAAGCACCTCAAACTCCGGGCTTATTTGATGCCCAGGCGATTATTTGGGGTGGAATGGGGCGGCGGTCGGAGCGAGGCGGCAGAGCGGGGCGAGGTGAAGCGGAGCGGCGGGAAAGCCCCACCCTACGCGGCGCGGCGCTCCCAGACGATGAGGTGCGCACGCGAGAAGCCCCGGGCGCACTTCGCGCATGAAGCCTCCCGCACCGGCTTTCGGAAGCGGTAGTGCTCGTGCCCGCCAGGGCAGTGCCCCACCCACGGCGCGCGCTCGTGCGCGATTTCACCCTGGTGGGTGCGCCCGCCGACGTACCCGAGGTCGCGAGCGATGCGCGCCCACTTCGGGCCGTGCGCGGCGGCGGGCCCGGCGATCGCGTGCGCGACCTCGTGGAGCAAGATCTGGTGGACCTCGTCATCGTCGAACTTTTCTGCGAGGTACTTTGAGACGCTGATGCGGCGGTCCGTGTAGTTGCAGAGCCCGGCACGGCGCTTCGCGTTGTCGAACGCAAACGTCCACGAGCCTGCGCCGAACAACGGGTCGAGGTGGTGACGGATCAGCGCCTCAGCCCAGTGCCTCACCCGATGCAGCTCGCTCACGGCTACGCACCGAAAATGCCGGGCGAGGGCGCGGGCGAGTCGACGGCCGTCGCGTCAGTGACGGGCTTGGTCGAACCGATAAGCCCACTGAGCTCCTGGCCCTCAAGTAACCGCGCGGGGTGCGGGCCGCCCGCGAGCAGCCGGGGCAGCCAGTCGAGCTCGCCAACAGGCGAGTCTGCGGGGGAGTTCGACGCAATGATGACAACGTTGCCGAAGCGGCGGCCCTTCAAGACCTGCGGTTCTGCGACAGCGACGACCTCGCTGAACAGCGACTTGAGGGTCGCAAGCTGGCCCCGCACGAAGGGCAACCCCGTGCCGTCTGCAGCATTCACAACGACGACACCGTGCGGCGCGAGGAGCGGGCGCACGAGCTCATAGAACTCCACGCTGGAGACGTGCGCGGGAGTCTGGGAGCCCGAAAAGATGTCAACGACGATGAGATCCATCGCGCCGTGCATGCCGGCGGGCAGCTTGCCGAGCACGGCGCGCGCGTCGCCGTGCCTGACTCGGATACTTGCGCGCTTCGGCAGGGGCGCGGCTTCGCGGACCAGATCGACGAGGGCGCTCTCAAGCTCAACGACCTGCTGCCTGCTCCCGGGGCGCGTCGCCTCAATGTAGCGGGGGAGCGAGAATGCTCCGCCCCCAAGGTGCAGCGCAGAGATCGGGGCGCCGGCGGGTCGGAACAAGTCAATGACGTGACCGATGCGCCGCATGTATTCGAAGAACAGGTCTGATGGGTCGCGCAGGTTGACGTGCGACTGCGGCGTGCCGTCGATGACGAGTTCAATGGCGCCATCAACCCACTTGTCGGCCTCGATCGAAGCGGTGCGCCCGGAGGCAAGCGTGACGGGCGGGGGGAGGATCACACCAGCCCGAGCTCGGTGAGCTTCGCGCGCATGTCTGCGTCGCTCGGCTCGACCTGGTGGGTGCCGTCGGGGTAGGTGATGACGGGAATGTTCTTACGGCCGCTGATGTCGGCAGCGACGTCTGCCGCCTCGGGCGTCTCGACGAGGTCGATCCACTCGTAGGCAACCTGTGCTTCGCCGAACACGCGCTTTGCGCGGCGGCAGTCGCCGCACCAATCAGCGCCGAAGATGCGGATGCTTGGGGTCTCGGTCTGCTGGGTCTCACTCATGCCGCCAATCTTACGTTCTTCCAGCTGCGAGTGGGCGGCGGGGCAGCAGCCTGTGGATTACTGCGGCAACACGCGTCGCCGCCAGAGTCGCTGGGCGATGACGGCCGCGGCGATCCCGATAATTGCCCCCGCTACGGTGTCGCTCAGCCAGTGCACACCGAGCGCAGTTCTGCTCCACATCATTGCTGCGGTCCAGGAGACGGCCGCGATCCACATCCATGTGATCGTTGAGCAGCTCACGAACGTAGCGCCACTCCGCTGAACGGAGGCGACGGCGTACGCGAGCGAGACCGCGAGCGCCGCCGCGCCCATTGAGTGGCCGGATGGGTACGAATACCCATCCCACGGGTAGAGCGCCTCCATCGGTCGGGGGCGCGCGACGAGCAGCTTTATCGTCTCGGAGAGAACGACGCCGAGGATCAGGGCCGTCGCGATCGCGGCGGCCTCCCTGCCGAAGCGGCGCGTCAGTAGGAGCGCGCATGCCACCGCGCCGCAGGCGGCAACGCCGACACTGGAACCGATCTCAGCGAGGAACGCGGCGACGGTGAACGCCGCGGATCGTGGATTCAGTCGCACCGCGTCTCGCCAAGACTCGTCGAGCGGGAGCGGTCCCGTGTGGCCGAAGTGCAGGTATGCGCCGAGCCCGGCTACCGCGAGGATCGCGACGGTCGCCCAGATGATTCCTGGGGCCGCGGGCTTCGAAGTCATAGGAGCCACAGTATCCGGCGAGCCTGCCCAGTCCCTGGCAGCAAACCTCGGATTTGCTGAGACGGTTCGACACGGTGGCGCCGCTAGCCGAGGTGGGAGCCCGGCGGCACGGTGACGAACGGATCTGCGAGCTGCGCGGGTGCGTAGCCCGCGGCGCGGGCCGCGTGGTACTGGTACAGGGACGCAGCGAGAGGATCCTGTCGTGTGCGCGCGTCGAGGTACACATTGGCCGTCGCGGCTGCCGTCACCGGCAGGATCGCGGCCCCTGAAATCACCACCGGTAGCCCTGCAAGGTACGACGCGAGGAAGCGTGGGCCGGTGATGCCGGTCTCCCCGGCCGGGCTGGGCATGAGTGCCTGAGTGAGGCCCCAGAACAGCAAAACCAGGATGCCTGCGGCAGCGGCTGCAACGAGCCCCAGCAAGAGATATAGCCCGACGACGCGCCAGCCTCGGCCGCGGGTCAGGCTCCAGGCCCGGCGAACCGCGTTCCAAGCTGAGGTGCGCTCGCAGACGATGATTGCGGGCGCGATTGAAATGCGCGCCGAGAACCACAAGATCGGGACAAAAATGCCCAGGAGGAGTAGTACGAGAAGCACTACGGCGGGCGCCATTGCCTGACTTAGGCCAGCGACCAGACCGAATATGATGCCGGCAATCACACCCGCGATGCCAGCGGCAATGCCCAATGCGATTGCGAACGCGATGACGAGGCCGCCGTAGCCAACAAGTCTGCCAAACACGGGGCGGGTCGCCGCCCAGAGCTCGGCCGGGGTGCCGCGGTGCCCGAGCGCCTCAAATCTCACGCTATTCGCGACGTAGCCCTGTAGCACCGCGCCGCCCAACACTGAGACGACGTAGTAGACAACCGAGGATAGTAGCGTCAGAAGGAGGATGCCGACTGTGGCTGAGTCGTACCTCGGGCTCGGCTCGTCGTTGAGGCCCGCGGCATCAGAGAGCGCCGTAGGGATCGCAAACAGCAGGTGAACCGCGAGGGGCAGGAGCATCGCCCAGAGCACGAGTGGCTTTGGATTGCGAGCGACCGCAGAGAACCCGCGCGAGAAAATCGCTCCGAATGTGAGCGGCCCCGGGAAGAGGGGAGGCACGGGGGTGCCGGATGGGCGGGGGTGCTGTGCCGAAGGCTGAGGTGTCACTCGCTTCACTGCTCCTGGGAATCGGGATCTATGGTCCGTGTACCCCCAACACATCGCCCAGTCTTGCACGCTTTTGCGAAACCTGAGAATCAGGCCCGGCGAAGCCCTTGTCAGGTGATAACGATGGTGTTACAGTAGAAAGCTGCACTATGGACACGAGTCTGCCTTCATATAGCGGAAGGCCCCGGGAGTTGGCGCGCAGGCGCAGATGAACCCCGTGTGACCGCAGAGCATTTCTTCGCAAGACCAAGTCAATCGGCCCGACGGGGCCCACGGAGGTACTTCCTTGGCTGCTGCGCGCAACGCATCGTCCACCAATAACCCGAAGAATGGTCGCAATCACTCGCGACTCTCATTCGCCAAGATTTCCGACACGCTGTCGGTGCCGAACCTGCTGGCACTGCAGCTCGAGAGCTTCGACTGGCTCGTCGGCAACGACGCGTGGGCTGCACGCGTCAAAGAGGCACAGGCTCAGGGGCGCGACGACATCGCGCTGAAGAGCGGCCTCGAGGAGATCTTCGAGGAGATGTCCCCGATCGAGGACAACGCTGGCACCATGCAGCTCTCCTTCGAGAACCCGATCCTTGACGATCAGAAGTT
This sequence comes from Leucobacter komagatae, assembly GCF_006716085.1. Lineage (NCBI taxonomy): Bacteria > Bacillati > Actinomycetota > Actinomycetes > Micrococcales > Microbacteriaceae > Leucobacter > Leucobacter komagatae. The sequence goes on along the minus strand of NZ_VFON01000001.1, from coordinate 1,603,741 downwards.
CTCGATCGACGAGTGCAAGGAGCGCGGCAAGACCTACTCTGCCCCCCTCTACGTTGAGGCGGCGTTCTACAACACCGAGACCCAGGTGCTGAAGAGCCAGACGGTCTACATGGGCGACTTCCCGCTCATGACCGACAAGGGCACCTTCATCATCAACGGCACCGAGCGCGTCATCGTTTCGCAGCTCGTCCGTTCGCCCGGCGTCTACTTCGAGCGCCAGCAGGAGAAGACCTCGGACAAGGATGTCTTCTCGGCACGCGTCATCCCGAGCCGCGGTGCGTGGCTCGAGTTCGAGATCGACAAGCGCGACCAGGTCGGCGTTCGCATCGACCGCAAGCGTAAGCAGTCGGTCACCGTGTTCCTCAAGGCACTCGGCATGACCACCGGCGAGATTCTTGAAGAGTTCGCGGGCTACGAGTCGATCGCCCTCACCCTTGAGAAGGACGGCATCGTCGAGAAGGAAGGCGTCAGCCTTCAGGAGGAAGCCCTCAAGGATATCTACCGCAAGCAGCGCCCGGGCGAGCAGGTTGCGATCGAAGCCGCGCGCGCGCTCCTCGACAACAGCTACTTCAACCCGAAGCGCTACGACCTCGCGAAGGTCGGTCGCTACAAGATCAACCGCAAGCTCGGCCTCGAAGCTCCGATCACCGATTCGGTGCTCTCGCTCGAGGACATCGTTGCGACGATCAAGTACCTCGTTGGCCTCCACGCAGGCACCGAGACCCTGCCCGGCACCCGCGACGGCAAGGCATTCGACAACCGCCTGGACACCGACGACATCGACCACTTCGGTAACCGTCGTATCCGCGCCGTTGGCGAGCTGATCCAGAACCAGGTGCGCACCGGCCTGAGCCGTATGGAGCGCGTTGTCCGCGAGCGTATGACCACGCAGGACATCGAGGCGATCACCCCGAACACCCTGATCAACACGCGCCCCGTGCTCGCGGCGATCAAGGAGTTCTTCGGAACCTCGCAGCTCTCGCAGTTCATGGACCAGAACAACCCGCTCGCGGGCCTGACGAACAAGCGTCGTCTGTCGGCCCTCGGCCCGGGTGGTCTCTCGCGTGACCGCGCAGGCGTCGAGGTGCGAGACGTTCACCCGTCGCACTACGGCCGCATGTGCCCGATTGAGACCCCGGAAGGCCCGAACATTGGTCTGATCGGCGCGCTCGCAACCTTCGCGCGCATCAACGCGTTCGGCTTCATCGAGACCCCGTACCGTCGCATCGTCGATGGCACCGTCACCGACCAGGTCGACTACCTCACCGCTCACGAAGAGGACGAGTTCCTCATCGCTCAGGCAGGTGCTCCCGTTGACAAGGACGGCAAGTTCGCTGAGAAGCAGGTCCTCGCTCGCCCCCGTGGCTCCGAGGTGCAGCTCGTCGACGCCGACCAGGTCCAGTACATGGACGTCTCGGCGCGCCAGATGGTCTCCGTCGCGACCTCGCTGATCCCGTTCCTCGAGCACGACGATGCGAACCGCGCGCTCATGGGTGCGAACATGCAGCGTCAGGCTGTGCCGCTCGTTCGCTCCGAGTCGCCGCTCGTCGGCACCGGTATGGAGGGCTACGCAGCCATCGATGCTGGCGACGTGATCGTCGCAGAGCAGGCTGGCGTGATCCAGGACGTGTCGGCTGACGTCGTCACCGTGATGCTCGATGAGGGCGGCACGAAGAAGTACTACATGCGCAAGTTCGACCGCTCGAACCAGGGCACGAACTACAACCACCGCGTTATCGTCAAGGCTGGCGAGCGGATCGAGGCTGGCGAGGTCATCGCCGACGGCCCCGCAACCGAGAACGGTGAGCTCGCGCTCGGCAAGAACCTCCTCGTAGCGTTCATGCCGTGGGAGGGTCACAACTTCGAGGACGCGATCATCCTCAGCCAGAACCTCGTGAAGGACGACACGCTGTCGTCGATCCACATCGAGGAGTACGACGTCGACGCCCGCGACACCAAGCTTGGTAAGGAAGAGATCACTCGCGATCTCCCCAACGCGAGCATGGAGGCGCTGAAGGATCTCGACGAGCGCGGCATCATCCGGATCGGCGCAGAGGTCAACCCCGGCGACATCCTCGTCGGCAAGGTGACCCCGAAGGGCGAGACCGAGCTCTCGGCCGAGGAGCGCCTGCTCCGCGCCATCTTCAACGAGAAGAGCCGCGAGGTTCGCGACACCTCGCTGAAGGTTCCGCACGGCGTTGCAGGCACCGTCACCTCCGTGAAGGTGTTCGACGCTGAGAACGACAACGACGACGACCTCGGGTCGGGCGTCAATCAGCGTGTGGTCGTCTACATTGCGCAGAAGCGTAAGATCACCGAGGGCGACAAGCTTGCTGGCCGTCACGGCAACAAGGGCGTCATCTCGAAGATCCTCCCCGTCGAGGACATGCCGTTCCTCGAGGATGGCACGCCGGTCGACGTGATCCTGAACCCGCTCGGTATCCCGGGCCGAATGAACTTCGGTCAGGTCCTCGAGATCCACCTCGGCTGGATCGCGAAGCAGGGTTGGAAGGTCGACGGATCGCCTGAGTGGGCTGCGAAGCTCGCTGAGTCGGCGCTCCAGGCAGAGCCGAACACGAAGGTTGCGACCCCCGTGTTCGACGGTGCTTCGGAGCTCGAGATCGCGGGCCTCCTCGACTCGACGACCCCGAACCGCGACGGTGAGCGCCTCATCGACTCGAGCGGAAAGACCCGTCTGTTCGACGGCCGCTCGGGCGAGCCGTACCCGTACCCGATCTCGGTCGGTTACATGTACATCCTGAAGCTGCACCACCTCGTCGACGACAAGATCCACGCTCGTTCGACCGGCCCGTACTCGATGATCACCCAGCAGCCGCTCGGTGGTAAGGCGCAGTTCGGTGGCCAGCGCTTCGGTGAGATGGAAGTGTGGGCCCTCGAGGCCTACGGCGCCGCGTACGCTCTCCAGGAGCTGCTCACGGTCAAGTCCGATGACATCCTCGGCCGCGTGAAGGTCTACGAGGCCATCGTCCGCGGTGAGAACATCCCGGAGCCGGGCGTGCCCGAGTCGTTCCGCGTTCTCATGAAGGAGATGCAGTCGCTTTGCCTGAACGTCGAGGTGCTCGGAGCGGACGGCAACGCCGTCAGCCTGCGCGACAACGACGACGAGGCACACCGTACAGCGGAGGAGCTCGGTATTAACCTTTCGACCCGCTTCGAGGCAGCTTCGGCTGACGAGATCTAAATTGATCGGCGCCCCGCTGTGAGGCGGGGCGCGCAGCCGATCTGATTTTTTTAAAGTTTTCATACCAAGGAGAACAATTTGCTCGAGGGTACGAGTTTCAATGAGCTGCAGATTCGTCTGGCAACCGCCGACGACATCCGTGGCTGGTCTTTCGGTGAGGTCAAGAAGCCGGAGACCATTAACTACCGCACGCTGAAGCCTGAGAAGGATGGTCTGTTCGGCGAGCAGATCTTCGGCCCCAGCCGTGACTGGGAGTGCGCGTGTGGCAAGTACAAGCGCGTCCGTTACAAGGGCATCGTCTGTGAGCGCTGTGGCGTTGAGGTGACGAAGTCGTCGGTACGTCGTGAGCGCATGGGCCACATCGAGCTCGCCGCTCCCGTGACCCACATCTGGTACTTCAAGGGCGTGCCGTCACGCCTCGGCTACCTGCTCGACATGGCGCCGAAGGACCTCGAGAAGGTCATCTACTTCGCTGCGTACATGATCATCGACATCGATGAAGAGGGCCGCCACGAAGATATGGCAGAGCTTGAGGCTGAGCTGCGGCTCGAGCTGAAGGCGCTGTCGGACCAGCGTGACATTGCTGTCGCTCAGCGCCAGCAGCAGGCTGAGACCGATCTCGCTGCGCTCGAGGCGGAGGGCGCGAAGGCTGATCAGCGCCGCCGCGCCGAGGCCTCGGCTGAGAAGGACATGACGCTCATCCGTCGCGGCTTCGACGACGACATCGCTCGTCTCGAGCGCGTCTGGGACGACTTCCGCAACCTCAAGGTTGGCGACCTCAAGCCTGAGGACGCTGTCTTCGCGGACCTCATGGACCGCTACGGCGATTACTTCGAGGCCTACATGGGCGCCGAGGCGATCAAGAAGCGCCTTGAGGCTTTCGATCTTGAGGCAGAGGCTGAGACGCTGCACCTCCAGATCGCTGAGGGCAAGGGCCAGAAGAAGATCCGTGCGATCAAGCGCCTGAAGGTCGTCAGCGCCTTCCTGCAGACCGGTGCAAGCCCGGCCGCTATGGTGCTCGACGTCGTTCCCGTGATCCCGCCCGAGCTTCGCCCGATGGTGCAGCTCGACGGTGGCCGCTTCGCGACCTCGGATCTCAATGACCTCTACCGTCGTGTGATCAACCGCAACAACCGTCTGCGTCGCCTGCTCGATCTCGGCGCCCCCGAGATCATCGTGAACAACGAGAAGCGCATGCTCCAGGAAGCTGTCGACGCGCTGTTCGACAACGGCCGCCGCGGCCGCCCGGTGACGGGCACCGGCAACCGTGCACTGAAGTCGCTCTCCGACATGCTCAAGGGCAAGCAGGGCCGCTTCCGTCAGAACCTGCTGGGTAAGCGTGTTGACTACTCGGGCCGTTCGGTCATCGTTGTCGGCCCGCAGCTCAAGCTGCACCAGTGTGGTCTGCCGAAGCAGATGGCGCTCGAGCTGTTCAAGCCGTTCGTCATCAAGCGCCTGATGGACCTCTCGCACGCACAGAACGTGAAGGCTGCCAAGCGCATGGTCGAGCGTTCGCGCAGCGAGGTCTGGGACGTGCTCGAAGAGATCATCCGCGAGCGCCCCGTGATGCTGAACCGTGCACCTACCCTGCACCGCCTCGGCATCCAGGCGTTCGAGCCGCAGCTCGTTGAGGGCAAGGCGATCCAGCTGCACCCGCTCGTCTGTGCAGCGTTCAACGCTGACTTCGACGGCGACCAGATGGCAGTCCACCTGCCGCTGTCGGTCGAGGCTCAGGCCGAGGCGCGCGTGCTCATGCTCGCGTCGAACAACATCCTGAAGCCGTCGGATGGCCGTCCGGTGACCCTGCCGTCGCAGGATATGATCATCGGCCTGCACCACCTCACCACGGTGAAGCCCGGTGCTGTCGGCGAGGGCCGCGCGTTCGGTTCGATCGCAGAGGCGATCCTCGCTATGGACGAGCACACGCTCGACCTCGGCGCACTCGCCAAGATCCGCCTCACCGGATACACCGACGCTTCGGGTGTGACCTCGGAGAAGCCCGTGCTCGTCGAGACCACTCTCGGCCGCGCGATCTTCAACGAGGCGCTGCCCGCTGACTACGTGTACTTCGAGCAGGTTGCTGACAAGGGCACGCTGTCGACGCTGGTCAACGACCTCGCCGAGCGCTACCCGAAGGTGGAGGTCGCTGCGACCCTCGACCGCATCAAGGACGCCGGTTTCCACTGGGCGACCCGTTCGGGCGTGACCGTTGCGCTGTCTGACATCGTGACCCCGTCGAACAAGGCCGAGATCCTTGCCGCGCACGAGACCGAGGCAGCCGCAGTGCAGAAGCGCTTCGACCGCGGTCTCATCACCGAGCAGGAGCGTCACGCAGATCTCGTGAAGATCTGGACCCAGGCAACCGACGAGGTCGCCGAGGCCATGCGCGACGCGTTCCCCGCTGACAACACCATCTTCCGTATGGTGTCGTCGGGTGCTCGTGGTAACTGGCTGCAGATCCGTAACATCGCCGGTATGCGTGGCCTCGTGTCCGACCCGAAGGGCGAGATTATCCCGCGCCCGATCATTAACTCGTACCGCGAGGGCCTGTCGGTGGCGGAGTACTTCATCGCGACCCACGGTGCGCGTAAGGGTCTTGCTGATACCGCGCTGCGTACCGCTGACTCGGGTTACCTCACGCGTCGTCTGGTCGACGTTTCGCAGGATGTCATCATCCGCGAGGAAGACTGTGGCACGCGCCGCGGCCTCGACCTGCCGATCGCAGCAGAGGTTGACGGACAGATCGTTCGCGACGAGAACGTCGAGAACTCGGTCTACGCTCGTACCCTCGCTGCTGACGCGGTGAACGCTGCCGGTGACGTTGTCGCTGCTGCGGGCTCCGACGTGGGCGACGTCGCGATCGACCTGCTCGTCGGCGCTGGCGTGACCGAGATCAAGGTGCGCTCCGTGCTCACCTGTGAGTCTGCGGTTGGCGTGTGTGCGACGTGCTACGGCCGTTCGCTCGCGACCGGTCAGCGCGTTGACATCGGCGAGGCCGTCGGCATCATCGCTGCTCAGTCGATTGGTGAGCCGGGTACCCAGCTGACCATGCGTACCTTCCACACCGGTGGTTCGGCTTCGGCTGACGACATCACGCAGGGTCTTCCCCGCGTGCAGGAGCTCTTTGAGGCCCGTACCCCGAAGGGTGCGTCGCCGATCGCTGAGGCCGCAGGCCGCATCACGATTGAAGACACCGAGAAGAGCCGTCGCCTGATCCTCACGCCTGATGATGGCACCGAGGAGAAGCAGTACCCCGTGCTGAAGCGTTCGACGCTCATCGTTGAGGACGGCGATCACGTCGAGCTTGGCCAGCCCTTCATCCAGGGCACCCTGGACCCGAAGGACATCCTGCAGGTCGGCTCGACCGAGGGCGGCAAGCACATCCCGGGTGAGCGCGCAGTGCAGAAGTACCTCGTTGAGGGCGTGCAGGGCGTCTACCGCTCGCAGGGCGTGCCGATCCACGATAAGCACATCGAGGTCATCGTTCGCCAGATGCTCCGCAAGGTCACCGTGGTTGACCACGGCGAGACCGAGCTGCTCCCGGGCGAGCTCGTCGACCGGTCGCGCTACCAGCGCATCAACCGCGAGGCGCTCGTCGATGGCAAGCGTGCAGCGACCGCGCGTCCAGAGGTCATGGGTATCACCAAGGCATCGCTCGCGACCGAGTCGTGGCTCTCGGCGGCCTCCTTCCAGGAGACCACCCGCGTGCTCACGCAGGCTGCGATGGAGGGATCGAAGGATCCGCTCGTCGGCCTGAAGGAGAACGTCATCATCGGTAAGCTCATCCCGGCTGGTACGGGCCTGAGCACCTACACTGATGTCGACGTCTCGGCTACGGAAGAGGCTCGCGCCGAGCGTTACCCGAACCGCATGTACGCGGGCGAGGGCACGTTCGACGAGAACGACTTCTCGTTCGTCGACTTCGACACCTTCACCTCTGACGAGTTCAACCCCGGCAACTACAGCTAGCGGGTAGCCAGTTAGACGTAAAGCGGGCCTTCACCTTCGGGTGGGGGCCCGCTTTCGTGTGTATGGGCCGCTCTGCCTGCACCGCTTCTCACCTTCACGGCCCGGGGACGCACACACTGCCTGGGATACGCACATCCAATGCCCCTCCGCGCGGGCTTCGGCTTACGAAGTGCAGAAGCCATACGCAGGGACGGGTGGGGGAGCGCCGGTGCGGGTGGGGGAGCGGCAGTGCGGGTGGGGCAGCGGCCGCCCCGCCCTGGACCGCGGCTCGCTCAGACGTTCGGTCTGGGATCTGCACATCCAATGCCGGCCCGGGCGGACTTGGACAGAACCAGTGCGGATCCCAGACCCAGTGAAGTTGGGAGAGCAGGGCGCCTGGGGCTGGGCTGAAGCCGGGAGAACCAGCGCCACAGCCCCGGATTCACAGTTTCACCCCTGACTTCCGCGCGGGAACGCCCATTTCTCGCACAGAGCTTGTATCGTGGCGGCAGAAACCAAGGCACGCGAGAGGTAGAGCCATGAGCGATGAGCGCGAGACACCCGTCGACCCCGGTGCGCCGGTAGAAGAGCAGGCGGCCACCGAGACGGCGGTGCAGGACGCCGTCGAGCGTGCGACAAACGGGTCAGAAGACCTCGCCGCCGACATTGTCGTTGACGCGCAGGGCACGGTCGTGGACTCAGGCGCCCAGGCCGCCGTCGTCGCAGGCGCCGAAGCGCTCTCCGAGCAGGCCCACCGCGAGCAGGCGGCGAGCGTCGACACCCAGCTCGACCTGGAAACCCCGGGAGAGCGTGCCCCGCTCATCCCCGAGGTCGAAGAGCTCCCGTCAGCGGCAGCAGCCCCAGCAGTCGCGGCCGCGCCGGCGGTACCGACCGGCGTGCAGTTTGCCGAGCCAGCTCGTGACGGCGAAATCAGGATCAGCGCAGACCACCCGATGGCCGCGCTCTACATGCAGTCGCCGATGCCGCCTGATCTCAAGGGGAACCGCGCGGGCGGCGTGCTGATCGCGCTGCTCGGCACCCTCGCCTTCGCGGTGCTGTACGCCGGCATCATCTCGGCGATGATCGCACGTGACTTCCCGCCGTCGACGTTCCTCACCGAGGGGCTGCTTCCGTGGGTAACCTCGTGGGGCTTCATTGCGGGCGTCGTTGGGTTCTTCGTCGGCCTCTCGATTCTCGTGCTGATCTTCGGCCGCGCAGGGTGGTGGGCCTACGTTATTTTCAGCCTGTTCGTTGGCATCGTCGTGTGGGTCGCAACCTCCGCAACGTTCGCGCTGACAGGTACGCCTGACGGGCCGCTCGTTGGTGCCGGTGGGTTCATCGAGACCGCGCGTGTCCTCGCGTTCACCGTGCCGACGCTTGGCGCCGCGATCCTCGCCCGCGAGGTCGCGGTCTGGTTCGGGGCCTGGATCGGTTCGCGCGGCCGCCGCATGACCGCGAAGAACGCCGCGCTGCTCGAGGAGTACGAGGCGGCCCTCACAGAGGTGCGGGCGAAGCAGTAATGGTCGAGGGCGCGAAGCGTGGGGTGACCCGGGGGTACGTCCTCGGGTTGCTCGGCGCCGCCCTCGTTGTGACCGCGGCACTCGTCGTCGCCTCGTGGGGCCTGATTGGTATGGCGCTCGGCCGTGAGCCCGTTGAGAGCGACGGCGTTCCGCTGTGGTTCGGCGTGCTGAGCATCGGCCTCGGCCTCGCGCTCCTCGGGGTTCTGCTCTGGCAGCAGGCCCTGTCCCTCCTCCGCGGCCGCAAGAGCCCGGTCGCCGGAATCATGGTCGTCGCGGGGTTTGGCGCCTACCTGCTGTGGGGCCTGTGCGGCATCGCCGTCGGGCTGGGAACCGAGGAAACGTGGTTTAGTCCGTTCGCCCTCGTCCTGATCCCGATTTGGATCATCGCCGTCGCGCTCTTCTGGCTCGTACTCGCCAGGCGCATCTACACCGACCGCCCAACCCCGAAGTGGCCGTGGGAGCGCCGCGAGGAACAGGGGTGAACCTGGTGGGCGTGATCGACGAGCGGGTGGGCGGCGCGGTTGACGCGTGGCTCGCGTGGGTGCCAAAGTGGGAGCCCGCGGGCTACCGGGCGCGGAGCAGGATCTGCCGCCGGTGCACCGGTTCGCCCGTGTTGATCGCGTCGGGCATCCCTGAGGGGACGCCGCACCAGGTGACGCACGCGCTCGTCTCGCGGATCCAGCGAATCGTCGACAGGCTCGTTGACGAGTACACGGCGGAGCACCTGCCGATGCTGCACGCCGAGCTCGGGGGCGCTGACCTGTGGCGGGTGGGCGGCTACGACCCGGCGGCCGGGCTCGACCCTGAGTATGACGGCCTCGACCCAGACCCCGAGCCCACCGAGGCGAGTCAGCCTTTCCTGTTCACCATGGCGGGCCTCGCTGCCGAGGTGCAGCCTGAACCCCCTCTTCCGCGGCCCCCGCTGAGCGCGGAGGAGAAAGAGCAGCTGCGTCGCGAGATCAACCTTGCCGACCTCCGCGCAGCCGACGTCGGCAACGAGGTGTGCTTTTCGTTGATGGCGCACCGCCCCCGGATCGAGGCTGCGATCGACAGGTTCGTTGAGCCCCAGGTGCGAGCTGTGCTCGACGAGCTGTCGCGCCACCTTGAACCGCCCATGTAGCGTGGGTTTCGACCCTTGCGCAGCGGGCGCGCAGCGCGTAAAGTTGTTCCTTGGTGCACTCCACCTGCTTCGCGCGTGCGCGGATGTGGGCGGAGCGCGCCAAGGGTCACTCGCTCCCAGAGCTGAAACCCCCACGGCATAGCTGCACTCGGATTTTCGATTTCGGTCGGAGAAACAGCAGCTCAGCGCGTGCGCAAGCTCGTGCAAATGCTCGCCCATTTGAAGCATTCCTGTCACCGTGCAGGACCTACTAGGAGAATCAGTGCCTACTATTCAGCAGCTGGTTCGCAAGGGGCGGACGCCGAAGGTCACTAAGACCAAGGCTCCCGCACTGAAGGCGAACCCACAGCAGCGCGGTGTGTGCACCCGTGTGTACACCACCACCCCCAAGAAGCCGAACTCGGCGATGCGTAAGGTCGCTCGTGTGAAGCTTTCGAACGGTACCGAGGTTACGGCCTACATCCCCGGTGAGGGCCACAACCTGCAGGAGCACTCGATGGTGCTCGTGCGCGGTGGTCGTGTGAAGGACCTCCCCGGTGTTCGTTACAAGATCGTGCGCGGCGCACTCGACACGCAGGCGGTCAAGGACCGCAAGCAAGCTCGTAGCCGCTACGGTGCAAAGAAGGTGAAGTAATGCCCCGTAAAGGACCTGCTCCCAAGCGTCCCGTAGTCGCCGATCCGGTTTACGGTGCACCCATCGTCAGCCAGCTCGTCAACAAGATTCTTGTTGACGGCAAGAAGGGCCTCGCAGAGCGCATTGTGTACAACGCGCTCGAGGTCGTCGCTGAGAAGAGCGGCCAGGATGCCGTGGTCGTACTCAAGAAGGCGCTCGACAACGTGCGCCCCACCCTTGAGGTACGTTCGCGTCGTGTTGGCGGCTCGACCTACCAGGTGCCCGTAGAGGTTAAGCCGCACCGTGCGAACACCCTCGCACTGCGTTGGCTGACCAGCTACGCAAAGGCCCGTCGCGAGAACTCGATGACGGATCGCCTGACCAACGAGATCCTCGACGCTTCGAACGGCCTTGGCGCCGCTGTGAAGCGCCGCGAGGACACGCACAAGATGGCAGAGTCGAACCGCGCGTTCGCTCACTACCGCTGGTAGTCATCTGAGTGAGGGGCGGGTCGTTACCCGGTCCGCCCTTCATTTGCGGGTGCGCCCGCGACCCACACTTACATCCCCACCCTGGAGGAGAACCCCGTGGCACAAGACGTGCTCACCGACCTGAGCAAGGTCCGTAACATCGGCATCATGGCCCACATCGATGCCGGCAAGACCACCACCACCGAGCGCATCCTGTTTTACACGGGTGTGAACCACAAGCTGGGCGAGACCCACGACGGTGGCGCGACGACTGACTGGATGGAGCAGGAGAAGGAGCGCGGCATCACGATCACGTCGGCCGCCGTGACCTGCTTCTGGAACAAGAACCAGATCAACATCATCGACACCCCCGGCCACGTTGACTTCACCGTCGAGGTGGAGCGTTCGCTCCGCGTTCTCGACGGCGCTGTCGCAGTGTTCGACGGCAAGGAGGGCGTTGAGCCCCAGTCGGAGACCGTCTGGCGTCAGGCTGACAAGTACGGCGTTCCGCGCATCTGCTTCGTCAACAAGATGGACAAGATGGGCGCCGACTTCTACTTCACCGTAGACACCATCGTCAACCGCCTGGGCGCAAAGCCGCTCGTCATGCAGCTTCCGATCGGTGCCGAGTCTGACTTCATCGGCGTCGTCGACCTGCTCTCGATGAAGGCATTCGTCTGGGAGGGCGACTCGAAGGGTGACGTTACCCTCGGGGCGAACTACGAGACCCAGGAGATCCCCGCTGACCTCGTCGAGAAGGCGAAGGAATACCGCGAGAAGCTCGTCGAGACCGTCGCCGAGACCGACGACGCGCTCCTCGAGAAGTTCTTCGGTGGCGAAGAGATCAGCGTTGACGAGATCAAGGCTGGCATCCGCAAGCTCGTCGTCAACAACGAGATCTACCCGGTCTACTGCGGCTCGGCATTCAAGAACCGCGGCATCCAGCCGATGCTCGACGCGGTTGTTGACTTCCTCCCGAACCCGCTCGACGTTGGCGCTATCGAGGCGCACGACCCGCGCGACGAGTCGATCGTTATCGAGCGTCTCCCGCAGGCCGATCAGCCGTTCTCGGCTCTCGCCTTCAAGGTTGCAGTGCACCCGTTCTTCGGCCGCCTCACCTACGTCCGCGTCTACTCGGGCAAGGTCGAGTCGGGCGCCCAGGTCGTGAACTCGACCAAGGGCAAGAAGGAGCGCATCGGAAAGATCTTCCAGATGCACGCCAACAAGGAGAACCCGGTCGACGACCTTACCGCGGGCAACATCTACGCGGTCATCGGTCTCAAGGACACCACCACGGGCGACACCCTCTCGGATCCGAACAACCAGGTTGTTCTCGAGTCGATGACCTTCCCCGAGCCCGTTATCGAGGTTGCGATCGAGCCGAAGACCAAGGGCGACCAGGAGAAGCTCGGCACCGCGATCCAGAAGCTCGCTGAAGAGGATCCCACGTTCCGCGTGAGCCTCAACGCCGAGACCGGCCAGACCGTTATCGCGGGCATGGGCGAGCTCCACCTCGACATCCTTGTCGACCGCATGAAGCGCGAGTTCAAGGTCGAGGCGAACGTCGGCAAGCCGCAGGTTGCGTACCGCGAGACGATCCGCAAGACCGTCGCGAAGTACGACTACACCCACAAGAAGCAGACCGGTGGTTCCGGTCAGTTCGCAAAGGTGCAGATCTCGCTCGCGCCGCTCGAGGTCGAGTCGGACAAGATCTACGAGTTCGAGGACAAGGTCACCGGTGGCCGCGTTCCTCGCGAGTACATCCCGTCGGTCGACGCTGGTATCCAGGATGCAATGCAGTACGGCATCCTCGCTGGCTTCCCCGTTGTTGGCGTCAAGGCTCAGCTCCTCGATGGCCAGTACCACGATGTTGACTCGTCTGAGATGGCGTTCAAGATCGCCGGCTCGATGGCCTTCAAGGAGGCCGCACGCCAGGCTCAGCCTGTGCTGCTCGAGCCGATGATGGCCGTTGAGGTTCGTACTCCCGAGGAGTACATGGGCGACGTGATCGGCGACCTCAACTCCCGTCGTGGCCAGATCCAGTCGATGGAAGACGCGAGCGGCGTGAAGGTCGTTCGTGCGCTGGTTCCGCTTTCCGAGATGTTCGGGTACATTGGTGACCTCCGGTCGAAGACCAGCGGTCGTGCAGTGTTCTCGATGACCTTCGACTCCTATGCTGAGGTGCCGAAGGCTGTGGCCGATGAGATCGTTCAGAAGGCTAAGGGCGAGTAACATTGCCCCATCGATCGGGGGCGGGCTCGTCTCGCCCCCGATCACCCCGGCTCAGGTCGCGCAGACAGACCAGAGCTTGTAACATAAGTACACACCCTGTGTTCGTGCCCTCTCGAAACCGTCAAGAGGGAATCGACACAAGACTGTCCTGAGGAGGACCATAGTGGCGAAGGCCAAGTTCGAGCGGACCAAGCCGCACGTAAACATCGGAACGATCGGTCACGTTGACCACGGTAAGACCACCCTTACCGCAGCAATCTCGAAGACGCTCGCCGACAAGTACCCGTCGGACACGAACGTCCAGCGTGACTTCGCAACGATTGACTCCGCTCCCGAGGAGCGCCAGCGCGGCATTACCATCAACATCTCGCACGTTGAGTACGAGACCCCGAAGCGTCACTACGCTCACGTTGATGCACCCGGCCACGCCGACTACATCAAGAACATGATCACCGGTGCTGCTCAGATGGACGGCGCGATCCTCGTGGTTGCTGCTACTGACGGCATGATGGCCCAGACCAAGGAGCACATCCTCCTTGCGAAGCAGGTCGGCGTTCCTTACCTCCTCGTCGCGCTCAACAAGTGCGACCAGGTCGACGACGAGGAAATCCTCGAGCTCGTCGAGATGGAGGTCCGCGAGGAGCTCTCGAAGCAGGGTTACCCGGGAGACGACGTCCCCGTCGTCCGCGTTTCGGGCTACCAGGCACTCCAGGGCGAAGAGAAGTGGGTTAACTCCGTTCTCGAGCTCATGGAAGCAGTCGACGAGAACGTTCCCGACCCCGTACGTGACCGTGACAAGCCGTTCCTCATGCCTGTTGAGGACGTCTTCACGATCACCGGCCGTGGCACCGTTGTTACGGGTCGCGCCGAGCGTGGCACGCTGAAGATCAACTCGGAAATCGAGATCGTTGGTCTGCGCCCGACGCAGAAGACCACCGTGACCGGTATCGAGATGTTCCACAAGCAGCTCGACGAGGCATGGGCAGGCGAGAACTGTGGCCTCCTGCTTCGCGGCACCAAGCGCGAGGACGTTGAGCGCGGTCAGGTTATCGTCGAGCCCGGCTCGATCACCCCGCACACCAACTTCGAGGGCACTGCCTACATCCTCAAGAAGGAAGAGGGCGGCCGCCACAACCCGTTCGAGACGAACTACCGTCCGCAGTTCTACTTCCGTACGACTGACGTGACCGGTGTTATCACGCTGCCCGAGGACAAGCCGATGGTTATGCCCGGCGACACCACCGACATGACGGTCGAGCTCATCCAGCCGATCGCTATGGAAGAGGGCCTCGGCTTCGCTATCCGTGAGGGTGGCCGCACCGTTGGCGCCGGCACCGTGACCAAGGTTATTGCCTAAGTTACAGCCGACAGTCTCTGAACTGTAGAAGAACCCCGGAGGGAAACCTCCGGGGTTCTTTGCGTCTCCCGGGGCGTGCGGGGCAGGGAAGAAGCCAGACCGCGCTATCCTTGACTCTATTCATAACGTTCGGGTTACGCCGGGCAGTTGGGGGCACAAGCCCAGACAGACGAGGAGGGCGCGTGCGGAAGCCTGCGAGTGGTCGGTTTGCACACTTCGTTGAGACCTACGGTGGCCTGTACCTGCTGGACGTGATGGCTTGGGCCATCGGCATCATCATCGCGCTCGTGCTGCGATTCGATTTCGCCTTCACGCGCATCCACTGGGGGTGGACGCTCGCGGTCATCGGTGTCGCCGCCGCGCTGCAGCTGCTCTTCGGCTGGGTCTTCTGGGTGTACCGCAGCCGCTACCAAATCGGCAGCTTCGACGAGGTGCGCGCGGTCGTCTTCAACGTCACCGCGGTGACGGCAGTGACCTGGGTCTTCGCCTTTCTCGTCGGGTACGGCAACGGCATCCCCCGCAGCACGCTCGTGATCGCTGCGCCCATTACGTTCTCCGTGATGGGGGTCGCTCGCTACATGATCCGTATCCTCACGGAACGCAGCCTGAAGCCAGCGAAGGCCGAGCGAGTGCTGCTCTACGGAGCGGGCTACCTCGGCATTCAGACCGCGAAGCGCCTGCTGACGGACGCGAAGTCCGAATACCTCCCCGTCGGCTTCCTCGATGACGACCCGGCGAAAAGCAATCAGGAGGTGCGCGGCGTCAAGGTGCTCGGTGGGATTCAGGATCTCGGGCGTTTGGTGCGGTCCACGGGTGCGACCTCGCTGCTCGTGTGCATCGGCGACGCTGACGCGGGCATGCTGCGTCGCCTTGACACCGAGGCCGACAAGCTCGGCGTCAACGTGATGGTGCTGCCGCCGCTGAACCAGATTCTCGACAACTCCGCCTCCATCTCGAGCGTCCGTGAGCTCTCCATTGAGGACATCATTGGGCGCCACCCCGTGCGGCTGAGCACCGAGTCGATCGCCGAGTACCTACAGGGCAAGCGCGTGCTCGTCACCGGAGCGGGTGGATCGATTGGGTCTGAGCTCTGCAGGCAGCTCGTGAACTTCGCGCCGAAAGAGCTCATCATGCTCGACCGCGATGAGACGGCGCTGCAGGAGGTGCAGATTTCCATCGCGGGGCACGGCCTGCTCGACACGAATGATGTCGTGCTCGCCGACATCCGCGACTCCGACTCGCTCCGCGAGATCTTCGTCGAGCGCCAGCCCGAGGTGGTGTTCCACGCGGCGGCGCTGAAGCACCTCCCGATGCTTGAGCAGTACCCCGATGAGGCTTGGAAGACGAACGTCGTCGGCACCTTGAACGTGCTCAACGCGGCGCGTGCCGTAAACGTCGGCACGTTCGTGAACATCTCGACCGACAAAGCCGCGAACCCGACGAGCGTGCTCGGTCACTCGAAGCGCGTCGCCGAGAAACTCACGGGGTGGATGGCTGAGCAGACGGGCAACCGGTATCTCTCGGTGCGATTCGGCAATGTCATCGGCAGCAGGGGATCCATGCTCCCGACCTTCCGTAACCTCATCGAGAAGGGCGGGCCGATCACGGTGACGCACCCGGAGGCCACGCGCTTCTTCATGACGATCCCGGAGGCCTCGCAGCTCGTGATCCAGGCGGGCGGAATCGGCCGCCCGGGGGAGGTGCTGATCCTCGACATGGGGGAGCCGGTGCGCATTCTTGACGTCGCGAAGCGGATGATCGCGCAATCGGGCAAGGACATCGAGATCGTCTACACGGGGCTCCGCCACGGCGAGAAGCTACACGAGGTGCTGACGGGAGACGGTGAGGGCAACGAACGGCCCTTCCACCCGAAGATCTCACACGCCCACATCGGGGTCATCAGCCCCGACATTCTTGACCACGACGGCTGGGTCGCGAGGCTCAACCTCACCGACGCTGCAGAGGGGCGCGTGCAATGACCGCGTTCGCTGGTATGTTCGCGCTCGTGCTCTCGCTCGTACTGCCGTTCGCGGTGAAGCCTCTGCTCGTGAAGCTTGGCGTGATGGACGTGCCGAACGAACGCTCCTCGCACGAAAAGCCCGTGCTTCGTGGGCTCGGCCTCTCGGTGCTGATCGCGATCGTGGTCGTGGAGGCCGTGGCTGTCGTCGACGTCTTCGCGACGTACGGCGGGAGCTTCCCGTGGCAGATGCTGCTCGTCATTGCGCTGGGTACGCTCGCTTCGGGGCT
Source organism: Leucobacter komagatae (assembly GCF_006716085.1). Classification (NCBI taxonomy): domain Bacteria; kingdom Bacillati; phylum Actinomycetota; class Actinomycetes; order Micrococcales; family Microbacteriaceae; genus Leucobacter; species Leucobacter komagatae. Next base: position 1,587,032 of record NZ_VFON01000001.1, on the reverse strand, counting down.
CTTGGGCCTCGGCGAAGACCTCAGAGGCGTCAGCGTGCCAGTGCGGAGCGCGCTGCTGCTCGTCATCGCGGCGTCAACCACGGTCGCGCTGATCTGGATTGTGCGCGGCTCGTTCGGGACGGGGCCCTACTTCGGCTGGATTGTGTCGCCGGGGATGCCCGAAAGCATGCCGTGGGTGAGCCTGATACCGGCGTGGGTGCTCGTGCCGCTCGCGGTGTATGGCGTGCTGTTCATCTCGAGCTACATCAACGTCGCGAACTTCATGGACGGGCTCAACGGCATCAGCGGACTGCACGGCGTCATCGCGGGCCTCGCGTTTGCCGCGGCCGGCTACTTCTGGATGGGCGGGGGGTGGCTCACGATTGCAGGCCTCGTGCTTGCCGCAGGGTTCGCCGGCTTCCTGCCCTGGAACCTCACGAAGCCCGGAGCGTTTCTCGGAGACGTCGGGAGCTATCTACTCGGCGGCGCCGTCGCGGTCACAAGCTTCGCGGCGTTCGTCGCTGGCGTGCCGGTGCTCGCCGCTATCGGCCCGACGATCATCTACTTCGGCGACGTCGGCACGACGCTCGTGAAGCGCGTGCGCGCGGGCCACAAGTGGGACGAGCCGCACAAGGAGCACGCCTACCAGCGGCTCCAGCAGCTCGGCATGTCACACCTCGCGGCCTCGAGCATCAATGCGGCGTTCACACTCGCCGCGTCGCTCCTCGGGCTCGCGTCGATCTTCGTCGCCCCGATCTGGTGGCTCGTGCTGCTCGTGCTCGGCCTCGCGCTCGTTGTGCTCTACCAGCTCACCCCGAGGCTCCTCGCGAAGAAGTTCGCCGCGTAGCCCAGCTGGCTCATAGGATGTTCCCTGTGAGTGAGACCAACCGCACAGTTTCAGAGCGCCTCGACGCGCTGCCGTTTACCCGGGGGCACCTTCGCGTGCTCTCGGGGTCGGGGCTTGGCTGGGCGCTCGACGCCATGGATGTCGGGCTCATCTCGTTCATCATCGCCGCGCTCACCCAGCACTGGGGCCTCACGAAGGGTGAGGGCGGGCTCATCGCGTCGGTCGGCTTCCTGGGCATGGCCATCGGAGCGAGCCTCGGAGGCCTCCTGGCCGACCGTATTGGCCGCCGGCAGGTCTTTGCACTCACCCTGCTCATCTACGGCCTTGCGACGGGCGCGAGCGCGCTCGTCGGTGGTCTCGCGCTGCTCCTCATCTTCAGGTTCCTCGTCGGCCTCGGCCTCGGCGCTGAGCTGCCGGTCGCGTCGACGTATGTGTCCGAGTTCGCGCCAGCGCGAATCCGCGGCAGGATCATCGTCATCCTTGAGGCGTTCTGGGCGGTCGGCTGGACCGCGTCTGCGATCATTGGCTACTTCGTCGTCCCGGCATCTGAGAACGGCTGGCGCTGGGCTTTCGTCATCGGGGCGGTGCCGGCGGTCTACGCGCTCGTCGTGCGGCTCGGCCTGCCCGAGTCACCCCGCTGGCTCGCCTCGCGCGGGCGCACGGCCGAGGCCGAAAAGATCGTCGCGGAGTTCGAGGCGTCCGCGGGCATGGGCGCGGGGTCCGGGGCAGCACCGAGCTCGCCGACCCCCGAGGTGGCACCCCCGCCCGCTCCTGAGGCTCAAGCGGCCGCCGTGCACAACCGGCTGGCCGCGATCTGGGCGCCCGAGTACCGCACCCGCACCGCAGCGATCTGGGCGGTCTGGTTCTGTGTGAACTTCGCCTACTACGGCGCGTTCATCTGGATCCCCTCGATCCTGGTCGACGCGGGCTTCGGCCTCGTCCGCTCCTTCGGATTCACCCTGCTCATTACGCTCGCGCAGCTGCCCGGCTACGCGGTCGCCGCATGGCTCATTGAGAAGTGGGGCCGCAGGCTCACCCTGTCGGTGTTTCTCATCGGCTCCGCGGCGTCGGCACTCGCGTTCGGCACGGCTGAGACCGAGGGCGCAATCATCGCCGCGGGCATGGCCCTCTCGTTCTTTAACCTCGGGGCCTGGGGCGCGCTCTACGCGGTCACGCCCGAGATCTACCCGACGTCGCTGCGCGGCACGGGGGCCGGCTGGGCCGCGGGCTTCGGGCGCATCGCGTCGATCATCGCCCCGCTCCTCGTCCCCGTCATGCTCTCGGCTGGCGGAGCGGGCCTGACGTTCGCGGTGTTCGCCGTGTTCTTTGTCGTCGCGGCAGCCGCGGCGTGGGCGCTCGTCGAGTACCGCGGGAAGGCCCTCGAAGAGGATTAGCCGAGCTGTGCCCGGACCGCTTCGACGATAGCGGCGATCCGGCGATCCTTCGTCTCATCGCGCACCGCACCCGACACGGCGGCGGCGTGCTCTTTCCGCGCCGTGAACGAGAGCGCATCGAACGCCTCGCGCGCGCCAGGATGGCGCGCTAGTGCGCTCGCGAGCGCGTCGGGCACCTCCACCGTGCGCTCCGCACTATCGACCGTGATGCTCGCGGTGACCGTGTCGCCGACCTCGACGCCGAGGAGCGCGCGGTTCGCCTTGGAAATGCCGATGACGTAGTCGCCGCCCATGCTCGCGAGGCGCAGTCTCGCACGCCTGCCCGCGATCTCCACCACTACGGGCGCGCGCTTCCCGCCGCCGAGTTCGAGCATCTGCTCCTCGGAGAGCGTGATTGCCGTTGCCGGGCCGAAGGGTTCAAGAGTGGTTACGACGCATACAGCCATGGGGTCAAGTATGACCCAGGGTTTGCCTGCGTACGCGCTTTTTCGTCACGCGTAGATCTCGGTGCGCGACCCCGCAGATCTTGCTCGAACTCCTGGGGGCACCGCCCTGAGCCGGTTGACTCGTATTCGAGGCAAGCAAGCAAGATCAACACACAGACTCGCACAGGTTCTCACCCACATACCCCCTGAGAAAGGTAAGTCACCATGGCTACGCAGACATCCACCAAGAAGAAGATCGCGATCGCTGGCGGTTCGCTCCTCCTCATCGCAGGCATCACCGTCGGTGGCGCACTCGTTACCCAGAACAGCACGATCTTCGACAACGTGTTCAGCACCGACATCTCGGACACCTCAGCAGACGGCGAGCTCCTCGTCACCGGCGCTCCGATGACCAACACCTTCACCGGCCAGATGGACGGCGAAGCGGTGACCGGGTACTACACGGCGACCAACACCTCGACGAACGCGACGCTCACCGTGACGCTCGCCTCGCAGGTTCAGCCGGGCGGCGCGAACGGCGCGAAGCTCGCAGGCGCACTCGACACCCGAGTCGCGGTTGACGGCGGCACGCTCGTCGGCACCGGCAAGCTCGCCGACATGCGCCTCGACGGTAGCGACTCGTTCGAGCTCGCACCGGGCCAGAGCGCCAAGGTACGCGTCGACGTCTTCGTAGACGACGCCGCAGCGTTCAACGCGGCTGACCTCGACGACTCGAAGGTCACGGCCGACTACCTGTTCAACAGCATCGCCAAGAGCAACTAACACTGCGCTGAATCAAAACTAGCGGCGCCGAGCAGTCCCAACCCCGGATCTCTACTGCTCGGCGCCGCGCGCGCATTCCGCGCACACCCCAAACTTTTCGGCCCCACGCGGGCCGCCTACCCCGGAGGACGACATGCGAAGCATCATTCTGACCCTGCGAACGCTCTCGAGCATTGCCCTGGTGGCGCTCGCCGTCCCGTTTCTCTGGGCGACAGTCAGCGGCGACTACTACATGACCGTGACGGGCGTCTCCATGCAGCCCACCTACGAGGTCGGTGACGTGCTCGTCGTGCAGGCCCCCAAGGGCGACGAGCTGCAGACGCCCGGCAAGCCCGTTGTCGTCTCGTTCTCGGCAGGCGACACGTCTGACCAGTACGTCCACCGCGTCGAGACCGTCACCGAAGACGGCGCCATCCTCAAGGGCGACGGCAACGAGGTCAGCGACCCGCTCCCCGTGACACAGGAGCAGGTGCTCGGCACCCCGCGCTTCGCGCTGCAGGGAACCTGGGCGACCCTCTTCCGCATGTCCGAGCTCTGGGCCGTGCGCCTCATTGTCGGCGCCGTGTTCCTCATCGCACTCTTCGTACCGAGCAAGCGCAAGGACCGTTCGGCGACGGCTGGCCCCGCCGAGGCCTCGGCGGAGCGCGCTGATGACGCGACGGAGGCCGAGCGAGTACTCGCGGGGCTCGTCTCCGGAGGGCAGTCACGATGACGGCGCGGCGACTCCTCGCGACACTCATCGCGGGGGGCTTCGCCGTTACCGCGGCTGCGGTCTCGGTGTCGGCCCCCAGTCCCGCGCTCGCGACGCAGCCCGCCGGCGGTGAGAGCACTGGGGCCCTCACGGTCACACCGGCGAGGCAGCTCTTCAACGTGACGCTGCACCCCGGCGAGGAGGCGCTCGCCACGGCCCAGGTGCACAACGGCTCTGGCGCAGATCTTGAGCTAGCGCTCACGCCCGTCGTCGTAGGCGAAGACGGCCCTGGCGACGGGGCTGACGCGCTGCTCCTCTCATCCCTCCGCACGACGGATTGCACGGTTGCGCGCATGGCGGAGGCAGGCGCAATAACGCTTGCTGCGGCGATGCCGCTGCCGCAGGGCACGATCACCGCCGGTTCGACTATTGACCTGTGCGTGCGGGTGAGCTACCCCGAGGCTGTTGCCGACGAGGGCACAGCGGTGTCGGTCGTCGACCTCGCGTTCACGGGGATTGAGCGCGGCACCCCAGTGCGCCCGGTCACCCCTGTCGGCCCCGACCTGGCAGGTACCGGCGCCACCGGCGCCCCGCAGGTCGCGCTGCTGCTCGGCGCGGCGGGGCTCATCACCGCGGGCGCCGCCTCACTGCTTCGCCACCCCCGGCGATCACCTACTGCGAAGGAGAGCTGATGCGCGATATCCTGCCTGTACTGAACGAACGGGACGGGCGCCCGATGTCCCTCATCCAGCGGGGGCTACCGCCCTGGCAGCAAGAGGGGGAGCCTGTGTACGCTCGAAACACCGAGGTCCAGCGTATAGTCCGATATGTGATCGACGGCACGTCCGTGTCTGTCATCGGCCAGCACTGGTCTGGCCGCACCGAGCTATTGAAGCGGTCGGCCGACGCGCTCCGCGCGATCGGGCTCGCGATCGTGCAGCTCCGCGGCATTGAGCACGCGCGCCCGCTTGAGGCCTTCAAAGTCGCCCTCCCAAACCTCCCGGCGAACCGACGCCCCGACGCCGAGCTCGCCATCGAGCTTCCCCGTGCCATCACAGAGCTCTTGAGCGAGGGCCCGGCCGTCGTGCTCGTCGACGACATCGACCTCCTTGACGAGGCGTCGTGGGTACTGCTCGAGCAGATCCACAAGGCGACGGGCGTGCCGATCGTCGGGACTTCCGAGTCGCGCAGCGACATCGAGCCCGACGAGCGCCTGCTCATTCGGATGGCTCACCCCGTCGTGAAGCTCACGCTCGAGGAGCTTCGCCTCGACGCGATCCACGACCTGCTTGAGGAACGGCTCGGAGACCAGGTCGCGCCCTCGCTGAGCGGCCGGATCCACATGAAGTCTGGCGGGCTCCCCGGCTACGCGATCGCCTTCGCTGACAGCGCCAAGCGGCGTGCGAAGATTCGCAAGCAGGGCAACGTCTGGCACGACGGCGCCGATCTGTGGTCGGACGAGCTTGAGGGCGCGTTCGAGTCGCTCCTCTACCGGTATTCCGAAGAGACGCGCGAGGCGCTTGAGATGCTCGTCGCGACCGGTCCGTTGTCTGTCGACCAGGCGACGACGCTCGTCGGCCAGGAGGAGATCGAGCGGCTCGAGGGCCGCGGGCTCGTGCGGCTCTTCTCCGCGGGCACCGGGCCTCGCGTGACCGTCAACCCACCCGGCATCAGTGACTACTTCAGGCACCGGGCGCCGTCTGTGCGGGGTGTGCGACTTCGTCACCAGATCGAAGAGGTGCTGGGCCCAGAGTTCGGCATGGAGATCGCCGAGCAGCCGCAGGTTCCGCGCCAGTTTGCCGACGTCATCCCGAACCCCGAGGTTCCGCTCGTCGCTCGCGCATTCCGCGACCGCTTCGAGGCAGACCTTGCCCGTACCTGGGCGAACTGGTCTGAGCGGCCCACGCCCGGCACCGGCATCGCGGCGCTCGAGCTTCGCCTCACCGGCGACTCGCCGGAGGGCCAGATCGAGGCAATCGTCGACGGGACCCCACTCGACGCCGCCGAGCCCATCGAGGCGCTGTACTTCCGTTACCTGCACGCGCGCTGGCTCGTGACCCAGCAGCGGCCGCTCGAAACTATCGAGGAGACGCTGCAGGGAAGCTCAGACCTCGGCCACCCCGGTGCGGTCGAGGCGCTCACGATCGGGTTCCGCGCCGAACAGATCGAAATCACCGACGAGATGCTCACCCGCATCGAGGAGATCTCCGAGCTGCCTGGAATGGAGGGCGACGTCGGTGGGCTGATCCTCATCGCGATGCACGCGCTTGGCGGGCGCCCGGCGACCGCCCTCGAGCAGTTCGCGAAGCTCCCTGACACCGGCTGGGTGCCGCGCTTCGCAGCTCCGCTGCGCGGGCTCGCGCTCGTCACTGCCGGGCGCCCGCAGGAGGCGCTCGAGTGGGCGTCGTCGCAGCTCTCTGTCGCCCGCGAACGGTTCGACCGCTCGGCGGTCGTCGCGCAGGCGTATGTCGCGGTGATGGCGCTGCTCACGATGAGCCGCTACGCCGACGCGACGGCCGCGGGCAGCATCGCCGCAAGCGGCCAGTTCCAGGCGGCGAACATGCTGTTCGGCCCCGACCGCGCGCTCATGAACGCGCTCGCGATCGCGGCCCGCCGCAGCGGCCGAATCAGCTCCGTCGGTACCCTCATCGAGCGCGGCGAGTCGTACAAGGGGAGGAGCGACGCGGTGCCCATGGGCGCGCTCGGCTTCCCTGCCGCGATGGTCACCGAGATCGACAGCACGGCTGAAGAGACGAGCGCGGCCTACCGCGCGCTCGCCGCTGAGCTGAGCGGGCGCGGCTACGAATTCTCGGCAGCCGGGTCATCGATGCTCGCGATGCTGCTCGATTTCGACATCGACGCGGCAGTCGCCGAGCGGTCGCGGCTTGAATACCTCGGGGGCACGGTGTTTCTTGCCTACCTCGACGCCAGGATCGCACACCACAACAGGGACGCGGATGGGCTCGTCGAGGCCGCGAGGTGGCTGCGACGTGAGCACGCGAACGACTCTGCGCTGAAGTACTTCCTCGCCGCGGCGAGGCTGCACCGTGAGGCGGGCGATGAGGATCGGGCGACCGAGGTGCGCGAGGAGGTCGCGGCGCTCATGGCCTCGGAGGATCCCGCGACAGAGGTCGCGCTCACGCAGGTCGAGTCGAGCCTCGGGTTCACCCAGCGCGAGCGGGAGATCATCGACCTCGTCGCCGAGGGCATGAACAACCCCGCGATCGCGAGCGCGCTCAGCCTGTCAGTGCGCACCGTCGAGACGCACCTGCGAAACATTCGCCGCAAGTCTGGTGCGCTCGAGCGCGAAGAGATCGGCGAGTACTCGACACACAGGTAGTGGCGGGCGGGCCGGGCCATTGCGGCCCGGCCCGCTTCTCTCCCTACACTGCAGCGAGCTGCGTTCGCACCGACCGACGCCCGCGGGCGGCGACGGGGAGCAGGGTCGCGGTGACCGTGAGCGCGCAACCAATTGCCCCGATGGACCCAGCGTGCGCGAAATCGACGATCGGGGTCGAGGGCGTGAAATTCGAGAGGGCGAGCGCCGACACGGCCGCGGTCGTGACGAGAACCAGGCAGGCGAGCAGCATCGCCGTGCCCACGTGGATGACGGCCTGCAGCGCGGCTGCGGCGATGACCGTGCGCGCCTCGGCACCGGTGGCGCGGAGCAGTGCCTGCTCTGCGCCCTGGGTCCGGTTGCTCATGAAGAGCACGACGGCCGCCCCGTACACCGCGAGCAGGATGGGCCCGCCGAACATGAGCACCACCTGCGATGCGGCGAGCGTGATGCCGCTACTGCCGAGCGCCTGCACCGCGGGGTTCGAGGTCGCCGCCACCGTGTAGAGGCCCCCGAAGAGGGCAGCCCCGGTGAACAGCGGCGTGATCGCCGCGGTTGAGCGACTCAGATGGTAGTTGGCCTCGTGCCTGGCGAGGTACCAGGCCGCGCCCGCGCGGGCAGGGATGAGCGCTGACCAGCCGCGCAGCACGAGGGGGTAGAGCGCGGGCCCGGCTGCGACGAGGACGAGTGTCAGTGTCACGGGCAATATCGGCGCGAGCGAGAAGAACTGCGACACGCTTCCAACACCCGCGAGTGCGGTGCCGCACCAGGCGGCAGCCGCGACCGCCACGCCGAGCGCGAGCCACCGCCACCATCGCATCCGCTTTCCCTCGATCTCCGGCTCCCGGAGCGCCGCGAGTGCCGGGGTGCGTGCGGCGGAGCGGGCGGCGCGGGCTCCGCCGAGCAGCGCGACGACGATTGAGCCGCCAACGCACACGGCGAGTGTGAGCGGGCCCGTCACGATCGGGATCTCGGTGTAGCCGCCCGACCCCTCCTCGAACGCCGAGTGAATCGTCGGCCCGGCGAGGACGCTCGCGAGCCCGTATCCCAGCACCCCGCCGGCAGCCCCGGAACCGAAGACCTGGGTGAGCACCACGGCCGCGGTCTGGCCGGGGCTCACCCCGGCGAGGCGCCATCGTGCATAGGTGGGCTGACCGAGGTTGACCGCGAGTCGCGCAACTGCGGCCGTGACGACGACCCCGGCGGGTGCGGTAAACGTGAGCACCGCGCCCGCGGCTCCGGAGAAGCCCTCAAGGTACTGGCCGCCCGCGATGAGCCCGGTTTCGATCATGCTGACCCCGACGCCGCAGGCGAGAGCGGCCACCGTCGAGACGAGGACGAGCCCGACCCAGGCCTCCCAGCCCGCGCGGAGCTCCGACACCGCGAGGCCGATCATGCGAGTGCTCCATCCCTAACAGCTGGTGCCCCCGTCGGGGCTGAGCGTTGCGCCTCGAGGAGCTCGGCGGCTGAGCACCCGCGCAGCTGCGCGACGACCGCGCCGTCGCGCAGCACGATCGCGCGGTCTGCCCGTGCGGCGGCCTCGAGGTCGTGCGTGACGAGTACCACGCTGCGCTCGCCCACAGCGTAGTCGCGCAGCAGGCCGAGCACTCTCGCACCTGTCACCGAGTCGAGCGCCCCCGTCGGCTCGTCAGCAAAGACGAGGCGAGGCTGGGCCGCGAGGACTCGCGCGAGCGCGACTCGCTGCTGCTGTCCGCCCGAGAGCGCGCCCGGCCGCTTGCGTGCGTGCTGTAGGAGCCCCACCTGGTCGAGGGCGGCGCTGACGTTCGGCGCCCGGCGCCGCGCGAGGCGCGCCGGGAGGGCCACGTTCTCTCGCACCCTCAACGACGAGATGAGGTTGTAGTTCTGGAAGACGAAGCCAACCGTGTCTCGCCGGAGGCGCGCGAGGCGGGCCTCGCTTGCGCGCTCGACCAGCTCTCCGGCGAGCACAATTTGACCGGTGTTGACGCGCTCAAGCCCTGCGAGGCAGTAGAGCAGCGTCGACTTGCCCGAGCCCGAAGGGCCGACGATGCTCACCATCTCGCCGGGCTCGACCGCAACGCTCACGTCACGCAGCACGGATACGCGCTCGGTTCGGCCTGTCGGATAGCTCTTGGAGATGCCCGCTGCCCAGAGCAGCGGGGCACGGGAGGGCGTGGAAGTGTTCATGCGACCAGTCCACCGTTTGGCACCGGATTGCGCAGTGCCCCGGGGGCCATGGCGAGGGTAGACCTGGCGCTACTTTTCAGCGCAGGATGCCTCGTCGCCCCCTCCCGCACCGTAGCCTAGGGGCATGAGAGCTCAGACGGTGTTGCAGGCGCTGATGCTGCCGCCGTGGCGCTACCTCGGGTCGCTCTGGCCGTGGCGCTCGCTCGGGTTCGTCGTGTCGAGCGCGATCCTCGCTCCCGTACTGATCGCGATCCTTGTACCGACGCTCCTGCTCCTGCCGCTCTGGGGGATCGCGCTCGCCTGGCTCGACAGGCGCAGGCTCACGCTGCTCGGCTTCCCGCGCCCGGCGAGCGGTCACGTGCGGGTGCCGCCGGGGGAGCGGCAAAACTGGCTCGGCGTGCGCCTCACCGAGCCGGCGACCTGGCGCGAAACGCTCTCCCTGCTGCTTGGCATCGTGTTTGGTGCGGTGTCGCTGGCCACCGTGGGTATGCAGGGCCTCGTGATCGCGGCAGGCGTGACGATGGTAGGAATGGCGAAGCGTGGCGAGCTGAGCGCGAACCTCTTCAGCGACATCGTGGTGACCCTGGGCCCTGAGAACTGGTGGCAGCCGATTCCTGTCGTACTGCTCGCGCTTCCGGTATTCGCCTACGTGAACGGGTTGCTCGCGGCCCTGCACGGCGGGTGCGTGCGGTGGCTCATCGCGCCGCGCATCGCAGAGATCGACGAGCGGGTCATCCGGCTCACCCGTTCGCGCGCGGCCATCGTGGCAGCAAACGAGGCCGAGCGTCGCAGGCTCGAGCGCGACCTCCACGACGGCGTGCAGCAGGAGCTCGTGGCGATCGCGGCCCGCCTCGGAATCCTTGAACTCGAGCTCGCCCACGGTGACGACGCGGCGCGCGTCGCGGCACTGGAGGCGGCCCAGAAGCAGACCGAGCGCGCGCTCGCGGCGCTCCGCGACACTGTCAGAGGGATCCACCCGGCGGTGCTCTCCGACCATGGGCTCGCTGCGGCTCTCACCGAGCTCGGTGCCCGCAGCGCAATACCGCTGCGGGTCGACGACCGGGGGTTCCCGCGACTGAGTGCGGAGTGCGAGGCGGCCGCCTACTTCTTCGTGGCGGAGGCCGTGACGAACGCCGCAAAGCACACGTCGGCGCCGTTCGTTCGGGTCGAGCTCTCTGCTCGCAGTGGGCGGGCTTTTATCGATGCGAGTGACGCGGGACACGGCGGCATTGACATAGAGCGGGGCGGCGGCAGCGGCAGTGGGTTGCGCGGGCTCGCCGAGCGCGCGGACGCGCTTGGCGGCTCGCTGACCGTCCGGAGCCCGGTCGGTGGGCCCACGCGGTTGACACTGTCGCTGCCGCTTGCCGCTGAGCTCTCGTTCACCGGGCCGGAGAACAGGAAGGGGGCAGAAGCGCATGCGGATCCTGCTCGCCGATGACGCCGCCCTGCTGCGGGAAGCGCTCCAAGCGCTGCTTGAGCGGCTCGGGCACGAGGTCGTCGCCACGGCCGGCGACGCCACGGAACTCGTCGCCGTCTACCGGGCGCTCGAGACCGCGCCAGACCTCGTCGTGACCGACGTACGGATGCCGCCGTCTCGCACAGACGACGGGCTGCGCGCTGCGCTCGAGATCCGTGAGCTGTCGCCCGAGCAGCCCGTGCTCGCCCTGTCGCAGTACGTCGCAGACCGCTACGCCCGAGACCTGCTCACGCTGCCCGAGGGAGGGGTGGGATACCTGCTGAAAGAGCGGGTAAACCGCGTCGCCGACTTCGACCAGGCGCTCGCCGCCGTCACGGCTGGTGGAACCATCATCGACCCCGAGGTGACGCGGCACCTGTTGCGGCAGGGTCAGCCAGGGCCGCTCGCTGAGCTCACCGCTCGCGAGCGCGAGGTGCTGGAGCTCATGGCCGAGGGCGCGTCGAACGCCGAGATCGCGGCGCAACTCTACGTGAGCGACGCCGCGGTGCGCAAACACATCGGCAGCATCTTCACGCGGCTGGGGCTGCAGCCGAGCGACGAGAACCGGCGGGTGCGCGCGATCCTCACGTATCTGCAGGCGCGGTAGCAGCGGGCGGGCCGGGGTTGTGAGCCTGGGCGCCCTCCTTCTGAGTCCTCCTCACTCTCTCCGCTTTCTCGCGCCCACCGAAACTTTCTCTCAGGATTGACGTCGTTCGGCCGGGTGGAGTACGTCAATCGTGAGGGAAAGTGGCCCGTTGAAACGTGGGCTCCCCGACCTACAGCGCGTCGTGGACGAACCGGCCGTCGACGACGGTTGCCGCGATCGCGAGCGTCGCGAGCTCATCGGGCGTCGCTGAGACCGGGTCGCCTGCCCAGACCGTGAGGTCGGCGAGGGCGCCGGGCGCGATGACCCCGCGGTCTTCGTGCCCGCGAGCCTGGGCCGGCCACAGCGTGTAGGCGAGCAGCGCCTCCTCACCCGTCAGTCGCTGTTCGGGCTCGAACACGGGTGCCCCTGCGACACCGGGTGTGCTGCGACCGCGCGCCCACGCCATTCCGATGCGGGGGTCGTAGTGCGCGACCGGCCAGTCCGAGCCGAGCGTCACGCGCGTGCCAGTCTCGAGCACGTCGCGCACCCGGTAGCCGGTAGCCGCGCGGTCGCCGAGCCGCACCGCCCAGTTGTCGCTGTCGTCGCCCTCGCGCCACTGCATGTGCAGGGGCTGCATCGACGCGGTGATGCCGGAGCCGGTGAGCTTCTCGAGATCCTCATCCGCGAGCACCTCAAGATGCTCGATCGAGTGCGGGCGTGCCGCCCCGTGGTCGGGGAGCTCGGCGTACGCGTCGAGCACGCGGTTCACCGCGAAGTCTCCGACGGCGTGCGTCGCGATGATCATGCCGGCATCGTGGTAGGCCCGCACTACCTCGCGGTAGCGGTTCCAGTCGGGCCAGAAGGCGTGCACGCCGTCGCCGCAGCTGTCGGGTTGATGCAGCCAGGCCGTGCCGGTGTCGATGACGCCGTCGCTGAACAGCTTGATACCGTCGGACTCCCAGAGGCGGCCACGCCGATCCTTCGCTGCGATGACGCGCTCGACTGCCGCGTCGTCGTCGGTGACCGCGTGCCAGTGGTGCACCACAAGCCGGTGATCGAGTTCGCCGCGCTCTTCAAGCTCCTCGACGAGGTCGACAGTGCGCGGCTTGCCGTCCATGATCGCGCCACCCGTGAGGCCGGACGCGGCGAGCGTGCGGAACATGTCGCGCAGCGCGTCACGCTCTGCGTCGTGCGAGAGCGCGGGCACGGCGTCGAAGACCAGCTTGTAGGCGCTCGGCTCGCGCAGCTCGCCCGTGAGCGCCCCCGCCTCATCGACGACGACCTCAGACATGTCGGCAAATGAAGGCGCCTCGGTCACGCCAGCGGCCGCGAGCGCTGCGGCGTTGGCGAGCCCCGAGTGCAGGTCGTAGAACATTGCCGCGAAGGGCCTGCCGCCGACGGCGGCATCGAACAGGTCGCCCCGCACGCCGGTCGCCTCAAATGGCTCGAACTCAAGGTTCCAGCCCAGAACCCAGGCATCGGCGGGCAGCGTGGCGGCGTACGACTCGACGGCTGCCTGGAGCTCTGCGACCGAGCCCAGCCCGCCAAGGTCGACGCCGCGCGTCACATCGGCGGCCCAGTGCGGGTGCGTGTGTGAATCAAACAGCCCGGGGGTGACCGTCGCGCCGGCCGCGTCCCGCACCGGGTACCCAGCCGCGGTCGCGAGCGCCTCGATCTCGGTGTCGTCGCCGACCGAGGTGATGCGGCCGCGCTCGACGAGCAGCGCGCTGGCGCCAGCGTGCAGGGGCGTGTTCGTGATGAGCTGTGCGCCTATGAGCGCGAAACCTGTCGGGGTGGGGAGCGTCATGAGCGCCTTCCTTCAAATTGGCGGGGTAAGAGTGTGCGGGCGCGCCGATGCCGACCGGCGCGCGATAGTTCCGGCGGAGCGGGGTGGGAGTGGCTTGTCGCGGCCGCTACGCGGCGATTCTGGATCGGCCCGCGCGAGGCGACCGCCACATCACAACCGTGCTGACCGCGGGACTCGAAAGCTCGCACTGATGCGAGAAACCGAGCGCCTCGTACTGGCTCACGTGCTGCGGGGTACGAGCCTCGAGGGAAGCGAGGGAGCCCGCTTCGTCGATCTCGCGGAGCCTGTGCGAGACGAGGGCGGCCTCGATATCGGGTGCCGTCGCCGGGCGGGTACCGCGCGCATGGTGCTGGGCGGTGCCAACTCCGACGAGGTGCCAGTAGGGTTCGTTCGGGTGCTTGTCTGCGCAGGCGGCGTCGTGGGCGCCGAGTACCCGCAGCCCGCGGCGCCCGACACCGCGCAGCAGCACGCCAGTCTTTGCGGGCAGCTCTGGGAGCCAGCGCGATACGTGCCCGGGCGCGCGCCAGAGTGCGACGCCGACGATGCGGTCGCCCTCAATTGCGACGTCGACCGTGCGGAGCCCCGTGCGACGCATGTTCCAAACGAAGTAGTCGGCTATCTTGCGCTGACGGTGGAGCGTACCAAGGGGGAGGAGCTGAGTGACGAGTGGCTCGTCCGTGAACGCCTCTGCGAGGACCTTCGCTGCTTCGCGCACTCTTCTTGGCTCAAGGGTACGAATCTCCAACTATCTCTCCTCTGTCGGACCCGCCATTGGGTCGAGCCGGCGTTCGCCACCATGCTACTGCTCCGGAGGGCGCCGTGGCTGAGCACTTGATGGGCGTGCCGGCACCGGCCTGAGGCGCAGCCCGTTCGGGCGCTACCCCGAGGGCGTCATCGGGAGTGCAAGTAGTGGCTGAATCCCTGCGAACCAGGGGAGTGCCTGCAGCACCACGACGACCACGCCGACGGTCAGCCCGAAGACCGCGAGGCCCGCGCCGCGCAGCTCGGGGTGAGCGCGAAAATCAGCTCGGCCAGCGAAGGCCGCGATAATGGCCGCAATCGCGCAGACGACGGAGGCCAGCGGGACGGCGAACGCGATGACCCCGATGCCCGCGAGCGCCGCCGTCGCGACCGCGTGCCCTGCGACTCCCTGCTTCGACATGCGCGGCTGCGTATCGTGGTCATCGGTCGCGTCGGTCATGTCCACCTCTCATGCGTTCTCCCTCGATGGCATCGATGCTACGCAGCACCCCGGAGAGTGTCTAGCGTGGCTGCAATGGCTCGGGCCGATCTCCGCCCCGAGAGGAGGCGCAGACCGGCCCGAGGTGCCCCGCGAGACGTGCTCAGTACGCGCTACGCGTCGAGGCGCCTCCGGCTGCGGATGAACAGGTATGCGCCGGCGCCCAGGATGGCCGTTGCGCCGAGAGCGAGGCCCGTAACAGCGCCACCGGTCGAGGCGAGCCCCGCCCCGTCGCCCGTGCCTGACGCGGTGCCCGTGCCGGGCTTCGAGCCGGTGCCGGTACCTGTGCCCGTCTCTGTGTCGGGCTTCGTCCCGGGGACCTCGGGCTCGGGCTTCTCCTCCGTCGGTGCTGCGGTCACCGTGATTGGCTGGCTCAGCTCGGTGCCATCCGCGCGAATCGCGATGATGGTGTGTTCGCCCGCCGGGGTGGCGGCCGGAACGGTGAGCTCGTGCGAGAGCGCACCGGCGGCGTCAGCCGTCGCGGTGCCGAGATCCTGTGGCTCGGAGCGCAGCTCGAACGCGACGACCTCCTCTGGCGCGAACCCGGTGCCCGACGCCGTGACAGTCTTGCCCGCCTCGACGGTCGCTGCCGAGAGGCTCAGCTCCGCGGGCACCGCGGGCGCCTCGCCCTGGCTGACGCGCACCTGGTCGATGACCCAGAACGCGGAGTTGTTGCCGCCATACTCGAAGTGCAGGCTGGCGGTTTTCGGGAGGTCGCCGCCCTCGGTGCGTGGCAGGTCGAATGCGAAGCGCTCAACTTTGTTGACCGGGTTGAGGCGGGTGCCGTCGCCAGGGTAGGTTACGAGGGTGTGCGGGGCGATGCCCGAGGCCTCGTCGAACACGACGCTCACGATCGCCTTCTGCGGGCCGTCGACGGCATAGTCAGACACGAACGAGATGTCGAGCTGCTCAGCGCCGTTGAGCTCGTAGGCGGGACTCTTCAGGGTCGAGTCGAACATGTTGCCGCCTCGGGGGCTCACGTCGGCCCACTCGTCGGAGTCGGCGACGGCGAACACGTCACGAGAGTAAACGTTGTTCTCGCGGAACTGGCCGAGCTCGACGTTCGAGAAGAAGTCGTCGGTCATGAACGTCCAGCCACTGAACTCGGGCGCGCCGCCGGAGGGCATTTTCGAGTTGTCGATGCTCCACCCCTCGGGGGTCGCTGCGGTCCAGCCGAGGAGATCGGCCGGGCCCTTCTCCTGCACAGCGGGCTGCAGCTGGGGGCGCAGCGTGTCGAAGTCGTCGGGAACGAGGTCGTTCACCACGGATCCGTCGAGGTCCCAGGCCGGGTCGTTCGCGATCCCGACGTGCGAGAGCACGGTCGGGGCAATATCGGTCACCTTGACATCGTGTCGCACAGTGCCGGGGGCAAATGGCGAGCCGTTTGCGGCGACAAACGTCTTGCGCTCGAGCTTCGTTGAGCCGCCGTGGCCGCCCGTCGGGGTGTGGCCGTGGTCGGACGTGACAACGACGAGCCAGTCCTCAGCGTTGTACGTCGGGCGCTGCTTGATCGCGTTCACCATCTCGCCGATCTGACCGTCGGCCTTTTGGAGCGCCTTGCGGTATGCCTCGGAGCTTGAGCCGGAGCTGTGACCTGCGCCGTCCACCTCGTCGAGGTGCACGAAGACGTCGTCTGTGGCCTGCGCCGAGAGCGCCGAGACGACCGCCTGCGTGGTGAGCGTGTCGTTGCCAAACCTGCTGCGGCTGTCGACTGCAGCCCCGAAGATCGTCGTCGAGATGGGCCCCCAGGTGCCGACAACCGTGGTGTTTCGGTCCGGGAGGTTCTGCTCGATGCGCGTGAGGTAGTCAGGGAACGCGCCGTAGTTCGGGCTCGTGAAATTGTTGTCAACGACACCGTGCTTGGGGGCCCAGACGCCGGTGGCGATCGTCGACCAGCCCGGGCCAGACACTGTCGGCGACATGGGGGCGCCGGCGAGGTTGCTGGTCGCGCTGAGGCCACCGGCTCGCAGAGCGCTCACTGTCGGGGTGGTGCTGTCGGCCATGATGTCGAACGATGCGCCGTCGACGCCAATGACGAGCGTTTTGGGAGTTTTTGTCGTCTCCTGGGCGATGCCCTCGGCGAGTGCCGGGGTCGCCGCCGTCGCGATGCCTGTCGCCCCGAGAAGGAGCGCGGCCGCTGCTGCGGTGATGTGGGTGTGCTTCAAGTCAGTCTCCTGGAAGTCGGATAGGCGCGCTGGGTAGCGGCCCGGAGACTGAGTTTTCCGGGTGAAAGTTGTCCATACAAGCGGATCGCCAGTTGTATTGACAACCTTCAAGTCTCGGCAAGGTCGCGTTCGCCCCCACGTCGACAGGCCGTAACTTTCGCGTCCAGGGAACGCGGAAATTCCACTTGCGCAGATACCCTAGGGGGGTATATTGTTCTGGGTGTGGAGATACCCGCATGGGGTATCCTGATGAAGGAGGAACAAGCTATGGCTACAACCGAGTATCAGGTCACTGGAATGACGTGCTCCCACTGCGAGATGTCGATTCGCGAGGAGGTCGAGCAGATCGACGGGGTCACCGGCATCGACGTGAGCGCAGCGAGCGGCAAGCTCGAGGTCACCACCGACGGCGCGCTCGACGACGCGGCGGTGCTCGCGGCGGTTGAAGAGGCGGGCTACTCGGCGGTGCGCGCCTCATGAAGCCCCCAGCGCGCCTCGCCCTCTACGGCGCCGGCCTCGTCGTGGCCTTCGGCGCCGCGTACGGCCTCGCCAGCGTGATTGTCCCGGCAAGTTTCGTGGCCGACTGGGTCGCAAGCGGCGAAGCGCACGATCCCGAGCAGACCGCGCACGAGAACTAGCCAATGCCACCCGCTGACACGCTCAGCGGGTGCCGGTGAGAATGAAGGAATTCGAAATGAGTACATCCGCGCTCCCCAGTACACACTCCGGTGTCGAACTCGAGATCGGCGGCATGACGTGCGCATCGTGTGCGAACCGCATCGAAAAGAAACTCAACAAGCTCGACGGTGTCGTCGCGACCGTGAACTATGCGACCGAGAAGGCGAAGGTCACCGTCCCCGAGGGGTACGACCCGGCGCTGCTCATCGCAGAGGTCGAGAAGACCGGCTACACCGCGGTGATGCCGGAGCCGAAGGGGGCAAAGAAAGACACCAAGAGTGGCGACGGGAACGATGCGGAAGACGCCGAGCTGACGTCGCTGCGGCATCGCCTGATCGGCTCGATCGTGCTCACCGTTCCGGTGATCGCGATGGCAATGATTCCGGCGCTGCAGTTCACGTACTGGCAGTGGGCGTCACTCGCGCTCGCGGCCCCCGTGATCGTGTGGGCGGCCTGGCCGTTCCACAAGGCAGCGTGGGTAAACCTCAAACACGGCGCCGCGACGATGGACACGCTCATCTCGATGGGCACCTCCGCAGCGTTCCTGTGGTCGCTCTACGCGCTCTTCTTCGGCACCGCCGGCGTCCCCGGCATGACGCACCCGTTCGAGTTCACGCTCGCCCCCTCTGACGGCGCGGCGAACATCTACCTCGAGGTTGGCGCGGGCGTCACCATGTTCATCCTGGCGGGCCGCTACTTCGAGAAGCGCTCGAAGAAGCAGGCCGGCGCAGCCCTGCGTGCCCTGCTCGAGCTTGGCGCGAAGGAGGTCGCGGTGCTGCGCGGCGGGGTCGAAACCAAGATCCCCGTCGAAGACCTGCGCGTCGGTGACGAATTCGTTGTGCGCCCCGGCGAGAAGATCGCGACGGACGGCACTGTCGTCTCGGGTACCTCCGCCGTTGACGCCTCCATGCTGACGGGCGAGGCGATCCCCGTCGAGGTTGCCGAGGGCGACACCGTCACCGGCGCCACCACCAACGTTGGCGGGCGACTTGTCGTGCGCACCACGCGGATCGGGTCTGACACGCAGCTCGCGCAGATGGCGCAGCTCGTCGAAGACGCGCAGACGGGCAAGGCCGAGGTGCAGCGGCTCGCTGACAGGATCTCGGGCGTCTTCGTGCCGATCGTGATCGTCGTCGCCGCCGTCACGCTTGGTGGCTGGCTCGGCGCGGGCTTCCCGGTCTCAGCAGCGTTCACCGCGGCCGTCGCCGTGCTCGTCATCGCCTGCCCCTGCGCGCTTGGGCTCGCAACCCCCACCGCGCTGCTCGTCGGCACGGGCCGCGGCGCCCAGATGGGCGTGCTCATCAAGGGGCCAGAGGTGCTCGAGTCCACCCGCAAGGTCGACACTGTCGTGCTCGACAAGACCGGCACCGTCACGACCGGCAAGATGACGCTCGTTGATGTGGTGACCGAGCCCGGCTCTGACCGGGCGGAGCTCTTGCGACTCGCGGGGGCTCTCGAGGACGCCTCGGAGCACCCGATCGCGCAGGCGATCGCGAAGGGAGCGACGCAGGAGGTCGGAACGCTGCCCGTCGTTGAGGGCTTCGCGAACATCGAGGGCAAGGGCGTGCAGGGCGTCGTCGATGGGCACGCCGTGCTTGTCGGGCGCGACTCGCTCCTCGCCGAGTGGTCGCTACAGCTGAGCGGCGAGCTCGCCGCCACGAAAGCGCGCGCCGAGGGCGAGGGCAAGACCGTCGTCGCCGTGGGCTGGGATGGCAAGGCGCGTGGGATCCTGGTCGTCGCCGACACCGTGAAGGACACGAGCGTCGAGGCGATTCGCCAGCTCAAGGCCCTGGGCCTGTCGCCCGTGCTCCTCACCGGCGACAACGAGGCTGTCGCTCGCCACATCGCCGCGGAGGTCGGGATCGACGAGGTGATCGCTGAGGTGCTGCCCCAGGACAAGGTGGACGTCGTTCAGCGGCTACAGGCGGAGGGCAAGGTCGTCGCGATGATCGGCGACGGCGTGAACGACGCTCCCGCTCTCGCGCAGGCCGACCTCGGCCTCGCGATGGGCACCGGTGCGGACGTCGCGATCGAAGCGTCCGACATCACCCTGGTGCGGGGCGACCTGCGCAGCGCGGTCGATGCGATCCGTCTGTCGCGGAAGACGCTTGGCACCATCAAGACGAACCTCTTCTGGGCGTTCGCCTACAACGTCGCTGCGATTCCCGTCGCGGCGCTCGGCATGCTGAACCCGATGCTCGCCGGTGCGGCGATGGCGCTCTCGAGCGTCTTCGTCGTCGGCAACAGCCTGCGCTTGCGCGGCTTCAAGAGCACCGCCGTCTAGCGGCAACACTGAACTGCACTGAACTGAACTACGTTTCGAGAGGACACCTCATGACCGAACAGACAACCCCAACGGCGAGCTGCTGCGGTGGCGGCGCGAAGGCAACCACGGTGGCGGCCGATGGCCGCACCGACCTGCTGAGCGGGGGCACCCCTGACGCAGAGATGACCACCTGCCCCGTTATGGTCGGCAGTCCGGTGAACAAAGCGAAGGCAGTCGAAGCGGGGCTCTACCGCGACTTCGAGGGCGAGCGCTACTTCTTCTGCTGCGCCGGCTGCGGCCCCGCCTTCGACGCAGACCCCGCGAAGTACGCGGCGAACATGGCATAGCGCGAAGCCGAAAGTCACGCAAAGGGGTCTGTGGAAACACAGGCCCCTTTGCACGTCGTGCGACAGAATGGCACCCAATTCCCGGCTGGTAGCCGGTCCGCGACAATGGGGAAGGGGACCCGCATGGATACCGCAGAACACACCTCGACCGACTACGACCTCATCGTCATCGGTGCCGGGCCGGTCGGTGAAAACGTCGCCGATTACGCCGTCGGCCCCAATGTGCGCGTCGCGATCGTCGAGGCCGAACTCGTCGGCGGAGAGTGCTCGTACTGGGCCTGCATGCCATCGAAGGCACTGCTGCGGAGTGGCCACGCCATCCGGGCCGCGGGGCGGCTCCCGGGCGCTCGCGAGGCGGTTACTGGTGAGCTCAACGCCGCCGCGGTGCTCGCGCGGCGCGACGCCTTCACGAACAACTGGGATGACTCTGGCCAGGCCGAATGGGTCGGCGCAGAGGGGATCGACCTCATCCGGGGCTTTGGCGAACTCGTCGGGAGGGGGCGCGTGCGGGTGGGGGAGCGCACCCTGACCGCCCGGGCCGTTGCGCTCGCGACGGGGTCAGTGCCAACGCTGCCGGATGTCCCGGGCCTTGCGGAATCGCGCGCCTGGGGCACACGTGAGGTGACGTCGACCGAGGAGGTGCCGCAGAGTCTCATCGTGCTCGGCGGCGGTGTCGCCGGTACCGAGATGGCGTTCGCGTTCGCCGCGCTCGGAACCAGCGTGACGCTGCTCTCGCGTGGGGCGCTCCTCGGGCGTGAGGAGCCGTTCGTCGGAGCCATGCTTGCGGCCGCGCTCGCCGCCGAGGGCGTTGACGTTCGGATCGGTGTCGCGCCCGTGCGTGTTGACCGCGGGGCCGACGGCAACGTCTCGGTTGAGCTCGCTGGTGGCACGACGGTGCGCGCCGCCGAGCTCCTCGTCGCGACCGGTCGCCGCCCTGCGACCACCGGCCTCGGGCTCGAGAGGGTCGGCGTCGACGCGCAGCTGACGGTTGACGACACCATGCTCGTCGCGGGCACCGACTGGCTGTACGCCGTCGGCGACGTGAACGGCCGCGCGCTGCTCACGCACCAGGGCAAGTACCAGGCGCGCGCGGCCGGCGAGGCGATCGCCGCGCGGTTTGCCGGCGATGGCGTGCGTGATGGGGCGTGGGGAGCCCATGCTGCGACGGCAGATCACGTCGCCGTGCCGCGGGTGGTGTTCTCCGACCCGGAGGTCGCTGCGGTCGGGCTCACCGAGGCGCAGGCGCGCGAGGCCGACCTCGACCTCAGAACGGTCGAGTACGACATCGGCCAGGTGGCGGGGGCGAAGCTTCACGCGGACGGGTACGTTGGCAGGGCCAAGCTCGTGGTCGACGAGGCGCGCGGCGTGATCGTTGGGGCGACGTTCGTCGGGCAGGACGTCGCGGATCTGGTGCACGCGGCGACGATCGCTATCGTGGGGGAGGTTCCGATGGAACGGCTGTGGCACGCGGTGCCGGCATACCCGACGATCAGCGAGGTGTGGCTGAGGCTCCTCGAAACGTACCGAAGTGAGGCAGGGTAGCTGGTGCCCCGCGGCGGCATGCAGCCCTGAGCGAAACACCGCCCATGAGATACCCTGAGGGGGTATCCTGATGAATGTGGCGCTTCGCCGCGATGAGGGAGGGCATGGCCATGGAAGCAGTGCAACACACGCAGGGGAGCGCGCACGGGTACATCAGCGATAAAGAGAAGTACCTGCAGCGTCTGAAGCGTATCGAGGGCCAGGCGCGGGGCATCTCTCGCATGGTTGACGAAGAGAAGTACTGCATCGACATCCTCACCCAGATCAGCGCGCTCACGAGCGCGCTGCAGGCGGTCGGTCTTGGCCTGCTCGACGACCACCTGGCGCACTGTGTCGTCGACGCTGCCCGGAAGGACGGGCCGGAGGCGCAGGAGAAGCTCAAGGAGGCGAGCGACGCGATCGCCCGCCTCGTCAAGTCCTAGGCGGCCGTCGGCCCCTCCGCGATAGCTTCGCTCAGAGCGACGAGGAGGCCATCGACCTCCTCTCGGGTGTTGTACGGCGCGAGGCCGAAGCGCACGCCGCCGATCTCGCCGAGGCCGAGCGCGCCACAGACCTCGATCGCGTAGAAGTGGCCGGCCTGAGCGATGAATCCGCGCTCGCGCAGCCGTGCCTCAACCACGAGCGGCGCGATCCCGTCGATGGTGATGAGCAGCGTTGAGGTGCGCTCGCTTGCGCGCGAGAAGCAGGTGACTCCCGGAAGCTCGGCGAGGCCTGCCTCGATGGCGTCGCGAAGTTCGAGTTCGTAGTCATCCATCTCGCGCATGGCTGACAGGATCCGCTCACGGCGCGTACCTTCGGCCCCGCCGAGGCTCGCGATGTAGTCGATCGCGGCAGTCGCGCCCGCGAGCATCTCGTAGGGGAGCGTGCCGAGCTCAAAGCGCTCGGGCACCGTCTCTGGCGACGGGCGCAGCTTGTCGGGGTGGAGCGAGTCGAGCAGCTCGGGCGACGCTGCGAGCATGCCGAAGTGCGGGCCGAAGAACTTGTAGGGCGAGGCGACGAAGAAATCTGCTCCCATTGCTGCGACGTCGACACCCGCGTGTGCGGTGTAGTGCACGCCGTCGACGTAGGTGAGCGCGCCACGGGAGTGGGCGATCGCGGAGATCGCGGCGACGTCCGGTCGAGTGCCGACGAGGTTCGATGCGGCCGTCACGGCGACGAGTTTGGTGCGGTCGTCAACGAGCGCTTCGTATTGCGCGGCGGGGAGCTCGCTCGTTTCGGGGTCGAGCCGCGCCCAGCGTACCTCGACGCCCGCCCGCTCGGCGGCGATGAGCCACGGGGCAACGTTGCAGTCGTGGTCGGCTTGCGACAGCACGATGTTGTCACCCTCGGCCCACGTCCGGCCGAGGGTGCGCGAGAAGTCGAAGGTGAGCTGGGTGGCGCTTCGGCCCTGCACGATGCCGCGCGGGTCGGCGCCGAGCAGGTCTGCAGCCGCGGCGCGGAACTCGAGCACCGCGTCGTCGGCGTTCCGCCCGGGGAGCGAGCCCCGGCTGCGATTTGAAATCGGTGACGTGCCCGCTTTCGCGATGGCCTCCGCGACCACGCTTGGCATCTGTGTGCCGCCCGGCGCGTCGAGGAAGACGAGCTCGTGTGCTACCGCGGGGAAGTCTGCGCGGATCGCTGCGCCGAACTTGGACATCGTTGTACCTCCGGTGATCGTTAAAGAAGTAGGCTTGAAACCACGATAGATCAAAGTTGATGCGCGACAAAACTATTGATTCAAAACCAAATGCTGCTAGAGTCCGATGCATCACGTCGCGGGAACGTCGCGGCCCGAACTTCACCAACGAATGCTGGAGGACACGTTGTCAACTCAAAGCCGCACTGAGGCGCAGCCCTCGAAGCGCCTCGAATTTCGCGTCGGCGCGCTCGGCGCGTTCATCGCCCCGCTCATCTTCGCCATCGGAACCTTCGTCTACTTCGTCGGCTTCGTCGTGCTCGACCTGACCGCGATCGCCGCCGTCGGTTTCCTTGGCCTGTTCGTTGCGTCATGGTTGGCGAAGGGTCAGGAGAAGTTCTGGAACGCCGCTATCGACGGCATCGCGTCGCGCACGTCGGCCACGCTGTTCCTGCTCATGTTGCTGGTCGGCGTGCTCGCCCAGATGTTTAAGGCCACGGGCGTGAGCTCGGGCTTTGTGTGGCTCGCGCAGGAGGCGCACATCTCCGGCGGCGTGTTCGTGATGATCACGTTCCTCATCACCTGCGCGATTGCGCTCGCGACGGGGTCGTCGCTCGGCACCATGCTCGCGATGTTCCCGATCCTGTACACGGCGGGCGCCGCGATCGGGGCCTCGCCGGTGTTGCTTGCCGGCGCGATCCTCTCGGGAGCGATCTTCGGCGACAACATCGCGCCGATCTCCGACACGACCGTGATCTCTGCGACGACGCAGCGCTACCGGCGTCGCGCCGGGCTTGCCGACGTCGGCGGAGTCGTGCGTAGCCGCCTCCGCTACGCACTCCCCGCGGCAGGCATCGCGGCGGTCGCGTTTCTTGTCGCCGGTCTCCTCACGTCGAGCGGTTCGGCGCAGTCGAACATTGTCGCCGATGCGAGCCCGACCGGCCTCTGGATGCTGCTCGCCATCGCCGCGCTCATCCTTGTGGCGTTCATTGCCCGCGACCTCTTCCTTGCCGTCGGCGTCGGCCTCGTTGTCGGCACCGTCGTCGCCCTCGTGACGGGCCTCGCAACACCCGGGCAGGTGCTCGGCGCGGCCGACGGCGCCCCGACCGGCTACATCACCGATGGTCTGTCGAGCATGCTGCCGCTTGTCTGCCTGCTCGTCGCGGTGTTCGCGATGATCGGCGTCGTTGAGTCCTCCGGAATGTTTGACCGGATCGTCGAGGCGATCATCAGTTCCCCGCGGTTCCAGAGCGCCCGCGGCGCCGAGGCCGCGATCGGCCTTTCCGGCGCGCTCTGCACGGTCGTGCTTGCTGGCCTCAACGGGCCGGGTCTCATGTTCGCTGGCCCGCTCTCAGACAAGATCGGAGCGGCAGTGGGGCTGCACCCGTACCGCCGCTCAAACGTCATGGACTGCGCCGCAATGGGTGTCGGCGTGATCGTGCCGATCGCGAGCACCTTCCTGCTCGTTGCGAGCCTCGGCACGCAGGGCTACGAGGGCATCCCCGAGTTGAGCGTGTTCGCGATCCTCGGTGCGGCGTTCTATCCGTTCGCGCTCACCGCGATGACGGTGTTCTCCATCGTCACGGGCTGGGGCCGTCGCTACGAGGGCAGGGATGGCGTCGAACTCGTCGAGCCCGACCCCGAGTGGCAAGCGGAGATGACGGGTACGCTTCCCGTCGTTGGTCTGGAGCGGCGCTAGCCGGATCCGGATCCGTGGTCACCGCGAGGGGCACCGGCGCGCGTCGCGCAGCGGGTGCCCCTCGCGCTTTGTACAATGCAGTGAGCGGCGAAGACGCACATCTCACCGAAATGCGAAGGGGAGTCGGCACGACATGAACGCGAAGAGGTCGACCTTTGGCAGCCTCGCCGACGGGCTGACGAACGACCCGCCTATCGTCGCGCTCGACGAGACAGACATCAAGCTGTTGTCGATGCTGCACGACAACGCGCGCGCCACGCTCAAGAGCTTGGCAGACGCCGTCGGGCTCACTGCCCCTGCGGTCTCCGAGCGCATGGCCCAGATGAAGCAGGAGGGCGTCATCCGCGGCTACCGCGTTGACATCGATTGGCGCGCGCTCGGCTACACGCTCACCACCTACCTCTCGGTCGTCATTCGTACCGGCGCGAGCCGCGATGACGTTGTGGCTGCGCTGCAGGCGATCCCCGAGGTCGAAGAGACGTCGGTCGTGACGGGGTCCTCCGACCTCATTCTGCTCATCCGTACCAAGGGCTTCGACCACCTGAAGCGCATCATTGCCGAGTACGTCTGGGCGCGGGATGACCTCGAGTTCACCGAGACCCGCCTCGCGTTCTTCTCCGAGAGCGCCGCGGGCGTGGAGCAGCACAGGCTCGACCAGATTCTCGCGGAGCTGCGCGCGGGCGACGAAGCCTAGGCACGCATGTCTACACGTGATGTGCCAGAGCAGATTGGGGACCTGCCACGGATCGGTCGGCCGGCGACCTCGGCGCTCCTGCTGGCAGGGATATCGACGCTCGCCGAGGTGAGCGGGCTTTCGCGAGCGGAACTGCTGTCGTTGCACGGGGTGGGCCCGAAGGCAGTGCGAATCCTCGAGGCGGCGCTCGCCGAGAACGGCCAGACGCTCAGGCAGTGACACGGAGACGCGAGAACGCAGTGGCGCTGGCTAGCTAGCCGGTCGCGGCCGGGGCGATGAACCTGCGAACCGGTTCGCGTGCCTCGAATCCGAGGCGCTCGTAGATCCCGGCGCCGTCGGGTGACGCGGTGAGGATCGCGTGACGCACACCATGGCTGCGCCCGACTGCGAGCGCTGCTTCGGCCAGCTGGCTGCCGATACCGCGCCTGCGGTGCGACGCAGCGGTCACGATGTGTTCGACAGCGAGGGCCCTCCCGGCGACGACGGCCGCGCCGCACCCGACGGCGACGCCATCGACCTCCGCGAGGAGGTGGTGGACTGTGCGGTCAGTGCCGAGCCCCGCCGACGCGAGGGCGCGAAGCGTTACCGGGTTTGGGGCCTCGCCCGTCCAGATTTCCTCCCAGGCGGCGAGGTCGCGCTCAGTTTCGACGGGGCGAACGGTGGCCGGCCCCGGTCGCGCCGTGGAGGGGGACCCGGACCCGCTGCCCAGGGCGAGCGTCATGACGGGCTCCTCCTCGACGAACTCAAAGCCTCGCGCGCGGAGCTGCGCCTCGACGTCGAATTCGGGCCGCTCGGGCCACGAATGCCACAGCGCCGGCGTCCTACCAAATTCAGCGACCGCATCCCCCAGTGCTGCCGCGGTCGCGTAGAGCACCCCGTTGAGTTCCTCATGCGGGGCGCCTGTTCGGAACCAGGCGAGCGCCGTGGATCGGGTCGCATCGCCCGCGCGGGCGAGGTGGGTATCGACGTACAGCGAGAACGCGTCTGGGGCTTCGATGGGCGGCACCTTTCTCTCGGCGGGAGTCTACCGGTGACGCCGCGATGGGCGGGCGAACCCGGCCGGCTACCGGAGAAACTCGGCGCGGTTCAGCGCGTTGCTGTCGCTTGAGGTCGCCACCTGAAACGTTACGGTGTCGGGCAGGTACCTGTCTTCGCCGAACTCGATGGGGGCGCCACCGCGCGTGAAGCTCACGCGCCTAACCCGGAGGAGCGGGCTTGACCTGCGGATCCCGAGGAGCTCGGCGTCGGCACTCGAAGCGGGGATCGCGTCGATCGAGTGCTCGGCGTGGGCGGTGTCGACGCCAAAATGCGTGCGCAGTGTCTCGACGACGGACGCTTCATCGTCGGGGATGCTCGCGACCTTGTCGGCGATCCACTCGGGGTAGCAGGTGCGTTCAAGCATGACGGTGCGGCCGTCGAGCGAGCGCGTGCGCGTCACCCGGATGACGCGGGAGCTCGGAGCCACGCGCAGGCTGCGCGCCTCGCCCTGAGACGCCTCGCCGAACTCCGCGAGCCGCACGAGGCCTCCGGGAGTCATCCCCTTGCTGCGCGCCCACTGCGCGAACGAGCGCAGCTCGGCGAACGACTGGTTCTGTCTGCTGGAGCGGACGACCCAACCCGACCCCTGCACGGGGGCGACGAGGCCGCGGCCCTCGAGCGCGGCGAGCGCGTTGCGCACTGTGCCGCGCGCGGCGCCGTAGTGCTGGCTCAGCTTCGATTCCGACGGCAGCGTCGTTCCCGGGGCGAACTCGCCGTCAACGATGCGCGCGAGAAGGTCGCGCATAATCGCCGTGTGCGAGCGTGTGGAATCGGCCGTCATGCTGCCAGCGTACGCCCGGAAATCGGCGCCGGTGGACAGCCGTTCACAGCTGTCCCGCCCTGCGGCGCCTAAGCACCCAGTGTTCAGGTGTCGTTCACCGTCTTGTTGCGAACTGCATACCTGGTCACGGGGTAATGATCAGGTGATTCAGCAGCCAACCTCACCCCATTCGGGCACCGCGCTCGGCGCCGTGCTGTTCGACCTTGACGGCACGCTCGTTGACAGCGAGCGGAGCTGGCTTGAGGCGATCCGGGCCGCGCTCACCGCGAGCACCGGGGAAGCCCCCGAAGAGCTCGTCGCGGCGTTCGAAGGGGTCGCCGTTGACGACGCCGGTCGCCGACTGGTCGAGACGTACGGCCACGCTGGCACGCCCGCGGAGGTGGCCCGCTTGCTTGAGGAGCGTTCGATCGCTGCCTTCGCCGGAAGCCTGCGCTGGCTCGCCGGCGCTGAGGAGACCCTGCACCGGCTGCGGGTCGCCGGGACGCCGATCGGGCTCGTGACGAGCTCGACGCGAACCTGGGTCTCGGCGGTTGACAGCCTCGCTGGCCTCGGCAGCTTCGACACCGTCGTCACCGCCGACGACGTGCCGAAGACAAAGCCCGACCCCGAGCCGTACGCGCGTGCTGCCCGAGCGCTCGGCGTCGCGCCGGCGAACTGCGTCGCATTCGAGGATTCCGAGGTCGGCATCCGCTCCGCACGATCCGCCGGCTGCACCGTCGTGCGTGTGGGGGAGCCGCGGCCCGAGATCGATCTCCTCGCCGACGTGACGATCGCGAGCTTCGCGGGCGTTACTCCCGACTGGATCGCCGCGCTCACGCCGCGCCAGCCGCTCACAGCTTCCATCCGACTCACACCGATTCACACTCACTCGCTTTGAAAGGCACACCGTGAAGAAGAACACACTCACCCGCGGGCTCGCGCTCGTCGCAGGCATCACGCTCATGGGCACCCTCGCCGCCTGCTCGGCAGGGCCCGCAGGCGACGGCGCGAGCGCATCCGAGGGGTTCGCGAAAGACGCTGACACGCTCGTCATGGGCATGGTCCCCGACCAGCAGTCAGTCGAGAACACGTTCCAGCCGCTCGTCGACTACATCGCGGCAAAAACCGGGAAGAAGGTTGAGCTCATCCAGTCGACCGACTACGCAGCGCTCGTCGAGGCCTCGATTGCGGGCCGCATCGATATCGGTAGCTTCTCTGGCTTCACCTACGTTGCGGCGACGAACGGCGGTGCTGAGCTCGAGCCGCTCGGCGTGACCGTCACGAAGGAGGGCGAAGAGCCAGGCTACGAGTCGCTCACCGTCGTGCCGAAGGGCTCAGACATCGCCTCGATCGCCGACCTGAAGGGCCACAAAGTGTGCTTCGTCGACCCGGGTTCGACCTCGGGTTACCTCTACCCGAGCGCCGAGCTGCTCGCGGCCGGCATCGACCCTGAAAAGGACATCACGCCGGTCATGGCGGGCGGGCACGACGCATCCGCGCAGAAGACCGCGCAGGGCGTCGAGTGCGAGGCCGGGTTCGCCGAGGACGCCGTCGTCGAGACGACGGGCATCGCCGATGGCCTGTTCGCCGAGGGCGACCTTGAGGTCATCAACCGCGTGACCGTGCCCGGCGCGCCAATCGTGATGTCGAAGAAGCTTCCCGCCGACACGCAGACGGAGCTGCAGGACCTCATGAAGAACCTGACGCTCGCAGACATCGAGGCCGAGGGCATCGCGGTCACCGACGCGTTCAAGGCGTTCTTCTACGAGCTCGTCCCGGTCGAGGACTCGTACTACGACAGCGTCCGCAAGGTCTGTGAGCAGACCGGCGCGGCGCAGTGCCAGCCGTAACACCCCCTCGGGGTTCGGTCGTCATCGGCCGAACCCCGCCCCACCCCGCCGCGTAGCTCCTGGAGTCTGACCCTCATGCATCATCCCGCCGCCATCCAGCTCGATACCCTCACGAAGCGCTACGGCGCGACCGTCGCGCTCGACGACGTCACCCTCGACATCGCTCCGGGGGAGCAGACGGTTCTTCTTGGCCTTTCGGGGTCGGGGAAGTCGACGCTCCTCCGCCACCTCAACGGGCTCGAACGGGCCGACTCGGGGAGCGTTTCAGTGCTCGGCGTGCACGTCGACGCCGCCCGCGGGCGCTCGCTCAGGCAGCTGCGCAGCAGGATCGGCTTCGTCTTCCAGCAGTTCGAGCTCGTCGGGCCGAGAACGGTGCTCGAGAACGTGCTCACGGGGGCGCTCTCGGAGTTGCGCGGCCCGCGCCTCGGGCTGCTCGCCTACCCCAAAGCGCTCCGCATCCGAGCCGCCGAACTGCTCGCCGAGGTCGGGCTCGAGGAGCGTGCGTTCCAGCGCGCCGACACGCTCTCGGGCGGGCAGCAGCAGCGCGTCGCGATCGCCCGCGCCCTCATGCAGGAGCCCGAGATCTTGCTCGCTGACGAGCCGGTCGCCTCGCTCGACCCCGAATCGTCACAGCAGATCATGGCGCTCATTCAGGAGCTCGCCGAGCGGCGGCACCTCACGGTCGTGTGCAGTCTGCACCAGGTCGACCTCGCGCTCGCGTGGGGGAGCCGTATCGTCGGGCTTCAGGCTGGAAGGGTCGTGCTCGACGCCCCAGCGCGTGACCTCGACGAGGCGTCGGTCATGGCGATCTACAAGCGCGGTGCCGCCGGAAAGCGCGCCGACAGCACCGGGGAGACCCAGCGCGCTCCCCAGCCCGAGCTCAGCGGGGCGGCGGCGTGACCGCGATCATCACCCCCGTCCGCCCGGCCGCTCGGACGGGCGCGAAGCTCCCGCTCCCATCGCGGAACGCGCTCACCGCCGGGGCCCTGCTCCTCGCCCTCCTCGCGGTCGGGCTGTGGTCGCTGTCTGGCGTTGGGCTGTCGTGGCAGCAGATCGCCCGAGGCGTCGACTACGCGGGCAGCTTCCTCGCACGGGCGGTACCGTTCGTGTGGCCTTCCATCCCCGAGATCCTCTGGCTTTCGGCGCTCACACTCGCCATCGTGTTCTGCGGCACAGCGATGGCAGCGATCATCTCGATCCCGGTCGCGTACCTCGCGGCGCGCAATACGACGCCGACCCGCTGGGGCGGCGCGCTCGGGAGGTTCCTCGGGGTTGCCACCCGCGCGGCTCCCGACGCAATCATGGCGATGATCTTTGCGATGGTGATTGGCCAGGGCGCGCTCGCGGGCGTCCTCGCGCTCGGGATCCACTCGGTCGGCATGATTAGCAAACTCACCGCCGACGCGATCGAGCAGGTACCCGACGGGCCCCGGCTTGCGCTGCGCGCGGCGGGGGCCACGAAATCGCAGGAGTTCTGGGGAGCGGTTTGGCCGCAGGTACTCCCGGCCTTCATCGCGATCGTGCTGCACCGCGCAGACATCAACCTCCGGGTGTCCGTGATCCTCGGGTTCGTCGGCGTCGCGGGGCTCGGCCAGCAACTCAGCATCGCGATGCAGACCCTGAACTATCGCGAGGCGCTGCCGTTCGCAATCATCATCTTCGTGCTCTGCGTCGCCTTCGAGATCGTCTCGGCGCTCATCCGCCGTTTCCTGCTTGGCGCGCCCGTCGCGCGCCGCACGCTCGCGCACCGTTTCGTGCGCGCGCTGCCCGGCGCCGAGGCAGGTGCAGGGCAAGACGCTGGCCCCTCCGGGAAGTCTGCGGCGAAAGGTCGCTCGCTTGGCCGCGCGGCGGGTGCCGGTCGGGTGCCGTGGACAGCGGACCGACTGAAATCTTCGGCGCTCGTCTGGGGCACCGCGACCCTCATCGGCGTCTCGATCGCGCTTGCGGCGACCCAGGAGAGTAGCTTCGCGAACTTCTGGAAGAATCTCGGCATCGCCGCGGCGCGGCTCTGGCCGCCGGCGCTGCCGCCCGAGAAGTGGGAAGCGACGGCGGTCGCGCTCACGGAGACCGTGCAGATCGCCTTCGCGGCGACACTCCTCGCGCTCGCCGGGTCCCTGATCCTTGGCGTGTTTTCTGCGCGAAACGTCGCCCCGAATCCCGCGGTGCGCGGCGCCTCACGGTTCGTGCTCGTCGTGATCCGCGGGCTCCCGGAGCTGCTGCTCGCGCTCTTCTTCATCATTCTCACCGGCCTCGGCCCCGGCGCCGCCGTACTCGCGCTCGCCATCGGCGGTGTCGGTCTGCTCGGCAAGCTGTTCGCGGACTCGATCGAGGAGGTCGACAGGGGCCCCGAGGGTGCCCTCAAGGCAGTCGGCGCGACGCGCACGCAGGTCTTTTCCGCGGCGACGTTTCCGCAGGCGACACCCGCGCTCGTCGGGCACACGCTCTACCTGCTCGACACCAACATCCGCTCAGCGACGGTGCTCGGCATCGTCGGCGGCGGCGGCATCGGCTACATGCTGTCGAGTGCCGCGCGCATCAACCAGCACGAACTCCTCGCCCTGCTGCTCTGCGTGCTCGTGATCGTGTTCGCGGTTGAGGGTCTCGCCTCCTGGATCAGGCGGCTCATCGCCTAGCCCAGTCGCCCATCGAGGGCGCTTCAGACCCACTCTCTGCTTTTCCCGCATCACCCTCCCCGGTGGTGGGCCGCCCCCTGCCCGCCACACCCCTGAAAGGAACCCCCATGTTCAACTCCGAACGCACACCGAGTGTGCCCGCGTGCCTCACACGTGCGCAGCGCAAGGCGCCGCGCACGGCGCTGCTCGGAAGCGCCATCGCGGCGATGACCGCAGTGGCGCTCCTCGCCCCAACACTCCCCGCCCAGGCGGTGCCGCAGGCGGTGCCGACCGCAGCGACCGCGGGAGCGCCAGCCGAGGCGATGACTCAGGCCCGAATCGACGCTGCGAACGACGCCTACAACGGGGCGGCGGCAACGCTCGAGTTCATCACGATGTCTGACACCGAGCTCGGCGGCACCGCCACAGCCGAGAAGACCTCTGAGCAGGTCGCGTACGAGGGCATCCAGCCCCACTTCAAGAGCATCACTGACTGGGCGACGGCGAAGGGGTTCACCCCCAAAGTCGTCGTCGACAACGGTGACGTAGTGGGCGCAAACGACCCCGAGTACTCCGCGCACCTGCGCGGCGACTCCGAGAAGGTCGCCGGCTGGTACCGTGCCGTCGAGCGGGTGATGCGCGAGAGCTTCCCCGACGCCAACGTGCTGCTCACTCAGGGCAACCACGACATTGCAGACCTCATGGGGAAGACGTTTGACGACGCGCGCGCCGAGCGCGCCGGCGATAACGCCCCGGAGTGGTTCTACCCGCGGGCTGAGAGCGACTACGTCAGCAACTTCCACACGACGGTTGAGGGCATCGACTTCATCGGGCTTGACTACAACGGTAAGCACACGTTTGGGTACACCGGCCAGCGCACTGGCTACCAGGAGTACCTGAAGCAGACGCTCGCGGGCATCGCAGCGAAGCCCGACTACGACCCGAAGAAGCCGATCTTCGTGTCGATCCACAGCGGCTACGCTGGCACCTCGCTCGGCGGCCCGTTCCACGGCGACTACGACATGGCCGGCCCCGAGCTGCAGCGCATCCTCGCCGACTACCCGCAGGCCGTGCTCGGCTCGGCCCACACCCACTTCTCGTCGAACCCCGAGACGAGCATCTACCAGAAAGACTTCACGGTCTACGAGAACGCCTCGATGAACTACATCTACCAGGATGTGCCGGGGGACTTCATCGGCGGCGGCTACTTCGACGGCAACCAGGGCGACGCAGCAAAGGGTGTGCCACAGAAGAGCGCCAACTTCGTGACGGTGCTCGAAGACGGCAGCACCGTGATTCGCCGCTTCGATGTCACCCACAAGCGCTGGCTCGGCATGCCGTGGGTCGTCGACACTACGAAGGGCAAGGCCGGCTTCACCTACACGAGCGACAAGCGCAGCAAGATTGCGCCGTGGTGGGACAGCGCGGCTGTGACCGCGCGCGACGTGACCGAGACGTCAGCGACGATCGGGTTCGAGCAGGCGAAGGACGACGAGCTCGTCAACTACTACGAGGTGCAGATCGCCGACCAGGCTGGCAACCCCGTCGCGTTCACTGCGAACCAGGTGCCCGACTTCGGCGCGAAGAAGTCGAAAGCGTTCACCGGGAGCTTCAAGGCCTACTCACGCTTCTACATGAGCCCGAACACGATGGGCTTCGATATCGGCGGGCTCGACGCCGCGAAGACGTACACGGTAAACGTGTTCGCGTTCGACGACTTCCAGAACAAGTCTGAGGCGCTCGCGGGCACGTTCCGCACGGCGGGTACGCTCGTGTTCCCTGACTTCCCTGAAGCCGGGGCCGAGGCCCCCGGCGGCGAGTTCTTGAACCTCGCGTTTGAGGGCGACCTGAGCGATGCGGGCACTGCCGCAAAGGTGGCACCGAAGGCGGCACCGGTTGGGTCAGTGAGCTATGTTCCGGCCGACCGAAACGGCGCCGCGGGGCAGGCAGTGCGTATCGGGGCCGGGGCAGGCAGCTACGTCGACCTCGGCTCAAGACCCGAGTTCGACCTCGGCACCGACAAAGACCTCACGATGACTTTCTGGACGAAGGTCACGAACGTCGGCGGCTACGGCGCCATCATCAGCAACAAGAACTGGAGCAACTACTACCGCTCGGGCCTCAACGTGGCACCGCAGGGCGGAGACACCGGCAAGCTCGAGTTCACCCTCGGCGATGACAAGAACGGCGTCTACGCAACGGGTGACGTCACGAACTACAAGAACTCGTGGCACCACATGGCGTTTACCGTCGACCGTGAGCGCAACACGGCGAGCACCTACATGGACGGCCAGCTCGTGAAAGAGGCGAGCATCGAGTCGGTCGGAAGCCTCACGAGCGGCCTGAATATGCTCATCGGCGTCGACGGGGGCAAGAGCTACGGCGTCGGCCTCGACATGGACGACCTGAAGATGTGGGACTCCGCGCTCACCGCTGACGAGATCGCGGCCTTGCACGGCGCCGACGACACGGGGGCTGAGACTGATGCGCTCACACGGGCCGTCGAGTACTCGGACGAGCTACTCACCGCCAACGAGAGCGCGGCCGCAAACGGCCGCGTGTTCGACGAGGCGCTCACGGAAGCGCTCACCGCAGCCGTCGAGCGGGCGCGCGCGGCGCTCGGAGCGGCGGCGCCGACCGAAGCCGACCTGCGCGCGAGCTATGACTCACTGCGCGCGGCGGTCGCCGCGGTTGAGGATCAGCCGGTGCGGTTCACCTATGCCGCCCGCGCGACGAACGGCGCGGTGACGCCGGCCGAGGGCGTCGCGGATCTCGGGGGTGAGCTGCGGCTCGCGCTCGAGCCCGCCCCCGGATACACAGCGGTCGACGCGGTAGTCGCCGTGGAGGGAGCCGAGGGCTTCGCAGTCGAGGGCACGGAGCTCGTGCTGCGAAACGTGCAGGGGCGCGTGAGCGTCGACATCGAGTTCGCGAAGGTCGTTGACGGCGGGCCCGGTGATGGTGGCCCCGGCGGTCCCGGTGATGGCGGCAATGGCGGCCCGGGCTCCGGAACCGGCTCAGGCGACGATAGCTCAGGCAGCACGGGTGTAGGCACCCGCGCGGACATCGCCGCGACCGGCGGTACTTCCGCGGCGGTCTGGGCGCTGACCGGCCTTGCCTCGGCGCTCACGGTCGTGGCCGGCATCGTGCTCGCGCTGCGAGCCCGCCTGCGCCGCCACTAGGCCGCGCACACGAGAGGGGCGGTGGGGATCAAGCGATCCCCACCGCCCCTCTCGCACTGCAACACGGTGCCGGAGAGGCCCCGCGTGAGGCGGCTAGGCTGCCGCGCGCTCGCGTCTTGCGCGCAACGCCCAGTAGCCCGCGAGCAGCGCCCCAAGCCCGAGCCAGCCGAGACCGATGAGCTGCGCGTTCACATTCGCGTTCCAGAGCGCGTACCCGAGTACGGCGGTGCCGATGATCGGGGAGACCCAGTGGAGAAAGACGTTGCGGCCCGCGGCTCTGAGGCCGAAGTGGACGATGACGGCGATGTTGAGCAGGATGTACGCGGTGAGCGCGCCGAACGTGACGAGCGTCGTGAGGAGCTCTTGTTCGGTCGTGCCAAGAATGCCGACAACGAGCGAGAGCCCAGCGATGAGCAGCATCGCGTTGCGTGGAACCTGGCGATCACTCACGCGCGCGAAGACGCGAGGCAACTGGCCGTCGCGGGCCATGCTGAAGACCAGGCGGCTCGAGGTCGCCTGCGAGGCGATCGAGTTGGCGAAGATCGCGATGAGGGCCGAGGTGAGGGTGATAAGGATCTTGAACCACGGCCCGATGATCTCGCCGGCGATGTTGTAGAACGCGTTGTTCGTCGCGCCACCCGACGCAAACGTCGTGCCGGTTGGGACGAACAGGGCGGCCAGGTAGACCTGCACGACGAACAGGAACGTCACCGCGATGAGCACGATGATCGTTGCGCGAGAGACCGTTGCGCCCCCGCCCTTCGCCTCCTCGTTCAGCGTTGAGATCGCGTCAAAACCGATGAAGCTCAAGGCTGCGATCGGGATGGCCCCGAACACGATCGCCCATGAGAACTCCTGCGCCTGGAAGATCGGCGCCAGTGAGAACTCCGCGCGCCCCTCGGCGACGGCGACGAGCGCCCCGACGACGAAGATCGCGAGGACGACAACCTGGATCGCCAGGAAGATCTTGTTTATGCCCGCCGTGAGCGTGATGCCGCGCAGGTTGATTGCCGCAGCGAGCACGACGAACACGATAATCCAGACGAACTCGGGTACGCCCGGCACGACGGTCACCATCGCGGCCGCCGCGAACACCGAGAGTAGCGCAGGCAGAAGCAGATAGTCGAGCAGGATCGCCCAGCCAGCGATGAACCCGAAGAACCGGTTGATACCGAGACGAACGTACGAGTACACCGACCCGGCGACCGGGAAGCGCTTCGCCATCTCCTTGTAGCTGAGCGCGCTGAACAGCATCGCGAAGGCGGCGACCAGGTAGACGAGGGCGGGCATGCCGCCCGAGAAGTTGTAGATGATGCCGAAGACGGCGAGCGGCGCCATCGGCACCATGTAGATGAGACCGTAGACGACGACGTCGAGCAGCGACATCGACCGCCTGAGCTCTTGGGCGTAGCCGAGGTCCTCGAGCGAGGTGGCGCCCTCGGGGGCGTCAGCGGGGGAGGCGTGCGTCATTGCAGTGTGCTTTCTGTGAGGGGTGGTTAGTTGTTGCGCAGAAAGGCTCTGAGCTCTGCGAGATAGGGGCCTGGCTGCTCAAGGTGCACCGAGTGAGTCCCCCCGGGGAACACGTGCACTGAGCTGTGGCTATTCAGCGCAGCGAACGCACGGATGGTTTCGGGGCGGGCCTCGTCGTCGGCCCCCGTCAGCCACAGGTTCGGGATGGTGAGGTCGCGCACGACGCCGGAGCGGTCTTCGTCGCGAAGGTTGCCGGTCTGGGTGAACTCGTTCGGCCCCCACATGGCGTTGTAGGCCAGCGCGTTCTGGCCGGCGTCTGACTCCTGGATCGGCGTGGGCCACGGCTCGATGTTGCAAAAGTGGCGCCTGTAGAACTCGGCCTCCGCGGCGGCGTAGCCGGCGTGCTCAGGCCCCGCTGTGATGGCTGCCTGGTGGGGCGCGGGAAGCTCGGCGATGAGTATCGCGGCGTCTGCGACCCACCGCTTGGTGTCGACGAGGGGGCTCGCCAGCGTCAGCGAAGCTGCGCGATGAGGCTGCGCCTCGTGGAATGCGAGCGCAAGCATGCCGCCCCACGAGTGACCGTAGAGGTGGAAGCGGTCGAACCCGAGGTGACGGGTGAGCCTGTCGAGGTGGTCAACGTGCGCGTCGACTGTCCAGGCAGTGTTATCACCCGCTGCGTCGGAACGCCCGCAACCGATCTGGTCGTAGCGGAGCACCGGGCGGTCTGCTGAGAGTGCGTCGAGCGGCGCGAGATAGTCGCTCGGCGACCCGGGCCCACCGTGGAGCAGGACGATGGGCAGCGGTGCGGGCCCGGTGGCGGCGGTGGGCTGCGCCGGGCTGGTGAGCTGGTACCAGAGGCCGCCGTGCGGGGTTGGGGCGAGGCCGTTCTCGACAGTGGTGGAGGCGGTGGGGCCGTGCGGCACAGGAACTCCTTTGATCGTGATAGACACATCATTGCACAAAAGGTTCCATCATGAGACCTTTTGAGTGTGGGTTAATGGAGCTATGGCATTCGAGGCGGACCAGCGTGGTGGGCGGCAGCTCGTCTCTGCTCGCGTGGAGACCGGGCCGGCGCAGACGCTCGCTGACGAGATTGCCGACCGGCTCGTTACGGCGCTTGCTGTGGGGGACTATCTTCCTGGCGCTCGTCTCCCGGCGGAGCGCGAACTCGCGGCAATGCTCGGCGTCGGTCGGGTGACCGTGCGCGCGGCAATTGAGCGGCTCGTGGGGCTCGGGCTCATTCGCAAACAGCAGGGCCGCGGCGGTGGCAACTTCGTCGTCGAACCCACGACTGACGATGCCCGCGCGTCGATCGCGAGGGTGCTTTCGGCGACGTGGGATCGGCTGATTGATCAGCACGAAGCGCAAACGTGGATGCACGGAGCGATCGCAGCGGCCGCGGCAGATAGGCGCACCGCGGCGGACGTCGAGGTGCTTCGCGAGCGCCTCGACGGGTACCGTGAAGCCGAGTCAGGCCGCGCTGCCCAGAAGGCCGACGAGGCGTTTCACCTCGCGATTACCGAAGCTGCCAACAGCCCGGCGCTCGCCGGGCTGTTGTTCTCGCTCGAATCCCAAATCCACCTCTCGGCGCCGGCGCACCCGTGGGGGAGCGAACGTGGCCGGCGCGATATGGAGGCGCGCGCGCTTCGCGACCACGAGCTCCTGTTCGAGGCGATTTCGGCAGGCGATTCGCCGCGCGCGCACGAGGTCGGGAGGGTGCACGCGCGAATTAACCGTGAGCACCTCGAGAATGCACTCCGCGACGCCCGAGCAAGCGGCACGGTGACCTGACCGGGCGACAGGTTCGCCCGCCGCAAAAACAACTTGCACAGCGATGTGCAAGTATCGGGTACACTGTTTCGGTGCGGCAAAGTTGGAATATCTTTCGGAGAGACGTCGGGCGGCTCGCCCGACAGCGGAAAAGCTGGGTTATCGTCATCGGTATCCTCATCACGCCTGCCCTCTACGCGTGGTTCAACATCAACGCGTTCTGGGACCCGTACGCAAACACCGCGAACGTCAACATCGCCGTCGCGAACCTCGACTCTGGCGCGAAGTCTGAGCTCACGGGCGAGGTGAACATCGGCGACCAGGTCGTCGACCAGCTGAAGGCCAACGACCAGTTGGGCTGGCAGTTCATGAGCGAGGCGAAGGCCAAAGAAGCGGTCAAGCGCGGCGACGTCTACGCGACCATCGTCATCCCAGAAGACTTCAGCAGCGACCTCCTCAGCATGACCTCTGGCGACTTCACGCAGCCCGCGCTCCAGTACTTCGTGAACGAGAAGGCAAGCGCCATCGCGCCGAAGATCACCGACGTCGGCGCGTCAACCCTCGATAAGCAGATCACGAGCGCCTTCAAAGAGCAGGTCGCGAAAGCCGCGACCGAGGCCGTGAAAGACGCGGGCGATTCGGTCGAGCTCAAGCTCTTGAACGCCCGCAACGACACACTCAATGCCTTCGACCGCACGACGAAGACACTCGACGAGGCTGACAAGAACATCGACAAGATGCGCCAGGGCCTCGATACATCGCGCGACTCGCTCGCCTCGACGCGGGCAACACTCGTTGACGTTGGCGCGACGCTCGGAGACGTGCAGGTCGGCGTACGCCAGGCGCAGGCGATCGTTGCTGAGACGCAGCAGCAGGTCGTCGCGTTCGGTGACGCCGCGACCTCGGCCTACCTCACGGGGACCACGGCGCTTGCGGACGCGGCCGGCTCGGCGAACGCGTCGGTCGCCGAGCTCACGCAGCAGCTGAAGCAGGCGAACGTGCGCATCGACGCGTCGATCACCGAGATCACGGCCGTCATCGACGCGAATGACAAGGCCATCGCGCAGCTGCAGGATCTCGTCGACCAGGCTGACCCGACCTCGCCCGTGGTTGGGCAGCTCCAGAGCGCCCTCGACGCGCTCAAAGCGCAGAACGCGGCGCACGGCGAGGTGCTGGGGAAGCTCCAGCAGGCGAACACCGACGCGTCCGGCGCCCTGCAAGCGGTCTCCGATGCGTCGACCGCGCTGAGCCAAGCTATGAAGGATACGCGCACCGCGGCCGCGGGGATGCGGCAGGTGCTCAGCAGCACGGTGCCGACGCTCAACGCAGCGATGTCGCAGCTGTCAGCGAGCGCGGGCGCCTTCGCGTCGGCCCTCACCGCGCAGCAGGCTGTGCTTGAGCAGGCTGACTCGCTGCTCGGCGGCATCGATACCCAGCTCGGCTCGACGGGCGAGGCGCTCGACAGCTTCAAGGCTGACCTGAACGGTATTCGGGGCGGAGTCACGACGGCGCGCGCCGACGTGCTCGCGCTCGGGGCCGCGTCAGAGTGGGGAACGCTGAACACCCTCACCGGGCTCGAACCCGCGCAGATCGCCGAGTTCGTCGCGTCGCCCGTCACCGTCGACGAGCAGGTCGTCTTCCCAATCAACGCGTACGGTTCCGCGATGGCGGCGCTGTTCACGAACCTGTCGCTGTGGATCGGCGCGTTCGTGCTCATGGTCATTTTTAAGATCGAGGTCGACACCGAGGGCTTGCGCGAGGTTACCGTGCGCCAGGCTTACTTCGGCAGGTTCTTCCTGCTCGCGACGCTCGCCGCGCTCCAAGCGCTCATCGTGTGTATCGGCAACCTCGTGATCGGGATCCAGACCGTGAGCGCCGTGGCCTACGTCGCGACGGGCGTGTTCACAGCCTTGGTCTATGTGAGCATCATCTACGCGCTCTCCGTCGCCTTCGGGCACGTTGGGCGGGGGCTCTGTGTGCTGCTCGTCATCATGCAGATCCCTGGCGCCTCGGGGCTCTACCCGATCGAACTCATGCCGGGCTTCTTCCGCGCCATCTACCCGTTCCTGCCGTTCTCGTACGGCATCGACGCGATGCGCGAGACCATCGCCGGGTTCTACGGTGGCCACTACTGGCGCTTCGTCGGAGTGCTCGCGCTCATGGGTCTGCTCGCCATCGTGCTCGGGCTCGTGCTGCGCCGCCGCCTCGCGAACTTCAACCTGCTCTTCAACCGCCAGATCGCGTCGACCGATCTGCTCATCGGCGAAAAGGTGCAGGTCGTCGGGTCGGGCTACCGCCTGAGCGACGTGATTCACGCGATGCAGAACCGGGGCGAGTACCGCGAAGACCTCGAGCGGAGGGCGAAGCCCTTCACCCAGCACTACCCGGCGATGCTGCGAGCCACCCTCATCGTGGGCGCGGTCGGCATGGTCGTGATCGGGGTGATCGCGTGGGCGCTGCCGGGCGGCAAGGCCCCGCTGCTCGGGGTGTGGGTGCTCTGGTGCCTCATCATCATGGGCTTCCTCGTCGTCATCGAGTACATCAAGCAGAGCTTCCTGCACGCCCGGGAGGTTGCGACGCTCGACGACGACGAGCTGCGCGACGCCGTGCTCACCGACCGCACGGGGCTGCACACCGATCCTGAAATGGCGCTCGCCACCGCGCTGCCGGAGACGGTGCCGCTCGCGGTGAGCGGGGCCGCGAGCCCGGGAGGTGACGCGCCGTCGCAGGGCGAAGACATCGATGACGTGATGGCCGAGCTCTTCGGCGACGCACCCGAGCAGACAAACGATACGACCGACACAAGCGAGGGAGGGCCGCGCGCATGAACAACGTACTGAGCCTCATGAGGCGCGACCTGCGCCACGCGACCCGCAACGTGATGGCGTCGATCGTGCTCTTCGGCCTCGTGATTATCCCGTCGCTGTTCACCTGGTTCAACGTGATCGCGAGCTGGGACCCGTTCGCAAACACAAGCAACCTGAAGGTCGCCGTCGCGAGCACTGATGCCGGTTTCCAGAGCGACCTCATGCCCATCCCGATCAACGTCGGCGAGCAGGTGCTCTCGGAGCTGCGCGCGAACGACGGGCTCGACTGGGTCATCACGACGAAGGAAGACGCGATCGACGGCACGAAGTCGGGCGCGTACTACGCCGCGATCGTGCTTCCCCCCTCGTTCAGCTCTGACATGCTCACGTTCTACGCGGACGGGGCGGACCGGACGAGCATCAAGTTCTACACGAACGAGAAGAAGAACGCCCTCGCGCCGAAGATCACCGAGCAGGGCGCCGAGGGGGTGTCGTCGCAGATTAGCGAGGCGTTCACTGTGACGCTGAGCGAGGTCGCGCTCAGCCTCGTCTCGTCGGTCTCCGACTATCTCACCGACGACAACACGCAGGCGGCGCTCACTCGCGTCGAGTCGCGGATCGGGAACATCGCGACGCAACTGCGCGGCGGGGCCCGTACCGCCGAAACGCTTAGCGCTCTCGTCGAATCGAGCGTGCCGCTCGTCGACAGTGCCGAGTCGCTTGTCTCGGCCGCCGGTGCCGCGTTTGACGACAGCTCGACGGCGCTTGGCAGCGGCTCGGCCGCGGTCGGAGACCTGAAGGGGGCGCTGCAGGGCGCGACCCAGTCGCTCGTCGACGCGCTCGGCGCGACGGCGGGCAGCTACGATGCCGTCGCGGCGCGAATCGACGAGCTCTATGCACAGGCGGGGAAGGTCGGTGGCAGCCAGGCGGCCGCGCTGAACTCCCTCGCCGACTCGGTGCAGGTGCAAATCGACCAGACAACCGCCCTCAAGCAGAAGCTCGTCGACGAGGTGCAGCCGCTCGTACCCGAGTCGGGCCAGGCCGGGTTTGCCCGCGTGCTGACGAGCCTCGACGAGTCGATCGCTCGGCAGGAGGGCGTGCGCGACCGCATGCGCCAGTCGGCGGCAGATATTGCGAACGGATCGGGATCCGCGCAGGAGTCGCACGACGCCATCGCCGCGGCGGTGGCCGAAGCTAAGAAAGCGGTGACCGACGCGAAGGACGCGTACGCCTCGGGTCTGAAGCCGCAGCTCGACGCCCTCGCCGGCACGCTCGACACGATCAGCGGCGACATCGCCGGCATCCGCGACAGCCTTGCCGGGTCTTCGTCGGGGCTCGCTGGCGCCGCCGGCTCCGTCCGCACGGTGCTCACCGAGTCGGGCGAGGCCACGACGAAGCTCGCGACCTCGCTGAACGAGACCGCCGACAAGTTTGGCGAGCTGCAGCGCGCGATCGCGAAGGCCGCCGACACCGGCGACCTCAGCGAGATCTCTGAGATCATCGGCGCCGGCCCAGCCGTGCTTGCGACCTCGCTCGCCGAGCCCCTGCGGGTCGAACGCACCGCGGTGTTCCCAATCGTCGGGTTCGGCGCGGGCATGGCGCCGCTCTACAGCGTGCTCGCGCTGTGGGTCGGGGCGCTGCTCATGACCGTCACCATCCGCGTCGACGTGAACGAGGAGTCGCTGCCAGACCGGCCAGAACTCACTCCGACCCAGAAGTATCTGGGGCGCTACGGCGTCTTCGCGCTTGTCGGGCTTGCCCAGAGCACCGTCCTCACGCTCGGGCTCGTGCTCTTCGTGCAGATCGAACCGGCGCACCCGCTGCTACTCATTCTCGCGGGGTGGGTGATCTCGCTCGTCTTCACGATCATCATCTACACGTTCGTTGTCGCGTTCGGTAACGCGGGCAAGGCGCTCGCGGTGCTCTTGCTCGTGATCCAAATCTCTGGATCTGGCGGCGCGTACCCGCTGGAGCTGCTCCCTCAGTGGTTCCAGAACATCAGCCCGTTCCTCCCAGCGACCTACGCGATCCAGGCGCTGCGCGCCGCGGTCGCCGGTGTCTACGG
The DNA here is from genome assembly GCF_006716085.1 of Leucobacter komagatae. NCBI lineage: Bacteria > Bacillati > Actinomycetota > Actinomycetes > Micrococcales > Microbacteriaceae > Leucobacter > Leucobacter komagatae. The sequence continues at coordinate 1,543,764 of NZ_VFON01000001.1, read as the reverse complement.
CGGCGACTTCTGGATCGCGCTCGGGATGCTGCTGCTCTTCGTCGTCCCCGCCCTGCTACTCGGGCTCGTGCTGCGGCGGCCCATGATCCCGTTCAACCGGAAGCTCATGGATGCACTCGAGTCAACGAAGCTGATGTGACGGCCTGAGCATGTCGATACAGGAAACGCCGCTCGACGGCCGCAGGAAAGATGCGACGAAGAACCGCGAGCTACTTTTGCGCGCCGCCCGCGCGGCAATCGCGGAGAACGCCGCGGCCTCGCTCGACACCATCGCGCAGGCCGCCGGGCTCACCCGGCGGGCGGTGTACGGGCACTTCCCAGACCGCGACGCGCTTGTTCGCGAGGTGATCGCTGACGGGGCCCGCGAGTTCGACGCGATCGCTGAGGGCGACGCGCTGAGTTCTGACGCACGCCTTGCCCTCGCGCAACTTGCGACTGGGTTGTGGCGGGCGCAGCTCACCGTTCGCGCCTCAGTGAACATCGCTTCGGTCGAGCAGTACCGGCGAGAGTCTGCTGAGGCGTTTGCTGCCCTTCGAAAACGACTTTCGACGGTCACTCTCGAAGGGATCGACTCGGGCACACTCCGCGCGGACTTGGCGGCAGATGTGCTCGCGTTGCTCATCGAGGAAGCTGCGAAGGCCGCTCTCCGCGATGATCGGGTGGTTGCTGGCGCTGACGCGACGACCGTGATCAAAGTCGTACTGAGCATCGCTGGGCTGTCGTGGCGCGAACAGGAAAGCCTGCTGGGCTCACACCCCGAGGTCGTTACCGGGGCAAGTTGAGGCGCCCGGTGCTACTCGCTTGGGGATTCGCGGCCGGCTACTCCGGGTGTGCGCCCGAGGGGCTTGTGCGAACTTTCCGTTGCCTCCGCAGCCGGGGCGTCCGGGGTTTCGACGCCCGGTGACGTCTCGTCGGCAGACGGCTCTTCGTTTCCCTCTGTGTCGCTGATGTCACCGGCTGCATCTGCGCCGTCGTCGAGAACGGGTTCTTCGCCGGGCGTTGGTTCTTCGGCGAGAGTGCTCGCTGTCTTGGCCGCTGCATCAAGCTCGATAAGGATCGGCGTGGCCTGAAGCCCCTGCTTGGCGTTTCCGAGCCGACCGTCAGTTTGCCAGCCCCAACCGTAGAGCTCATTGTTCGCTCCGAGCGCGAACGAGTGGATTTGTCCTGCCGCGATGTCGGTGTACCCACCTGGAATCGCGGGGAGCGGTACGAGAAGAGGCAACGAGGACTGCGCAGGAGCCTCATAGCCGAGCGCCTGAGCGCCCCAGGAGTACACCTGGCCGCGGGTGCTGAGGCCCATGGAGCGGCCCTCGCCGGCAGCAAGCTTGACGAAGCGCACGCCCTCAGGCTGCTGAATCTTTTTCGGCTCCCAGTAAATTGACGAGGTCGAACCATCAAGTGCGAGCCCTGCTTCGCCTGCCTCGTTGAGGCCCCACGCGATGATCTCACCGGTGTCCGTGAGCGCAAGGGTCTGTTGCGCGTTCGAACTACTGTTTGCCGCGATCTGGACGATTCGGGCGTCACCTGGCATCGGCAGCTGCGTGAGCGTGTTGGTCTTACGCACAGACTGTCCGAGGCCCAATTGGCCCTGCCGGTTGGTGCCCATGACCCAGACCCGGCCCTCGGTATCAATGGCGTACGTTGACTGGCTTCCGGCCTCTACCGAGACAAACTTCAGTCCTTTCGGCTGCTCAAGCAAGGAGGGCGCGAGATACCCGTTCGGTTCTGCCCTCGAGCCGGTGGCGCCCTCCGCTCCCGAGCCCCAGCCCCAGATTCGGCCGTCGGTGTCGAGGGCGAGCGAGTGCTGTGCTCCTGCAGAAACCTGGGTGTAAGTCACCCCGCGGTAGGGCACTGCTGGCAGTGGGGACTTGTAGTGCTGCGAGAACTTGTCTATGCCGGTCTTGCCCTGCTCGTCGCTTCCCCATCCGTAGATGTGGCCGTCGAATCCCAGCGCCAGCGTGTGGTCTGCTCCAGCGGAGACTTGCTTGAACGGGGTCGCACCTCGCATGTCAAGTGGCGTGACAGCGGATTCCACGGCAGCGCTCGATCCGGTTCCAGCTTGCCCAAAGCGGTTCGCGCCCCATCCGAATGCGGTTTCGCCGTCAGCGCCGAGAGCGGTTGAGTGGCCGCCGCCCGCGGCGATACGCTGCGGAGCTTGGCCCAGGAGCCGCCCTGGGATCTGCGCCTCGCTGCGAACCTGGTTGCTCAGAAAACGCTCGGGGAGAGCGATGGAGGCGGCCACTGTGTACCCCTCTAGCCACGCGTCGCTCGAGACCTCGACAGGAATCGAGTGGAGTTGTTGTTCGAGCGTGGTTCGCGGTGCCGTTGCGGTCTGGGCGACGGTGACGGTCGAGACGCCCCCTGTGGAAGAGCTCGACCAGACGGTTTCGAAGCCGTTGTCCGTAGTGCTTTCTGGAAGCTGACCGGGGGTGACGCCGCTTGGCAGCGTGAAGGTGGTGGCTACGGCGTCGCCGCGGCGAAGATAGAGGTCTTCGCCGCTGCTTTCAGGGTGTGTCGAGGCCTGAACCTGCATTGTTGCTGGCGAGGTTCCTGTCACATCGAGCCCGTAAACACCCGTCTTCACATTCCAGGCCATCGGCATGATGGCGCTGTCGTCCGGGTGCAGGCTGGTGAGCCCATCGGAGGTTTCGGTCGTCGACCGAATGGTGAGAGCCTCTTCCGGTACAACGGCCGCGATCTCGCTCTCGATGGCGAATGACGCGGCGGGAAGGGAGACAGGCCTGTCATGGGTGATGGTCGTGGTAGCGCGCACAGTGTGTCGCCCCTCAGCCTCAGCGCTGGTCCAAGCGCGGGTGAAGCCGTCGCCTGCTTCGGGTGCCGGTAGATCGACCGGTCGCACACCAGCTGGCAGCGCTACGACGGTGTCGATTTGGTCGCCGACACCGAGCGAAAGGGGCTCCTCGGCCGCGGCCTGCGTCGCGAACGAAACTACGCCGCTCGCAGCGCCCGGGCCAAACGCATCGCCAGTCTCGGGTGTTGCCTCGAGGTTGTATACCCCGGCGTCAATTCGGAGCGACTTCGCAAACCGACTGTTGTGGACAGTGGAGCTGTCAGTTGAGACTGCGCCGACCATGGTTGAGGTGACCCCCAGGGCGGCGACGACGAGTGCTGCGCAAGCCGCAAGGCCCATGCCGACGCGCTTCGCGACGGTGCGCTGCGTGTGTGCGCCGCGATCTGTGTGCTGCCTCATGGTGGCCCCCTTCGTTGTACCCAGTCAATCCGAGGTGGCGGGAGGAACTATGAGTTTGGGCCCGTTCTACGCAACCTGGTGCGCAAACCTACGCGTGCTTGAAAAAAGCCTACGTATACGTGTTGTTCACGCCTTGGCAGAAGGCGAGCAAGTCACGTTGACAAAATTTCAGAATGTATGAATACTAGGGGCGCGGATCGCCCGGAGTGTCCGCTCTCGCCGAGCCGGCGAGCTTGAGGCGTTGACGCTGTCGCGCCCACTAGATGAGAGAAGTGAGTAATGTCACAACACAAGAGATTTCGACGTGTCACTGCCGGAATGGCCACCGCGCTCGTCGCTTTCACTGGAGTCGGGGCGGGCGCTGCCTTTGCGGAGGAACCCGCAGCGCCGTCGCAGATCGAGCGTGTGGCGGGCCAGGAGATTCCCGCCGCAGTATTGAATGCCGAGCGGCTCGAGGGAAAATTTGTGATCGCAGGCGAGGGCCGTTCGTACTACGTCTACCCGGCGCCGCAAGGGATGACGTTCGTGCAGACCCTCGACGATCAGCGATACTACGACGATGCTTTGGTGAATAGTTCTGCCCAATTCGGCTTCTATACGTTCCCGGGCTTGGGTCGTGCCGGGGAGGTTCGCTCGGCCGACGGGCGATGTCTTACACAGACTGAACCCATGGTCATGATGTCGTGCAATGGGGATGTGAAGCAGCAATTCCGATTGCGCGAGAACGCTCAACTGGTGGCCGTTGACACTGGGTATGGGCTTCACGGGGTCAGGCGGACTCAGTGGGACGGGGAGCCGCCGCTGCACGCAACGAACAGGGTGATGGGGGCCTCCACCCTGAGGCTCTCGCTGCTCCAGCCTTCGAAACCCGATTACCCCGAGTTCTCGGCTCAGCTGAAGTCAGTTGACGCCCCCAATCGGTCGGCCGTCATCTCAGGCACCGGAAAGCCTGGTGGTGAGGTGACGCTCAACGGTGGTTCGTCGGTGCGCATCGCGGCTGACGGTACGTGGTCGGGGAGCGTGGCCCAGCTGGCCTTCGGTGACAATAGTGTGCGAGTTGACTACTTTGAGGACGGGGTACGCACCAGCAGTGCCAGTGTTACCGTGAGGCTCGAGATTGCTCCGCTGTCGGCGCGAGCTGAATTCTCGAACGATCTTTCGTCCTTCGCCTCGATCTCGGGCACAGCCCACCCCGGAGCGACCGTGGAGATTACGCGGGGCAACGCGCTCGTGGCATCAGGCATCTCCGATGCTGCGACAGGCGCCTACCGGTTTGACGTGGCGCCCCCGCACGCGGGTGGGGTGCAGTCTTACGCGGCACGCCAGATTGTCGATGGCAAGGACGCCGGCAGCGCTTCCGTGCAGATCGACTTCGGGGCTGCCGTAACGATCGCGACCCCGGTCAGTGGTCAGGTGCATGGTGGTGGCCCACTCCGTTTCCAGGGGCACGGCGTTGCCGGCGGGTTGGTCTCGCTGACCCAACGCGGCGTGACGGGGGTCCAGGGAAGCGCAACGGTCGCATCGAATGGTGTCTGGACAATTGAACTGAACAGTGTCGCTCACAAGAACGCGCTCTTTGTCGTTGAGCAGCGGGGCCGCGGCGCCAACACCACCACGGCGAGCGTTGAGATCAACGTCGGAGTGACGGGTGAGGAGCTTGACGTGCTCACGCCGGTACAGGGATCGAACGTCGCCCCCGGTGTTGTAAAGTTCGCTGGCACGGCCAACGCGGGCTCGACGGTCGAGCTTCGCTCAAATCTCACCGGAAACCTTCTTGGCAGCGCCACTACTGATGCGAGCGGGCGCTGGTCTGCGGACGTGAACCGCCCGCTCACCGCAGGAAACTACACGATTCTTGTACAGAACGGTGGGCTGCAGGTCGCCCGCTCCTTCGTCGTGACAGCACCCGTTGTTCAGGAAAAGCTTGAGGTAACGGCTCCCGTTCAAGGCGAGCGCCTGCGCCCGGGCACTGTGACCTTCGTCGGTACGGCGAATGCTGGCGCGCGCATCGAGTTGCGCTCGAACGTCTCTGGCGCGCTGCTGGGGTCGACCACTGCGAATTCGCTCGGCAACTGGGTGACTGACGTAAACCGACCGCTCGGAGCGGGCGACTATCGAATTGTCGTGAAAAACGGCACCCTCGAAGTGCAGCGCTCATTTATTGTCGGTGACACGCCAGTTGCGGCGCCTCTGACCGTGACAAGCCCGGCTCAGCAGGCGACTGTGGCTCCTGGAATCGTGACGTTCCGCGGGGCCGCTGCCCCGGGCGCGGCGATCGAAATTCGTTCTATCACTACGCACGCGCTCCTCGGGCACGGAACTGCGAATGGGAGCGGCGCTTGGGTAATCGATATCAACCGCCCGCTCGGTGCAGACACCTACGCCTTCCGGGTGCAGTCAGGTACACAGTCCGTCGAACGACAGTTCAAGGTCGCGACCACTCCGAGTGTTAACGAGCAACTCGCAGTCGCCACGCCCGCCGCGGGGGGCACCGTCAAAACTGGCAAGGTGACATTTACCGGCACGGCCAATGCGGGTGCCAAGGTTGAGCTGCGTTCGAACGTCTCCGGTGTGCTGCTCGGTGAAGGCACAGCGAACCAGGCGGGGAACTGGAGTGCTGAGACCCAGCGCGCCCTCACCCCAGGGATGTACACCGTAGTCGTAAAGAACGGTTCGAAGACCGTGGAGCGTACCTTCCGTGTCGCGGACATTCCAGTCGTGGGTCAGCTTGACGTCGTGGCACCGGCGCAGGGCGCAACGGTGAACCCGGGCCCCGTGGCATTTACGGGAACGGCAGATCCAGCCGCGAAGGTAGTGCTTCGCTCGAATGTCTCGGGGTTGAGCCTCGGTGAAACCACCGCAGATGGTGCAGGCAAGTGGTCAGTCCGTACTGACATCCAGCTCGGCGTTGGGTCCTACACGATCCTCGTCCAGAGTGAAGGAAATGAGGTCGCGAGAAGCTTCCAGATTCGCTAGTCGGAAATAGGCACGATGGGGTAGTGGCGGCGTGGGTGGCGGCTACCCCATCACCCTTTTCAATTGCGGTCGTGGGGGGTGCTCTTGCGGTCGGCCTCCCGCGGTGTCGCGCCTGTGCTGTCTGCCTGCTCCCTGTAAGCTGAATGACACTTAGGCCCCAAGGTCAGCGTGGAAACAGGAGTGTGGTGTGACGGAGCGGAACACGGCGAAGCAGCCCATCGCGGACCAGATGTACACCGTGCTGCTGCACCAGTTCATGTCTGGCGAGCGCGGGGCGGGGGAGAGCCTGAACATCGGTGCGCTCTCCCGCGAGCTCGATGTGAGCCAGACTCCGCTGCGCGAAGCGCTCGCCCGGCTTGAGCACACGGGGCTGGTCGAGCGGGTTGCGCTGCGCGGCTACCGCGTCGCCCCGATGATGACCCGCACCGACGTGCAGCAGTTGCTCGAAGCCCGGCTTGTCTTGGAGCCCCGCCTCGCTCACGACGCCGCTCTGCGCGCCACCCCCGAGTTTCTTGCAAAGCTGCGCGAGAGCCTCACGGAGTTCGAGCGGTCAGCAGAAGCCGCAGACATGGAAGCCGAAGGCTTCAATATGTACTGGCGGTCTGATGACAGGTTCCACAACCTCATCGCTGAGCAGTCGGGCAACCGCTTTCTCGAGCTCGCCTACAGTGCGCTGAGCGGCCAGATCCAGCGTTTTCGACTCTTCTCAAAGCTGGGCCGCACGGGGGCGCGGCACGCTGCCCCCGAGCACAACGCGATCTTTGAAGCGATCGCGGCTGGCGACGGCGACGCGGCAGCGGAAGCGATGCGCCTGCACGTCTCGGGAGCGACCGAGCGACTCTTCGGCGTGTAGCGGGCAGAATCGGCGGATGGACAACCCGGCATATCTGAAGATAGTATAGCGAATACTATTGCGAAGGAGGTGTGGTGGTGCAGACTGCAGCAAGCACCGGGGGAGTGCCCGGTCAGTACACAGCGCATTCGCTTGTCGAGGGGTTTCCCGGCAAATCCGCATCACACGGCGCGTTCGGGTGGAGCAGCCTCTGGCTGCTCGACGACGGCACAAGGCGTGTGCTCATCGACGCGGGCCAGCCCGCCTACATCCCACTCATCCACGCGGGTCTCGAACGCCTGGGGCTCACCCCCGGCGACGTGACTGACGTGCTACTCACGCACATGCACTGGGACCACGTCTCGAATTTCACGATGTTCGAGAACGCTGTTACCTGGGTCGGTGAAGACGAACTCGCCTGGGCTGCCGAGCAGCCGGCCGGCACCAAGTTCATCCCCGACCTGCACGTCCAAGAGCTCATGCGGCGCACTGACGGCGTCGAACGGATGCGGCCGGGACAGGAGATCATCCCCGGGATTCACGCTGTTGAGAGCGCTGGCCACACCCCGCACCACCTTGCCTTCTTCACCGAACGCACCGAGCAGCCGCTCGTCTTCGCTGGGGATTCCGTGAAGAACGTGCACGAGCTCGCGACCTCCCGCGTCGACTCGACGATGGACGATGACGCGAGCGTGCGGACGATCGACAGGCTCCGCTCGCTCATGCGTGACACCGCGGGCCTGTTGCTGCCTGGCCACGACGTCGGGCTCGCGCTCGACGGCGGTGAGGTGCGCCGGGTGCGGGAGCAGCGCGCGCAGATCAGCTTCTTCGCTGACGCACTGAGCGACGAGACAGACCGTTCCATTGGCTGAATCCACGGAACACGAAGGGACGAAGATGACTACTGTGCTCTACACGGGCGGGGCGGGCCGAATGGGCAGCGTCATCCGCGAGGGGCTCGCTGGCCGCTACGAGCGCGTCGTGCTGTACGTGCGCTCGGAGCCGACCGAGCCACTGTTTCCCGGCGAGGAAGTCGTTATCGGTGACCTCGACAACCTCGATGCCCTCACCGCGGCGGCTCAGGGCGTCGATGTGATTGTGCACCTGGGGGCGGTCGCCGACGAGGCCTCATTCGACCGCATCCGCAGCGCGAACATTGACGGGACGTACCACGTCTACGAAGCGGCCCGCCGCGCGGGCGTGCGCCGTGTCGTGTTTGCAAGCTCGAACCACATCATCGGTTTTCACCCCTCATCCGAGCGTCTCGACGAGACCGCAACGGTTCGGCCCGACACGTTCTACGGCGTCTCGAAGGCGTTCGGGGAGGCCCTCGCGAGCCTCTACCACGACAAGTGGGGCGTTGAGTCGGTGCTGCTGCGCATCGGCACCTTCAGGCCCAAGCCCGAAGACGTGAGGCAGCTCGCGCTCTGGTTGAGCTGGCGAGACGGCATCGAGCTCACGCGCTGCGCGATCGAAAGCGGGCCGGTCGGCTGCCAGGTCGTCTACGGCTGCTCGGCAAACACCGACCGGTGGTGGGACGCAGACGCCGGTTGGGCCGCGATCGGGTTCGTGCCGCAGGACAACGCGGCAGACTACGCGTCCGAGGTCGACTTTGGCGCCCCCGCCCCCAGATACCACGGTGGGGCGTTTACCGCCCCCGAATACGAAGGAGGGATCTGGTGACAACCGCTGCCGAATCCGTCGATGTGCTCATCACCACCGCGTTCCTCACAGCGGGTGACGAAGTCGACACCATGCTGCGCGACGCTGGCCTGACGACCAAACACGCGCCACACCTCGCTGACCTGCCGCTGCCCGAGCGCCAAGCGGTGCTTACGGGCGTGCGCGCGGTGATCGCAGGGACCCAGCCGTTTACCTCCGCAGATCTTGCGTGCGCGGAAGACCTGCAGATCCTTGTGCGCACCGGCGTCGGCTACGACAGCGTCGACGTGAGCGCCGCAACCGAGTGCGGCGTACCCGTCTGTGTGACGGCGGGAGCGAATCGTCAGGCGGTCGCCGAGCACGTCTTCGCGCTCATGCTGGGCGCGGCGCGGCGCGTGCCCGAGAACATCTCAAACCTCGCGGCGGGGAGCTGGCAGCAGCTCACGGGCCGCGAGTTGCGCGGCGCGACCCTCGGCATCCTTGGCCTCGGCTCCATTGGCAAGGCTGTTGCCCGTATCGCGCAGGGCTTTGGCATGAGCGTTATCGCGTACGATCCGTTCTTCGATGAGGCGTTCGCGGCTGAGCATGGCGTCACTCGCGCTGACCTCGACGGGGTGCTCGCCCAGGCCGACTTCGTGACGCTGCACCTGTTCCTCGACGAGTCGACGCGCAACCTCATCGATGCTGCGCGGCTGAGCACGATGAAGCGCGACTCGATTCTCATCAATACGGCTCGCGGTGGCATCGTCGACGAGGCGGCCCTGGTCGAAGCCGTGCGGGGCGGGATCATTGGGGGTGCGGCCCTCGACGTGTTCGCGGAAGAGCCGCTGTCTGCCGACAACCCGCTGCTGCACACGCCGGGTATCCTCGCAACCACCCACGTCGCAGGCGCGACGCGTGAGGCACGCGGCGAGTCGGGGCGCATGGCCGCCGAGAACGTCATCGCCGTGCTCGCGGGCGGGCAGCCCGCGTTCGTGGTGAACCCGGAGTACGGCAGCGCCGCGGTATGAGGATCGAGTCTACGGGCGGCCCGCTGAAGCTCGCCGCCAACCTCAAATGGATGTACACGGAGCTCGCGTTCGAGGCGCGGTTCGACGCTGCGGCGGCTTCGGGGTTCACCGGTGTCGAGTTCGCCTCACCCTACGAGCTGCCAGCCGTTCGCGTGCGTGAGCTGCTCGACGACGCCGGGCTCACTCAAGCACTCATCAACACCCCCGCCGGCCCAGCCGGGTCACCAACGGTGATGGGAGCGGCCTATGTACCCGGTGCGCGGTCAGAATTTCGCGCCGGCGTCGAGCGGGCCCTCGAGTACGCCGGGGTGCTTGGCACCCCCATCGTGCATGTCATGGCGGGCCTGAAGCCTGCCGATGCAGACCATGACCTCGCGTTCGCGACCTACGTCACGAACATCGGGTGGGCAGCCGAGCGCGCGCGCGACGCGGGCGTGCAGATTGTGCTCGAAGCCATTAACAAGCGCGAGCAGCCCGCCTACGGCCTCGCGTCGATGGAGGCCGCGGCCGCCGTCGCTGAGGCCGTCGGACCCGATACCGTCGGGGTGCTGTTCGACGTCTACCACGCGCAGACTGACCGCGGAAACCTCATCGAGCGATTCGAGCGGCTCGCCCCGCTCGTGAAGCACGTGCAGGTCGCCGACAACCCCGGCCGCGGGGAGCCCGGCACGGGGGAGATCGCGTACGACCGCGTGCTCGCGGCGATCGCCCGCACCGGCTACGACGGCTGGATCGGCTGCGAATACGGCCCGCTCGGCGACACCGACGCGGGCCTCACCTGGATCGAGAGGATCACCCGATGACGAACCCCAAGATCGCGCTCGTGAGCGCGACGGCGCTCGCGATCGAGCCGGCCGCCACCGCCATTCGCGCGGCGATGCCGGAGAGCGACCTGTGGAACCTGCTCGACGATCGCCTGCTGCAGGATATGGAGCAGCCGGGCACCATCAGTGAGCCGCTCGCGGCGCGCATGGACGGCCTCATCGAGACCGCGCTCAAGGGAGGCGCTGACGGCGTGCTGCTCACCTGCTCGCAGTACGGCAGCAGGGCAGACGAGCGCGACCTGGCGGCTGACGGCGCCGCCGTGTTCTCCGCGGATGGCCCACTGTTCGATGCGACGGTCGCGCTCGCGCCGTCGACCGTGCTGCTCGTAGCCTCGCTCGACGCCGCCGCAGCCGACAGCTCCGCGCGGTTGCAGCAGGCCTTCGACGCGGCTGGCATCGCCACAGCGATTCTGCCGATTGTTGTCGCCGACGCCGCTCGGCCGCTGTCGGTGGCCGAGCTGACCGGGGTGCTCTCCGAAGCAATCGCCCGAGCCACTGCGGAAGCAGGCAGGCTGTTCGACGCGATCGTGCTCGCACAGTACTCACTCGCGCCGGCCGCTGAGGGGCTGCGTTCCCAGTCGCCGTCTCCGGTGCTCGACGGGCCGAGCGCTGCCGCGGCCAGGCTGCGCGACATCATTGCGGGCGGTGCCCGATGATCGGCGTGATCGCCGACGACGTGACCGGCGCGACCGACGTCGCCGCCGCCCTCGGACGGGCGGGGCTGCGCACGGTACTGGCGCTCAACACGGAAGCGCCCCTCTCCGAGCAGGATCTCACGACTGTCGACGCGATCGTCGTCGGCCTGAAGACACGCTCGATTTCGGTCGCCGAGGCTGTTCAGGCGAGCCTCGAAGCGCTGCGAGCGCTCAGAAGTGCCGGGGCGACCCGGTTCTACTTCAAGTACTGCTCGACGTTCGACTCGACGCCGGAGGGCAACATCGGCCCCGTCACGGAGGCGCTCGCTACCGAACTCGGGGTCGGCACCGTCGTCACTACGCCGGCCGCCCCGATTCACGGACGCACGGTCGTGGACGGCCACCTGCTCGTTGACGGGGTGCCGCTGCAGGAGACGCACATGGCGCAGCACCCGATCACGCCCATGCTCGACTCCTCGCTCGAACGGCTCCTCGCCCCGCAGATTGCTGGCGGCATCGGCACGCTGCAGCTCGAAACAGTGCGCGCGGGCGCGGAGGCAGTGACCGCGGCGATCGCCGTCGCGGCGACGTCGGCTGGCGCCGGACGCGTCGCCCACGTCATCGCCGACGCTCTCGAGGAATCAGACCTCAGAGCCATCGCCGAGGCCGTTGATGGTCATGCGCTTGTCGCGGGGTCGGCCGGGCTCGTCGGCGCCATCGCCGAGCGTGAGCCCGCCTCCGGTCGTAAGCTTGGCGCGCCCGCGCCGGGCCGCACCGCGATCATCGCGGGGAGCTGCTCCCGGCGCACGCTCGAACAGATCGCCGCGTTCCGCGCCGCGGGCGGGGCCTCGCACCACGTGGTCGCGCAGCCGGGCGACAGCGCGGAGGGCCTGGCCGCCGCCGCGCTTGCGTGGTGGGACGCCCAGCCCGGCAACGCGTCGGCGCTGATTTACTCGTCGAGCCCCGCGGCGGAACGCGACGCGCGTATCCCAAACGTCGGCGAGCTCTATGAAGACGTCGCGGGCATTGTCGCGCGCGGGCTTTCGGAGCGCGGCGTCACGCGCATGCTCATCGCTGGCGGCGAGACCTCCGGCGCCGTGATCCGCGAGCTCGGCACGGCCGCCGCTGTCGTCGGCGCGGAGGCAGCGGTTGGCGCGCCCTGGATTCACGACACCGAACGCGACGCTCACCTCGTGCTGAAGTCGGGCAACTTCGGTGGCCCAGACTTCTTCGTCGACGTCGCGCTTGCCGGGGGTACCCGGTGAGCGGCGCGCGCTCGGAGCTGGAGCGGATCGCGCACTCGATCCACAGGCGCGGACTCACCCACGGCCGCACGGGCAATCTCGCGGTGCGCGAGGGGGAACGGATCCTCGTCACCCCGACAGGCGTCGGCCTCGACGAGGTCGAGGCGAGCGAGCTCTCCGTGCTCGACCGCTCGGGCCGTCACCTCGACGGCCCGAAGCCCACGAAAGAAGCGTTCTTGCACGTCGCCGTGATGCGCGCGCGCCCGCAGACACACGCGATCGTGCACACGCACTCCGTGCACGCGGCGGCCCTCTCGTGCCTCGCCGACCTGAACCCGACGGAACCGCTGCCGCCGCTCACCGCGTACTACGGGATGCGCGTCGGGCAGTTGCAGGTGTTGCCGTACTTCGCGCCGGGCGACCCGGCCGCGACGCAGGCCGTCGAACGCGCGGCGGAGAGCGGGCACGCGCTTCTGCTGCGCAACCACGGACCAGTGGTTGCCGGCGCGAGCCTCGGCGAGGCCCTTGACGCCTTGGAAGAGCTCGAGCACACCACCCAGATCTATCTTCTGACCGCAGGCATGCGCACCGCCCCGCTCTCGCCAGCGCAGCTCGCGGCGCTCTCGGCGCCAGCGACGACCGAAAGGCCCCGCCCATGATCACCCTGTACTCCGGGCTCGTCGTCCGCAAACCGCTCGTCGACACGCTCATTCCCGCGTTCGAAGAAGCGACGGGGGAGCGCATCGAAGCGACGTTTGAACCGACGACCGTGCTGCTCGAGAAGATCGCCGGGGGCGATCGCCCAGACCTGCTCCTCGGGGTCTCCTCCTCACTCGGGGAGCTTGCGAACGAGGGAGTGCTCGACCCGGCGTCGATTGCCGATATCGCCGTCTCCGCGGTCGGCTTCGCGCGGCTGCCCGAGTCCCCTGCGCCAGCAGGCGGCGGAGCCGATGAATTTCTTCGCTACCTGCTCGCATCGCGCGCTGTCGCCTACACGCTTTCGGGTGCGAGTGGCCTGCACTTCATGCGGGTGCTCAGCGACCGCGGGCTGCTCGAGCGGCTCGACGAGCGAGCTGTGCGGCTTCCCGCGGGGCTCACAGCAGAGGCCGTCATCGACGGCCGCGCCGACGTCGCGATCCAGCAGGTGAGCGAGCTGCGGTCGGTCACGGGTGAACACATCGTGGCCCCGATTCCGCACGAGCTGCAGGCATACGGGCGGTTCGCGATCGGCGCACGCGTCGGCGCACCCGCCGCCGCGGTGGCCTTCGCGAAGACCCTCAGTGAGGAGCCCGCGCAGGCCGCGTTCGCGGGCATGGGCCTCAGCGCCCCAGAGTGACCGACAGCGAGAGCTTCCACTCCGCGCGGTGCGGGGCGGCAAACGACAGAGTCTTGGGCGTGGGCCCGAGGCCGTGAACACGGGAGTGTGACGATGAGAAAAGTGGTGGTGGACACCGATACCGGCGTTGACGACGCGCTGGCGCTGATGCTGCTTGCGGCCGACCCCGAGGTCGAGATCCTTGCGGTGATCAGTGTGTTCGGAAACTGCACCGGCGAGCGCGCCGCTGACAACGCCCGCTACGTGCTCGATACCTGCGGGCGCACTGATGTGCCCGTCTACCGCGGCAGCGACGTGCCCGTGAAACAGGAGCTGCGGCTGAACCCCGGTATTCACGGTGAGGACGGATTCGGCAATACGGGGCTGCGGCCAGCGGTGTCGGTGGCGACGGAGCCGAACGGCGTCGACGTGCTGCTCGAGCTCGTCGCGCAGCACAAGGGAGAGATCGACTACCTCGCGATCGGCCCGCAGACGAACCTCGCACGCGCGCTCGAGGTCGAGCCGAAGCTGCTCGAGAAGCTGCGCAGCACGACGATCGTTGGCACGCTGGGCCCGGCCCTCTACCGCGATACCGAGCCGTGGGCCGACCGCCGCTTCAGGGTGTCTCGTGACCCGAACGTCACGTTCGACATTGACGCCGCCGAGGCCGTCGCGGGTGCGGTGGGCGACGTCACCTGGTGCGGGCCGTACGTGACGCGTCAGGCGCTCGTTCCCGAGGACTTCTTCCTCGAGATCGCGAGCTCGACCGGGTACGCGCCGGCCGAGCTCATCACGAAGATCAGCGCAGACTACGCCGGGTTCTACTCGCGGTCGTACCCGCAGCCCGGCGACGAGCGCGTCATGGGCATCAACGACAGCATGGCGGTCGCGGCGCTGCTGCGCCCCGACCTTGTCACGGCGTCGGTCATGCGGCCCCTGCAGACGTTTGCAGACCCGCAGACTGGCGACCGCTACCTTGCCGGCGTACACCCCGCGCGCGACGAGACCCGGCCGCTCCACCGCGTTGTGGTCGACATGGACTTTGACGGCGTACTCGACATGATCGGGGAGACCCTGCGTCGCCCCCTTCCGTGGCGGTAACGCGCAACGGAAACACCAGCGCCCGCGGGCGAGCCGATTGGCTCGCCCGCGGGCGCTGGGCGTGTGTGGCTGTGCCTAGTCGTCGTACGAGCGCGCGCGGATCCAGGGCATCGGCAGGAGTGCGCCGGGAGCGAGCGCTTCGACCCTGCCCTCACCGACGTCCGTCAGCACACGCAGGTCGCTGCCGAACTTCGGGATGAGTTCGCGGCACACCCCGCACGGGTTGATGACGTGGGGCACGTCGTCGGGCGCGAGGCCGACCGATACGATTCGCGTGATCGCGACATCGCCGCCGATCTTCGCGTTCGCCACCGCGGCGCTCTCCGCGCACACCTTCACGCGCGGGGTCGCGAGGCTCACCCCGAGATAGAGTGCGCCCGACTCGCCGCGGGCCGCCGCCGCGACGCGCACGGCGCCCGGGTCGTGGACGCGGGTGAGGAGCGCGCTTGCGGCCTCGATGAGCTCGGCGTCGGCAGCGGTGAGCGCTGCGGGGGTGGGATCCGGATCGGCGCTGTGCGCCTCGGAAGTACTGTGCGCTTCGGAAGCGCTGTGTTTCTGTGTCATGGTGTGCCTTTCTGCGGCAGATACGCGGCGGCCCCTGTGCGGCGCGAGCGTGCGCTCGACCGCACAGGGGCCGCCCTGGGCGCTTAGGCCGTTCCGCCTCCCGCGGCGATGATTGATGCAGTGAGCGCGGCCGCGACCGCGTCGCGGTCGATGTCGAGCAGCACGTCGACGTTCGGCACGCCCTTCCACCGGTCGATCATCTGCACAACTGTCTGGCCGCGCGTGTGCTTGCCGTCGAGTTCGACATCGACCCGCAGCCGCTGCACCTCGAACCAGTCGGGGTTCAGTGCGTAGGCGACGCACGGCACGTCGTTCAAGTGCATCCCCTCGGTCTTCCACTCGGGCATCTCGACGGTGTCGTCGTGCTTGTCGGGGTAGCCGATCATCTCGCACAGCGCCCGCCCCATCGGTGAGCCCGACTCCCAGAGCTCGGCGATGCGCTCGGGCGACACCGAGAACTTGCGCGACACGTCGAGACCAACCTGAGTGAGCGGGGCACCCGACTGGATGACGATCTCGGCGGCCTCGGGGTCGTTGTAGATGTTCGCGCTCGCGACCGGGGTCACGTTGCCCCATGTAAGGGCGGCGCCACCCATGTAGATGATGCGCTTCACCGAGCTCGCGAACCGGGGCTCGAGCTTGATCGCGAGCGCCACGTTCGTGAGCGGCGCGAGGGCCATGATGCTGATCTGGCCCGGCTCGGCCATCACCGCGTCAATCATGCGGAGCACTGCGTCAGAAGGGGCGTCGGCGTCGGGTGCTGGGTCGGGGTACTCCCAGTAGCCGACGCCGCCCTTGCGGTGAATGTACTCGGCGTAGTGCGGCTCGCCAACGAGCGGGCGTGCCGCGCCCGACCAGATCGGCAGCTCGGGGCGGCCCGCGATGTGCGCGATCTTGCGGGCGTTCGCCGTCGCGGTTTCCACGCGCACGTTGCCGAAGACCGTCGTGAGGGCCTCAACCCTGAAGGCGTCGGTTGAGAGCGCCCAGAACAGGGCTCCGGCGTCGTCGATGCCGGGGTCGGTGTCGATGATGAATCGTTCCATGTGTCGTTCGCTTTCTGTGCGGCCCCGAGGGGCGTCGTCGTTTGCCCCGAGGGAGCGCGGTCTGCCTGCGTCGCTGTGAGTTACTCGCCTACGAAGAGGCCGTTGCGGCGCTTCGCGAGGATGTACAGCACCACGCTGATCGCGCAGAGTACGGCAATGTAGGTGGGGAAGACCCACATGAGGCCCTGGTTCTGCAGCCACAGCAGCAGGTAGGAGGCGGTGCCGCCGAACAGCGCGACGCCGATGCCGTAGCCGAGGCCCAGGCCCGTTCCACGAATGTGCTGGGGGAGGAGGGAGTTCGCGACGACGACGAAGATCGTCATGTTGAGCAGCAGCACCACGGCGCCGCCGAACATCACGCCGGCGAGGGTGCCGATGCCGGGCTGCGAGTAGAGGAGCGCGAGGAAGATCGTCGGGATGGCAGCGACGCGGGCGATCACGAACCACCGAGACATCGGGAAGCGGTCGAGCACGCGGCTGAGCACCCACGCACCGAGCGTCAGGAAAATGCCCATGCCTGTGGTGATTGCGAAGACAGCCGTCGGGTCTTCGCCGTACAGGCCGTTCGCAAGGTTCGGCAGGCCCGCGATCCAGGTGTAGTTGTACGCCTGGATCGCACCGACGATGAAGATCGTAGCGAGCACGCTCAGCCAGTACTTGCGCACGTCGCGCCAGACCGAGTTCTTCTTTGTCGGGACGGCGCCGATGGTGTGGATCGCCTCGGTGTTCAGGGTCTCGGGCAGCGTGCGGCGCAGCCAGAGCACGATGAGGCCGAGGGCGCCGCCGATGATGAAGGGGATGCGCCAGCCGTACGCGGCGAGTGCTTCTGGGCCGAGCAGCGCGCTGATGCAGAAGATCGAGAGCGGTGCGAGCAGGTTGCCGAGGTTGTTGAAGAACGCGAAGAAGCCGGCGACGTAGCCCGGGCGGCCGGGAACGAGCTCGAGCGCGTAGGCAGTTCCGAGGGGTGCCTCAACGCCAGCCGAGAGGCCCTGGAGTAGGCGCGCGGCAACGACGATGATGGGGGCCGCGATGCCGATCGTCTCGTAGCCGGGCAGCACGCCAATAATAAAGCTGCCGAGAGCGACGGCGCCGATCGCGAAGATCATGATCTTGCGGCGCCCAAACCGGTCAGCCACGAAGCCAAATACGGCGCCGCCGAGCGGGCGGGCGACGAAGCCGACGGCGAAGACGGCGAGCGCGTTCAGCGTCGAGGCGACGGGGTTGTCTGAGGGGAAGAACGTCGCGCCCAGGTAGACCGACAGCAGGCCGAAGATCGCCCAGTCGTACCACTCGAGGGCGTGCCCCCAGCTCAGGGCGCGGAGGTTGCGGCGCTCGACCTTGCTGGGTTTCTTGGTGAGCTGCGGCGGGGCTGCCACTGCTTCTGATTGCGTGCTCATAGAGCTCCTTCGCTCGACCCTCCGGTGCCGGAGGAAGTCCGTCTGAAACTGCTGAAAACCCGGGCGGGCTGCAGGCTGGCTATCACTATAGTATAGGCGATCGTGTATTAATAGCGGCGCTGCAAGATTGGCCCCCGTCGCCGTTCAGCAGGGCAGGAAACGGCCCCGCGAAACCGCTCGGGGCGCTGCGAGAGGGTGGCGCCTAGGAGTATTTGCCCCGGGGGAGAAGGGTGAAGGTCAGCGCGAAGAGCGCCACGAAGCCAGCCGCAACGCCAAGGAAGCCGGCACCGCCGCCGAGCTCGATCGCTGCCTGCGTGGTGAGCCCGCGCGAGCGCAGTAGTTGAACGAAGAAGCCGCCGGCAATTGCTCCGGTGATGCCCGCGCCGACCGAGGTAAAACCGCGGGAGAGCGGTGACCAGGCTCCGCCGAGCAGGTTTCCCGCCGCAATTCCGGCCGTCACTACCGCGGCGACCGCCGCCGCAACCGCCTGAGTGTTGATGTACTCCTGCGGGGATGAGAACCTGTCAACCCCGCCCTTGCCCCAGTGGGCGGGATACCGGCCCGGCAAATCGGTCCAGGATGACTCGATCACCCAGGAGCACAGCACGAACAGGGCGGGCAAGGCGACGCCCGCCGTAATGACCCGGGAAAGCTCGGCGGCGGAGAGGCCAGCGAAACGCCGTGGGCCCTGTCGGCCGCGCGCGGGTTTGCTCTCGGCGCTGTCGGTATCGCCTGCCGGTGGGGTGAGGGATGGCATCGGGTGCTTTCGTTGTGCGCGGGGGTTCTCTCGCCACGTTACCGCGCGGGCGCCTGCCGCGCCCGCGTGTAAGTCTGGGGGTTGCGTGGCTCTCCCGTGCCCCGGGGCTAGCCTGGCCGGTGTTCCAGGTCGGGCACCCGCTACGCGCGAATCGTGAGCGTCTGTGAGAGTGTGCCGACCGGCCCGTTCTCGTCGTGCACCACAGACTCGGTTAAGCCGACCGAGTCTGGCCCGAACGACACAGTGGTGTCGAGCCCCAGCCAGTCGCCTGCGGGCGCGCGGAAGAAGGAGACGTTGAGATCGATGTTCGGGAAGCCAATTTCGAGCGGGTTCACCCGCGGAACGAGGCCGTTTGCGAAGTCGAGCATGCCGATGAGACGCGCCTGGTTGCTGACCGCGACGCCTTCAATGAGCTGGGTGTCGGTGCGGATCCAGCTGCGAGCGCGACCCGTTCCAAGGCAATCGCGGCGTGCCATGACAGTGTTGACGCACTCGCCATTCCACGTCGTGCCGAACGGGTACTCGGGGGTTGAATCGAGCGGGGGCATGTCGGGGAACGCGGTTCCCGAGAGACCTGTAGTGTCGGCTGTCTGCAGCATCCACGCGCGAGCCCTCACCCCCACGCGCCCGCCCGCGGTGAGTACGGCCTCGACAAGTTCTATCGTGCGGCCGGGGCGGATGACGGATACCTCGACCGTAAACTCGCCGATCGGCAGTACGCCGAGGATGTCGCAGGCTAGCGAAGCCATGCGCAGTTCGCCGCCGCGCCCCACGTGATCCTGCTCAAGGAGATGGGCGAGCAGCCCGATTGCCGGGGCGATGTGCTGCTCGTCCGGGTTCCAGGCCCCGCCTGTCGACTCGGTCGCGACGAAGGTCGTGGCGGAGAGCTGCCGGAAGTATGCGGGCTGGGAAGCAGTCATCGTTGCTACGACCTTTCGGGGGAGCCGTGCTTGGCGCGGACGTATGGTCAGACTCTATCGTTGCTGCGCGGCCCGCGCTGCCCGCTTACGGGGGTGAGGGGCGCTCGCCGCGGGCGCGCTCAGCCCGGAGGCGGAGCTCAGTCGTCGATGGCGGCTCTGGGACCGCGGTGAGCCCGGTGACGAGGTCGCGGGGAATAAAGCTGAATGACCCGCCAGGGTACGCGGGGGAGGCGATCTCGGTGTAGGCCCTTCCGCCGCGCATGGTTGGCACGTTGTGGGTGACGCTCGTGGTCCGCCTCAGCGGAACGCGCGTGCGTGTTCTGCCAACGAGTAGTGCGTCGCCATCGTCGAGCACGAGTGTTGAATACCCGGCAGCGAGGAACCAGAGTGCGGCCGCTGCGACGATGCCACCGCCGATCACGTAGAGCGCACGGTCTACGTGTGCTGTCTCTTGCATGAGGTCCCGAGAGGCGAGGAAAACTGCCCCAATGAGCAATACAACAGCGAGGGTACGTGTGACGAGGGCGAACCTCAGTGAGGAGAGGCGTAGAGGTCGGTGCACGGTACTGAGTTTAGCTGCACCAGTGGGGCTGATTCGGCCTCTGACTTGGGGAAACTGATGGCCAGGCCTCCAGCTTGCGATGCGGGAAGCATCGAGATACTGTGCTTATGCCACCTGTGGAATTCTGATATTTCATCTCCCGTGTTCGTGACTTCGTTGACGGAGACGTCCTGTGCGGGCGCCGACGGGAGGGCCCAATCAAATGGAGAGAATTGTTGAAGAAAAAGACAACAACCAAACCCGCGGCAGCGGGAGCAGCGCTACTCGTGCTCTTAGGGGCAGCGACCGGCGTTACCTCTGCGGGCGCCGCCGAACTGAGCGACTTCGACGAGACCCCGCTGAGCGCACCTGAGTCGCGCGCCATCGCCGAGGCGAGCGCAGGTGAAGCGCGCATCACATCGGGGAACATGACCACCGGCCCACTGCAGAACTCGGCGAAGACAACCTACGTTGGCAACAACGGTGGGTGGTGGGTCGACACCGTCAACTCCCCACAGGACGTCACCTACCCGACGGCAGGGAACACCGGCATCGTGCAGATCGGGGGCACGTGTATCTCGAAGAACACCAGCCCCACCGCTGGCTCTGCGCCGATCGTCCAGACCGGAGACGGCTCGCAGTGTATGCCGTTCACAGCCGAGATCACGAGCGAGGGGTTCTTTACGTTCCGTGCGAACTCGCCCGGTGCCCCCTCACACGGCCGGTATTTTGGTGACGGAAACTCGGGCGGCGTGCTCGACCTCATCTCGTCAACCCCACTCGTGCTGTTCGCAATACCTGAAGACCCGGCTGGGGCGCTCGCGGCCTCGGGGTCGCTGCAAGACGTCGACGGCGACGGGGTTATCCGCGCCGGGGACGCGGTTGAGTGGGCAGTCGAGGTGAAGAACTCCGGCAACGTTCGACTACGCAACCTCACCCTCGCCGGAGGAGCGACCTGCACGCCCGACTTCGTCGACGCTGGGAAAAGCATCACCTGCGTCGCCCGCACGACGCTGACGCAGGCCGACATTGATTCGGGCGCGATTGCCGCGAAGTTTTCTGGCACCGGCACGACGCCCGCTGGGAGCCGGGTGAATCTCGCCGAGGTCTCGGCAACCGTGCAGATTGCCGGGAACATCACTGGCGAGGCCACGCTGAGCTCGGACCTGGGGAAGGCGCCAAAGGCCGGCGACACAGTCACCTACGCCTTTGCGGTGAAGAACACTGGGTCAGTCACCCTCGGCACGGTCGAGGCGACTCCTTCCGCAGGAAAGGTAGAATCGTGCGCCACGCTGCCGCTGGCACCGGGCGAGACCCTTCACTGCACGATCACGCGCACGCTCGCACAGAGCGACATTGATGCGGGCTCGCTGGCGCTCACCGTGTCGGCAACCGGATCAACGGCCGGGGGCACGACAAGCCCGCTGGCCGAGGCGAGCGTGACCGACACGATCGCGCAGTCGGAGAAACTGCAGGCCAGCTACAAGAGCGACGCAACCGGTCAGCCAGCGGTGGGGCAGCAGATCACCTACACGGCCACGCTGAAGAACACGGGCAACGTGACCCTGCGAGATCTTGCAGTGCAGGGCACCCTCGGTACCGCGGCTGCATGCGCAGCCACCACCCTCGCACCGGGAGCCACGACAACCTGCAAGGTGGCCTACACCGTGACGCAGGCGGACATTGACGCAGGGCAGATCGATCAGGGCCTGACCGTCTCCGGTCGTGGCGTTCAGGCGGCCGTCGCCCAGCTCGACGCCGGCAACATCGTAGACACGATTGCCCACGTGCCGAGCACAACGCTCGGGCTTTCCACGCACGCGACCGCAGATCTCAAGGTCGGCGCCACCGTCGAGGTGAACGCCGCGATCGTGAACACCGGCAACGTGACCCTGAACGGGGTAGAGATTCAGGCGTCGCGCGGAAAGGCTTCCGCCTGCGGTGTCACGACACTCGCCCCCGGTGCGAGCACCGACTGCACGATCACGGTGAATGTCTCACAGAGCGACATTGACGCCGGCGTCATCGAGACTGACGTCACCGGGACGGCACAGACCCCGGCGGGCGTGGTCACCCCGATCTCGGCCGGAGCGATCGCTCTGCCGATCAACGCTTACCCGGGTGGTGAGACCGCGCTCGTGATCGCGCCTGATGCAGAGTTCGTCGTTGGCGAAGACATCGAGTTCACCGCAACCATCGAGAACTCGGGCAACGTGACGCTGCAGCTCACTGAGGTCACCCGCGAGAGCACTGGCGATGCGCTCACCTGTGACACCGCGCGTCTTGCACCGGGCGAAACCGCAATCTGCTCCTTCACTCACGCGGTGCTGCAGAGCGACATCGATGCGGGAAACATCACGGAGACGGTGCTCGCCGAGGTGACGCTGCCGGGCGGCGCCACGCGCTCGCTCGCCCCGGCCCAGGTGTCGGTGGGTATCGCCGCGGAGATCGCGGGAGCGCTCGACATCACCGCTGCTGCAGCCGGTCCGTTCGCGGAGGGGGAGCGGGTGACCTTCACGGCGCAGCTCACGAACTCGAGCAACGTCACCGTCGAGAACATCGTCGTGACCGAGCCCACCGGCTCGAAGCGTGGCGCGGTGGAGTGCGCCGCAACGACGCTCGCTCCCGGTGAGTCGACCGAGTGCAGCCAGACCGTCACCGTTTCGCGGGCCGACGTTGCAGCCGGCAAGCTCTCCGTTACCTGGACGGCGAGCGGTCAGACACTGCTGGGTGACCCCGTTGAGCTCGCGAGCGGTACGGCATCAGTTGGCACGACCGTGCACGCGATCGCAGCGACCGGTGGCCCCGCACTGGGCGGCCTCTTCGCAGGCGTCGCCGCACTCCTCGCGGCGCTCGGCGGTGGCCTGATCTTCGCAGCCCGCCGCTCGGCAGCGAAGTAAGACCCGTGTACCGGCGGCTGAGGACCCCATGCCTCGCCGCCGGTACACGCATCGCTTCGGCCTGCTCGCCCACCAAAGACGACAGCTCCGCAAACTCTGCAACAGCGCCGGCAGCCGCGGCGTTACAGATCGCTGCCTGCTTGACTCCGCCTGACGTGAGCCGCGCGCAGGCCGTTGGCGATGACAACGACTTCAGCCACCTCGTGGACAAGCACGACTGCGGCTAGGCCAAGCACGCCGGTGACTGCGAGTGGCACCAGGCAGGTGACGATAGCGAGCGATAGAACGATGTTCTGGTTCATGATGGCTCGACCGCGGCGAGCATGATTGAGAGCTCGCGGAATGATGCGGAGATCGTTGCCTGTGAGGGCTACATCAGCCGACTCGATTGCCGCGTCAGCACCCGTCACACCCATTGCGATCCCGACTGTCGCCGTGGCGAGGGCAGGGGCGTCGTTGATCCCATCGCCGATCATCCCTGTCGGGCGTTGCGCCACCGACGCTGAGATTTCCGCCGCCTTGTCTTCGGGGCGAAGCTCCGCGCGAACGTCGGTGATGCCCGCGGCGCCTGCGAGCACGTTCGCGGTGCGGGCGTTGTCGCCGGTCAGCATGATCACTTCAAGGCCCTGATCTTGTAGTGACGCGACCGCAGTCGGGGCTTCGGGACGTAGCTCATCGCGGATCCCGATCACACCGACGGTCTCGCCGTCGCGGGCGACCAAGACGCAGGTCTGCCCTTCGGCTTCCATCGCTGTGACCTGTGCGGCGAGTTCACCCGGCGCGATCCAACGCGGACTCCCGGCGGCGATGCTCTGGCCGGCGACGACCCCCGCGATCCCTTCTCCTGGTTGTTCGGTGACATCTGATGCAGGGGGAGTGCTGGGCGCCGCGGCCGTGATTGCTGCTGCGAGGGGGTGCGTGCTGAATTGCTCGAGGGCGGCGGCCCACTCGATCACCCGTTCGTGATCGACGCCCTCACCCGCCAGCACGGTGACGACCGACGGCTGATTTCGTGTGAGCGTGCCGGTCTTATCGAAGGCGATCCGGCGCAACGAGCCGAGCTGCTCGAACGCCGCGCCGCTCTTGACGATTACGCCAAAGCGACTCGCGGCTCCGATCGCAGACACCACGGTAACCGGAACGGCGATCGCCAACGCGCAGGGAGATGCCGCCACGAGCACGACGAGCGCGCGGGTGACCCAGATGAGCGGATCGCCGGTGATGAGCGAACCGAGCGTGCCGACTAGCGCGGCCAGGATCATGACCCCGGGCACCAGCGGCCTCGCGATCCGATCCGCAAGGCGTGCGCGGCGGCCGCGCTCGCGCTGTGCCTGCTCGACGAGGTTGACGAGCGTCGTTATCGAGTTGTCGGTGCCGTTTGCCGTTGCGACCAACTCGAGCGGGCCCGAAGCGTTTATCGACCCCGCTGCGACCTGGTCGCCGACGCTCACGTCGACGGGCATCGACTCTCCGGTGATCGCGGACGCGTCGACGCTGCTGCTCCCGGAGCTGATAGTCCCATCGGTGGCGACACGCTTTCCCGGAAGCACCAGGAACGTGTCGCCAACTGTGATTGAGGCGGCAGCAACTTCGAGTGTTTCGCCGTCTTGAACAAGCATCGCGGTCTCGGGGACGAGCTTGAGGAGGGAACGGAGACCAGATCGAGCCTTATCCATCGCCCGGTCTTCGAGAGCCTCCGCGATGGAGTACAGGAACGCCAGGGCGGCAGCCTCTTCGATGAACCCGAGCGCGATGGCTCCCGCCGCGCTGATCGTCATGAGGAGCGAGATGCCGAGCTTGCCGCGTGTGAAAAGACTGCGCAGTGCGCCGGGGACGAACGTATACGCCCCCAGCAGCAAGCCGATCCAGAACATGGCATGACTTGTATTGCCTGCGGCAGTGCTCTCTCCGGCTGTCGTCTCTGTGACGAGGCCGGTGAGGAAGAACGCGCCTGAGGCGAGTGGTACCAACAAAGCGCGGTCGCGCCACCAGGCGCGCTCACCGGACTCGGGATCGCCCGCCTGCTCTTCACGGTGATCGCATCCACACGCCGCGGTCACGGGGTGGCCCCGTTCGCGCCGGTGCTGGCGTTGCAGCAGCCCTGCACGGCGCAGTTCGCGGCGACACACGCGGCGCTCTCGTCGACGGCGAGCGTGACGTCGATAAGGCTCGTGAGTGCCGCGGCAAGGTGTGGGTCGGCAATCTCGTAGCGGGTCTGTCTGCCCTGATGCTCTGCGACGATGATGCCGCAGTCGCGCAGGCAAGCGAGGTGGTTCGATACATTCGAGCGCGTGAGCCCGAGTTCGCTCGAGAGAACGGCCGGATAGCTTGGCCCGTCGAGCAGCATCATGAGTATCCGGGAGCGGGACGGGTCGGCCATGGCGCGACCGAGCCTGTTCATGACATCGAGACGTGAAGCAATGGTCAGCATCTAGTGAACTATACAGTGTTTGCTGTACTTTCATCGATGCTGCCTGCGCTGTTCGCACAACGCCTCGCGGTGCTGTTTTTTTTTGGGGGGGGGCTGCCGGAGTCGGTATCCTTCCATCTTCTAGGGAGTCGCGTGCGGGTGTGCTGTCAGCAGCCTTGAATAATTGCTGCGTACTCCGCCTTAGGGAATAGGTCCGCGAGGTCCAGAGAGAACTCCTCGACAAACCCTCCGACAAGCTCGGGGTTGCCCTGTGCCATGTCGGTGTAGTCGATTGCAGCTTCTGTATTGTTGGCGCAACTCCCCACTGCCTCTTGCACAGTCGCGTGGTCAAGCTTGGTGTCACTGACGACAAACCAAGACGTGCCTTCGCTAAAGTCAGGAGCATCGTCTTGAGATTCGTAGACGCAGGCGCTCGCGAATAAGGTCCGCAGGTCATCCGGTTCGAGTGTCTTCGGCGATACCTGTTGCAGCGGGCCGTCGTTGACGTCCATGAGGTCTGACTTCGCTACACCGACACCACTTTGGAGAATCAGCCAGTTAAACGCTTCGTTGACGTCGGCCGCTGGTGTGCAGTCAGACCGCCCACCAGTATCAGGCTGCAGCAGCACCGTGCAGCCTGTTAGAGCAATGGCAAGCAGTGGAACGAGGGTAAGTGTCGAACAAACTTTTCAAACAAACTGGTGTACTCCTTTACAGTTTCCCCCGTCGCCAACCTAGCAGAGATTTGGCAAGAAGAGCGGCTGACCAGCGTCGCTCTCGGGACGGGAAGGGGTCGATGCAACGTGCCATATCTTCGCCAGCTCGGCGCAACGACCTCAACTCGTTGTCACTCCATCGCCCAGCGTGTTGAACACGCCCAGGTGGTTGACGAACGACGAAGCCGGCGTTGGAACCTCGAGAGGAGGCAAAGGTCCTGGCATCCGGTCCTGGCTCGTGGTCTTGCCTGCCGGTACCACGTGTGCGCGGCTAAGCGAACCTAGTATCGGGTCTCAAGTGGTCCACCCACCTGATAGGTAATATGTCCGTCCTCCTCAGCGATCTGCTCGACAACGGCGGTGATTGACGCGACCTCAGTCTCATCCGGGCGAAACACAACGATTTGGTCAGTGCTAAAGCGGATTGTGCCTCTGATCTCTCGACTCTTCGGGCTGACCTCTGCGATTCGCTGGTACCAGTCCACCCACATTGGGTACGGGTTCTGCTCTGCGGTGATGACGAGCGCAGGGTCATTGATGAGGACTTCAAAGGACCGATAGCCGTCTACCGTTGTGAGCTCGACCCGTACACCCTCAGAATTGGCCGCCGCGAGACGCTCCGACCACGCGGATACGGCCTCAACTGATGGCGCTAGGACACGAAGATTCGAGCGGCGATCCACGGACATTTCGGTGGCACCGAGCTCGGCGGCGGCGTCTGCAACTCGAATCATCGGTGCCGTTACAGTGCCCCCGAAAGACCATAACGGTAGCGCGGTGACTTCTGTGTCGTGATCTTCGAAGGCCCTCTCTTCGTCGACCGCCGTCGTCAAGACCGCAGCTGCGCTCTCAGAGGGGGACTTCACGACAAGCGAGTCAGGCGTGAGCCAGAGCTGCTCCAACTGGTAGTCCGCCGAAAGCGAGGTGAGCGCTTCGATGGTTGCCAGATGTTCCGTGGCGGGAGCTGAGCTGATTACGACGTCGCGCACGTCCATTCTGATCGACGTTGCGCCAGCGTTTCGGTAGACCGCAGCGACTGTGGTCATCCAAGAGGTGGCTGTCTCGTAATCTGGATCGTCATCGTACGGGGCTGTCTCGTAATCCGAAACGAGAATGTCGTCACTAGTATGGCTTTCACCAAGCCAGACATACCCGGTCGGGTTTGCCTCGCGCATGTCTTCGAAGACCGCTGCAAGGTCGATCGTGTTCGACGGGCAGCCGCTGTCGACTCGGTGCAGGGTTGCGTTCCCGTCGGTGATAGTGATGACGAGTTCAGTGCGTTTCCGGTTTGGGACGTCGCAGGCTCGCTCAACAACCGCGTCAATTATCTTCTTCTCCGGGGGAACTGTTACCCGTACCGACCCGACCAAAGGCGCGGGTATGCCCTGCGGTTTGTAACTGAGCACTTCTGTTCCGGTGATGCCAGGCACGGCCGCAAGTTTGGCAGCGTAGCGCTCAGCGTCCCTCACGGACGGGCCGATACTGCACGCAGCGAGGCCAAGAGCAACGGCTGCCGCCACAGCCATTGCCGCCACTCGCCTGAACCGTGTATGCCAAGGCTGGCGGACGTTGTGCGCGGTCGGAGAGATCATCGGCTGCACGGTCTAGCTCCCCTGACTGTTGGCGTTCAGATACTCGCTCCTGCCATCGGACCAACCCATTGCGACGGTGTCGATGGTGGTGAGTGGAAGGAGCCCCCGCAGCTCTTGTTCGGTGGCCTCGACGGTGGTGGAGGCCGCGTATGATTCGAACGTCACGTGAACACGGAGCTTGTCTGGGAAGCTCTGAATATGGACCTCCCGGATGTCGGTAGTCGCCGTGAGGATCTCGGCGGCAGCAGCTACTACGGCGCGGAGATCTGCGAGGCTTGCCACGCCCGCGTCAAGTCGGATCGTCAGGGCGTCGTTCTCAGCGGTCTTGAGCAGGATGGTGACTCGGCCCTTCCCTGCGGTGGAGACGGTTTTCACCGCGTTCAAACGCTCACCATTGTTCTCACCGAAGTAGTCGAGGACCTCGGTGATTCCTGCCAGGCTTGTCGTCGTTGCCACGATCGTTTCGTGCTCTCCGAACGTCGTAGCTTCTACCGCGGGTAGACGTGCGAGCTCACTGAGGAGGAGCTGGCGGGTCTCGGAGACCTCCGATGAGCCAAACGGTGTGTCAGCGAGCCGTGCCGAGAAAGGCACAGCAGCGTCTTCCGCGAGTTGACGGGCCTGAGCGACGTCTTCTCCCGCTAGTGCCTCAGCGTCGTCAATGGCGACGACGATCCCGGTGTCTGGCGCGTAGCTGATGCCCTTGTGCTCGAGCAGGAAAGCGTGAGAGAGGACCGGGAATACTGGAGCGAGGTCGTAGTCGGCAGGTACGTTGATATTGATTTTCTTGCCGTAACTCGTGATGGGGGAGACGTCGTCGTCGACGGATCCGGCGAAGTCGAACGGGTTATTCACGCCCACTGCACGGTGAGCTTGTGCCGCGAACGCGAACAGGTCGGCGGCGGTTGTCGTTTCCGCTCGAATTGAGGGTGGTTCGGTTGTCTCTTCGCCAGTCGCATAGTCAGTTCGAGCCTCGTAGCTCCAGACAAGCACATCTGCCTCAAACGATGCACTCTGCTGATCAAGCACGTTGAGAATCCGGGCGAAGTCCGCGAGCTCCTCCTTGTCTCCGCAAACTCCCGTGAGCCCTCGCTTCTCGACAGAAACGTTGGGGACCGGTGAGCGAGCTTCGTAGATGACTTCGTCGAAAATGGACTCTTCGCCGCAACTTGCCTCCACGAGTTCCCGTGCTTGTGCCTCGCTTGTTGAGAGGGCAATGCGTACCTCTCCTGTGTATCGACTGCCACCGGTCGGCCAGTTGTTGACATGGCTCCATTCGGCCGAGACCACCTGGTCCAGTTGCGAGACTTGCCGTTGCCATTTGTTGTAGGCGAAGCTCGTGGTGAAGCTGCCCAGCGCAATGACTGTTGCCAGTAACGCACAGAATGCTACAGCTACGAAGCCAAATTTCTTCATGCTTGTAGCCTATATCTGGTGAGTTCTCGGCGTGAATATGTCGACGCTCGTCAGATGTTGAACGAGGTCGTGGGTGTCCGGCGAGGCAGAGTGGGGACAGCTGCCGACGTTCCTGTGACGTGGCGGGTAGCGTGCTCGCCTGAGATGATTGCAGCTACTAGGAAGCAGCGGGTCCCGACGGGCCCGCATGCCCCGAATGGGTCTGAGTAGGCTTGCGGATATGACTGGAGCATTGATGCTGCAGAAGACGCTCATACGGTCCGACAGGGTGACGTGGTTGGCGCCGAAAGTGTTCTCCGTGGCCTCCTGGAGTACGCCCCGGCAAGGGCGCTTCGTGTTCGAGCACTCGTGGTGCAGGGGGAGCTCACTCACCCTCATGATGCTGAGGGTGGGCGGGGTCACTTCTCTGAATCGCTTCAAGTGGCCCAGGAAATCGACGGAGCGGATGATCTCCTCGCTGTAGAGCTGCGTGTCGCCAGCGAGATGCTCGTGCGAAAGCAAAAACGGCCCCAGCGCTGAGCGCTGAAGCCGTGTCACAAGCGCCCCCGTAGAGATCCAAACCCCCGACCTACGGATCTCAAGACCTGGAGGAGATTGAGTTCTGGAACCCTAGCGTCTGTCCCAACACCTTTGGCGAGTTGATTCAGATGTTCGACAGGATGGGGTGATCTCGGCTTTTCCGGGGATTGATTCTCGCTGGGTACCTCGAAAGCGAGTAGGTGGACCGGGCAGGAATGCTCGAAAAGTGAACACGTGGGGGCTAGGAAGAATGTGGTTGTCAAACGTTCAAACGCTAAACCAGTTCCACGGCTTTAGTTGCCGTGTACCTTTGGCGAGCTGGCCGAGCATACACACAGATCCGGTCGGCCCGTGCTGCCGTGGAGAAGATGTGACTGCGGATTCCAGCGCACAGTGGGGGTGAGGCGGTTATCCGCCTCACCCCCACTGTGTGTTGAGGAGTAAGAGCCGCGGTTAACGGATCTGGAAGCTCCTGGCGATTTCGTTGTTCTCGCTCTCCACGAGAACCGTGTACGCGCCAACCCCGAGCTGCACGCTCGTTGTCGCCGACCAGTTGCCCGCAGCGTTTGCGGTACCCGAGCCGAGCTCAAGGCCCGACACGTTTGAGCGCAGCACGACCTTCGCGTGCGGCTCCGCAAGCCCCGTGAACGTGACCGGGCCGGGGTTCACCGTCGCGCCCTGCGCGGGCGTCACGACGGTGAGGTGCCCCACCACGGCGACGTCGTCTACGAAGAACGTCCGGCTCTCCTCAAGTGACCCGTTGCGCACGATCACCGTGTAGGTGCCCTTCGCGAGGTCACGGTCAGTGACCGCTACCCAGTTCCCGGCCTGGTTCGTGGTGCCCTTGCCGAGCACGATGCCCGACACGTTCGAACGCAGCTCAATGACAGCGCCCGGGTTCGCGGTACCAGCGAACATGACCTTGCCGGTCTGAACGGTGCCGTTCGTCGCAGGCAGGGTCACCTGCAGGAACTCGGTGCCAGACGGCGTGTCAGCGACCGTGAACTGGCGGTCAACGCTCTGACTGCCCGACTTCACCTGGAAGTTGTAGGTGTCAGCGCCGAGCTGCCGGTTGACCTGCACCGACCAGCTCCCGTTCCCGGTTGCCGTACCGGCGCCAAGCATCGCGCCGGTCGTCTTCGAGCGCAGCTCGATCGCCGCGCCAGGGGTCGCCGTTCCGGTGAACGTGACCGTTCCCGGCTTCAGCGTCGCACCGTTTGCCGGGCTCGTCACGGTCAGCGGCGCGGTCACGGGCTTCTGCACGACGGAGAACGAGCGCGCCACTTCGAGCGTGCCGTTCTTCACGACAATCGTGTATTCGCCGGCGCCGAGCTGACGGTTTACGTCGACAGCCCAGGTGCCGTTCGCGGTCGCGATACCGG
The DNA here is from genome assembly GCF_006716085.1 of Leucobacter komagatae. Taxonomy (NCBI): domain Bacteria; kingdom Bacillati; phylum Actinomycetota; class Actinomycetes; order Micrococcales; family Microbacteriaceae; genus Leucobacter; species Leucobacter komagatae. Next base: position 1,512,800 of record NZ_VFON01000001.1, on the reverse strand, counting down.
AGCCGAGGAGGCCGCCGGAAACGTTCGAGCGCAGCTCGATCTTCGCGCCCGTGTTCGCGGTACCCGTGAAGGTGACGGTGCCGGGCTGGAGCTTCGAGCCCTGGGCCGGGTTCACCACGTCAAGCTTCAGCTGCGGCGCGGGCGCCTCGATCGTAAATGAGCGAGCCACCTCACGTGCACCGTTCTTTACGAGGATCGTGTAGTTACCGGCACCCAACTGTCGGTTCACGGAAGCGGTCCACGCGCCGTTTGAGTTCGCCACGCCAGAGCCCAACAGGCTCCCGGTGAGGTTTGACCGTAGTTCAACCGTCGCGCCCGCGTTCGCGGTGCCCGTGAACGTGACCATGCCCGGCTGCAGCTTCTGGCCCTCGCCCGGGGTGATCACTTGCAGGGCCTCGTCAGTGACGCCGGGGTTGATCTCGACAGACGCCGTCGTGACGTTCGCGCCGCGGCCCGTCTGCTCAGCGGTGAACTTCAGGTTCTTCTTCGCGACATCCGCGACCGTGACCGTCCAGATCCCGTTCGACCCGACCGTCGCCGCGCCGAGCACACCCGGGCGGCCATTCTCACGCAGCGACACCTTGCCGCCGGGGACTCCGCGGCCCTGGAAGCGCAGCTCGCCACCGTTGTGGATGATTTCGTTCACCGGCGACTCGATCGACACGGCACTGCCGTAATCAGCACGGACCGAGACAGCGCCCGGCACTTCCTGGTTATTGACCGACTGTGTCAGCGAGTACTCCTGCGCCCCGCCACGGTTCGGGGATGGCAGCTCGGTCGAATACTTCCCGGTCGCCCGGTCAGCGGACGCGGTCGCGACAAGCGTGCTGCCCTGCCACACACTCACCTCGGCACCCGGCTCTGCGGTGCCGGAGACGATGGCGCGCTCGGACACGTTTGCGGGGAACGACACGTTGGCTTCGAGCTGGTCGGGCCCGAACTGTACGGTGAGCGTGGTCGAGCCGGTCACGACACCGTTCACACGGTGCTCGATGTTGAGGTTGTTCACGCCGAGCTTGAGGCCAGTCACTTCCATGTTCCAGCCACCCAGCGGCCTCACATAGGTGGACTGTGACCCTCCGTTGAGGGTCACAGTGGCGTCGGGCGTCCCGTGGCCGAGCAGGAGCACCGAACGGGCATTCTCATTGCGCGACTCTACCCAGGCGGAGAAATCGCGTTGCACGACCTCAGGCTGCAACTCACTCATCAGCAGATGACTACCGGCGATACTGCCGTTAGCGTGGTAGATGCTCTTCTCGTAGAGGACGTAGTGTTGCAGGCCTCGTGCGTTTGGCGGAGTGATCATTCCATCAGCGTCGATGTGCCAGGCCTGAAGAGGCCCTCCGTGACACGGTTGGATCTGGAGAAGTGTGTCGCCAGAGGCGAGACCGAGACAACGGCCGGACTCGGTTTTGATGGGCCCATAGTCGCCAACTCCTGGGTAGGTGAGTGTCGCAGCCTTCGCCTTGACTTCGGCCAAGGTGCCGGACCCCACGTACACTTGCCCGTCGGGCCCGTCAACGACCGTCGAGTAGCGACCGCCGATCACCAACACCCACTTGCCCTTGAGGCGCGGCTGCGAGGCAAATGCTTCCGGCGCGGCCGCTGCGGACACCTCGGCGGGCGCCGCTACCTCAGCGGGAACCGCTTCCTCGGCAAAGGCGGGGGCCGTACCCAGACCAACGCCCGTGGCCGCAATCAACGTGGCGGCCCCTGCCGCCACTAAGCGCCGCAAACGATGTTGCTGCAACATACACACTTCCTTCTCAATTCGACGCGCGCGTCAGATTTTCCCGCCTCACAAATGCACCTGGCAGGAAGGTTGGATGTTCACGGCAAACACACCGGAACCATATAAATCTAACATCACGAAATGTTAGTATTTCGCACAGGTTTTACCTCCTTAGCTGGGCTTTTGCGCGTATTCTGAGGGCAATCAGTGCACAGCATCGGTCTATCGACGTAGGCTCAGCCGCGCACCAAGTGCTCGCAAGGCCAGACCTACGCGCATGCTCGCACAGGCGCCTAGCCGTTGAACGCGCAACACGCATGTGTGAGAATTCATCGATGTGGTCGATGGAACCTGTAGGCCTCTAGATGCGCGTTGAGCCACCTCGAACGCGCCCGGACCTCGTTTCACGCGAGGCGCAAGTTTCCCCTGTGCCGGGTAAGCGCCACGCTCGGACGCAGGGCTGCAACTGAAGGGGCGATCGTATGTGCCTGTGCGGCGGCCCGAAGTGAGGCCTGTCTCGTGTGAGTGTGATGCTCCTTGACCCGTGATAAAGCTACGAGTTTGCCTCGAGTGTGGAGCAACGGGCGGTCCATTGTTGAAGGACGAGGGAAAGGTTCCTTGGGCTGTAGGGATGTAGTGGCGGGCGGGGCCGTGCTCGCAGCACTGTCGCTGGGAACTGCAGCCCCAGCGACGGCAGGCAATTGCGACGTCACCAGCGGTGCTGATTCCGGCCCAGAGACACGGCGGGCTGCCTTTGGACGTCGCAAATGGCAGTGCTCGAGAAGACACGATCACCGTTGCCCCCGGTCTGCCGATTCGCACCGAGGACGATCTGTTGGTGACCGACGACCTGAGAATAGTTCGTAACGGCAGCACGCTGACGCACGCTGATGGGTTCCACGGCTTCGATATGCTCACGTCCGAAGACAGAACGGCGACCAGTACAGGTAGCTTCGCTTTCGACCAGATGCTCGGGGACAACGACGAAGCATGAGGCAACACCGCCACCGTGTTCCACGAAACACCTGAAACGCCGATCTCGTTTGATGACGTCACCTTAAACTTCGGCGAAGACGGGACAGGCTTGAGTCTGTGGCGGAGCGGCGGGGCAACGGTTACCGTTACCGGTTCGGCCTTTATCGGTGGAGCGCAAGCAATCGCCATAGCCTCAACGGCTGAGGGCAGACCCCACAATGCCCTTCTGGAAGACACCGGATTCCGTGGACAGGAGCATTCCGCGGTGCAAATCGACGATCTCGACGATGGTTCGGGTAATGGCAGACTGACTGTGCGAAACTACCTCTTTGAAGGTATTTCGACCGAGGGCCTGGTGAATGCACCGCTTGCGGTAGGAGAGCTCAACGACCCAACAGGGTACGGTTCGCCCCAGATGGTGGTTGAAAGCTCACGGTTTGTGGGTACCGGTGGGGGCGGTTTCAGGGGGAGGACGCAACGCGGTCGTGTGACAGTCCTACTCGGCTTCATTCTCGGAACGGCATTGTCTGTCGCAAGCCAATACGAGTCACGCCATTGCTCCAGCGTGCTGACACACAACAGTGGTGTGCGTCCCAGACTCTTCCCTGTTCTGCATAGCTGCGCGCGCGGGAACAATCCACACTCGTTGGGGTGGAGCGCGACTGCTCCTAACCTGAGTCGCAGGCGCGGGCATCGTGCTCGTCTGCACCTATGCACTCGCGAACTTAGATGATGTGGACAAGTCAGCTGGTGGCAGATCCCAACACTCGGTCGCCGGGGAGACGGCGCTCGTTGAGCACGTCGTCGACAGCGACACCATCCTTGCGCACCGTAACGGCACCACTGCCACAGACCTGTCCGGCTTTTTGGAAGTAACACCCCTGAAGTCGGCCGCGGGAGTGGCCCGGATGTTTGCTGTGGAAACGATGCAACAGCGTTTCTCTCATCCCTGCTTTCTGAAGTAACCAAGGTTGAGCTCCGGCCGGATCCCACTCAACTCCAGGTCGACAAATACGGGAGACGTCTCCGGCACATTGAATTCCCGGAGACAAACAGGAGTGTTGTTCTCGAACTGTTCCAAGCAGAAGCCGGCCCCGGGCGCACCTATGGCAAGCCTTAACAAAGCCAAGCTGATTGCCAGGCTGCTGAAGCTGCCGAGAAGCCGCAGGACGCCGGCCACCGGGGTGCATGGAAGTAGCTGAATGCGGCTTGAGCTAGCAACCCCCGAGGATCGCGGGGCGGTATAACCTCTCCGCCTTAGCTGCTCAGAGATGCGCGACAAACACTACCGTTGCGTGGCTTCTCAGTTGCTGACGTGCCGTGTGCTCGCACGTAGGTGTCTCTGGAGTGCGCGTAGCTATGGGCACCTTTCTGCGCAGATCTACTGCCCAGCTCTGAGGAGCATTCGCCGACCAACTTCACTAGGAGTAGCTGAAAGGGGCTCTCTCATGTCACAGAACGAACGCAACGCCCTCCCGGAGGTAGTCGGCCCCAGGTTTGCACGCCGTCTCATCGCCCGGCCTGCAATCGCGCTTGCTTTGGTTTCTGCGGTATTGCTCTCTGCTCTCGGTATCTCATCGACAATGGTCGGGGCCGTCACGACGGACTCCTCGAGAGTCGCCGGGAACAGCTTTGTTGCTGCGGCTCGAGTCGACGTAGGGCCCTACGGGCTCGCCGCGGTTCCTTCCAACGGTTCAATGTTTGGGCCGGGCCCTGATTCCGGCGTGGTCCGTTTCTCGATGCAGCCCGAGGGTGCAAGCCCCATCGCTGCAGAGCGCGGAGAGGAATTCGCTCTCGAGATTCTCCTTCCCCTAGGAGTGCAGCCAGGTACACTTCCTGCGGACGAATCGGGCAATGGGTTTCGTCGCGCTTGGTCTACGCAAGAAGAAAACGGGCAGTGGGTTGTTCGCAGCGTCGTCACTGCCGAAACAGCTGGGGCCCTTACGCTTCCCTCTGGAACATTTGATATCGTCACCGAGTTTCCCGGCGTGCTTTCTGATGAAGCAGCCACCCTTCACGCAGAGATTAAACTGCCCGAACGGCTCATGAGTACTCACCCGAAGGACTCCGTTGTCCTTCCTGTTGCTTGGAACGTCACCGCTGGCGTCTACGGGCTCGGGCTCAGCGGTAGTACTGCTACGAACGCCGCAGTGAAAGTCTCAAGCCACCCCGACCTTGGCGGAGAGACGCTACACCTTCGCGCAGGTGACGCGATTGTCACGACCGTTTCGGTCCCATCTTCGGTCACGCCCGGTCGCCTCCCGGAGGCGACATCGCAAGCGGGCCTCACCACGACCTGGAGCAGCGTCCGTACCGGGGCTGGGTGGGATGTGACTCTAACAGAAACAATTACCGCTCCAATCGCGAATGTCCCGACTCGAACCGCACAGTTCCCAGTGTCTGTGAACCAACAAGCCTGGACGTCAGGCTTCACCATGAGCGCGCAGACAGTGCTCCCTGCACGGTTTACGAGTTCACAGGCACGGACGGAGACGAAAGTGCCTGGCCGTATCGCGAAGCCTGGACTCGGGAAGGTTTCTGCCGGCGGTGGCCAGTCGATGGCTCTTACCAACAAATGGCTGGCCTACGGCTGGGGCGTCAACGCAAGTGGTCAGGTGGGAAACGGGACGACTACCAACGTGTTGACGCCGACATGGCTTGGCTACCCCGGGTCGCAGGATTTCATTCAGGTTTCGGCCGGAGGAAACCACACGGTTGCGCTTAGCAGCGACCTGAAGGTCTACGGTTGGGGTGCTCGGCAGTGGTCGTTGGCGGGCGGGTCGCAAGTCGACAAGCCAGTTCAGGTCAGTAGTTCTAATTCCGGTGCCTTTACCCAGGTGTCCGCAGGTTACAACCATTCGTTGGCGCTCGGTCCTAATGGACGTGCTTGGGGATGGGGGTCTGCAAGCAACGGAGAGCTTGGCGGGAGTTCGTCATTCACCTGGCCCACGCAGTTGCAGAACCCGGCAGGAGTCCAGTTTGTGCAGGTGGAGGCCGGCGCCTCAACGACATTTGGACTTGGCTCGGACGGAACTGTGTGGGGAATGGGATCGAATGCTGGTGGACGGCTCGGACTCGGACCGAACGTGTCGAAGATGTCAAAGTTTACCCAGATCCCAATGCCAGACGACGCGCGGATCGTGCAGCTAGTGTCAAACAGCTCAACTACCGATTCCCACACCCTTGCGCTCACGGATCCTGGTGAAGTGATCGCGTGGGGAGCGAACTCAAGCGGTCAGGGCGGTACCGCGTCTGACGGCTCAATTCCGGCTGCGCTGTCTACTCCTACGCTTATTCAGCTCCCAGAGGGGGTGCGATTCACCCGGCTTGCTGCTGGCGGTGGCGTATCTCTCGGGCTCAGCTACGACGGATCCGTGTACTCATGGGGTGGTCGGACGCTCGGCTACGCAGCCTCGGGCAAGGTCGCCGTCCCGCATCAAATACCGTCCCTCACAGCGAAGGGTGGATACGTCGATATCGCGGCGGGTGACCAGCATGCGTTCGCCTCAAGTTCAGACGGCAATCTATACGGGTGGGGTTCTGGGCAGGGAGGACGACTTGGCAACAACAGCACAGCTTTTCAAACTGTCCCAGTGCTAGTTCCGCAGACGCTCAGCCGCGAAGCCGACGCCGCCGAAGAAACCGCCCCAACGGACACAGCAGCAGAAGCAGGTGTCGAAGCGGAAGTAGGAGATGCGGGTTGGGAGGCACCTGAAGGCACTGCCGATACCGGGGCAGAATTCCCGGACGAGGAGATCGGCGACCCTGATACCGATGAGGACGGCAGTCCCGTTTCTCAGCTCCCCGCCCAGATCGATCCAGCTAGCATCGGCCACGGTGGTGTCAAGCCGGACACCATTGTCCTGGCCGCTGAAAATGAGCGGTACACGGTGTGGACTGCGCGCGACCAGAGCGAGGCGATTTGTGTCATAGCTCTCGTACTTCCAGACGGGGCGTCGAACTCGTACTGTGCACGTCCTGATGTATTCGAGGCTTCCGGGGTCTCGGGGTCAATGGACAGTGGGACCGCTGCCAGCAGTGAGGATTCCATGCAGACGCTGCAGACTTATTTGCTGCCCGACGCAGTCGAAGCGGAAAAGGCTGCGAAGATGATCCCTGGCTCGAAGAACTACGGGCAACTATTGGTACGTTTCGGAGACTTTCGTCAGGAGGAAAGCCACCTGATCGAGCTTCCTTCGGGGGACAGGACGGTCGAAATGCTCGTACTGAGTGGTTCCTAGTTAGAAACCGCATGCTGTCTCGACTGACACCAGCTCAACAGGATCGGGAAGTTTCAGGGCGAAATGACGTCGCGTTGGAGAAACGTTCTCCAAACGGACAGGGTGGGGCTGCGAGGACAGCCCCACCCGACGAAGTGCTCGCGGCTCTTCTTCTCTGCCCAGATCTCGTAGACGGTGTTCGCGGAGACGCTTGGGCCGGATGCTGAACGTCATTGTGCGAGTTGTGACTGAGAAGCTGCCACTGTCTGATATCGCTTCCATAGCCGTGACCCGCTCAGCTACTCGCCGCCCCGAGCATCTCCGCAAAACAGAAACGGCCCCAGCGCTGAGCGCTGAGCGCTGAAGCCGTGTCACAAGTGCCCCCGGAGGGATTCGAACCCCCGACCTACGGTACCGGAAACCGGCGCTCTATCCCCTGAGCTACGGAGGCGAGCAGATGTAACTCCCCAAGCCTAGCGCACCTCCAGCGGCGTTTTTGCAACCGGTTCGGGGCGCGCCGAGCTGCCGGTAGACTTGACCCTCGTGACGCCTCTAGAACTTGCACAGGCCCTTGCCCAGATTCTCGCTGCCAACTTCGCCGCCCGCGGCGGAGACGCCGCCGAGATTGTTGTGACCGAACAGGACACGCAGCTGGAGCGACCGAAGAGCCGAGAGCACGGTGATTGGGCGTCGAACGTCGCGATGAAGTTCGCGAAGCGCATCGGCACGAACCCGCGCGAGCTCGCGCAAGAGCTCGCCGCTGAGATCGAGAAGATTGACGGCGTCGCGAAGGTTGACATCGCGGGCCCCGGCTTCATGAACATCACGCTTGACGCCGCGAGCGCGGGGGAGACCGCGCGTCGCGTCGTCGAACAGGGCGCAGCGTACGGCCGCAACGACTCGCTCGCCGGCCAGCGCATCAACCTCGAGTTCGTGAGCGCGAACCCGACGGGTCCGCTGCACATGGGGCACACCCGCTGGGCGGCGCTCGGCGATTCGACCGCGCGCGTGCTTCGCGCCGCGGGCGCTGAGGTGACGAACGAGTACTACATCAACGATGCGGGCGCGCAGATGAACAAGTTCGGCCGCTCGGTTCTCGCCGCGGTGCTGAACGAGGATGCCCCGGAAGACGCGTACCCGGGCGAGTACATCCAGGTGCTCGGCGCGAAGGTGCGCGAGCAGCTGCCGAACATCGCGGAGCTTGCCGCGAGCGACCGCGACGCGGCGCTCGAGCAGGTACAGGAGCTCGCGTACCAGCTGCAGCTCGCCGAGATCAAGGACTCGCTCGAACGCTTCAACGTGCACTTCGACGTGTTCTTCTCGGAGCGCACGCTGCATGCGAAGGGCGCGAACGGCGAGCCGAGCCCGATCGAGCTCGCGGTGGATCGCCTGCGTGACCAGGGGCACGTCTTTGAAGAGGACGACGCGATCTGGGTGCGCACGACCGCTTTCGGCGATGATAAGGATCGCGTGTTCACGCGCGGCAACGGCATCTACACCTACTTCGCGGCCGACGCGGCCTACTACCTCGACAAGATGGATCGCGGCTTCACTGAGAAGATCTACCTGCTCGGCGCTGACCACCACGGCTACATCGGCCGCCTCACCGCAATCGCTGGGGCAGCCGGTGACGACGTTGAGAAGAGCATCACGGTACTCATCGGCCAGCTGGTGAACCTCAACGGTGCTCGGCTGTCGAAGCGCGCCGGCAACATCATCGAGCTCGACGACCTCCTCGAGTGGCTTGGTGCCGACGCGCTGCGCTACTGGCTCGCGCGCTACCCGGCGGATTCGCCGCTCGCCCTCGACGGTGAGAAGGTGCGCAGTCGCACGAACGACAACCCCGTCTTCTACGTGCAGTACGCGCACGCGCGCACCTGCGCGGTGGATCGGAACGCGGCGGCCGCCGGCATCACCCGCGAGGTGTTCGCGCCCGAGCTGCTCACGCACGAGACCGAGACCGATCTGCTTGGCAAGCTCCAGCAGTACCCGGGCATCGTCGCAGGCGCCGCTGAGCTGCGCGAGCCGCACCGCATCGCCCGGTTCCTCGAAGAGCTCGCGGCCGTGTACCACCGCTGGTACGACAACTGCCGCGTGATCCCGCTTGGCGAGGAGCCGGTGGAAGACGTGCACCGCACGCGCCTGTGGCTCAACGACGCGGCTGGCCAGGTGCTGCGCAACGGCCTCGACCTGCTGGGCGTCTCCGCGCCTGAGCGGCTGTAGCGTATGGCGCGCACGCTGAAGGTGATCGTCGCCCTCGTGGTGACGGCGGGCGTGCTCGCCGGGCTGGGGGAGTGGGGGCTGAGGCTCGCGATTCCCGGCGTGGTTCGCGGCATCGCGCAAGAGCAGCTCGATATCCCGAGCAGCCACCCGGTTGAGGTTGACCTCGGCGGGTCGGCTCTGCTGCACGCCATCGGCGGCGGCGTTGGCGACATCACCGTCGAGATTCCCGACGCCCCGGTCGCCGACGGCGTTCGTGCGACGCTCATCTTTTCTGCGAAGCGCTCGCCGTTTGACCCGTCGAAGGGCGACATGACGGGTGCGAAGGCCGCCGTCTACGTGCCGACCGCTGACCTCGGTCCGATGATCTCCCTGCTCACGAACGGCGTCGTTGACTCGGGCAAGACAAGCAGCGGCGAGCTCGTCGTCGGTCGGCAGCTCGAGGCTCTTGGTTTCAGTGTGCCGATCGAGGCGACGCTCGGTCTCACAGCGGTCGATGGTGAGGTGCTCGTGGAGCCGCGCGGCCTGTCAGCCGTCGGTTTCGACCTCTCGGTTGATCAGCTCGCGTCGGCGACGGGCGGCCTGCTCGACCCGCTGCTGTCGGCGCGCCAGCTCTGCGTGCGGGAGTGGCTCCCGGCCGGGGCGACGCTGAGCGACATCCGGATCACGACGAGCGGCGCCCGCGTCGAGTTCGAGCTCGCGCCCGACTTCCTCGCGAACCCGCAGCAGCAGGAGCTCGGCACCTGCGGCTAGCCCGAAGCCGGCCGCAGGCACCGCCCCAGCGCGTTACTGCATTGTGTTGACGATGAGCCCGATGTGGGTGAAGAAGTTCATCGCGCCGAAGAGCAGGAAGATGATGCCGGTGACGAGCCAGGTCACGCCGACGAGCTTCGCGACGCCCGACATGGGCTGCTTCGACGAGAAGCCGCGAAGCGCGATGGGGAAGAGGGCTGCGCCGAGGCCGACGAAGGCGAACAGCAGCGACATGAAGATCGCCTCGATCATCGGGTAGTCCGCGACGATGCCCGAGATCGGCTCTTCCGCGGGGGCCGCAAACAGCTGGAAGACGAGCCCGGCGAGCGCTATTCCGAAGAGGGCGAGCCCCATGCCGAGCACGAAGATGCCCATCGGGCGGGCCACCGCGGCGGCTTCGGCCGCGCGGTCGTCTGCGGCGACGGTCTGGTCACCGCGCTTCCAGAGGTAGAGCGACGCGGCGAGGAGCAGCACGCCGAACGCGAGGCTCGGCTCGCCGAAGACGATGTTGTCGAACGGGAAGTACATGGCGAACGGCCACTCGAGCGTCATGTGCAGGCCGGTCGTGGTGAGGATCAGGCCGAGCACGCCAGCGGTGAGCGCCCAGCCCTCAGCCTTGAAGTCTCGGTCGCGCACGAGCGCGCGACCGAGCATGTACATGAAGATGAGCCCGGCGCCCGCGGCGACGGCCATGATGGTGTTGTAGGTCGGCATCTGGGTCCAGTCGATGACGAGACCCGTGTCGCGGCCCTTGAAGAAATCTTCGATGAAGCTTCCCATGATCAAATCCTTTCTGTGCACAAACAACGGAGCGTCCGTGAACGCCCATTGAAGTTGCGGGGGTGTACCCGGTGTAACCAATTACAGTCGTTGTGTATTCGTTTGCATGTATTTCTCGGGTGTGTCTGATGCCCCGAAGCTCGTGCCGATTCGATGCGCGCGGCGGCGCAGGCATAGGGTGGCAGAGGTCTCACGTTCACTGCCGCACAAAGGAAACCGATGTCTCACTCGCTCGACGCCACCGAAACCGCCGACATTCTCGCCCAGGCGGTCGCCGACTATGTCGGCACCCTCGCCCCCGCCGTGTCGGTGGCGGCTTTCGACCCGAATGGCGTCGTTGCGTGGCACGGGGTGGGGGAGCCGCGGCTCGACGGCGCGCCAGTCAGCCGGGCCACGGTGTTCAGGATCGCGTCGATGACGAAGAGCTTCCTTGCGGCCACGACGCTCGCGCTCGACGAGCAGGGAATCCTTGACCTGGCGGCGCCGGTCGCAGACTACCTCCCCGGGATGCGCTTCCGGTACCGCGGTGCGGAGTACCCGGTCACCGTCGGGGAGCTGCTCTCAAACCGCTCAGGCATGCCAGAGGACAACGCCTGGGCTGACCGCCAGCTCGGCTCGAGCCGCGACTACATCGCGGGCCTCTTCACCGAGGGAATCGAGCTGACCGCGGCCCCCGGCGTCGGCTATCAGTACTCGAACCTCGGTATGTCCCTCGTCGGACGCGTCGTCGAAGCAGCCGTCGGGCACAGCGTCGAAGACGAGATCCGAACACGGTTCATCGAACCGCTCGGCCTCTCGGGAACACGGTTTGCGACCGACCACTACGACGAGGGAACGGACATCGCACACGGCTTCCGCTCGTTCGATGCTGGGGCCTCGTTCGTGGAGGAGCCGTTCATCGGCGAGGGCGCGCTCGCCTGCATCGGCGGGCTCTTCAGCACGGTCGATGACATCGCGAAGTGGTCGTGGTTCCTGGCTTCCGCCTACACCGACGCGCCGCTGCGGCCCGACCTGCTTTCCGCCCGCGGCAGGCTCGAGATGCAGCGGATTCACACCCCTATCCCGGTTCCCGCCGCGACCGGTTTCCGTGACGTCACCAGCCTCGGCTATGGGCTGGGGCTGTTCCCCGCGTACGACAGGCACCTTGGCTCGACCGTCGACCACTCTGGCGGGCTTCCGGGATTCTCCTCGAACATGCGCTGGCACACCGACTCCGGCATCGGGGTCGTCGTGTTCGGAAACTCCGACGCCTTCCGCGCTGACACCCTCGCGATGGCAGCGTACGCGGGTGTGATGCGCGGACATGCGATCCCACCGCGCACGGTGAGGCCGTGGCCGCTCGCCCTCGAAGCCGGCGCGCTCATCGATGAACTGCTTCGCGCGGGTGACCCGCTCGCTGGCGCCGAGCAGGTGGTCTCGAGCAACTTCTTCGCCGACGTCCCCGATGAGGTACGCAGGCGCCGCGTTTCCGAGCTCCTCGAAACCGTTGGCACCCCCACCGAAGGCGCGTCGTTTGGCGAACGCATCGTCGGCGCCTCCGACGCCGCGCACCTCAGGTGGCGGATCGACTGCGAGCGCGGCGCGCTCGTCTGCGACATCCGACTCATCGGGCTGAGCGCCCCGCTCGTGCAGAGCCTCACCGTCGCGATCGCCGACGAGACCGGAACGAAGCCCCTCGCGGGCGAGACGGGGCTGCAGGTGCTCGGCGCCGTCGAGTTCGCGGGGGAGCCGGTTTCGTAACATCCGCGTTCGGGAACGCGCCGTCTATTAAGATAGAGGGGTTCGTTCGGAGTAGTTTTCCGTTCGCGCGGCTTCAGGGGCCAAGCCGGGTCCGCTCGCCACGGGTTGCAAGAGTGTAACTCTCCGAGCGTCCGAGCGTCCATGCGACACCCACCCAGAGCCGAGGAGCGTCCGATGACCGATCACCGAACCCGCGATGTCAATGCGATCGACGACCGTGTCTTTCCTCGCGGTGCCCGCCGCGGGAGTGAGTGCGGCGTCCTGAAGATTGGCGGCGTTCGTGCGACCGAGCTCGTCGAGCAGTTCGGCTCGCCGCTCTACGTCGTTGACGAGGATGCAACCCGCGCGACCGCCCGCGAAATTCGCGACGCGCTCCGGGGCGAGGCACAGCGTGTCGGCACCGACGCGACCGTGTACTACGCGAGCAAGGCCTTCCTGAGCGTGCAGACCGCGCAGTGGATGGCCGAGGAGGGCCTCGCGATTGACGTCGCGAGCGGCGGGGAGCTGATGGTCGCGCTCGCCGCGGGCGTTGACCCCGCGAAGATTGGCTTCCACGGCAACAACAAGTCGGAGTCGGAGATCGCGCGCGCGGTCGAAGCCGGGGTCGGCACCATCATCATCGACAGCGAGATTGAGGTCGCGCGCATCGCCGCGGCGACCGCCGCCGCCGGGAAGCGCCAGCGCGTGCGCCTCCGCGTGAACAGCGGGGTGCACGCGTCGACACACGACTACCTGGCGACCGCCCACGAAGACCAGAAGTTCGGCATGCCGCTCACCGACGCGCCCGCGCTCGTGCGCGAGATCGTGTCGCACGAGGGTCTCGACTTCGTCGGCCTGCACTGCCACATCGGCTCGCAGATCTTCGCGACCGAGGGCTTCCGTGAGTCTGCGCGCCGACTGCTCGGCGTGTACGTCGAGCTTGCGGAGATCGCGGGCCGCCAGATCCCTGAACTCAACCTTGGCGGCGGCTTCGGCATCGCGTATACCCCCGAGCAGGCAGCTGAGGCGCCGAACGTCGCCGACATCGCCAGGCAGCTCGCCGACATCGTCGCCGAGGCGTCGACTGAAGCCGGGATCGCGATCCCGCACCTCGCGTTCGAGCCCGGCCGCGCGGTCGTCGGTCAGTCGGGCGTGACGCTCTACACCGTCGGCACGACGAAGCGCGTCGACCTCACGGGAACCGGTGAGGCCGCCCCCGTCGACCGCGGGTACACCGAGCGGCTCTACATCAGCGTTGACGGGGGGATGAGCGACAACGCCCGCCCCGCGCTCTACGGCTCCGACTACCACGTGCGCATCGCGAACCGCCAGAGCGAGGCGGCGCCCGCGCTCGTCCGCGTCGTCGGCAAGCACTGCGAATCGGGCGACATCGTCGTCTACCGAGACGAGCTCCCGGCTGACGTGCAGCCGGGCGACACGCTCGCGGTCGCGGTCACCGGCGCGTACTGCTGGTCGCTGTCGAGCAACTACAACTTTGTTCCGAGGCCAGCCGTTGTCGCCGTGCGCGGCGGTGAGGGCCGCGTCATTGTGCGCGGCCAGACCGAGGCCGACCTGCTCGCCCAGAGCATCGTCGCCTAGCGCGACACTGAAGACGTACATCCATGAGAAACGGAGAACTACGGTTGAACGCGTATCGAGACCTTCGGGTTGCCCTGCTTGGCTGCGGGTCGGTTGGTGCCCAGGTGGCGCGACTGATTCTCGAGAACGGTGATGAGCTCGCCGCACGTATCGGGGCGAACCTCACCCTCGATGGCATCGCTGTCCGCTCGCTCGACGCCGAGCGCGATGTCGAGCTGCCGCGCGAGCTGTTCACGACCGACGCTGAGCGCCTCGTGCAGGGCGCCGACATCGTCATCGAGCTCATGGGCGGCATCGAGCCGGCGCGCTCCCTGATCCTCCTCGCCCTTGGCGGCGGCGCGGATGTCGTCACCGCGAACAAGGCGCTCATCGCCGCGCACGGCCGCGAGCTCTCCGACGCTGCCGACCAGGTTGGTGCGCAGCTGCTCTACGAGGCGTCGGTGGCCGCCGCGATCCCGATCCTCCGCCCGCTGCGCGAAAGCCTCGCGGGCGACCACATCACTCGTGTGATGGGCATCGTGAACGGCTCGACGAACTACATCTTGGATCGGATGGACCGCTTCGGTGAGTCCGCCGAGGACGCGATGAAGCTCGCGAGCGACCTGGGCTTCCTTGAGGCCGACCCGACGCTCGACGTCGAAGGCTTCGACGCAGCGCAGAAGGCGACGATCCTTGCAAGCATCGCGTTCCACACGGAAGTGCCCGAGAGCGCGGTGTACCGCGAGGGCATCACGGGCGTGACGCTCGAGCAGATCACCGCCGCCCGGCACGCCGGCTTCGTCATCAAGCTGCTTGCCGTCGCAGAGCGGCTCACCGCGTCTGACGGCACCGACGGTGTCTCCGTGCGCGTGTACCCCGCGCTCATCCCGCGCGAGCACCCGCTGGCCGCCGTGCACGAGGGCAAGAACGCCGTGTTCGTCGAGGCGGAGGCAGCGGGCGAACTCATGTTCTACGGCGCCGGCGCGGGCGGCAACGAGACCGCGTCCGCGGTGCTGGGCGACCTCGTCTCGGCCGCGCGCCGCCACGTTGTCGGCGGCCCGGGCATCCCAGGATCCACGCACGCCGAGTTCCCTGTGCTGCCCGTCGGTGAGGTGCTCACCGCCTACCAGGTCATGCTCGAGGTTCGTGACGAGCCCGGTGTGCTCGCGCGCGTCGCGGGCATCCTCGCGGCTCACGGCGTCTCGGCCGCGAGCGTCGAGCAGAACACTTCCAGCGAGGGGCGCGCGACGCTCATTATCGGAACGCACAGCGCGCGCGAGGCGGATCTCGCCGCGACCGTCGAATCGCTCCGCGCCGACGAGGCGGTTGCCGAGGTGTCGAGCGTGCTGCGCCGCGAGGGCCGCGCATGACCCGGGCGGAGCGCGCGTTCCGCGTCCACGTGCCGGCAACGAGCGCGAACCTCGGGCCGGGCTTCGACACGCTCGGGATCGCGCTCGCGTACGGTGACGAGCTGGTCGTCGCGACTCGCCCAGAGCCAGGCGCGACGGTCACCGTGATCGGTGTCGGCGAGGGCGAGGTGGACACCGACGAGCGCAACCTTGTCGTGCGTTCGGCCGCGTTCGTGTTCGAGCGACTCGGGCGCGAGATGCCGGGCCTGAATATCGAGGCCCGCAACCGCATCCCGCACGGCCGGGGCATGGGGTCCTCGGGCTCCGCGATCGTCTCGGGCGTGATGATCGCCGCCGGGCTGCTGGCGAGCGACCCGGAGAACCCGCTTGAGCTCAGCGAGGCGCAGATCTTCGCGTTCGCGACCGAGCTTGAGGGCCATCCCGACAACGTCGCGCCGGCACTCTTCGGCGGGCTCACCATCGCCTGGACGAATGAGCAGGGCCCGCGCTTCAAGCGGCTGCTCGTGCACCGCGGCGTCGCGCCGCTCGTGCTCGTGCCGACCTTCACGATGTCGACCGAGCACGCGCGCAGCCTGCAGCCGAAGCAGGTGCCGCACGAGGATGCGGTGTTCAACGTTTCGCGCTCGGCGCTGCTCATCGCGGCGCTCACGCAGAGCCCCGAGCTGCTGCTCGAGGCGACGGAGGATCGCCTGCACCAGAACTACCGCGGCGCGGCCATGCCCGAGACCCGCGACCTCATCGGAGCGCTCCGCGAGCGCGGGCACGCCGCGGTCGTTTCGGGGGCGGGGCCGTCGATCCTGGTAATGTCGAATGGGCCCGCGGAGCGGCTTGCCGCGGCTGACCTCGTCGCCGAGATTGCGCCGGAATGGCAAATTCTTACTCTGGCTGTCGACATCAAGGGTGCTACAGTAGAGGAGATCCCGGTCGACTCTGCGTTTTCTTCGCGAGGCTGACACTTCGTAATCTGTGTCCCGGATCGAATTCCCAGCTCGGGCGTTTGTCCCCGAGCTTTCCAGCACTCATGTGCATGTTTGTGGCCTGAGTGCTCAAACTTGATAGGTTCCGGAAGGAATACACGTGGAACTACACACTGAAGATCAGAACGCTGCCGCTGAGCCGGCGGAGACCGCGCCGGTTCGCCGTCGCGCCTCGCGTCGCGTGTCGGCTGCGGCCGGCGCTGCGGCGGACGTCGTCGCCGATGTCGCGGTGACAGAGGCCCCTGCCGCTCCCGCCGAGGCCCCCGCGGCTGAGGCTCCGGCGGCTGAGGCGCCCGCAGCTCCCGCAGAGAAGGCCGCGCCGAAGCGCGCAAGCCGCGCTCGCAAGAAGGCTGAGCCCGCAGCGGCTGACACCGAGGGCGCAGACGCTGCGGCGACTGCCGAGGCTCCCGCCGAGGAAGCACCCGCGAAGGCAGCACCGAAGACCCGTGCTTCCCGTGCGAAGGCCGCGCAGGCGGCCACCGAGGCTGCCGCTCCCGAAGCTGCTGTTGAGGCCGCAGCTGTTGAGGCCGCAGCTGAACAGCCCGCGGAAGCGCCGAAGAAGCGTGCAACCCGTTCGCGCAAGACGGCGACAACCGAGGCACCCGAGGCCTCGACCGAGACTCCCGCGGCCGAGGAGGCTCCCGCGAAGGACGCGGCTGACGCTGCTCCCGCAGACGGGAAGGCGAGCGAGACCGCTGAGGCCGCTGCTGAGCAGCCCGCTGCCGAGGAGACCGAGGCCCAGCCCGCACGCCGCTCGCGCCGCCGTTCGTCGCAGAACGCCGAGCAGACTGAGGGCGAGACCCCCGCTGCGGCCGACGAGTCGAAGTCGCGCGGACGCGGTGGCAACCAGAACGGTTCGAAGGGTGATAGCGCGAAGAGCGATGCACCCAAGGGCGACGCTCAGAAGGCTGAGGCTGACAAGCAAGGCCAGAACGACAAGCAGGGCCAGAACGACCGCTCCGACAACAAGCAGGAGAACGGTTCGCGTTCGAGCCGCACCCGTCAGCGGGACCGGAAGCGCCGCGGCGGCGACGACCTCGAGCCTGAGATCGCAGAAGACGACGTGCTGCTGCCCGTCGCAGGCATTCTCGACGTGCTCGACAACTACGCGTTCGTGCGCACGAGCGGCTACCTCCCGGGTGTCTCCGACGTGTACGTCGCGCTCGGCCAGGTGAAGAAGTACAGCCTGCGTCGCGGCGATGCAATCGTTGGCGCGATCCGCCAGCCCCGCGAGGGCGACAGCGGCGGCCGTCAGAAGTACAACGCGATCGTCAAGATCGATTCGGTGAACGGCAAGCCCGTCGAAGAGACCGAGAAGCGCGCAGACATCGCCGAGATGACCGCGATCTTCCCTGAGACCCCGCTTCGCTTCGCCACGGGCACGAAGGGGCTCGGCGCCGAGATCGACGCCGCCGCTCCGATGGGCCTGGGCCAGCGTGCACTTCTCGCGCTTCCGGCTGAGATCCCGGCCGCGCGCGTGCTTGCCGAGCTCGCGGGCGCGGTTACCGCGAACGCACCCGAGGCGCACCTGCTCCTCGTGCTGACGAACGCGCGCCCCGAAGAGGTCACCCACCTCCAGCGCACCGTCAGCGGTGAAGTGATCGCTGCGACGTTCGATCGCGCGGCAGAGGATCAGGCGACGATCGTTGAGCTCGCAATCGACCGCGCGAGCCGTCTCGTTGAGCTTGGCCACGACGTCATCGTGCTGCTCGACTCGCTCACGGACCTCGCTCACGCGGCTCAGCAGAGCCAGCAGGGCTCGCGCACCGCTCCCGAGGCCTCGCAGGCGCTGTCTGCGGCGCACGCAAGGCGCCTGCTCGGTGCGGCACGCAACCTTGAGAACGCTGGCTCGCTGACGCTGCTCGCGACGGCGCGCACCCACACGGGCGTCGACGCCGACAAGGATCTGCTCCGCGCACTCGTTCCCGCGGTGAACAGCTTCGTGAAGATCTCAGGCACCCGTCGGGCGCCCGAGGTCAACGCGGAGAAGTCGTACACCCTCTCGTTCTAAGGGAGCGAACTGTGTTTGAACAGGTTTCAGGGCTCATCAACGAGCACACCGAGTTGCAGAACGAACTTGCAGACCCGGCGCTGCACGCCGACGCGGCGCGCGCGAAGCGCGTCAACCGACGCTACGCCGAGCTGAGCAAGATCAAGTCGGCTCACGAGCACTGGGTGCAGCTGGGGGATGACCTCGAGGCTGCGCGCGAGCTCGCGAAAGAGGACGACGCGTTCGCCGAGGAGGTCCCGCTCCTCGAGACGCAGCTCGCCGAGGCCCAGGAGAAGGTTCGCCGCCTCCTGATCCCGCGCGACCCCGACGACGCCCGCGACGTCATCCTTGAGATCAAGGGTGGCGAGGGTGGCGCAGAGTCGGCGCTCTTCGGTGCCGACTTGCTGCGCATGTATATGCACTACGCGGAGTCCAAGGGTTGGAAGACCGAGATTCTTGAGAAGGACGAGAGCGATCTCGGAGGCTACAAGAACGTGCAGGTCGCTATCAAGGCCAACGCGAGTGACCCGTCGCAGGGCGTGTGGGCTCACCTGAAGTACGAGGGCGGGGTGCACCGCGTGCAGCGCGTGCCCGTCACCGAGTCGCAGGGTCGCATCCACACCTCGACGACGGGCGTGCTCGTGTACCCCGAGCCCGACGAGGCCGAAGAGGTTGAAATCAGCCAGAACGATCTTAAGATCGACGTCTACCGTTCGAGCGGTCCCGGCGGCCAGTCAGTGAACACGACCGACTCCGCCGTGCGTATCACGCACCTCCCGACCGGCATCGTTGTCGCGATGCAGAACGAGAAGTCGCAGCTGCAGAACCGTGAGGCCGGCATGCGCGTGCTCCGTGCCAGGCTGCTCGCCCGGCTCGCGGAGGAGGCTGCCGCTGAGGCGAGCGCGCACCGCTCGAGCCAGATTCGCACCATGGACCGCTCTGAGCGCATCCGCACGTACAACTTCCCCGAGAACCGCATTGCGGATCACCGCACGGGGTACAAGGCGTACAACCTCGACCAGGTGATGAACGGTTCGATGGAGCCGATCATCGAATCCTGCATCCGCATGGATGAGGAGGAGCGGCTCAAAGCCCTCGGCCAGTAACTGGCGAAGCGCCCCAGCGGCGATAGGCACAGCGCCTGTCGCCGCTGGGGCTTTCTCGTGCGCCCGGCCCGGCAGTCGGCCTGCAAAAGACGCTCCCTATGCCCAGATCGCGGCACCAGGGCATAGCAATCGTTGATCGCAGATGTATGGCGCGGGAACTGGAAGCCTGGAGGCCTCAAGAGACGGAACCGTGGCGGTCAGGGCCCGCGCCCCAGTACGCTTACTCCATGTCAGAACCTGTTCTCCCCGCAGCCCCCATCGTCGGGCCCCTCGTGTCACTCCGCGCGCCGCAGCAGGCCGACCTCGACCCGCTCTTCGCGATCCTGCTCGAGCCCGAGGTCGCCTTCTGGTGGGTGGGCTACACCCGCGAGCGGGTGCAGGCCGAGTTCATCGAGGCTCCCGAGACGACCCGCATCATCGAGGTCGCGGGGGAGTGCGCTGGCGCCCTCTACGTGCTGCGAGGCGAAGACCCGGAGTACCCGACGACTGTCATGCACCTGTTCATCGGCACGCGCTTCCGCGGGCAGCGGATCGGGGAGGAGGCGCTCGCCCTCGCTATCAAGCACGAGTTCGCGAACGGAATCTCGCGCGTGACGCTTGACCCGAACGAGAACAACGATGGCGCGATTCGCAGCTACGAGCGGCTCGGGTTCAAACGCATCGGCGTGCTCCGCGACTACCAGGTGCGCCCGAGTGGTGCGCTCGAGGGTGCGCTGTTCATGGACCTCACGCGCAGCGACTTCCCCGACGGGCCGCCGCTCCCGCCCCGCTAGTCACTGCAGCGCAAAGTGCAGGGCTCGCTATAGTTTTCTACGCCCGACATCGTCACGCGCCGTCACGCTGCCCGAGCTTGGTGCCTCCAGGGGGATAGCATTGAGCGCATGCGCTCCTCAAAATCACTCCTTCCCTGGGTGGTGTGGGGAGTGGCGGTCACGCTCTACGCGATCGCGATCGTCAACCGCTCGTCACTCTCGGCGCTCGGCCCCGCGACGCAAGATCACTTCGGCATCGACGCGTCGACGCTCGCGGCGTTCCCGGTGATCCAGCTGCTCGTGTACGCGGCCTGCCAGATCCCGGTCGGGATCCTACTCGACAAGTACGGCTCGACCGTTCTGATCCTCGCGGGCGGAACGCTCATGGTCATCGGCCAGGTCGTGATGGCGACGGTCGTGAACGTCGAGTTCGCCATCCTCGCCCGCGTGCTCGTGGGCGCTGGCGACGCCTGCACGTTCACGGCGGTGATGCGCCTGCTACCCGAGTGGTTCAAGCCTCGCCAGCTGTCAACGCTCGGGCAGATCACCGGACTCATCGGCCAGGTGGGCCAGCTCGTGTCGGTCGCCCCGCTCGCGTTCGTGGTCGACAGGTTCGGCTGGGCGACCGGCTTCCTCGGGATCGCGGCGGTGGGGTTCCTATCGCTCCTGCTCGCGGTCGTCGTGCTGCGCGACGCACCCGGCCGCCGCACCGCGCTCGAGCGCCTCACCGGCCGCACCGGCAAGATCACCAAGAGCTCGGAATCGCTCGCGGCCGCCCCGATCACGACCGTGACGATGGCGCCGCCGGCCACGAACATGATCCCTGTCGTCGGAGGGGACCGCGCGCGCAGAAAGCGAGAGACGAAGGGGCCAAACGCGCGCGAAGGGATCCTTGCCCGCGTTCGCAGGCTGCTGTCGATTCCGGGCGTGCGGCTCGCGTACTGGATCCACTTCGTGACGCCATTCTCCGCTCAGGCCTTCCTGCTGCTGTGGGGCACCCCGTTCCTCACGGGCGGGCTCGGGCTCAGCGCCCCCGCCGCGAGCGGCCTGCTGAGCCTCACCGTCGTGTCATCGATGGTCGCTGGCCTCGTGCTGGGCCCCATCAGCTCGCGGTTCATTGAGCGGCGCGTGCTGCTCGTGATCGGCATCACGCTGCTCATCATGGTGACCTGGCTTGCGGTGCTGCTCTGGCCCGGCATGCCGCCGAGGTGGCTCATCATCGCGCTGCTCGTCATCCTCCCGCTCGGCGGGCCGGCCTCAATGATCGCCTTCGAGGTGTCGCGCTCGCACACCCCGCGCTCGTTCGCCGGGTTCGGCACGGGGCTTGTGAACACGGGCGGGTTCACGGCGGCGCTCGTGCTCGTCATGCTCATCGGTGTGATTCTCGACCTGCAGGGGGCTGGCTCACCAGAGACGTACTCGCTGACGGCGTTCAAGGTGGCGTTCGCCGCGCAGATCCCGCTGTGGGTGCTGGGGCTCGTGATGATCCTCATCGAGCGCCGCCGCACGACTGCCTGGATGGACAGGCACGGGCGTACGTTGCGGTAGACCTTGGGAGGCGCTGTGGCGGGCGAGGGGCTCGATCTCTGCGGGCCGACCGCGCCCCGGCTTGACCGCAGCCAGTGCTGCTCGCCCTACTGGAGCGCTCCAGGGTGTGCCTGCCGCCCAGTCATCGTGTGAGCCCGTGACCTAGGTTGGCTCCGAACCGTATCGATCGACAAGGGAGTCTCGTTGGAAACCACTACTGCTTCTACGGCCAGAGCCACTGGGCCGGTCGCGTTACAGGACGTCTACGAGCGTATGCGCTTCACGCCCGCCCACGTGCGGATCGTGATCGCGATGTTTGTCATCTTCGTGATCGAGTCGTGGGAGCAGCTCGCGCTCGTCTACGTCGCCGGCGACGTGTCGAACCATTTTGGGCTCGACGAGACCAAGCTCGGCCTTGTACTCTCGGCCGTGGCAATCGGAATGATCCCTGGGGCACTCGTCTGGGGGCCCATCGCGGACCGCGTTGGTCGTCGCCCAGTGACGATCGTGAGCTTCATTGCCTACGGCGTCATCGCAGCGCTTGTGCCGCTCGCGCCGAACTTTGAAGCGCTCGTCGGCCTCCGCGTGCTTTCCGGGTTCGCGCTGGCCGGCGCATACACCGTCGTCTTCCCGTACTTCCTAGAGCTCATGCCATCGAAGCAGCGGGGTCGGGCCGCCGTGCTCCTCTCAATCGGCTGGCCAATCGGCACCCTCGTCGCTATCGGGGTGACCTCGTTGTTTCACGACGCCGGTTGGCAGGTTGTCGCGTTCGCGGCAGCGGTTGCGTGCCTCTGGGTGATTGTCGTTGCGTTCTGGGTGCCAGAGTCGCCGTATTTCCTTGTCAGCCGCGGCAAGCACGAGCGCGCCGCGAAGGTCTTGCGTGGGCTCGGCGTTGCGGTCGCGCCCGGTACCGAGTTCGTGCGCGAGGCGCAGGCTGACAAGGCCGGAAACCCGCTCCAGCTCCTGCGGAAGGACATGCGCCGCCGCACGCTGCTTATGCTGATCGTGAACTTCGCATTCAACTGGGGCTATTGGGGCCTTCAGGTGTGGCTGCCGACGCTGCTGCAAGAACGCGGGCTCACGCTCGCCGACTCGCTCGGCTTCGTTGCCATCAGCGCGGTCTTCATGATTCCCGGCTACCTCGCTGCGGCGTGGTGCACGAAGCGCTTCGGTCGAAAGCCCACGTTCGTCGCGTTCCTTGTCGGCGCAATCCTCGGCGGCGTGCTGTTCGCGGTGTCGTGGGATCTGCCATCGCTGTACGTCGCGAACTTCGTCATGTCGTTCTTCATCCTTGGCGGTTGGGGCGTCTGGAACACCTGGAACGGCGAGTTTTACCCGACGCGTGTTCGCGCAGCTGGTTATTCGTGGGCGACCGCGGCGCAGCTCATCTCGAACGCGATCGCGCCTGTTGCGGTAGGGGCGCTGCTCGCAGCCTCGGTCTCATTTACGATGACAGTGCTGTTCATTCTCGTGTTCCTCGTGATCGCTGTGCTTGCCGCGGTCACCCTGCCAGAGACTGAGGGGAAGCCGCTCGACTAATGCCGACCCGCCAGGCGAGACAATAGAGGTATGCAGCTCGGAATTGATCTCACGGCGTCAACCGTTCGCCTGGCGGTGACCGACGGCAACGAGGTGCGACACACGGCCACACTGCCACACGCAGCAACGCGCCTCGCGACGCTGGTAGCGGCGCGGGAGAGCCTGTCCGCGCCGCTCGCGACGAAGATCACCGGAGTGAGGATCGCGGCAGCCCCGGAGGAAAGTGACCTCCGACTCGCGGGCATCGGGCTCATCCGGGTCGCTCCACCGACCATGCCAGCTCTGCGCCCGTTTGCTTCGTGGCCGGGTGCCACAGGAGAGTCGCTTCGGGCTCGTAGCGCTCTGGTCGACGGCGGGAGCGACTTCGTTGGGAACGAAGCGAGACAGGCCGACGGTGCCGAGCTTCGCGTCGCGGCAGAGCGGCTCACAGCTGCGGGGGCAGACCGCCTGATCGTGAGCGCGGCGGGGGCACCTTCGGCACCGTGGCTCGAGCGTGAGGCCGCCAGCGAGATTGCCGTCGCGGGTACCGCGCCACCCGGTGCTAGGGTCACGGTTGCCCATGCCTCAGGGGGCACAGGAATACGGGAACGCGAGCACGCCGCCGCGCTTAATCTCGGTCTTGCCGACTGGGGTGCGGATCTCGCCCGGGCGGCGACCGAAGCGTTCCCGAACTGGGAGATCGGGTTTGCCCACGGGCTCGGCGGGTTTGGTTCCGGAGCGGAGCTCATGCGACAGCCGCTCGGAGCGCTGCATGGAGTTGTCCGGGCTGCCGCTCGCGGAGTGCGGCTCGTGACCGGCGAGGACGACTTCGTCCTTGCGCTCGCAGACCGTGGAGCAATGCGACTTATTGGAGTGACAGCGGGTGACGTCGACCGCGCTGACGTCGAGCGACGTTGGGGCATCGCGCACAACCACCTTGCGCTCGATTTCGTCGAGTGTGACAGCACCCCCAGTGACGTTCATCGCGCCCCTGAGGTGCAGCGTATGCTCTCCCGCAGGCCGGGCTACCCCGTGATCGTTGTCGACAGTAGCGGGAACGGATCTTCGGCGCTCGAGTTTGCGACGGCGCTTGGGGTGACTCACGGAAAGATCACGGTCTCACTGGAGCGCATCGCGAGACGCCCCCAGGGAAGCAGAGCCGGGGGCGACAAAGCCGCAGCGCTCGTTGAAGAAGCGATCACCCGGGCGATCCTCGCCGGGGCCGCGCCCGAGCTCGGCCTGACCCGCACCACTGACGTGCGCCCGCTCGCGTATGTCGCCGACCCTATCGACACCGTGCGAGTCAGCGTGACGGGGGCACCGGCGTGACCGAGAATCAGGGAGCCCCACACACTTCACGACTGCGCAGAGCCGACGTCGCGCGTCTCGCTCGCGGGGCTCGCCCGTTCGCGAGCGGAGTGAACAGCGCGGCACTGCAGGTGCTGCGGGATTGGGCCGAGTCCGAGATCGAAGCAGCGGATGTTGAACTTCCCTCCGTCTTCGAACTTGACGACGACGCGCTGTACGCCGTTGTGACGCTTGTTGGGTCGCCAACGGCGCTCGCTGAGGGGCTGCCCGACGGCACTGAACCTGTTCGCGCGGTCGCAGCGCTCGAACGAGCAGTCGGCAAGAGTGTACGAGGAGTGCTGCCGATTAACACCGCGGGCGAGAACGCCGTTCTAGCCCTTGCCGCAGCCGCAGCGTTGGGGGTTGACCTCGTCGACGCCGATGCGTGCGGTCGAGTCCGCCCGACCGTTCAAGACACGCTCCTCACGCTCGCGGGGGTGCCGATTGCCCCGTGCGCCATCGCCTCGCCACTCGGCGAAACGACGCTCGTCGACGGAATGACAGCACGGGTCGCGCAGATCGTTCCGCGCCTGGTCGGGGCAAGTGGGGGCTGGGCATTCTTCGCGGGCTATGCGCTCACGGGCAGGGAAGTGCGAGCCCACGCGAATCCCGGTACGATATCGCGTTACCTCGAAGCTGAGCCGGGCAACGAACTCGCGGGGGTACCGCACCGCACGTTGCTCCGCGCGACAATTACCAATATCGAGAGCGTCGACGGTGTCACCCTGCGTACGAGTATTCTCATGACCGAGCTCGTGGCTGACGGTTTCGGTCGGCGAGTCCGAGTGGACGCCGATGAGAGTTACCTCGGCGCACTCGCCGACGGAGTTCCGCTGCAATCGGCGGCCCACGAGCTCTTCGTGATCTCTGAGAGTGGCGAGGTGCTTGATCCTGAGCGTTGCCTCCCCGGGATGCGCGTTGCCCTCGTCGCCGTCGAGCTGCCAGGCGCATGGGAGGCAGCGAGTACGCATACGACCGGAAGGGAACGGGATGTCATCTAGTCTCACAGTGAGGGAACTCGCGGTTCGTCTCGGCACCCCCGTGACGCTGAACGGGCCCGTCGACACCCGGGTCGATAGCGTGCGAGTGTCAGACAATCACGTCGATATCGCCGTGGCGCCCGCGGGCTGCGCTCTGGTGCTCACTGGGGAAGCGACGAGCGCATCCTGGCGCCTCGAGCGTGCGATCCGCATTGCCTGGGAGCGCGCAGTCGCGTGCGTCGTTATCAGTTCGCGCGATGCCAGCGGACCAGAGCCAGCGGAGCTCGCAGCCAAGCTTGGGCTTGCGCTCATCACGCTCGACTCCGGGGTACTCGATGCGACCGTCAGACTCGCCGCTATCGTCGCAACCGACGAAGCATCTGCGTCGGGCACGCTCGCAGAAGCTGCGCGAGCGTTCGGTGTCGCGGCGGCAAGCCCTCGCCGGGCGCTCGCGACGCTTGGGAGGTTGCTGCCTGACCACGAGTTCGCGCTCGTTGATTCCGCGGGCGCGCTCATCGAAGGTAGCGTTCGAGTCCGTGAGGACACCGCGCACCAGATCGCGGTCGCCGTACCGTTCCCTGATTCGGGCGCCCCCGCCCAGATTCTTGGCGGGCCGCGAGGCACACGAGGTGAGCGCGACGCAAGCCGCACCACGGCAGAGACCGTTGCTCGGCTCGCTATTGCGCCGCTCACAGCCTGGGCCGCGCTGCGCTACATTGACACGTCCCGCGATGTCGTGCGCGCCCAGACCCTGCTCGCGGGTGTGATCGCGGCCAAAGGCGCACCGTCAGGGAAGTTGCGTGGGCGGCTCGCGGCGGGCGGTTGGCCCCTCGCCACGCGATACCGCGTCGTGAAGGTTCGCTCGGAAGGCGGGCGGAGCCACGAACTCGACGCACTCGTGCTGGCGCGCGTCGCTGAGCTCGACGGCCCGGCCGGCGCGGCCCCGCACGGCGACGGTTGGGTGGTGTTCCTGGGGGCCCAGGGCTCGGGCGAGCTGCGGCGCACAGAAGCGGCAGCGGCGGTGCTTGGAACGGAGGATCCGCGATTTGCGCGTCTGGCGGTCGGCGTCTCGACGGTGTTTGCGGCGGGGGAGGCTCCGGTCGAAGCTGTCGAGGAAGCGGATCGCGCGGCCCTGATCGCGCTGAGCACGCCGGGCCTTGTCATGTTCTCCGAGGGGCTCACTCCTGAAGCCGCGCTGCCCGCGCTACTCGGCGCTGACGCGGATGCCGCGGCACGGGCACTTCTTGCGCCACTCATAGAGGTTGATCGTGACGGGTCGCTGCTGCGGACGCTGCTGGCATCGCTCGACCATAGCGACAGGCCCGCGCAGGTCGCACAGGTGCTCGGCGTGCACCGCAACACGGTGACTGCGAGGCTCGACAGGGTGCGGGGACTCGGCATCGATCCGGCGAACCCAGCGCACCGGCTCGCGATCCATGTCGCAGCAAAGCGGGTAGTCGACGCCTAGGGCAAGCCCCGGTGTCGACCACCCGCTCGAACCAGGCGGGGTCTACTCGGTTCCGTAGCCGCCGCCCCCGCCCGACTCGCAACGGAGTACGTCACCAGCGGCGACACGCATCGCGTTTGCTTTCAGGAGTGTACGCTCGCTCTCGGTCCCCGGGTTGAGCGTGACGCGGGGAGCCGCGCCTGACTCGCCGCCGAATAGCCCCCACGCCGGGGTGACCGAGCGCTCCCACCAGAGCGACAAGTCTTGGTCGGCCTCGAAGGTGTACTCACGGACGACGCCATCGCCGCCACGGAAAGCGCCGGCTCCACCCGACCCCTCGCGCACCTCGTACCGGTCGACCCGCACTGGAAACAGTGTCTCGAGCACCTCCACGGGCATGTCCCGGAGCGAGCCGTTCACGTTGTTGATTAGCGCCGTCTCACCGTCACCGCCGTTCCAAGCACCCCAACCGCCGACCGTTGCCTCCTGCGACAGGAAGTCCCTGCCCGTGCGCGGGTCGAAGCCCATCATCTGAACGATGAGCGAGTCACCGTAGCTCGCTGCGGCAACCGCATCGGGCATTGCCTCGGCGAGCGCGCGTGTAACCAGGTCGATGAGCAGGCCGAGGTGCGAGTAGTAGTACTGCACGGGAGCGGGCTCGACCGCGGCAAGCACCGACCCCTCCCTCACGGTGACGTCGAGGTGCTTGAACGAACCACCGTTCAGCGCCACGTCAGGGCTCAAGAGGGCCTTGTAAGCCACTCGACACGCTGCGACGGCTTGCGCCGCCCCGCAGTTCACGGGCCCCCGAGTCTGGTCTGCGGACTCGGTAAGGTCGATCGAGATGCGTCCAGCCTCGACGCTCACTCGCACGCGGATTGGGATTGGAGTGTCGAGGTCGATCCCGTCGTTGTCGAGCGCGCCCTCTGCGAAGTACTCTCCGTCGGGGAGCCCGGTGAGGGCCGCAGCCTCGAGCCGCTCGGTCTGCGCAAAGAATGCGTCACGAGCAGCTTCGACGAGGGGCAGGCCCCACCGTGAGACAATCTCACGCATTCTGTCTGCGCCGGTGCGAATGCAGGCGGTCTGCGCCCGCAAATCTCCAAGCAGAGGCTCGGGGAAGCGCGAGTTCGTGGCTATGAGCCGGAGTACCTCGGCAACGGGTTCGCCCGCTGCGTAGATACGCGTCGCACCGAGCCGCAGGCCCTCCTGATAGATCGAAGTCGAATCCATCGAGCCACCGGGGTCTTTCGAACCGAGGTCGATCCAGTGTGCGCGGCTCGCGGCGAAGCCGATGAGTTCGCCGCCGTCGGCGCGCTCAAAGACCGGCCCGAAGACCGTCACGTCGTTGAGGTGTGCGCCAGCGATGTACGCGTCGTTGAGCACCCATACGTCACCGGGCTGCCAGACGTCGCGCCCGAAGCGAGACTCGGTATCGCGAGTGACCTCCTCGAGATTGCCGAGGAAGATGGGCAGGCCACTTGACTGTCCGAGCACCTGGTGATGGCGATCCATGATCGCAACAGCGCAGTCTTTCGCCTCGTAAATCGTCGGGGTATACGCCGACCGGATGAGCGTCGTGTTCATGTCCTCGGCTGCCTGCAACAGCGCGCTCCGAATGATTTCGGTCCGTACGGGGTCGATTGTGGGTGTCATGCCTGCACCTCCATGGTGAGATGTCCGAGTGTTTCGCGCCTGATCGACGCGCGAGGGGACACAACGGTCGTGGTTGTGTCTTCAACGATGAGGAGAGGACCAGCGATTGTCTCGCCGATCGGAAGCGCATCCCTGCGGCGGATCGGGGTCTCCCACGCCCGCCCGTCGAAACGAACCTGCGCGGTGCGAGCACCCATAGCGTCCTCCCGGTAGCGCTCGCCTGTGAGGTGGCCGAACTCGTTCGTGCCGAGGCCGGTGACTCGCAGGCTCACGAGCTCGACTTTCGCTTCGGGCGTTGCGTGGCCGTAGCGACGCCTGTGCTGCTCGCTGTAGCGGGCTGAGATGCGTGCGGCAAAGCCTGGCATGCCGGGTTCTTCCCCCTCGTGCAACGGCACAGTGAGCGTGTAGTCCTGGCCCTCGTAGCGCATGTCAATGGCGCGCTCAAACCGGCGAAGTTGCTGCGCGACGCCCTGCCTGTCAAGCTCCGCGTCGGCGGTCGCGGAGAGAGCATCGATCGCGGCGCCGAGGTGATCGGCGTCGAGCTGGTCCTCGTGTACGTAGTACTGGGCGCTGAGATCGCGACGTATGTCCGAGCCGAGCATGCCCCAAGCGGAGAATGCTCCGGGAAACTCAGGGATGAGTACCTCGGTGACTCCGAGCTCACGTGCGATCGCCTCAGCATGCATTGGGCCGGCTCCGCCGAAGGCTACGAGAGAGAAGTCGCCGGGCTCCCGGCCGTGGTCGACGGTGAGGGTGCGAATAGCCTGAGCCATCTTAGCGTTCGCGATGTCGAGGATGCCCTCTGCAAGGTCTGCTGCGTCCATGCCGAACTCGTCGCCGAGGCTCGCGATAGCGCGCTCGGAGGCTGCGACATCGAGCGCAAACCGGCCACCAGCAAAGTGCTCGGGATCAACTCGGCCGAGCACCGCGTTCGCATCCGTGACAGTTGGTTCTGTGCCCCCTCGGCCGTAGCAGGCAGGGCCTGGCTGCGCCCCTGCGGAGCGTGGGCCGACGCGCAATGCGCCAGATTCCGAGAACGCGACCGAGCCACCGCCAGCACCGATCGTGTGGAGGTTGACGAGCGGCATCAGCACGGGGAAGCCGTCGGCCTCGCCGTCGGTCGAGATGTCTGGCTGCCCCTCAAGTACGAGCGATGCGTCAAACGAAGTACCACCCATGTCAACGCAAATTGCGTTCTCACGCCCGAGGAGTTGCATGAGCGCGACGCCGCCCGCCGTTCCCCCGACAGGGCCGGAGAGCAGGGTCTGCAACGGATGCTCGGCTGCGAAGCCCGCGCCGACGATTCCGCCGGATGACTGCATCACTTGCACACCACTGGTAATGCCTTCACGCTCGAACCGATCCTCGATCCGCGCGAGATAGCGGCGCACGACGGGGCCGGTGTAGGCTTCGAGCACCGTTGACGAGGTCCGCTCGTACTCGCGCCACTCTCGAGCAACTCGGTGCGAGAGGACCACGGCGACATCGTCCTCGAGCTCCTCGCGCAGTATTCGCTCGGCGGCGATCTCATGCGCTTCGTTCGCGTATGAGAAGAGCAGGCACACCGCAACGGCCTCGTAGCCGCCTGCGCGTGCGATTCCGGCGGCGTCGCGCACTGACTGCTCGTCGAGCGGGTGAAGCTCGCTGCCGTCGTAGCGGAGTCGGCCGCCGACCTCAACCGTGTCTTCGCGTGCGACGAGGGGCTCGGGTTTCCGATAGTGAATGTCAAACATTCGTGTTCGGTTGCCTCGAGCAATGCGATAGACATCACCCATCCCGGTCGTGGTGACCAAGAGTGTCTTTGAACCTCTGCGCTCGAGAAGGGCGTTCAGCCCCTGTGTGGTGCCGTGTACGAACGACAGGATCTCCTCGGGGGGAACCTCAAGCTGCGCGATCGCGGTCAGCACGCCCTCAGTAAGGTCGCCGGGCGTCGTGTCCGCCTTTGATGCGCGTAGCGCGCCTGTTTCGGTGTTGTGCACGACGATGTCCGTAAACGTCCCGCCGATATCCATGGCCACTCGATAGCTCAATGGTGCCTCCTGCTTCATTGCCGTTGTGGGCAGCGTACGGGCAGCACAAAGGGGTGGGCAGTGCGAGCTGCACTGCCCACCCCTCAAGGGTGTGCGATCGGCTAGGCCGTGGGGCCTGCGACCTCGGGGAGGCCTGCCGTTACGGGGCCGCCCATCGGCTGCACGACGTCTTCGTGGATCTGCACGATGCGCAGCGGGCCGTCTGAGTCGACGAGCACCGCGGAGTTGCGAACCAGCTCGGGGACGGCGACGTCGCCGTTCTCGTGGACGCCGTCGATGCGCAGCCACCACGTCGCGGTGATGACGCCCTCGACGCGGCGTGCGGTGAAGAGGTCGGGCGTGAGCGAGGTCTCGCGCGGGGGAGTGGGATCACCATCTGCGGGTGCCTTTCCGCGGCCCGCGCGAACCTCGTTGAGAGCGTCCATGCCGAGGATGACGGGGGCGCTGGCGCTGTCAAACATTGTGAGCTCGGGGTCAAGCAGCGCGTCGATCGCGTCGCGGTCGCCCCCGATGTAGCCCCCGTACATCGTCTCGACGAGTGTGCGGACGCGGGCTGCGAGTTCTGGTTCATTCATAACTCTGAGCATAGGTGCAATGTGCGGTGACATTGCAACTGCGCGAGGGGGCCGCGCGGCGTCGCCGCTCAATGACGGAGAAGCTCGCGGTGTTTGGGGCGGCCAGGGAGGCCCGAGTGGCGGCAGTAGGCAAGGTGATCTGCAGTGCCTATGTCGAACTTGGCTCGTGAGGGCATTGGGCTTGCAGATCCCATTGATTCGGGCTTGGCGTCGAAGGCCGAGGGTCCACGCAGCCCAGGTGGCCGGCGCGGCCAGAAACACTGCTGCTAAATCATGTAAAAGCTTGCGGTGTTCGGGTGCTCGGCGACTGGCGCGCCGCGGCGCGGGCGACCCGTCGCCGGGATCCCGGTGAGCGTGGTCCACGGCCCCGCCGAGCGCACGACGACGGCGTTCGCCCCGACGGCCGAGTCAGCGCCGACCTCGATGTCGCCGAGCAGCTTCGCGCCCGCCCCGAGCACCACGCGATCACCCACGGTCGGGTGGCGCTTGCCGCTCTGGTGCCCCGTCCCGCCGAGGGTCACACCGTGGTAGATGAGTACGTCGTCGCCGACCTCGGCGGTCTCGCCAATGACGATGCCCATGCCGTGGTCGATGAACAGGCGCCGCCCGATCGTCGCGCCCGGGTGGATCTCGATGCCGGTGAAGAACCGGGTCAGCTGCGAAATCGCGCGCGGGAGGAACCGGAGGCCACGGCGCCAGAGCGCGTGCGACACCCGGTGCCACCAGACAGCGTGGAGACCTGAGTACAGAAAGAACACCTCAACCGGCCCGCGCGCAGCCGGATCGTGCGCGCGGGCCGAAGAGATGTCCTCACGGATACGGGAAAACAGGTTCAAACTGCGAGATCCTCGTAGAGCACCGTCGAGAAGTAGCGCTCACCAAAGTCGGGGACGATCACGACGATCTTCTTGCCGGCGTTCTCGGGCCGCTTGGCGACCTCGACAGCAGCCCAGACCGCGGCGCCGCCCGAGATGCCTGCGAGGACCCCCTCGTCGGTGCCGAGCGCGCGCGCCTTGGCGATCGCGTCGGGCAGTGCGACATCGATGACCTCGTCGTAGACGTCGCGGTCGAGGATGTCGGGCACAAAGTTCGCGCCGAGCCCCTGGATCTTGTGGGGGCCGGCCTTCCCCTCGGTGAGCAGCGGCGAGTCGATCGGCTCGACAGCAATCACCTTGACGTTCGGGTTCTGCTCCTTGAGGTACCCGCCGGCGCCGGTAATGGTGCCGCCAGTGCCGATACCGGCAACAAAGATGTCGACCTCGCCGTCAGTGTCTGCCCAGATCTCGGGGCCGGTCGTCGCGCGGTGAATGGCGGGGTTCGCCGGGTTGCCGAACTGCTTCGCGAGGATCGCGCCGGGGGTGTTCGCGACGATCTCCTCCGCCTTCGCGACGGCGCCCTTCATGCCGAGGGGTCCCTCGGTGAGCACGATCTCGGCGCCGTAGGCGGCGAGCAGCTTGCGGCGCTCGACGCTCATCGTCTCGGGCATCGTCAGAATGACCTTGTAGCCGCGGGCCGCGCCGACGAAAGCGAGCGCGATGCCGGTGTTACCGCTCGTGCCCTCAACGATCGTGCCGCCGGGCTGCAATTCGCCAGACTTCTCTGCCGCGTCGATGATTGCGACGCCGATGCGATCCTTCACGCTGCCCGCCGGGTTGTAGAACTCGAGCTTCGCGAGCACCTCCGCGGGCGCGCCCTCGGTCACGCGGTTGAGCCGGACGAGGGGAGTGTTGCCAAACGCCTGAGTGATGTTGTCGTGAATGCGAGCCATGCGGAATGCCCTCCGTGTTAGAGTTGGGTGAAGCGCGGGTGAGTTATGCCACCAGGTTATCTGAAATGTTCTGAATGCTTATGCTGAACGTCGTTGTGTTACAACGCGGGCCGCGCTCGGGTATTCCCGGGCCATCCCCTGAACGCCCCCGCCGCGCGCGTGCGAGAGAATGTCAGGGTGACAGCAGAACGTGAACACCTCATGACCAGCGTGCTTGGGCGCCTCCGCGAGAGCTTCGGCGAGGCCGGCATCGCCGACCCGGAGGTCGACGCCGAGCTGCTCGTTGGGCACATCCTCGGTGTGAGCAGGGGCCGGGTGCAGGCGCTCGCCATCATGGGCGAGCGTTTGACGCCGGCTCAGGCCGAGCGGGTCGCTGAGCTCGCCGAACTCAGGGCCGAGCGCATTCCGCTGCAACACCTCACCGGTCGTGCCCCGTTCCGAGCCCTCGAACTGCGCGTTGGCCCAGGGGTGTTCGTGCCGCGGCCCGAGACCGAGACGGTCGCGCAGTTTGCGATTGACGCGCTCCTCGCTGCCCAAAGTGACGAGCCCCTGGCCGTTGACCTGTGCACGGGTAGCGGGGCCATCGCGCTCGCGCTCGCGACCGAGGTGCCCGCGGCGCAGGTGTGGGCTGTCGAGAAAAGCTCCGACGCACACGCGTGGGCCGCTGAAAACGTCGCCGCGCTCGGCGGGGGGCGCGTCAACCTCATTCACGGTGACCTCGCTGACTTCGTGCCCGGCGCGCTCGCCCCCGAGCGGCTCGCCGGGCGCACGCACGTCGTGATTTCGAACCCTCCCTATGTGCCCGACGCGATGGTGCCGCGCGACGCCGAGGTGCGCGATCACGACCCCGATCTCGCGCTCTACGGCGGCAGCGATGGGCTCGACGTGATCAGGATCATCAGCGGCGTCGCCGCTGAACTGCTCCGTGAGGGCGGCACGCTCGTGCTTGAGCACGCCGAGGGGCAGGGCGAAGCCATCCGATCGCTGCTCGCGCGTGACGGCTGGCGCTCGCCGGCAACGCACCCCGATCTGACGGGTCGCGACCGCGCCACGACCGCACTCAAGTAGAGCTGAAGTAGAATTGCCAACTATGTCCGAGGTATTTGACTGTTCAGATGGCGCCCAACTGCTGCAGGGAACGAGGCTTGCCCGACAATCCCTTGGGCGGGGCGAACTGATCGTCATGCCGACCGACACCGTTTATGGCATCGCCGCAGACGCGTTTTCGCCCGAGGCGGTGCAGCGGCTGCTTGACGCGAAGGGCCGCGGACGGCAGTCGCCGCCCCCCGTGCTCATTCCCAACGTTGGCACGCTGGCAGCCCTCGCCGCCGACGCGAGCGAAGCGCTGCACACGCTCGCCAAGGCGTTTTGGCCCGGGGCGCTGACGATCGTCACGCAGGCGAACCCGTCGCTGAGCTGGGACCTTGGCGAGACTGGTGGAACGGTCGCGCTGCGCATCCCTGGCAACGCGTTCGCCCGCGAGCTGCTGCAGGAGACCGGCCCCCTTGCCGTCTCCTCGGCGAACAAGACGGGGCTTCCCGCAGCCGGAACCGCGGCCGAGGCGCGCGAGATGCTTGGCCAGTCGGTTGCCGTCTACCTCGATGGGGGAGAAGCCCGCGGCGAGGCTTCAACGATCATTGACGCGACGTCGCTCGAAGGTGACGGGGGAGGCACCGTGCGCGTGCTGCGCCAGGGCGCGGTCACGGTAACTCAGCTCCAGGAGGCGCTGCCGAATGCGACGATCGTCGAGCAACTCGCCGCGCCCGCGGTGCCGGTCGAAGCCCCTGTTGAGGGCCCCGAGGACTCGGATACTGCCGAGACCCCAGAGGCTTCCACAGCCATCGAGGCTTCGCGGGCCGACGGCTAACCATGCTTCCGTACCTGCCGGTGCTTGTCGTAGCGGTTCTCGTGACCGCGGCGGCCTCGTTCGGGATACTCAAGCTCGCCCGCAGGTACCGGCTCGCCCCTGAAATTCGAGAGCGAGACGTCCACAAGAATCCCACCCCCCGCCTCGGCGGTGTCGCAATGTTCGTCGGGTTGCTCGCGGCGCTCGGCGCAGCGGCGCTGATCCCTGAGTTTCAGGGCTTGTTTCGTGACGGACTGAAGATGTGGGCACTCATTGGTGCCTGCCTGCTTATCGCTGTCATCGGCTTCCTTGACGACCTGCTCGACCTTGATTGGATGATCAAGCTCGGAGCGCAACTTGTCGCCTCGGGCCTCCTCGCCTGGAATGGCGTACAGATCGTGTCGATCCCAGTCGGCGACACGCTCGTGATCGGCTCGTCGACAGTCAATTTCGTACTCACGGTATTTCTCATCACGCTCGTGATGAACGCCGTGAACTTCGTCGATGGGCTCGACGGCCTCGTTGCCGGCGTTGCCATCATCGCGAGCGGCACGTTCTTCGTCTACACAATCATTCTGAACTCGCAGCTCGGAAACTCGCAGTCGGTGACGTTCGCGAGCCTGATCGCGCTCGTGCTCGTTGGTATGTGCGTCGGGTTTATTCCGTTCAACTGGCACCGGGCCAAGATGTTTATGGGTGATACGGGCGCGCTGCTGGTTGGCATGCTCATGGCGACTTCAACAGTCTCGGTCACGGGCGACCTCGACCCCGCGGCGCTCGACCTCAAGCTCGTTCTTGCGAGCTACATCCCGATCCTTCTCCCGTTTGCCGTGCTCGCGATGCCGCTCGCTGACTTCGTGCTCGCCGTGCTCCGGCGCCTCCGCGCGGGGAAGAGCCCATTCGAGGCGGATCGCCTGCACCTGCACCACCGGCTGCTCGACATGGGCCACTCGCCCGTCCAAGCCGTGTCCATCTTCTACCTCGGCACCGCGGTGCTGTCGGTTGCGGGACTGCTCGTCTTCACGAGCCAGAGCTTTGTACTGCCGCTCGTCGTGCTCGTCGTCGGTATCGCCGTTGGCGTGCTGCTCGTCAGGTTCCCGGCGAGTACGGTGCGCGCAGCTCTTGCCAAGCGCGGGTTGGTAGCGTTAGATGAACGGGCCGCGCCCGACACAGCCCAGGACGCGAGTGCAGATTTAGCTGCCGCGCCCAACGAAAGGACCTCTGAGTGAGCACACCCGTGCACCCCGACGCCCCGCAGACGCCGGGGGTCGAGCCCTCCACTTATGGAAGCGGGGAGTACCCGATGCCGTCGTCCCAGCCAATGCTGCTGCGCGGTGTGCGGTGGGGCATTATCGCGACCGTCGCGTCGATGGTCGTGTTCGCTGGGGTCGGCTTCCTCGTCAGCGGTTCGACGGGGCTCGTCGGAGGGCTGCTCGGTGCTGGCATCGGGGGAGCGCTGCTGCTCGCCACGGTCGGAAGCATCGCTTTCGCAAACCGGTTCGTGCAGAGCCCGGTCTACCTGCAGATCTTCATGGGAATTGTGATGGGGACATGGGTGCTGAAACTCATTGCGTTCGTTGCCGCCGCACTGCTGCTGCGTGACCAGCCCTGGCTCGACCCCAAGATGCTCTTCATCGCGCTCGTCGCCACAGTAATTGTCTCAATCGTGATTGACACAGTCATTGTTGCCAAGGCTCGCGTACCATACGGCGTAAATCTGCCGTAATCCTCCGTTCGCTTGAGGGGAGATTCTCAGGCGGCGTAAAAACTTGACCCGCGAGGGGTCTTCCCGAGTTTCGCTCGGAGTGAAACCTTGTTAGGATTAGTTCGTTCCCAGCCCCGTGGCGCCATTTCTGAGTGCCCGCGAGCAGGGCGCGCGACCATCGTTCGATGCCGTGCGGCTGACGCCGCGCCCCGAATCAGGAGAATGGCCTGTTCGCTAACGCTATGCACCTCGTTGCCCCCGGACTTATTCGTGCCGAGGAGGGTGGCTTCCACGGTCCTACTCTCAATGACTTCTTCCCGCCGGCAGTCCTCTTCGAAGGCACGCCATTTGAGATGAACCGGATCATGCTGATCCGTATGCTCATGGTCGTTGTCCTCCTGGTTCTGTTCTGGCTCGGAACGCGCAATCTGCGCGTTATCCCTGGCCGCGCACAGGGCGTTCTTGAGTTCGCACTCGATTTCGTCCGCAAGAACACGATCGAGTCGCAGCTCGGCGTGAAGGAGGGGCGCCGCTTCGCTCCGCTCCTCATGACGATCTTCTTCCTCGTCTTTGCGTTCAACATCACCGGCGTGATCCCGGGCCTCAACATTGCGGCCTCGTCGGTCGTCGGCTTCCCGATCTTCATGGCTGTTGTCGCGTACGTCTCGTTCATCTACGCGGGCATTAAGAAGCACCCGGGCAAGTTCTTCAAGAACTCGCTCTTCCCCGCTGGCGTGCCGAAGGCCATGTACCTCCTCGTCACCCCGATCGAGTTCATCTCGACGTTCATCGTTCGCCCGGTGACGCTCGCGCTCCGACTGCTCATGAACATGCTCGTCGGCCACATGATCCTCGTGCTGCTGTGGGCCGCAACGAACTTCTTCCTGCTGCATGCAGGGGGTGCGTTCCCCGCGCTGAGCGCGGTGACCTTCACCTTCGGCTTCGCGTTCACGCTCTTCGAGATCTTCGTCGCAGGCCTCCAGGCCTACGTCTTCACCTTGCTCACCGCGCTCTACATCCAGCTCGCGCTGGCTGACGAGCACTAATACCAAACCTTGGGTTCGGCAACCGCCGCTCTCATACACGGAAGGAAACACATACTGTGTCTGTTCTCGCTGAAATCTCGGGCAACATTGCAACCGTAGGCTACGGCCTCGCTGCCATCGGACCCGCCATCGGTGTGGCCATCGTGGTCGGCAAGACCATTGAAAGCACCGCACGCCAGCCTGAGCTCGCCGGCAAGCTCCAGGGCATGATGTGGATCGGCATCGCGTTCACCGAGATGCTCGCCCTCATCGGCGTCGCAACCTACTTCATCTTCCAGTAACCAGCATCCTTTCAACTAGTCTCGAAAGGGAGGCAAGATGAATCACGCAGTGCAGTTCGCCGCTGCAGAGGGCGCTAATCAGAACCCGCTGCTTCCGGCAACGTACGATATCGTCTGGTCGGCGATCGCGTTCTTCATTATCCTCATCGCATTCTGGAAGGTCTTCCTCCCGAAGGTGCAGGTCATGCTTGACGCGCGCGCCGAAGCGATTGAGGGGAACATCGCAAAGGCCGATGAGGCTCAGGCAAAGGCAGAGGCTGCCTTGCAGGAGTACACCGCGCAGCTCGCAAGCGCTCGCCAGGAAGCTGGCGAGATCCGTGAGTCCGCACGTCTCGACGCGACCAAGATCGTGTCGAAGGCAAAGGAAGACGCCACAACCGAGCAGGCACGCATCACGCAGGCCGCTCAGGTGCAGATTGAGGCAGAGCGCCAGAGCGCACTTGTCTCGCTGCGCAAGGATGTTGGCTCGCTCGCGATCGACCTCGCCTCCGGCGTTGTCGGCGAGAGCCTGAGCGACGACAAGAAGGCATCGGCGCTCGTCGATCGCTTCCTCGTCGACCTCGAAGCGTCCGAACGGGCGGCGAAGTAATGGGCAGCGCGTCACGCGAGGCACTCGCGGCGGCGAAGTCCGCGCTCAGCGGCCGCCTCGGGAAGGCAGTCGGTTCAGAGCTCCTCTCGGCGTCTGCGCAGATCGAGAGCTCACCGGCTCTCGTGAGTGCTCTCGCCGATGCGTCGCTCCCGGCTTCTGCGAAGGCAGAGGTCGTCGGCAAGCTCTTCGGCAGCCTGTCGGCTGGCGCGCGCTCTGTGCTTACCGCAGCAGTCGAGCAGAACTGGTCGACCGCAGCTGAATTCGTTGACGGCGTTGAGGAGCTTGGCTTCCGCGCCCAGTCGCTCGCAGAGCCCGGCCTTGCCGATGAGCTGCTCGCAGCGACGGCGACGATCAACTCGAGCCACGAGCTCGAGCTCGAGCTTGGCAACAAGCTCGGCGATCCCGCCGCGAAGGCGCAGCTCGCGTCGAAGATCTTCTCCGGCAAGCTCTCCGCTGGCGCCCTCGGCGTCGTGACGCACGTGGTCTCGAACCCGCGCGGTCGCCGCGTGAACGCAGCGCTCACCGAGGCGGCACGCGTTGCCGCCGACCAGGGTGGGCTTGAGCTCGCGACCGTCACGGTCGCCGCTCCGCTGACCGATGCACAGCAGGAGAAGTTGGCTGCTCTGCTCGAGCAGACCGCTGGCCGCAAGGTCAAGGTCACCACGGTTGTGGATCCCGCCCTCATCGGCGGCGTACGTATCCAGATGGCTGACGACGTTATCGACGGAAGTGTCCGGGCTCGCCTGGATGACCTCCGCCAGCGGCTCGCTGCGTAGAGCACAACATAGTTACTTGCCGGAGAGTCTCTCCGGAACAGATAGAGGAAACGAAATGGCAGAACTCTCAATCAGCCCGGATGAGATCCGTAGCGCGCTGAATGAATTCGCAGCATCGTACGAGCCGGCCCAGGCGGGGAAGACCGAGGTCGGAACTGTCGTCGACGCCGCTGACGGCATTGCACACGTCTCCGGGCTTCCCGGAGTGATGGCCAACGAGCTCGTTCGCTTCGCAGACGGCACGCTCGGCCTTGCACAGAACCTCGAAGAGGACGAGATCGGCGTTGTCGTGCTCGGCCAGTTCACCGGCATCGAGGAGGGCCAGCAGGTCACCCGCACCGGCGAGGTTCTCTCGGTTCCCGTGGGCGAGGGCTACCTCGGCCGCGTGGTCGACCCGCTCGGCAACCCGATCGACGGCCTCGGCGAGATCACCGGCATCGAGTCGCGTCGTGCGCTCGAGCTGCAGGCTCCCGGCGTGATGCAGCGTAAGTCGGTTCACGAGCCGCTGCAGACCGGCATCAAGGCGATCGACGCGATGATCCCCGTTGGCCGTGGCCAGCGTCAGCTCATCATCGGCGACCGCCAGACCGGTAAGACCGCTCTCGCGATCGACACGATCATCAACCAGAAGGCCAACTGGGAGTCGGGCGACAAGAACAAGCAGGTTCGCTGCATCTACGTCGCGATCGGCCAGAAGGGTTCGACCATCGCTTCGGTGAAGGGCGCGCTCGAGGACGCAGGCGCGATGGAGTACACCACCATCGTTGCTTCGCCCGCATCTGACCCGGCAGGCTTCAAGTACCTCGCTCCGTACACCGGCTCGGCAATCGGCCAGCACTGGATGTACGACGGCAAGCACGTTCTCATCATCTTTGATGATCTCTCGAAGCAGGCCGAGGCTTACCGTGCCGTTTCGCTGCTCCTCCGCCGCCCGCCGGGGCGCGAGGCATACCCGGGCGACGTGTTCTACCTCCACTCGCGTCTGCTGGAGCGTTGTGCAAAGCTCTCCGACGAGCTCGGTGCGGGTTCGATGACCGGTCTGCCGATCATCGAGACCAAGGCGAACGACGTCTCGGCGTACATTCCGACCAACGTGATCTCGATCACCGACGGCCAGATCTTCCTCCAGTCTGACCTCTTCAACGCGAACCAGCGCCCCGCCGTTGACGTGGGCATCTCGGTGTCGCGCGTTGGTGGCGACGCACAGGTGAAGTCGATCAAGAAGGTTTCGGGCACGCTCAAGCTTGAGCTCGCTCAGTACCGCGCGCTTGAGGCATTCGCGATGTTCGCATCCGACCTCGACGCGGCAAGCCGCAAGCAGCTCGAGCGTGGCGCACGCCTCACCGAGCTCCTCAAGCAGCCGCAGTACTCACCGTTCGCGGTTGAGGAGCAGACAGTTTCGATCTGGGCAGGCACCAAGGGCTTCCTTGATGACGTTCCCGTTGTCGACATCCTCCGTTTCGAGCGCGAGTTCCTCGACTACCTCGGCCGCAACTCCGAGGCGCTGTCGACGCTCGCGAAGACGAACGTCCTTGATGACGACATCGTCGCTGAGCTCACCACTCAGATCGAGAAGTTCAAGAGCGAGTTCCTGACCGCTGAGGGCAAGTCCCTCAACGAGCAGTTCGACGCGCTCGACGAGGCAGAGATCCAGCAGGAGCAGCTCGTCGTCAAGAAGTAGCTGAGACAGTGGGGGCGTTCGTGCCCCCACTGCTCGCCACTTGACAACTAGCCAGCACCGAATAACACAGGAGAGACATGGGAGCGCAACTTCGGGTCTACAGGCAGCGCATTCGCTCTGCCCAGACGACCAAGAAGATCACCCGTGCGATGGAGCTCATCGCTGCCTCACGCATTCAGAAGGCACGGGCTCGCGTCGACGCCTCAAACCCCTACACCCAGGCGATCACCCGGGCTGTATCGGCGGTTGCGACGCACGCGAAGACCGACCACCCGCTGCTGACCGAGGCCGACAAGGTCGAGCGCGCAGCAGTAGTGATCTTCACCTCCGATCGCGGCCTTGCCGGCGCGTTCAACTCGCAGGTACTGCGCGAGGCCGAGGAGCTCAGCGAGCTGCTCCGTGCCGAGGGCAAGGAGATCTCGTACTACCTCATCGGACGTAAGGCGCAGGGGTACTTCACCTTCCGCCGTCGTGCTGCTGAGCGGGTGTGGGTAGGGGACACCGAGAACCCGGTGTTCGAGACCGCGAAGGAAGTTGCAGAGGCAGTCGTCTCGGCATTCCTCCGGAACAGCGACGAGGGTGGTGTGCAGGAGATCCACCTCGTGTACAACCGCTTCATCAGCATGGTCACGCAGGCACCGCAGGTTACCCGCCTGCTGCCGCTGCAGATCGTTGAGGGCGTCGCCGAGGCGAACGACCTGAGCCCGCTGTACGAGTTCGAGCCAGAGGCAGATGTCGTGCTCGACAAGCTGCTGCCCGACTACATCGAGTCGCGTATTTTCAACGCGATGCTTGAGTCCGCAGCCGCAAAGCACGCGGCAACCCAGAAGGCGATGAAGTCCGCGAGTGACAACGCTGACACACTCATCCGCGACTTCACCCGCCTTGCCAACAACGCACGCCAGGCGGAAATCACCCAGCAGATTTCCGAGATCGTGGGCGGCGCTGACGCGCTGTCCTAAGTCCAGACTGAAGAGAGAAGAGACATGACCGATACGGCCACCACCAAGGTCACCGGGCGCATCGCCCGCGTTACCGGCCCCGTCGTCGACATCGAGTTCCCGCACGACGCGATCCCCGGCGTGTACAACGCACTCGAGACGACCGTCAACATGGGCGAGGGCGCTGAGCCCTTCACCCTCGTCCTCGAGGTCGCACAGCACCTCGGCGACAACCTCGTCCGCGCAATCGCGCTGAAGCCCACCGACGGCCTCGTTCGCGGCCAGGAGGTTGTCGACACCGGCGGCTCCATCACCGTTCCCGTCGGCGACATCACCAAGGGCAAGGTCTTCGACGTTGCCGGTAACGTGCTCAACCTCCCCGAGGGCGAGACGATCGAGGTGACCGAGCGCTGGGGCATTCACCGCACCCCGCCGGCATTCGATCAGCTCGAGTCAAAGACCGAGCTCTTCGAGACCGGCATCAAGTCGATCGACCTCCTCACCCCCTACGTGCAGGGCGGCAAGATCGGTCTCTTCGGTGGTGCGGGCGTCGGCAAGACCGTCCTCATCCAGGAGATGATCCAGCGCGTTGCTCAGGATCACGGTGGCG
Source organism: Leucobacter komagatae (assembly GCF_006716085.1). NCBI lineage: Bacteria > Bacillati > Actinomycetota > Actinomycetes > Micrococcales > Microbacteriaceae > Leucobacter > Leucobacter komagatae. Next base: position 1,470,308 of record NZ_VFON01000001.1, on the reverse strand, counting down.
TGTCGGTGTTCGCCGGCGTCGGCGAGCGTACCCGTGAGGGCAACGACCTCATCCACGAGATGGACGAGGCTGGCGTCTTCGACAAGACCGCACTCGTGTTCGGACAGATGGATGAGCCCCCGGGGACGCGTCTTCGCGTTGCACTCTCGGCGCTCACCATGGCCGAGTACTTCCGTGATGTTCAGAAGCAGGACGTGCTCCTCTTCATCGACAACATCTTCCGCTTCACGCAGGCTGGCTCGGAGGTGTCGACCCTTCTCGGTCGTATGCCCTCGGCCGTGGGCTACCAGCCCAACCTGGCTGACGAGATGGGTATCCTCCAGGAGCGCATCACCTCGACCCGTGGCCACTCGATCACCTCGCTGCAGGCAATTTACGTCCCTGCTGACGACTACACCGACCCGGCTCCGGCGACCACGTTCGCGCACCTCGACGCAACCACCGAGCTCTCGCGTGAGATCGCATCGCAGGGTCTCTACCCCGCGATCGACCCGCTGACCTCGTCGTCGCGCATCATGGATCCCCGGTACTTGGGCGAGGATCACTACCGCGTGGCAACCACCGTCAAGCAGATCCTGCAGAAGAACAAGGAACTCCAGGAGATCATCGCGATCCTCGGTGTCGACGAGCTCTCGGAAGACGACAAGATCACCGTCTCGCGCGCACGACGCATCCAGCAGTTCCTCTCGCAGAACACCTACATGGCGAAGAAGTTCACCGGTGTTGAGGGTTCGACCGTTCCGCTCAAGGAGACCATCGAGTCGTTCGATGCGATCGCCAAGGGCGAGTTCGACCACGTCGCTGAGCAGGCATTCTTCAACGTCGGCGGAATCAGCGACGTCGAAGAGAAGTGGGCTCAGATGCAGAAGGATATGGCCTAATCATGGCGCTCAACGTCAAGGTTGTCTCGGCAACAAGCGAGATCTGGTCTGGCGCTGCCAGCCAGGTCGTCGCGAACACTGTCGAAGGCGAGATCGGTATCCTTACGGGCCACCAGCCGTTCCTCGCTCTCCTCGCCAAGGGTGAGGTGCGCGTGACGACTGAGGCGGGCGAGAAGGTTACCGTAAACGCTGAGGACGGGTTCCTGTCCGTAGACCACGACACCGTTACCGTCGTTGCCGGTGACGCCGTGCTCGTCGCGTAGGCGGGTAGCACTTACAACGGTCGGGCACTTGCCCGTCCCGCGCTAGGCTAGAGTCACTATGCGTATCCTGTTGCCGCCCTCTGAGACCAAACGTCTCGGGGGGCGGCTTCCGTTTACCCCGGGAAGTCTGTTCCTGGGGGAGCGGCTCGCGCCCACCCGGCACGCGGTGCGCGGCGCGCTCGAAGCGGTGAGCAGCGATGAGGTCTCGGCGACGAAGGCGCTCAAGCTCGGAGTGAAGAACCGCGACGAGCGGCTGCGCAACCTCGAGCTCGACGAGAGCGGTGCGATGCCGGCCGTCGAACGCTACACGGGGGTGCTCTACGACGCGCTCGACACCGAGACGCTCGACGACGAGGCTCTCGCCTGGGTCGGCGAGCACGTCTTCGTGCAATCAGCGCTGTTCGGCCTCGTCCGCGCGAGCGACGCGATCCCCGGGTACCGCCTCTCCGCATCCTCACGACTGCCAGATCTCGGCGCGGCCCTGGCGAAGCAGTGGGCGGCGCCCCACGAGGGCGCCCTCGCTGGCGAGCAGTACGTACTCGATCTGCGTTCGAAAGACTACGCGGCGCTTGCCCCGCTCGACTCGCTCGGCGCGGCGCACACCGACTACCTCGAAGTCGTGGCCCGCAGCGACGACGGCGAGGTCCGGGCGCTAAACCACTTCAACAAAGCAGCGAAGGGCGACCTCGTGCGCCGCCTCGCAGTCTCCGCGCCGACCATCGGGTCGCGCGCAGACTTCCTCGCGTGGGCCGAAGCGGCGGGCCTCGAGATCAGTGAGGGCGCCGACAGTGACGTGCTGCGCCTGGTGACGGCTCAGGGCGTCCCCGCCGCGAGCCGTTAGAATACATGAGTGCAGGAGATGAGCTGGTGACCACCCACGGTGAGAACGCTGTGAGGCGACGCCTCGCGTACCGGCCCGGCGGCGAGGCCGACATTGAGCTTTCCTGGCACGCGATTACCCACGTGGGCAACCGTCGCGAGACCAACCAAGACAGCTTCATCACCGTGCCGCCGGTGTTTGCCGTCGCAGACGGCATGGGCGGGCACTCCGCTGGCGAGGTCGCTTCGGCCGCTGTCGTTCGCAGGCTCAACGAGCTCGCGGGTGACCTGTCGGTCACCGAGGACGACCTCCTCGAGATCCTCACACAGGCCGTCGATGACATTGAGCTCGACACGGGCGACACCGAACTCGGCGCTGGCACGACGGTGACGGGCGTCATCGTGAGCGAGCAGGCCGACACCCCCGTGTGGAAGGTCTTCAACATTGGCGACTCCCGGGTCTACCAGTACTTCAAGGGCGCGCTCAGCCAGATCACCGTCGATCACTCTGTCGTGCAGCACCTGCTCGACACCGGCGCGATCACCGAGGAAGAAGCCGAGGTGCACCCGCACGCAAACGTGATCACCCGTGCCGTCGGGCTCGGCGAAGCACCGCTGCCCGATTACACCACGCTCGCGCTCATCCCGGGCCAACGGATCCTAATCTGTTCTGATGGGCTCACGAAGGAGCTGACGGAAGTCGGTATTCAGTACTTCCTCTCGACCCAGCACAGCGCTGGAGACGCGGCGACGACGCTCGTCGAGCAGGCCCTGAACAACGCGGGCCGCGATAACGTGACCGTCGTTGTGATCGATGTGCACGCCGTCGGCGACGTCATTGATACCGGGAGTCTCGCCTCGAGCGGGATCGAACTCGAACCGAGCGGCGACGCTCACCCCACAGAGGAGCCACGTGCTGAAGAAGCTTAGTTCACAGTCCACTCGCCGGGCGGGGAAGGCCGCAGCGGTCGTGCTCGCCGCCGCGCTCGCGCTGACGGGCTGCAGCGGTGGCGATGCAGGGGGCAAGGCGAGCGAGACGACCCTCACGATGAGCCAGGGCGGCGCGGCGACGACCGTGACCTACTACGCCGAGGGGGACAACGTGACGAAGCAGACGACCGAGAACGTCGTCGACTACGAAGCGAGCGGGATCGCCGATCGCGACGAAGCGGAGAAGACCGTTGGCGGGCTCGTTGACCAGTACAAGGGCATCAAGGGCGTCGACCACTCAATCGAGTTCGGCGACACCGAGCTCACCGAGACGGTGACCATCACGTACGCTGACCTCGATGTCGAAAAGCTTGCCGAGGCAACGGGTGCTGACACCGGGCAGGATCCCGAGGACGCCCGCAAAGTGAGTCTCAAGGAGGCGGTGAAGACTCTGACCGACGCCGGGTTTACCGAGGTCGAGTAACGCCGGGGGTGAACAGGCAGGGGCCGGGAGTCGCGCGCGTGGCGCGGCCCCGGCCCCTGTACTGTTCGGCCTTGGTTATTCTGGCTCCGGGGGTGCTGCCCGGCTGTTCGCCGGGCTGCTGTTAGCCGCGTCGCCTGAGGGCGAACACAGCCGCGGCGACGGCGGCGACGCACCAGGCAAGCACCGTGAAGAGGTCGCGCCCGCTCGCCTCGAACGCCTGGCCCGCGAGCCCGGCCCGCATGAGGTTCGCCATCGGCTCGATCGGAAGCACCTCGTGCGCGGCGCGCAGCCACTCCGGCAAGTTCGCGGCGGGGAAGCTCACCGGCGAAAACAGCAGCAGCAGAAATACGAGCATCTGTGAGACGAGCTGCGTGATCACCGGCGGCAGGAGCGCCGCGAAGGCGTAGCCGATCGAAGCCGCGGTGAGGGAGATGAGGATAGCGATCGGCAAGACCCACGCGGCCGGCTGATACGTGATGTCGTACCGCAGGGCGCCGACGATCGTACCCAGTACGAGCCCGGGGAGCGCGAGCGCCGTCCACACCGTCAGGTCGGCGGCGAGGAAGGCGCCGCGGGGGAGAGGCAGCGTTCGCAGCCAGTCGGCGCTGCCCTCGGTGCGCGCCTGCACCATCGCCTGCGGGGTCATCACGAGCCCGATCACGATGAGCGTGATTGTTGGCGCGCCGGTCGCGAGGAACAGCGCCGCTTCCTGATCCACGTCACCGATGAGCAGGCCGTAGCCGAGCACCGTCGAGACCGCGAGGGCAGTCTGCACGACCGCCATGAGCGGGAGAAACTGGGCCTGCCTGCGCACCTGCCACTGGATGAGCAGCAGGGTTCCGCGGAGCCCCTGCATCGCCCGCCCGGCTGACGATGTGTGCTTGGGCGTCTGAAGAGCTGTGATCGTGCTCATGCTGCGGCCTCCGATCCTGCTCCGACGAGCTCAAGGTAGGCGTCCTCGAGCGATGCTGGGGTGAGCGAGAATCGCTCGACCTGGCCGCGCCCCACGGCTGCCTGTGCCCACGCGACGACCTCGGCCCCGCGTTCGGCCGGTACCGGGACGATGCGCTGCGCGGGTCGAGACACGCTCGCCCGAAGCCCCGTTGGCAGTTCGGGCAGGTTGACGCCGTCAAGCTCGAGGAAGAGCTCGCCTCGCAGGTGCGCGGTGAGCTGCGCGGGGCTGCCGGCGGCAAGCACACGCCCGCTGTCGAGTACGACGAGGTCGTCGACAGTGCGCTCCGCCTCGCGAACGTTGTGGGTGACGAGCAGCACCGCGGCGCCCCCGCTCGCGGTGTCGCGAATCGCGTCCCAGAGCAGTCGGCGGCGGGCGGGATCCACATCGTTTGTCGGCTCGTCGAGAATCACGAGGGCCGCGGGCTGCACGACGGTCATGCAAAATGCGGTGAGTCTGGCGACCCCGCCAGAGATTTTCTCCGCGGGGGTGTCGGCCCAGGGCCCGAGGTCGAGCGCTTCAAGAAGCTCGTCGGTGCGCCGGCGTACGGCACCCGGTTCGCCACCGCGGATCCGGCCGACGAGTTCGACAGCCTTGCGCGGGGTGAGGCCGGTGATCGGCACGTTCGCCTGCGCCTGCACCGCGACGATCTCGCGGGCGCGGGCGGGATGGGCGATCGCGTCGACGCCCCCGACGGTAATCGAGCCCGATGTGGGCTTGAGCAGCCCGACGATCTGGTTGACCATCGTCGTTTTGCCGGCGCCGTTGTGCCCGAGTACGCCAAGGACGCGGCCCGCGTGAGCGGTGAGCGAGATGTCGTCGTTGGCGGCCACGGACTTCCCGCGGTAGCGCTTCACGAGACCCTCGATGCTCAGTACTGGATTGCGGTGTGCGCCCGATGGGGCTCGACCGGCGAGCTCGAGTTGCGGTGGTGGGGATGGCGACATCGCGGTTCTCCTGACAGATTGAGGTACTGGTTGGTATGAATATACCCATCGGTATCTGGTGACGCAATAGGATACTTTTGGTATGTCATGTACCCTGGGTGCATGGCAACGAAACCTTCGGACGGCGCAGACGCGAGCGGAGAGCAGCGCCTGCGCGACGCCGCGCGAGCGCTTGCTGACGCTGCCGGCCAGCTCGGTCAGTCACTCGGGGGCGCTGGAGCCCAGGCGGAGACCGGCGTTACCAAGGGGCTGCTCGCTGCGGCGCAGGCGCTCGCGCAGGCGAGCGCGTGGGTCGAACAGCGGGCACGGCCGCTGAGCACCAAGGAGAAGCTGCTCGAGCAAGCCATCAGGCTATTTGCGGAGCGCGGTTACGCGGGCGTCTCGCTCGAGGACATCGCGCAGGCTGCGGGCTTTACGAAGGGAGCGGTCTACAGCCACTTCGGTTCGAAGGAACAGACGTTCCTTGCGGCCCTGCGCGCCGCTGCCGAGGAGCTCGCTGGCCTCGGTCTTGAGGGGTCGGCTGAGAGTGGAAGCGCGCCCGATGGAGCGCAGGCCGAAGGCGAGCCCTCGTCGGGTGCTGCGGCCGGCGCCGCGGCGCAGCCCGAGTCACAACGGCTTGCCCAGACGGTCACGCTGACCCTTGAAGCGATGCTGTTTGGGCGGCGTACCCCTGACCGGCGAGAGGAGGTCCGCACGATTGTCGCGGAGCTCGTTGCGGCACTTGCGGCCGCGGAGCGCAGGCTCAGTGATGCGGGGCTCACGCAGTCGCGGGTGCTCGACCGAGACGAGTCTGAGGTCGCGGAGCTCGCGCTGCGGACACTGCTGCTCGGGCTGACGCCGGACGAGAGGGCGGGCGGGCCCTCCGCGGTCTAGCGCTCCGCTACCTGGCTGCCCTGCCCGGCCCTGCCCTCAAGCCCTCAACCCCCGGCCAGAGAGCCCCATTCTTGCAAGGCTGCCCCTTCCGGGCGGTTTGCAAGGGGCTTTCCTGTAGGGAAGTGGCTCTTCGGTGGGCCTGGGGCCGGGGACGCAGAAGGGGCCCAGGCCAACATGGCCTGGACCCCTGCTGTGTTGCGTGGAAGTGCTACGCGGTCGCCGCGAACGCCTCACGAAGCACGCTCGCAACGTCGAGCAGCAGCTCGTCGCTCATCTTCAGCGACGGCAGGAAGCGGATCGCCTCACCGTACAGGCCAGCCGACAGTAGAATAACGCCCTGCTTGCCCGCGTAGTCGATGATCGCGTTGACGCGGTCTGCGTCGGGCTCAAGGGTGCCCGGCTTCACGATCTCGATCGCGAGCATGGCGCCCTTGCCGCGAACCTCAGCGATCGCGTCGAACTCGCCCTGGAGCTCGCGCAGTGCGCCGCCGAAAGTCTGCTCGATGCGCTTCGCCTCAGCAAGCAGGCCGAGGCTTTCGATGCGCTCGAAGACGGCTACTGCTGCAGCGCACGAGACGGGGTTGCCGCCAAAGGTGCCGCCGAGGCCACCGGGCATCGACTTGTCCATGATCTCGGCGCGGCCGGTGATGCCGGCGAGCGGGAGGCCACCGGCGATGCCCTTTGCGGAGAGTACGATGTCGGGCTGCACGCCGAACTGCTCGATCGAGAACATAGTGCCGGTACGGGCCATGCCCGCCTGCACCTCGTCAGCGATGAAGACGATCCCGTTCTCCTTGCACCACGCGGCGAGCGCGGGGAGGTAGCCGTCGGCCGGGACGACGAAGCCGCCCTCGCCCTGGATCGGCTCGACGACGAGGCAGGCGAGATCGGATGCGCCAGCGGTCTTCTCGAGGTACTTGATGGTGCGCTTCGCAGCCTCTTCGCCGGTCAGGCCGTCGTGGAGGGGGTGCGAGTTCGGTGCACGGTAGATGTCGCCGGCGCGGGGGCCGTAGCCGAGCGCGTACGGTGCGCCCTTGTGGTTCATGCTGCTCGTGAGCATGGTGCGGCCGTGGTAGGCGTGCTCGAGCACGGCGACGCCGGGGCGGCCGGTGAACTTGCGCGCAATCTTCACGCCGTTCTCCACGGCCTCCGCGCCCGAGTTCATGAGCAGCGTCTTGTACTCGCCGTCGCCCGGAACGTGCTCGGCGAGTAGCTCGGCAACGCGCACGTAAGGCTCGTACGCGTTCATTGTGAAGAGGGTGTGCGTGACCTTGCCGACCTGCTCGCGGGCGGCGGCGACGACTGCCTCATCGGTGTGGCCGATCGTGGTGACGCCGATGCCACCGCAGACGTCGATGAGCTGGTTGCCATCAACATCGACGACGATCGAATCGTGTGCGCGATCGATGTAGACGGGGAAGACGGTGTGGACGCCCGGTGGGATGACTCGCTGACGACGCTCGTGGATCTCGCGCGAGCGCGGGCCAGGGATCTCGGTGACGAGCTTGCGCTCCTGAGTAATTTCTGCTTCCAACATGTCTGAGGTCATGGGGCAAGCTTACTCCCGACTATCCGAGGACTCTACGATAGGGCTATGGGAAACGAGCACGAGTACAAGATCGAAGTCGAGTGGCGCGGCAACCGGGGAACCGGCACGAGCGGCTACAGAGATTACGGCCGCGAACTTGTCATTCGCGCTGCCGGCAAGGAGGAGCTCGAGGGTTCCGCCGACCCGACCTTCCGAGGCGACCGCGACCGCTGGAACCCCGAGGAGCTGCTCGTGACCGCGCTCGCGCAGTGCCACATGCTGTCGTACCTGCACATGGCGGTCCGCGAAGGCGTGGTCGTCACGAGCTACCGCGACGCCGCCGTAGGCGTGATGCGGCAGGAGGGGCTCGGGGGCGAGTTCACGGGTGTGACGCTCTACCCGCGCGTGACGGTCGCGGACGAGTCCATGGTCGACGCCGCGCTCGCTGCGCACAGGGACGCGTACGAGAACTGCTTCATCGCGCGGTCGGTGAACTTCCCGGTCAAGCACGAGCCGATCGTCACGGTTGGGTAGGGTGCCGCGGGGTGCGGTGGCGCTGTCGGCGTAACACGGTCCCGAGCGCCCCGCACTGCCAATACAATGGAACCCATGGCCCAGTCCTCTTCGTTCTCCGTCTCCACGCCGATCTTCTACGTCAACGACGCCCCGCACATCGGGCATGCCTACACCGAGGTGGCTGCCGACGTGCTCGCACGCTGGCACCGTCAGGCGGGCGACGAGACGTTCTTCCTCACCGGCACCGACGAGCACGGCCAGAAGATCCTGCGCACGGCGACCGCGAATGGCGTGCACCCGAAGGAGTGGGCAGACCGCCTCGTCGAGTCGTCGTGGCGCCCGCTGCTCGACACGATCAACATCTCGAACGACGACTTCATTCGCACGACCGACGACCGCCACAAGGTCGGCGTCGAGACGTTCCTGCAGCGCCTGCACGACGACGGCCACGTCTACGCCGGCGAGTTCGAGGCGCTGTACTGCGTCGGGTGTGAGGAGTTCAAGCCGAAGAGCGAGATCGTCGACGGCGAGGGCGCGTTCGAAGGCCAGAAGGTCTGCGCGATCCACTCGAAGCCGCTCGAGCTGCTCCAGGAGAAGAACTACTTCTTCAAGATGAGCGCGTTCCAAGACCGCCTGCTCGCCCTCTACGAAGAGCGCCCCGACTTCGTGCAGCCCGCCAGCGCGCGCAACGAGGTCATCGCGTTCGTGCAGCAGGGTCTCGAAGACCTGTCGATCTCGCGCACCTCGTTCGACTGGGGCATCCCCATCCCGTGGGACTCGGCGCACGTCACCTACGTGTGGTTCGACGCGCTGCTCAACTACATCACCGCGCGCGGTTACGGGCAGAACCCCACCGACCCGACGGCTGAGCTGAAGCACTGGCCGGCGGTGCAGATCGTCGGCAAGGACATCCTGAGGTTCCACGCCGTGATCTGGCCCGCGATGCTCATGGCCGCTGGACTCGAGGTGCCCTCGAACGTGTTCGCGCACGGCTGGCTGCTCGTCGGCGGCGAGAAGATGTCGAAGTCGAAGCTCACGGGCATCGCGCCGAACGAGATCACCGACACCTTTGGTGCCGACGCGTTCCGCTACTACTTCATGCGCGCCGTGTCATTCGGCCACGACGGCTCGTTCAGCTGGGAAGACCTCGCGGCCCGCTACCAGGCCGAGCTCGCGAACGGCTTCGGCAACCTCGCGAGCCGCCTGCTCGCGATGAACGTCAAGTACTTCGACGGCGTCGTCCCCGCCGCGGGCGCAGAGGAGCCGGCCGACGCCGTAATCCGCGAGCTCGCCGCGAAGGCGGCTGCCGACGCAGACGCGCACATCGAGGCGTTCGCGATCCACGAGGCGCTCGCCTCGATCTGGGAGCTCGTCGACGCGCTGAACGGTTACATCACCGAGCAGCAGCCGTGGGTGCTCGCAAAGGATGAGACGCAGCGTGAGCGCCTCGGCACCGTGCTGTACACGGTGTCGGAGGGGCTTCGCGTGCTGGCCGAGCTGCTGCACCCCGTGATCCCTGAGTCGACGGGCAAGCTCTGGGCCGCGCTCGGTGCCGAGGAGAGTCTCGGCGCGCTCGCCGCCCAGTCGATTCGTGAGGCTGGCACTTGGGGCCGCCTTCCGGCTGGCGCGACCCAGCACCCGCTGCCCGTGCTCTTCCCCCGGATCGAGACCGAGGGCGACGGTAAGTGAGCCCCGCAGCTGAGGGGACGGCGCCCTCGCAGACTCCCGCGGGCGGGATTCGCAAGCGGCGAGAGGCGCCCGAGGGCCCCGGGAAGCAGACGCGTGATCTGACGCGCCCCGCGAACCCCGAGCCGCTGCCGTTCCCGCTCTACGACAACCACACGCACCTCGAGTTCGAGGACGGCGTCACCCAGCTCGATCCGCTCGAGTCGCTTGCGCGGGCCGAGGCTGTTGGTGTGCGCGGCGTCGTTCAGGTGGGCACCGACCTGGAGACGAGCCGTTGGAGCGCCGAGTTCGCGGCGAACGACGCGCGCGTCCTCGCCGCTGTCGCCCTGCACCCGAACGAAGCGCCGCGGCTCGCAGCAGCCGGCACCCTCTCCGAGCACCTCTCGGAGATCGCCAGGCTTGCGACCCAGCCACGCGTGCGCGCGGTCGGGGAGACCGGTCTTGACTTCTTCCGCACGGGCGAGGACGGGCGCGAGGCCCAGTACGAGTCGTTCGAGACCCACATCGAGATCGCGAAAGCGAACGGTATCGCGCTGCAGATCCACGATCGCGACGCGCACGACGAGGTCGTTGCGACGCTCACCCGCGTCGGCGCCCCCGAACGCACGGTGTTCCACTGCTTCTCGGGTGGCGCGGCTCTCGCGAAGATCTGCAACGAGCGCGGCTGGTACATGTCGTTCGCCGGCACCATGACGTTTAAGAACGCACCGGCGCTGCGCGAGGCCCTCGAGGTCGCGAAGCCCGAACTCGTGCTCGTCGAAACCGACGCGCCGTTCCTCACGCCCGAGCCGCTGCGCGGCCGCCCGAACGCGCCCTACCTCATGCCGCACACGGTGCGTCGCCTCGCCGAGGTGCAGGGCCTGCCACTTGAAGGCGTGTGCCGCCAGCTGGCCGCAAACACCGAGCGCGTGTACGGCACGTGGGAGATGGACACCGATGAGTAGCGCGCTGCTCGGCCCCGTCGAGGTCCGCGAACTCGCGGAACGGCTTGACGTCTCGCCGACGAAGAAGCTGGGCCAGAACTTCGTGATCGACCCGAACACCGTGCGCAAGATTGTGCGGCTCGCGGGCGTCGGCGCGGAGACGGCTGTCATCGAGATCGGTCCCGGGCTCGGCTCACTGACGCTCGGAATCACCGAGGTCGGCGCCGACGTCACCGCGATCGAGATTGACTCCCGCCTGGCGGCTGAGCTACCGAACACCATCCGCGCTATGCAGCCCGAGGCCGCAGAGCGGTTCCGCGTGATCCACACCGACGCGCTCGATCTCGCCGCCGCGCACCTCGCGGGCCTCCCCGCTCAGCCGACGGCTCTCGTCGCGAACCTCCCGTACAACGTGTCGGTGCCGATCCTCATGCACCTCCTTGAGCTCATCCCGACGCTGGATCGCGGGCTGGTGATGGTGCAGGCTGAGGTCGGCTACCGGATCGCCGCTGGGCCCGGCTCGAAGGAGTACGGCGCACCGAGCGCGAAGGCGACCTGGTACGGCGAGTGGGGGATCGCGGGCACCGTGAGCCGCCGCATCTTCTGGCCCGTGCCCGGCGTCGACTCGGTGCTCGTCTCATACGAGCGACGCGCCGAACCCATCGGAACTGAAGCGGAGCGCGTGCTCACCTTTGAGCTCGTGAACGCGGCGTTCGCGCAGCGTCGCAAGATGATCAGGCAGGCCCTCCAGCCCGTACTCGGAGCCGAACACGCCGTCGCGATCATCGAGCAGGCGGGTATCGCTCCCACAGCGCGCGCAGAGCAGCTGCACATCAACGACTTCCTCGCGATCGCGCGGTCACGCGCGGCCTCAGACTTGCGCTAGCGTAGGAACCATGCGGAGCGACCAGCGAAGATCGATCACCGTGCGAGCGCCCGGTAAGATCAACGTCTACTTTCGCGTTGGCGCGCTCCAAGACGATGGCTACCACGAGGTCGCCTCGCTCTATCAGGCTGTCTCGCTGTTCGAGGAAGTGACGGCGACCGAGTCCGACACGTTCTCGCTGCGGTTCGGAGGCCCTATCGAAACGGCGGGGCTTCCGACAGACGACACGAACCTTGCTATCCGGGCGGCGAAACTGCTCGCGGCCCACACGGGCTACCAGGGCGGAGTCGACCTCACGGTGCTCAAGCGCGTGCCCATCGCGGGCGGCATGGGCGGCGGGTCAGCCGACGCTGCCGCGACCCTTCTCGCCTGCGACGAGCTGTGGAGCACCGGTGTCGGGCGCTCGGGGCTAGCCTCGCTCGCCGCCGAGCTCGGCGCTGACGTGCCGTTCGCGCTCGAGGGCGGCACTGCCGTGGGAACCGGGCGCGGCGACGAGCTGAGCCAGGCGCTCGCGAAGGGCACCTTCCACTGGGTGCTCGCCCTGTCTGACGGCGGACTGAGCACGCCGGAGGTCTACAGCATGCTCGACCGGCACCGCGACGACCACGCGAACGAGCTTGGCGAGCAGCCCGAGTACGTGAAGGTTGAGACCGCCGTGCTGCAGGCCGTGCGGGTCGGGGACGCCGAGTCGCTCGCCGACTCGATGCACAACGACCTGCAGGCGGCCGCGCTGCGGCTCGCGCCGGAGCTCACGAAGCTCCTCGAACTCGGGGAGTCGCGCGGCGCGCTCGCCGGCATTGTCTCGGGGTCAGGGCCGACCGTCGCGTTCCTGGTCGAGAACGCGCAGGAGGCCTCCGAGCTGAAGTCTGTGCTCATGCGGGCTGGCGTGAGCGCCCTCACCGTCACAGGCCCCGTGCACGGCGCGCGCGTCATCGAAGGTTAAAAACTTCGCCCTGTTCTTTGGAATAGTTTCGGTCTTGGCTGGGTTGCACGGGACGTGAGTAATACGATCCGCATTGACATTTGGTCAGACATCGCCTGCCCCTGGTGCTACATCGGGGCGAACCGCTTCCGTAAGGCCGTCGAGCAGTTCCGCACCGACAACCCCGAGGTTGAGTTCGAGATCGAGGGCCACAGCTATGAGCTCGCCCCCGACACGCCGCTGAACTTCGAGGGCAGCGAGATCGACTTCCTCGTTAAGCACAAGGGCATGCCGCGCGAGCAGGTTGAAGACATGCTCGGACAGATGACCGCGATGGCGGCAGCCGAGGGCATCACCTTCGACTTCGACAGGGTCGCGCACTCGAACACCGCGGCCGCGCACCGCGTGCTGCACCTCGCGAAAGAGCAGGGTATCTACGACGAGGTACTCGCGCGCCTCTTCAAGGCCTACTTCGAGGAGGGCGTCAACGTCGGCGACCCCGAGCAGATCGCCAAGGTTGTCGACGAGGTCGGGCTCGACCCCGATGAGGTTCGCGACGCATTCGAGGATGAGGGCTTCGGCGAGTCCGTCGAGAGTGACATCACCCGCGCGCGGATGCTCGGTGTGACCGGTGTACCGTTCTACCTCATCAACGAGAAGTACGGAGTCTCTGGCGCCCAGCAGCCCGAGATGTTCGTGAGCGCGTTCGAGCAGGTGCTCACCCTCGAAGCCGAGGCGAACTCGGCTGACTGAGCCTTCACTGAGAGGCCAGTGGACGGGCGGCCTGTCAGCGGGGCGCCGAACTAGAATTCACAGAGGAGAGGATCCAACTATGAGCGACAAGACCGAGACCCCTGACCAGGTCGAGCTGAACACCGACGCGAGCATCGCGGGCGCAGCAGCGTTCGCAGGCGCCGAGACCGCAGAGATTCTGAACCTGCTCGGCGACAGCTCCACCGGCGGCTCGTGCTGCGGCGGAAGCTGCTGCATGCCCGGCGAGGGCTAAGGATTCACAGCTATTGGCGGCGCGCCCCTCGGGGTGCGCCGCCTTTTGTATGGCCTGCACCGGCACTGCGTTGCCCTGCAGGCACCGGCACAGCGTATGCGATCGACTCTTGCAATGCAGAAAGCCCCGGAGTTCGGCATTACTAGGGCCGATCGCAGGCGCTGGAGCTGAGGGCAGGGTTGAGCCGGGCTGCGGCTGAGCCAGACCGGGGCAGGCAGAACCCCCTACGGCCGCGCGTCGCAGTTCGGGGTGGCCGGCTCGCCCGCGGCCCGGGCAAGCGTCCACTCGACGAGCTGCGGCGTCAGGGGTGACTCGGCGGCGACGAGTGTGAGGTGGTCAAGCCCCGCAAACTCCCGGTAGTCGATCTCGGCGCCAGCCCCGCAGCGCTCCTCGACCCACCGCTGCTGCTGCTCCGGCCGCACAAGCGGGTCGGCCGAGCCCTGCGCGACGAGCACCGGGGCCGGGAATGGCCCGACGGGCGTCTGCGCCCGAAGCAGGTCGCCGAACTCGCCGTCGAGCAGGCTGTCGGGGAAGATCTGGTTCGGCACCTGCGTGCCGTGCAGGATAGCGCCGAGCACGTCTTTCCCGTTGAAGCACAGGTTCTGGATCTTCTCGACGCCGCGCGCCGACCCCGGCGTGAGCTGGGACTCGAGGTTGAGCTGCGGGTAGAGCTCGCTCCAGGTCGCCGCGATATAGGCGGAAACGGTCTTGCCGACGGCGTCGTTCTTGTTCACCTCGGCCAGGCCGAAGAGGTCAGCGGCGGGTGCGAACGCGGCGACCCCCTGCACGGTCACGTCGGGGGCGTAGGAGGCAGCGAGCTGCCCCGTCCAGAGCGCGCCCTGGCCGCCCTGTGAGTGGCCCCACACGACGGTCTCGTTCGTGACCGTGACCTCCGAGAACTCGCGGGCGGCGCGGGCCGCGTCGAGCACGTTGCGAGCCTCGGCTTCGCCAATGAGGTATGGGTGGGCGCCGGCCGTGCCGAGGCCGATGTAGTCCGACGTGACCGCGGCCCAACCGTTGTCGACAACGAGTTGCTCGAGCGCGGCCCCCGCGCCGTCTGCGAACGGGGTCGCGCTGAGCGACGGCGCGCACTTTGCGGCCACGCCGGTCGTGCCGTGAGCGACGGAGAGGAGCGGCAGCGGCTCATCACCCCGGGCCGTCGGCGCGACAATCGTGCCGCTCGAGATAGCGGGAGACCCGTCGGCGTTGGTCGTGGTGTACAGGATCCGCCAGGCGTCGGCACCCCTCGGCACGCCCTCGCGCAGCTGCTCCGAACGGATGAGCTTTCCGGGCTCAGCGGGCACGCTCGCTGGTGCAGCGTAGAACGCCCCGGGCTGGGGGAGCGGCACCCCGCCGAGCGCCCAGTTCGAGCCCAGCGCGACCGCGACTGCGAGAATCAGGGCGAGGCTCGCCCCGATGGTGCGCGACCAGCGCGCGACCCTGCCCCGGGGCCGCTCCGGGTCGCGGCCGCCGCTGTAGAGCGCCGCCATCACCAATTGCAGGCCGAAGAAGACGAACCACGCGCCCACGCCGAGCCTGAAGAACGTGAGCGTCAGCACGGGCCAGGCCAGCGCGACGACGCCGAAGACGATGCTTGCGAGCGCGATGATCACGCTCGTTGCGCGCTGATCGCCTCCGTGCCGGATCACCTGGACAGTCTGCAAGACCCCGTGCCCTATGAGTGAAGCGCCGACGACGAACGAGATCCACGGGGCGCCGCCAGCCGGCCAGACCGCGATGATCGTGCCGAGCACGAACAGCACCGCGCCGAAGACGCGCGCTGACACCCTGGTAAAACCATCGAGCGTTGGTAGCAGGGCAGCCGCGATACCGGCGAGCGCCAGCCCTATGCCCGTGACCACCGCGATCTGCTGCGTCGACAGCGGGGCAAGGACAAGCAGCACGCCGAGCGCGACGCCGGCGACGCCGATGAGCGCACGCACCGGCTCCGCGAACGATGACAGCGAGGCGGTGATCGTGGATTTCAGCGGCACTTCGTTGCCCTCACATGGCTCGGCGTCGCCCCGGGGCGAGCGGGCAAGGCGTTCGGTATGACGCGTTCAGAATACCGCGCGTTCACGCCTCCACGGCGACATCGAGCACCTCGTTCTCAGGCCCGAGGTAGACGGCGGGCCAGTAGCCCTCGGGGAAGTGCTCGCCCGTCGTATCGTCAAAGTGCAGCACGAGTCCGCCGCCGGGCGATGCCGCGAGGGTCTGCAGCGCAAGGCCTCTGGCTGCCTCCTCGCGGTCTGACTCCGTGGGATCCTCATCGCCGAACTCGGTGACGATCGCGTCGGTGGAGCGCCGCACGAGCGCGGGCAGCTGCGCGAGGGCGGCGGCGAGCCGCTCGGCGAGGGCCTTCACGACCTTCGGATCACTGCTTTCGACGAGCAGTTCGATGGTTGCCCCGGCGACCTCAATCTCGCCGCCGTAGCTGTCCATGAAGTGGACATCGCCGTCGGTGAGCGTGAACGATGAGCGGCTCAGCGTGCCAAGGGTCGGGTGGGTGACGTCTGGGTGCGCGGTCATACGGCAAGCGTACCGGCGGTGCACAGCATCTATCGGCCGAGCCCTGAAGCTCCGGCCCCCCCGGCACACAGGCCAGTCGACTATTCTCGATAGGTACTCCTTCCGACGCGCGCCGCGTATCGGGCGGCGACGCCCGTGGCGATCGACTGCGTCGGGGGATCCACGCGACTATTGAGGCAGGTATGGCGCATATTCTCGGGGCTGAGGCCCTGCATCTTGAGGTGCCCACGAAGACGGTGTTCGACTCGGTGACGCTCGGCGTTGACGAGGGAGATCGCATCGGCATCGTCGGTCGCAACGGCGACGGCAAGTCATCCCTCCTCATGATGCTCGCCGGGCGGCGCGAGCCCGACTCGGGCCGCGTCACCTACCGCGGCGGCACCACGATCGGGGTGCTCGACCAGGCCGACCAGTTCGACGATGGCGAGACCGTCGGCAACGCGATCGTCGGCGATACGCCCGAGTACGAGTGGGCGGGCGACCCGAAGGTGCGCGAGGTCATCGCGGGGCTCGTCTCAGACCTGCCGTGGGACGCCGAGCTCGAGTCGCTTTCGGGCGGCCAGCGCCGCCGAGTTGCCCTTGCCCGCCTGCTCGTCGGCGACTGGGATGTACTGTTTCTCGACGAGCCGACGAACCACCTCGATGTCGAGGCCGTCGCCTGGCTCGCCGACCACCTGAAGCGCCGCTGGCCGAACGGGCAGGGCGCGCTGCTCGTCGTCACGCACGACCGGTGGTTCCTCGACGAGGTCTGCACGGCGACCTGGGAGGTTCACGACCGCATCGTCGAACCCTTCGAGGGCGGGTACGCCGCCTACATCCTGCAGCGCGTCGAGCGCGACCGGCAGGCCGCGGTTGTCGAGCAGAAGCGTCAGAACCTCGCGCGCAAGGAGCTCGCGTGGCTCAGGCGTGGCGCGCCCGCGCGCACGGCGAAGCCGAAGTTCAGGATCGACGCCGCGAACGAACTCATCGCCGACGTCCCCGAGATCCGCGACAAGGTGTCACTGCAGTCGATGGCCGTCTCACGCCTCGGCAAGGAGGTCGTGAACATCCTCGATGTTGGCGTCTCGTACACCGACCCGGTTTCGGGGGAACCCCGCGAGGTGCTGCGCGACGTCGAGTGGCGAATCGCCCCGGGCGAGCGCACAGGCATTCTCGGCGTGAACGGCGCGGGTAAATCGACGCTACTCGGGCTCATCTCGGGCGCGGTGGAGCCGACGAGCGGCACCGTGAAGACCGGCAAGACCGTGAACGTCGCGCAGCTCACGCAGCGCCTCGACGAGCTCGAGGCGCACCTGAACGAGCCGGTGCGCCTCGTCATCGGGCGACTGCGTACGAGCTTCACGGTTGGCTCAGGCTCGAAGGCGCAGGACCTCACTCCGGGGCAGCTGCTCGAGCGGATGGGGTTCACGAGCGCGCAGCTGTCGACCCCCGTGAAAGATCTTTCCGGCGGTCAGAAGCGACGCCTGCAGCTGCTCCTGATCCTGCTCAATCAGCCGAACGTGCTCATCCTCGACGAGCCGACTAACGACCTCGACACCGACATGCTTGCGGCGATGGAAGACCTGCTCGACTCGTGGCCGGGCACCCTTATCGTGGTCTCGCACGACCGCTACTTCCTTGAGCGCGTCACCGATCAGCAGTATGCGATCCTCGACAAGCGGCTTCGGCACCTCCCGAACGGCGTCGACGAGTACCTCAAGCTGCGCCAGGCCGAGGAACGCGCGAAGGAAGCCGCTGCCGCGGGCGTGGGATCGGCGAAGCCGGGCCAGCCCACGGTCTCGGAGACCGGGCAGCAGGGTTCGAAGGCTTCGCAGCCGGCGCAGCCAAAGCTGTCGGGGCGCGAGCTGCGCGATGCCCAGAAGGAGCTGGCGTCGGTGGAGCGCAAGATGGAGAGGATGCAGGGCGATATCGCGAAGTCGCGCGACGGGCTCGCGACCCTCGACCAGGCGGACTATGCGCTGCTGAACGCGGAGATGGCGAAGATCACCGCGCTCGAAGCGGAGGTCGCGGGGCTCGAGGAGCGCTGGCTGGAGCTCTCGGAGGCGCTCGGGTAAGACACCGGCACTCGGCCAGAGCCTAGCTCTGGCGTGCCAGGCGCCCGCCCGACTCGATGGTGTACGGGATGAGCAGATCGAGGTTTCGCAGCAACTGGCTGACGTCAGCTGGGTCGACGGAGACGTACGTGCCGATCCTGAGCTGATTGCGCCCGACCCCGCTGTACCCGTCGGTGTCGAGGATTCCTGCGCTTCGGAGGAGCGCCGTGAGCGTCTTGACGTCGGCGCGCGGGTCGATCTCAAGGGTCACGTTCGTTGGTGAGCGGAGCGCCGGGTTCGTAACGAACGGTGCCGCGTACTCGCTGCGGTCCGCCCACTCGTAGATCGCGGCGGACAGTGAGCGGGTGCGCCCGGCTGCCCAGGGGAGGCCGCCGCGCTCAAGGATCCAGCCGAGCTGGCTGTCGAGCAGCATGAGGGTCGCGAGCGCTGGAGTGTTCAGGGTTTGCCGCTTGCGTGACTGTTCGATGGCGAGGTGGAGGTTCAAAAAATCTGGGATGTACCGACCCGATGCCGCTATCCGGCCCGTTCGCTCGATCGCCGCGGGCGAGAGCAGTGCGAGCCAGACGCCCGCTTCAGAGCCAAGGTTCTTCTGCGGCGCAAAGTAGTAGACATCGGCGTTCCGTGCATCGAACTCGGCGCCGCCTGCCGCGCTCGTCGCGTCGATGAGCGTGATGGCGCCGTCAGTGGCCCCTACGCGCCGAACGGGGGACAGTACGCCCGTTGACGTCTCGTTGTGGGGCCACGCATACGTATCGATTCTCTCAGCGTGTTCGGCGAGTACGAGCTCGCCGTGCGGAGCGGTGCGCACGTCTGGCGTCATGAGCCAGGGCGCCGCCGCGGCCCGCGCGAAGCGGTTGCCGAAGACGCCGAAATCGAGGCACTGGGCCCGCTGATCGATGAGCGAGAACGCGGCGAGGTCCCAGAACGCCGTGGAGCCACCGTTGCCGAGGACGACTTCGTACCCGTCGGGGGCATCGAAGAGTTCGCGCAGCTGCTCTTGAATGCGACCGACCAGCCGCTTTGCAGGTTCCTGCCGATGGGAGGTGCCCAGCACGCGATGCGGGTCGGCCGCGAGCTGCCCGAGCTGAGCGGGCCGGATCTTGGCAGGGCCGCTCCCGAATCGTCCGTCGCCCAGCGGGTAGCGCGGGAGCGTGCGTGGGTATGTGAGATCCATGTCTGAGTGTCCCTTCGCGGTGGCGCGAGGCGAAATCTCACCTCGAATGTTTTTGTCCTATGACAAAGTGTAGCATTGGCATGACGCTACGATCCGGCGCGAGCGCGCCGAGTGGGGACGAAGGACAATGACAGCACTAGGCGCAGCACCAACCCTCCAAACGGCGGGAGCCGTGCCCCAGGCATCGGAGACGCCGCTGTGGGTGGGCGACACGGTCGACGCCTCCCAGCTCTCGGTGCCCGAATCGCCGCTCGTGACGAACGCCCGAGAGGTGCGCGCTGCGCTCCACGAAGCGACGCGGGTGCTCCGGGCTGACTGGCTGCACCACTACGGGGAGGAACTCGAGCGCCCCGCGACCCGCGTTCAGCGGGAATGGGGGAGCGTCCGAGGTGAGCCGCGCACCCGACCTGAGCTCGACGCCGAAGCGTCGATCGCACACGGACTCGCTCGCGTGCGCGAGCTCTCCGAGCAGTGGGAGCAGCTGCTCGCTGACCCCGAAGCTGCCCGGGCGCTCGCCGCAGCGAGTACCGCGCGCGCCTGGGCGCTGCGCCGGGCGATTGCACTGGTGCGAACGGTCGATGGTGCCGGGAACGAGGATCGCGTCGATGCCCTCGTGCGGCACGCGGCCAGGCGTTCGCGGTCGCTCACGCGTGCGGAACAGGAGACCATCGCAGCGTCTGACGGATGCACCTCGGCGGGCGGCGCCTCGATCGGTTATGCCCCGCAGGCAACGCAGGCATCGCAGGCAGCCCAGCCAACGCCGGAGCCCGATGCGGTGCTTGACGCAGTGCTCCAGATTCGCATCCGACAGGCACGGCGTGAGCTTGAGGCCGGGCTCGTGCTGAACCCGCAAATGCGTGAGCTGATCGCGGCGGCGACGCCCGCGGTGCTCACCGGCGCGCCGATCCTGCTCATCGGCGAAACCGGCGGTGCCAAGACCGCCCTCGCCGAGCACCTTGCCGGGCTGGGCGGCACTACCCACGAGTTCGTCTCGGGGTACGGCGACATCACCGGAGCTCAGATCATCGGGGCTCACGAGCTTCGGGCGTCGGGCGATGCAACGGTGACGGAGTTCGCGCCGGGCCCGCTGCTGCGCGCGATGCAGCGCGGCGTGCCCATCATCCTCGACGAGATCAACGCAATGCCGCCCGAGTTCCTCAAGCGCCTGAACCGCATCCTGCAGCTGCGCCCGGGAGCGCGGTTCGCGGTGCAGGAGCAGCCTGGGTTGACCGTCGAGATTGCGAGCGGGTTCGTCGTGCTCGCAACGGCCAACGAGTACGCACCCCACAGATACCGCGGCATTGAGCCGTTGAGCGCAGAGCTCGTGAATCGATTCGGGTCGGGGACCTTCCGAGTGCACTACCCGGATTCGGGGGCAGACATTTCCGACGTCCCTGCCGAAAACCTGCTGCTCGCGGCTGCGGTGGTGTCTGCCCCGGACGGGTCGCTGCCGCAGGGCCTCGGTATCGCCGAACTCACCCCACTCGCACGCGCGGCCTTCATCAGCCAGCAGGTGTTCGTCGGGAACCCCGACGCGGCGCTGGAACGCTACCGCGGCACCGAGCGCGAGTTCGATGATGAGCCGGGCCTCGCAGAGACCGTCATCGCGCCGCGCACGCTCGCCGCGGTGCTCCAAGGGGTGATGTTGCAGGGCGGGGCGACGGCACTCACGGGCGCACTCGAGCGGTTCACCGCCGGGGTGATGCACGCTGCCGACCGGGCGGTGCTCAGGCTGATTCTCGTCGGACAGGGCCTCCTCACGTGAGCGGAGACGGCAGCGAGCGGGACGCTGAGCGCGCTGAGGCGGCGGAGTTTGACGGCGCGCTCGCCGCGGCGGGCCGGCTCCTTGGGGTGCGCGTCACCACTCTCGCGGGTGAGGAGTGGCGCTTCGAAGGTGAGCGCCTTGCTGTGGGGCGCGAGTACTTCACGCGGCGCGGGCACGGAGTCGACGCTGCGGTCGCGCTGACGCTGCGCGAGCTCTGGTTCGTCACGGGCGCGGGCTGCTCCCCGGCGCGCGAGAACCGTCGCGCGCGAGTGCTCGCGGCTCGCCCCGATCTCCACACGCTCATGGTGACACTCGACCGGGTGCAGGCGCAGCGCGCGCTGCTCGAGGCGCAACCGGGATTCGGGCGACAACTCATTGGGGCCGTTCGCCGCGACATTCCCGAAGCGCTCACCAGTTGGCCACCCAACGCGCAGTGGCTGGGGCTCGTGCAGCGCGCCTCGCTCGGGCTTCCCACGCAGGTGGGCGAGGCCGTCGGGCAGCTGTTCACCCCCGTCACCCGCGCCGCGCTCACCGGGACGGGCGCGGCCGACCCGGTCGACGGCCTCGACCGACTGCTCGCCGCCGTTGCGCCCGCGTATGAGGCGCTCGCGGCGGGCAGCGGCCTGAGCGATGCCGCGGGCGGCGGTGCCGGCCCGCCGCAGGAGGGGCAGAGCGGGGTCGAGGGGCTTGGCGACCTGGGAAGCGCCAACGCGGCTGGTGACGACGCAGGCGGTGAAACGAACGCGGATCCGGATCGCGCGAACGCAGACGAGCAGCGCCGTGAGGGCGACCTCTGCGAGCCGGATCCTTCGGGGTCCCCGCCATCGGCTGCGACCGAGCCGGGTTCCCTGGTTGAAGCCGATTCCGGTCGCATCCCACCAGTGCTGAGTGAGACGCCGTTGCCCGCTCAACGCCCCTCGCTCACGCCGCCGGGCGGCGGTTCTACCGCGCAGCTGGAGGCGGCCGAAGCAGCGACGCCCGGCCAGGCGGCCGCCGAGGCCGGAGGAGAGTGGCGGCGCGGCAGTGCGGCCGCGCTCGCGGAATACAGGCACTGCCTCGGCACGTACCGTCGGGAGATTCGGGCCGTCGGGGACGTCTGGCGGCGCCTGCTGCGGGAGAGTCTGCGGGTCGCCCAGCGCGAGACACGCTTCGCCGGGCCCGAGCCGGGGCCGATCCACACCGGTCGCCTGGCCGCGACGGTTGCTGAGGCCCGCGGCGGCGACCCCCGGCCGAACGTGTACCGGGCGCGCATGCCGGTGACCGTGAGCGGGCCTGGCCTCGGGCGGACCGACACCGTGCTCGTGCTCGACAGATCGGGGTCGATGCAGGGCCAGGCCGCGCAGCTGTCAGCGGACGCGGCGATGGTCTTCCTCGAAGCGCTCGCGGGTGCGGCGAGGGAGCTCCGCGAACTTGAAACCCGATACCCCGGCGGGGAGCCGAGCGCCGTGCGCTCCGGCCTTGTCGTGTTCGACAGCGCCGCGACGCTGGTGAAGCGCTGCAACGAACGGCTTACCGACACCCACCGGATCGCCCTGCGCGAGGCGATGGTGGCGGCGGAGGGTGAGACGCACCCCGTTCCCGCGATCGAGCTCGCGGTGCGTGAACTGTTGATCGCCCGGCGGCCCGCAGGGGTGGCGCAGCGGCGGGTGCTCGTCTTCGTGAGCGATGGTGGATTCGCGAGTAGCCCCGAACATGTTGAGGGCCGTGCCCTTGCGCGCGAACTGGCGAGGGCTCGAGCGGCGGGGATCGAGGTGTACGGAGTCGGGATCGGTGTGACTGGTGGAATGGGCCTCTTCCGCCCGGGACTCACCTTGATCGGGTCGGTGCGGGAACTCCCGGCCGCGCTCGCGCAAATGCTCGGCGACCAGGCGCGTGTGGCGCTGCCAGGGCAGGGTGGCTCGGCTTAGAGGCCTGACCCGGGGCCTTGACCTAGCAACCTGACTTAGAAAACAGTGCGGGCGCCGACGTGGCTGCCGCGGTCAGAGCGGGCCCTGGTGCTGATGCGGATCGAGCCGGTGGAGCTGTCGAAGGTGTGCCTCGCTGCGAGCGCGCGGTCGGGGAGCGCCCCGGCAAGCCAGGTGAAAGTGCGCCCGTCAACAAGCGGAGCAGTCAGTGAGCGCTGCCTGGCCTGCAGCGCGAACATCTCCGGAAGCGTCGGCCAGTTTGCGAGGGCAACGCCCTGCTCCGTGAGAGTCGGCGATGGTCTCGCAGGGGCTGTGCGCTCGGGGGTGGGGCTCGCGGCGGCCGAAACCCAGCGGAGGGTCCAGGAGACGGTGCCGTGGGCGCTCGAGGTTCGCACGGTCGGTACCGCTGACGCTCGCGGCGGCCGATCCAGGGCCGCGAACCAGCGCAGCACCTCGGTGGCGCACTCGATGGGTGGAAGCACGCCGTCTGCGGCAGCCACCCGCAGCCATGCCGGGGCACCGAGCCCGTGCGGCGCGATGACGGGGACGAGTTCGTCCGCTCTCGCGCGGTTCGCAGTCGGCTCGTTCGCACCCAGCGCGAAGAACGCCTCGAAGGGCGGCGCGGTGACCTCGAGCACGCTTGCGAGCGCGTCGGAAGCGGAGCGGGTCTCGGCATAGCGCTCGCTGAGCTCAGGTGACGGCGTCGTCTGGAACCCCGTGCCGAGGGCGCCGACCCTGAGCTGGCGCACCCGCGCAGCAAGTTCGACTTCGGCCTCAGAGCGCGCGACCGGCCGCGGCGAGGGGCCCGCCTCGGCCGCCTCCCGCGCGACGAGGGCAAAGCGGGCCGTCCGGTCGCTACCTGCCACGGTTCACCGCTCCGACGGCCGGCAACGGAGCCAGGCCGCTGGGGAGGCTCGGGAGGCGCCTGAGCCACGCGCGCAGCACGGCCCTGCCCGCAGACGAGAGCGCGGGGCCGTACTCGGAGGCCTGGACACGGATCACGCCCGGGTCGACGCCCGCCGAGCGGAGCTCGACTGCGTGGCCGATGAGCCACTCCTCAATGGCCGCGTGGTCGGCCTCGATGTGAAACTGCAGCCCGAGCACGTGCTCACCACTCGCGAAAGCCTGCACGGGGGTCGCTGGCGTTTGCGCGAGTCGCCGCGCTCCCGGGGGCAAGCTCGCGTGGTCTCCGTGCCAGTGCAGTACCGAGAGGTGAGCGAGCGGGGCGAGCACGCTACGCGCACCCGCCTGGGTCAGTGTCAGCGGGGCGTAGCCGATCTCGGGGGAGCGCAGCGTCTCAACCGTCGCGCCCATGGCCTCAGCGATGAGCTGAGCCCCAAGGCAGATGCCGAGCAGCGGCCGATCGAGCTCGAGCCACTTGCGAATGAGGCGTTTCTCTTCGTGGAGAAAGGGGTACGTCGCCGTCTCTGCCACGCCAATCGGGCCGCCGAGTACGGCGAGGAGCGCGCCGTCGGCGAGCGCGCTGAGGTGCAGCGGGTCGAGGCCAGCGAGTCGAACCCTGACCTCGTATCCGAGCTCGGTGAGCACGCCGTGGAGCGTGCCGGGCCCCTCGAACGCGACGTGTTGAATCACGTATGCGATCGGCGAAGTCGCAGGCTGAGCCTCCTCGGCGGCGGAGGCGCCTGCCAAAAGTTGCATTGTCATAGGACAAACAGTAGCATGGGTGATGTCGCCGAGATGATCTGGCGACTCAGGTGGGGTGACCGAGTGGCCAGGTAGCAGCCCGCAAGGCTGCGCACGCAGGTTCGACTCCTGCCCCCACCTCAACCGTCTCCGCGGTCTTTCGCGTGCCGTCGGGCTCGATGGGTTGAGCGAGGCCGTCCACCCGGCCGGTGCCGGGGTGGCCGGTCTGTGAATCGTGCGACATGCACCAATACTGTCAGTCGCCGATGTGCTGAGTGCACGATCTGCACGCAACGTTCGCGCATTTGTCGCGCCCGTGTCAGACTTGCGCAGAGAACCACAGCACAAAGGAGTAGCTATGACACTGGCAGGGAAGACGATCCTTATGTCTGGCGGCAGCAGGGGAATCGGGCTTGCGATTGCGTTGCGCGCCGCGGCCGACGGCGCCAACATCGCGATGCTCGCGAAGACGGATACCCCGCACCCGAAGCTCGCTGGGACGATCCACACGGCCGCAGACGAGATCCGCGCGGCGGGCGGGAACGCGCTTGCGATCGTGGGCGACGTGCGCAACGACGACGATATCGCGTCGGCCGTCGAGCAGGCGCGTGCCGAGTTTGGTGGGGTCGACATTGTCGTGAACAACGCGAGCGTCATTGACCTGTCGGGCACGCTCGACCTCAATCCGAAGAAGTACGACCTCATGCAAGACGTGAACGTGCGCGGCACCTTCATGCTCTCTCGCGCGGCGCTCCCGCTGCTCCAGCAAGCCGAGAATCCCCACATCCTGTCACTCTCGCCGCCCCTGAACCTCGACCCCAAGTGGCTCGGCGGGCACACGGGCTACACCCTCGCGAAGTACGGCATGACGATGGCGACGCTTGGCATGGCCGCTGAGTTCGCGAAGACCGGCGTCGCTGCGAACACGCTGTGGCCGGCGACCACCGTCGCGACCGCGGCAGTGCAGAACCTGCTCGGCGGCGACCAAGTCATGGCCGCGAG
The DNA here is from genome assembly GCF_006716085.1 of Leucobacter komagatae. Taxonomy (NCBI): domain Bacteria; kingdom Bacillati; phylum Actinomycetota; class Actinomycetes; order Micrococcales; family Microbacteriaceae; genus Leucobacter; species Leucobacter komagatae. The sequence goes on along the minus strand of NZ_VFON01000001.1, from coordinate 1,444,620 downwards.
CCGCACGCCCGCGGTGTACGCTGACGCGGCGTACACGGTGCTCACGAAGCCAGCGGGCCAGTACACCGGCCAGTCCCTCATCGCAGAGGACGTGCTGCGTGGCGAGGGCGTCACCGACTTTTCCGGCTACGCGGCGGTGCCCGGAACCCCGGACAGCGAGCTGCGCCCTGACATCTTCCTGGACTAGGGTTCCGTTCCCGGGGTAGCGGTATTAGCGTTGGCACATGGTCAACTATCGCTACCTCGGAAACAGCGGCCTCAAAGTCTCGGAGATCACCTACGGCAACTGGATCACCCACGCCTCGCAGGTCGCCGACGAGGCAGCGACGAAGACCGTGCACGCGGCGCTCGACGCGGGAATTACGACCTTCGATACCGCCGACACGTACGCGAACCAGGCCGCCGAGGTTGTACTCGGCAAGGCGCTCGCTGGGCAGCGGCGCGAAGGGCTCGAGATCTTCACGAAGTGCTACTTCCCAGTCGGAGCCAAGGGGCCGAACGACACGGGGCTGAGCCGGAAACACATCTTTGAGTCGATCAACGGCTCGCTCACCCGGCTCGGCACCGACTACGTCGACCTCTACCAGGCGCACAGGTTCGACTACGAGACGCCGCTCGAGGAAACGTTCCAGGCGTTCGCCGACATCGTGCGCCAGGGGAAGGCGCTCTACATCGGGGTGTCGGAGTGGACGGCGGAGCAGCTGCGTGAGGGCCACGCGCTCGCGAAACAGCTCGGGATCCAGCTCATCTCGAACCAGCCACAGTACTCGATGCTCTGGCGGGTCATTGAGGGTAAGGTCGTGCCAGCGTCCGAGGAACTCGGCATCTCGCAGATTGTGTGGTCGCCAATGGCGCAGGGCGTGCTCACTGGCAAGTACCTGCCGGGCCAGCCGCTCCCCGCGGGGTCGCGCGCGACCGACGAGCGGAGCGGCGCGAGGTTCATCCACGATTTTCTCCGAGAGGAGCTGCTCGTCGCCGTGCAGCGGCTGAAGCCCATCGCCGAGCAGGCCGGCCTCACGATGCCACAGCTTGCAATAGCGTGGGTGCTGCAGCACCCGAATGTCGCGTCGGCGCTTGTTGGAGCGTCCAGGCCAGAGCAGCTCGCCGACACCGTGAAGGCGTCGGGCGTCACGCTCGACGCAGCGACCCTCGCTGCCGTCGACGAGGCGCTCGGGGACGCGGTGTACAGCGACCCAGAAGACACATATACGGTCTCCCCGAAGACCCGCCTGAGCTAGTCGGTTGCGGTGCCGCCCTCAAGCGCGGGCGCGTGCGTCGCGAGCAGGTCGGCGTACGTCTCGCGTCTGGTGACGAGCCGCGCCTCGCCGTCCGCGACGAAGACGATCGCGGGTTTCAGGGCGCCGTTGTAGTTGTTCGACGTCGTGTACGAGTACGCGCCCGTCGTCGCCATGACAACGACGTCGCCCACCCGCGCCTCCGGTAGGTCGGCGCCGTCGATGAGCAGGTCGCCCGACTCACACTGGCGGCCGACGAGCTGCACGGCTTCCGCCGCGGGCTCAGCCGCGCGGTTCGCGATCACGGCCTCGTAGCGCTGCAGCGTGAGGGCAACGTCGAGCTGGTCTGCCATGCCGCCGTCGACCGCGACGAACACCTGCCCGGTGCGCTTCACTGAGACGACGCGGTAGGCCGAGACCCCGGCGCGGGCCACGAGCGAGCGGCCTGGCTCGATGAGCAGCCGCGACCCCTCCGGGAGGTGCGCCTTCGCCGCCGCAACGATCTCGTCAAGGTACGCCTCTACGCTCGGCGCGTCATCCGCGTGGGTGTACTTCACGCCGAGCCCGCCGCCAATGTCGTAGGTGGGGAAGTGGCCCGCGCTCGAGATCTTTTCGACGGCCTCGGCGAACTGGGCGGTGTTGAGAATCTGTGAGCCGATGTGCAGGTGCACGCCCTCAAATCGCATGAGAGGGTGCGCGCGCATGCGCTCAATTGCAGCGAGGGCCTGGTCCATCGGAAGCCCGAACTTCGAGCGGGTGCCACCCGTCGCCTGTGACGCGTGGGTTTCGGCCTCGACGCCGGGAATCACGCGGAGCAAGAGCGCTTGCGGTGCGGTGAGCAGCGCGTCGAGCCTGTCGAGCTCGTCGGTGTTGTCGACGATGATCGTGCCGACACCGCGCTCAAGGGCAAACGCGAGCTCTGCCGTCGTCTTCGCGTTGCCGTGAAAGTAGATGCGTGCAGGGTCGACGCCGGCGGCAAGCGCGAGGTGCAGCTCACCTGCACCGGCAACGTCGACCGCGAGCCCCTCCTCCTGCGCGATCTTGTACATCCCGACGGCGGGAAGCGACTTCGACGCGAACAGCACGTCGGAGTTGGGCCAGCGCTCGCGGAGGCCCCGGACGAAACGGCGCGCCTGCTCGCGCAGCCCGATCTCGTCAAACACGTGCAGGGGCGTGCCGTACTGCTCAACGAGGGCAGAAACCTCGACGCCGCCGATGGTGAGCTCGCCCGCCTCGGTGACGCCGCTGTGCTCTGGGAGCACCTCGCGAAGTCGTGCGGCGTGGGATTCCTGAGCGGGCACTGCGGTCATCACATCTTCCTCGATTCTTGTTATACCTAGCAGTATATGGCGCGGAAATGGCTTTCTGCCCTAGGCTTGCGAATAATAAGTGAGTCTGGGCTAACAGGAGGTACTGACTTGGCGTCAACAAAATCGGGCGCAGCCGCTCCAGCGGAGCCGGGCGCTGGCCGTGAGTTGCGCTACCAGCGTGTCTACGACCTCGTGCTGCGCCTCATTGAAGAACAGGGCCTCGAGCCGGGCGACAAGCTCCCGAGCACCGCAGAGCTCACGAAGCTAGCCGACGTGAGCGTCATCTCCGTGCGCCGCGCGCTCGACGAACTCGACCACGACGGCGTCATCGAGCGCCATCAGGGGCTCGGCACCTTCGTCGCGAAGCCGCGGCTCATCAGCCAACCGGGCCGCGCCGGTGCGCTGCTCGGCACCATCTCGCAAGACGAGCGGCCCGTGGAGTTCACGACGGAGCTCGTACGGATCGCGGTCGGCATGCCAAGCCGAAACCACGTGCGCGCCCTCGACATTCAGGAGGGGCAGCCGGTGTGGGAGATCTCGCGCGTGCGGAGCAGGGAAGGGCGCGCGACCGTTGCCGAGCGCGCGACGCTTCCCCTGAGCCTCGTGCCAGCGCTTGACGAGGCCGAGCTTGCAAGCGGGCGATCGCTCTACGAGCTGCTCGAAGAACTGCACGGCATCACGGAAGCGTACGCCGAGCAGGTCTTTCAGGTAGACCGCCCGAGTCAGTGGGAGCGCGAGCAGCTCGGGCTTGGCCCGAGCGACACCGTGATGCGCGTTCGCGGGGTGAGCTACACCGAAGATGACGTAGCCTTCGACTCGTACCAGCAGTCGTACCGCGCCGACGAGTTCCTGTTCCATGTGCAGGGGCCGCGCTCAACGCCGCGCCTGGTGAGCCCCGAGGCTGCCGGCTCCTGGGGCGTGCGCGCGCTCGGCGCCGAATAGCCGAACGCGCGCGCCCCCTAGACCCGCGCGTGCGCCGGGTCTGGGCTTGGGATGCTGTTGATGAGCAGCTGCGTGTACGGATCCTGAGGCCGGTTCACGACCTCGTCGGGTGTGCCCGACTCGATGATCTTGCCCTCTCGCATCACGATGATGCGGTCGGCGTACTCGGCGGCCGTTGACAGGTCGTGCGTGATCATCAGGATCCCGAGGCCCGCCGTGTCTTTCAGTTCGGCGAGGAGCTGGAGCACCCCCGAGCGCACCGACACGTCGAGCATGCTCACCGGCTCGTCCGCGAGCAGCAGCGACGGCGTCAGCACGAGACCCGACGCGATCGCCACTCGCTGCCGCTGGCCGCCGGAGAGCTGGTGCGGGTACCTGTCGAGGTACTGCTCAACCGGGGTGAGCCCGACGGACTCTAGTGCCGAGGAGATTCGCGCCAGCCGCTCGGCTCGGTTCTTCCCGACCCTGTGGATGAGGAGGGGCTCTTCGAGCGTGTCAGCCACGGTGAAGCGCACGTCGAGCGACTCGTATGGATCCTGAAAGATCGGCTGCACGAGCGAGCGCAGCTGCTTGCGCTCCGCTCGCTTGGCGCCGAGCGCGTTGATACCGGCGACCTCGATGCCGCCCGTCGCCTCGGGCACGAGCCCCATGATCGACTGCATGGTCGTCGTCTTACCGCAGCCCGACTGGCCGACGAGCGCGACAAGCTCGCCGCGGTCGACCTGGAAGGAGACCCCGTCGACCGCGCGATGCTCGCGCCTACCCGCGTACTGCACCGTGAGGTCACGGACAGAAAGGAGTGGTTCGGTCGCGGGCTCGCTCGCCCGGGTCGCGTTCGCGACAGCGGTGATGTCGGGCGTCGATTCGAAGAGCGTGCGTGTGTAAGAGTGCGCGGGGTCGCGGTAGAGCTGTTCGACCTCGCCGATCTCGACGATGTCGCCCGCGCGCATGACCGCCGCGCGCGAGCAGCTCTGGGCGACGACGCCGAGGTCGTGGGTGACGAGGATCACGGCGAGGCCGAGCCTGTCAGACAGGTCGACGAGGAGGCGGAGGATCTGGTCTTGCACCACGACGTCGAGCGCGGTCGTCGGCTCGTCGGCGAGCAGCACCTTGGGTTCGCACGAGAGCGCCATGGCGATGACCGCGCGCTGCTTCATACCGCCCGAGAGCTCGTGCGGGTAGCGCTTCTCGGTGCCGTCGGGGAGGCCGACGAGGCCGAGCAGCTCGCGCACGCGCGCCTGCATGGTCTCGCGCGGGAAGCCGTGGAAGCGCAGCGCCTCCTCGATCTGCCAGCCGATCGTCTTCACCGGGTTGAACGCGCTCATCGCGCCCTGGAAGACCATCGCGATGTCTTTCCAGCGGTGGGGGCGGACGGTCGCGTCGCCACCCGCGATGATGTCGGTGCCGTTGAGGAGGATCTGGCCGCTCACGGTCGCGTTCGCGGGCAGCAGGCCGAGCGCGGCGAGGATCGTTGTCGTCTTGCCGCAGCCCGACTCGCCAACGAGGCCGAGCCGCTCGCCAGGCGCGAGCGCGAGGTTGATGCCGTGAACCGTCTCGGTTTCTTCGCCGCGGTCGTTCGCGAACCAGACGCGCAGGTCGCGGATTTCGAGCACGGGGGTGGGGGATAGTGCTGCGGTCATACGCCCGCTCCGTTCGTAGTGTCAGTTGCGCTGGTGCTGGCCCGCGGCGTCTTCGCGCGGGGCTTCGCGTCTTCGGTCGAGCCGAGCGGGCGAATCGCCCAGGTGCGCAGGGCGAGGTGCGAGATCTTGAGTCGCGGGTTGAGCGCGTCCTCGATGGCGCGGCCGACGAGGTAGCAGCCGAGAATGAGCAGCGCGACGGCGACTCCGGCCGGCACGATCGCCCACCAGGCACCCGTGCTGATCGCGGCTCGGCTGAACGCGCGCTCCATGATGACACCCCAGGTGACCGTGTTCGGGTCTGAGAGGCCAAGGAAGGCGAGCGCTGTCTCATTGAAGATCGCGACGGTGATCGCGAGCACGCCGCTCGCCGCGAGGAGCGGCCCGAGCTGCGGCAGAATGTGCCGCATGATGATGCGAAGGTGGCTGCCGCCGAGCGCCTCGACGCGCTTCACGTAGACGCGCTCGCGGAGGCTCTTCACCTGCGACCGCACGATGCGCGCGGTTCCCGTCCACATGAGCACACCGATCACAATGATGACGTGGTTGAGGCTCGGGCCCCAGACCGCGGCGATGACGATCATGAGTACGATCTGCGGGATGACGAGGAAGTAGTCGGTGATGCGCATGAGCACCGTGTCGACCCAGCCGCCGAAGTAGCCGGAGAGGATGCCGACGGCCGAGCCGATCACGATCGCGATCGCGGCCGCGGTGAACCCGACCCACATCGAGACGCGGCCTCCCTCGAGTACGAGGGTGAGCACGTCGACGCCGCCGTCGTCGCAGCCGAACCAGTGGGCGGCCGACGGTGCCTCGAACACGGCGCAGCTCACCTCGCCGCCGGAATACGGTGTGAGGAGCGGTGCGAAGATCGAGATGAGTAGGAAGATCGCGATGATCGCGAGCCCGATGATCGCGCTTGGCTGCCGAAGCGCGGTCGCGAATGCGCCGCGGCGGCGATCACGCGGCCTGCGCCTGCGCGGGAGCGAGAAGAGTGTTGTGCCCGGTGCTGCCATGGTGTGCTCCCTGCTCAATCGGATACCCGCGGATCGAGCCACGCGTATGCGAGGTCGGCGAGGTAGTTGAAGACGACGACGGTGATGGTGATGACGAGAAACCCGCCCTGGAGCATGGGGTAGTCGCGCTGCAGGACCGCTTGGTAGAGCTCGCGGCCGATGCCCGGCCACGAGTAGATGACCTCGATGAGGATCGCGCCGCTCACGACCGTGCCGAGCGCGAGGGCGATCATCGTGACGGTCGGGAGCATCGCGTTGCGAACCGAGTAGGAGCGGATGATGCGGCCCCTCGGGAGCCCCTTTGCGCGCGCGGTCAGCACGTAGTCCTCACCGAGCGTCTCCAACACCGAGGAGCGCATGATGAGTAGGTACTCGGCGTAGAGCGTGAGCGCGAGCGTCGCGACCGGGAGGATAAGGTGCCGCAGCCTGTCTGCGAACTGCTCGCCCGGGCTCAGCGCCATCGCGAAGGGATCGGCCATGCCGGCCGAGGGAAGGACGCCCGCGAAGAAGATGAGCAGCATCGCGCCGACGAACTGGGTGGGGAACGCGTAGAAGAGCACCGAGATGTTCGTCATGGCGTGATCGAAGAACGTGCCGCGCCGCACGGCGCTCAGGATGCCGAGGAGGATGCCGATGGCGAGAGCGATGATCGTTCCGGTGAGCACAAGGGGCAGCGTGTTGAGGAACGCCTCCGCGAGGTTCGCTGCGACGGGCTGCCGGTTCGAGAACGAGATGCCGAGGTTTCCGGTGAAGAGCCCCTTGAGGTACAGGACGTACTGCTCCCAGAGTGACTTGTCGATGCCGAACTGCCGTTCGAGCGCGGCCTTCATCTCAGCCGAGGCGCCTGGCACGCGCGAGAGGCGATTCGCCGCCGAGCCGGGGAGCACGCGGAAGAGTAGGAAGTTTATGGTGACTGCGACAAAGACCGTGACGAGCGCGAACAGTGTCCTGCGCCAGATATATCTTCCTCGATGCATCGGTGGTCCTTTCAGTGCAGCGACTGTGCGTGCGGCCCGGATTGCGCGGGCGATGGAACTACATTACTGCCTATATGAGAAGTAGCGCTATATAGTATGCTAAGTCTACTGAGAGAGGTGCGCGGGCCGCGCGTACCGATCAGTCGATGGAGGATCAATGAAGATCGCAGTACGCGCGGGCCTGGCTGTAGCAGCCGCGGCCGCACTTGTTGTTTCAATCTCCGCCTGCTCACCTGGCGGATCCGGAGGCGCGAGCGGGGGAGGGAACTTCCTGCGGGTCGGGGCGACCGCGGTCGTCGACTCGCTCAACCCGTTCGTGTCTGACTCCGACTACTCGAGTGTGATGTACCAGTACATCTACCCCCACCTCACCGAGTACGACGAGAACCTCGAGATCGTCCCGTCATTCGCCGAGTCCTGGGAATCGAGCGAGGACGGCACGACCTGGACCTTCCACACCGTGAAGGACGCGAAGTGGAGCGACGGCGAGGCGCTTGACGCCGAGGACGTCGCGTTCACCGCGAACCTCATCCTCGAATACGCCGACGGCCCGACGGGCATCCTCGCGGGCTGGGTGGCGCACCTCGACAACGCGAAGGCAACCGACGCGAACACGGTCGTCTTCACCTACGACGCCCCCGTCGCGAACGTGCTCACCCAGGTACAGGCACTGCACATCTTGCCCGAGCACATCTGGGCGCCCAAGGCGACCGGTGACGGCCTCGACCTCACGAGCTTCGACAACGCCCCGCCCATCGTGTCAGGCGGCCCATTCACGCTTGAGTCCTACAAAAAGGACCAGATGATGATGTACAAGACCAACCCCAATTGGTACGGCAAGGCGCCAGAGATTGAGGGTTGGGGCCTGCAGTTCTTCGCAAACGACGACGCCATGGTGTCGGCGCTGAAGAGTGGCCAGGTTGACATGGTTGGCCTGACGACGCCCCCGACCGCGGTCGAGAAACTCAAGGCCGATGGCATGACCGTGCAGACGGGTCAGAGCGTGTCGATCAAGAACGTCATCATCAACACGAACCCCGAGAAGACCTCGCACCGCGAGCTCCTCAACCCCGAGGTGCGCAAGGCGCTCGAGTACGGCATCGACCGGAACGAGATCGTGGAGCAGACCTACCTCGGAAACGCCGAGCCAGGCTCGACACTCCTCGCCCCGATCTCGGGGTTCAAGAACGAGTCGCTCCCCGGCCTGCCGTTCGACATCGAGGCGGGCAACAAGATCCTCGACGACCTCGGCTACCTGCCGGGCGACGACGGCATTCGAGTCGCTGACGGCGAGAAGATGGCGTACGAACTCGTGTTCCCTACCGCGGAATCCGGCTCCGGTGACCGCGCGTTCCAGACCATGCAGCGCGGCTGGGAGAAGCTCGGCATCAAGGTTGAGCAGCGCAAGATGGACTCGGACGCGGCGTGGGATGCGATCACCGCGCCCGACAACAAGTACCTCGATTTCGACATCGCAATGTGGAACTGGGCGCCGCCGTATGAGCCCGACTTCATCCTGAGCACGCTCACCTGCGACTCGCTCGGCGGAAACTCTGACAGCGGCTACTGCAACCCGAAGTACGACGAACTATACAAGGCTCAGGGCACCGAGCTCGACGCGGCGAAGCGCCAGGAGATCATTAACGAGATGCAGCAGATCATCTTCGACGACCGCCCCTACATCGTGTACGCGTACCCGAACGTGATCGAGGCGTTCAACCCGGCATGGGACGGCTTCGTGCTGTCGCCGCTTGTGGGGTCGATCAACAACCTCTCGACGCAGACCCTCACGGGTGTGTACCGGGTCGAGAAGTAGCGAGGGGAAGTACTGTGCGGGGAACACACCTCCTGCTACTCGCTGACGGCTGGGATTCTGGCAGTGTCGGCACCGGCGGGCCCGCCGGGCTTGCCGCGGCGCTCGGCCTGGGGGAGCGTGAGCTCATCGCTGCGATTGCGGCGGGGCTCGGCGCTGGCTCGGAACCCAGTCGCGTTGTGATCCCCGCGCAGGGAGCGCCCGCGGTCGTGGCGGCGGTTAAGCTGACCGCCGCCCACCGCGGGCCGGGGGCGCCCAGCGTGACCGAGCGCTACTTCGAGGCCGGGCTGAAGCTCGGGGCTGCGAGCGTGGGCCAGGCGACCCTGTGGGTCGCAGGCGGCGAGGATGCGAGTGCCCACGATGCCCTTTGGGCTGGCGCCTGGCTAGGCACGCAACGCCCCGCAGCGCCGCTTGACGCAGAGCGGCGCCCCCTCTTTGGTGATGGCCGAGCGCCATCAGCGGGTGCCGAGCTCGGTGCCGTCGCCCGGGGCTGGGTGCGCGACCTCGTTGAACGGCCTGCGAGCGCGCTCGGGCCGCGGGAGCTGGGTGATGAGATTCTCGCGCTCGCCGCCGGGATGGGCGAAGGTGTCACCGCCGAGCTCTGGGCGGCGGAAGACGCCGAAGCTCGCGGGTTCGGTGCCCTCGCCGCAGTAGGTGGTGGATCGGCGCGGCCCCCCGTTGTTGCGCGACTGCGGTGGGCGGGCTCGGGCTCAACCGGGCCAACTCTTGGCGTCGTCGGCAAGGGGGTCACGTTCGACTCCGGCGGGCTGAATGTGAAGAAGGACCCGGGCGAACTTGCCTGGATGAAGAGTGATATGGCGTCTGCCGCGACGGTCGCGGCCGCGCTCGTCCTCGCGTCACGCCTCGCTGAACCCGGTGCGCCGGTCGAGGTGATCCTGCCGCTCTGCGACAACGCGGTCTCGGGAACGTCGGTGCGGCCCGGGGATGTCGTCACGCACCCCGATGGGCGCACGACCGAGGTCGTCGACACCGACTGCGAGGGGCGTCTCATTCTCGCCGACGGCCTCGCCTGGCTGCGCTCGCAGGGGGCCGCAGCGCTCGTTGACCTCGGCACGCTCACCGACGGCGGCGCCGGCCTGCGCGCTGCCGGGATGTGGTCAAACGATGCCGAATTCGCGGAGCGGCTCCAGAACCTCGCGGGTCAGGTGGCAGACCCGCTGTGGGCAATCCCGCTCCCGTACGGCGAGGACGCGGTGCTTGAGAGCCGCGTCGCCGACGCGAAAAACGCGCCACTTGACCGCCCCGACGTGGGGCGGCACGCCGCAACCTTCCTCGCCGAGTTTGTGGGGGAGACCCCCTGGGCGCACCTCGACATTGGTGGCGTTGCGTACCTCGAGAGCCCCATCGCGGGTTGGCCGGAGGGCCCGACGGGAGCGACGACGCTCGCCCTGGCTGAGGCAATGCGCGCGTGGGCAGCGGGGTCGCTCCGCTAGGGATTGCATCCGCACGTCACCGTGTATATGCTTAGTATGACAAGCTAGCGGGGGAAGGATCCTCCGCGGTAATTGAAAGGCTCAACGTGGACCTCACATTCGATTCAGCGTTCCCCGCGCGCACCGCGCGCTCCCGCGAACTTTTTGAGCGCGCGAAGCTCACGATTCCCGGCGGCGCAGGCAGTACGGCCCGCCTCCCGCGCAACGGCTGGAACCCGTACCCCCTGTTCATCGAACAGGGACAGGGGTCGCGCATCACCGATGTCGACGGCAACGAGTACGTCGACTACCTGCTGGGCCTCGGCCCGGATATCCTCGGCCACCGCCACCCGGTCGTCACTGAGGCCGTCGTGAAGGCGATTCAAGAGCAGGGTACGAGCTTCGGTCTGCCCTACGAGCTCGAGATCGAAGCCTCCGAGAAGGTCGTCGCCGCCGTACCCGGCGTCGAGCAGGTCCGTTTCGCAAACTCCGGCTCCGAGGCCGTCGGGCAGGCCGTGCGTATCGCCCGCGCGACAACCGGTCGCCGCATTATCGTGCGCTTCGAGGGCCTCTATCACGGCTGGCAAGACAGCGTGTACTGGTCGAACCACGTCGATCTCGACAAGGCGGGCTCGGCCGAGCGCCCCCGCCCCGTCGCGATGGGCCCCGGCGTGCCCGCCGAGCTCGAGGAGACCCTCGTCGTGCTCACCTGGAACGACGCGGAAAGCTTCGTGAAGCTCATGGAAGAGCGCGGCGAGGAGATCGCCGCCGTCATTACCGAGCCCGCCGTGCTGAACACCGGCTGCATTCTGCCCGAGCCCGGCTATCTTGAACTGCTGCGCAGCGAGACCACGAAGTACGGCGCAATGCTCATCTTCGATGAGGTCATCACCGGCTTCCGTATCGCCCGCGGCGGCGCGCACGAGTACTACGGCGTGATCCCTGACCTCACGACCTACGCGAAGGGCGTTGGCGGCGGGTTCCCGGTCGCAGCGATCGGCGGTACGAAGGAGGCCATGCGCCTCATCGCCGACGGCACCTATTCGCACTCGGGCACATACAACGCCAACGTGGTGCAGTGCGCCGCGGTCTCGGCGACGATGGACCTCCTCGCTGAGCCCGGCCTGTATGAGCGCCAGCGCGCACTCGGCGATCGGCTCGCACGCGGCCTCGAATCGATCGCGAACGACAACGGTATCGACGCGTACGTGACGGGCCTTGGCACCGTCTTCCAGCTCTGGTTCGCGGACGGCCCGATCAAGAACTGGCGCGACGCGGTCGCGCACACCCGCGAGGGCGTGTTCAAGCGGTGGTACGAGGAGATGCTCGTGCGCGGCGTGCTCTTCCACCCGCTACAGTTTGAGAACCTCTTTGTCTCGCTCGTACACGACGACCGCGACATCGATGACACCCTCGAGGCCGCCGCGGGCGCCATGAAGGTGCTCAAGCAGGAATTCTCGCGCTAAGCGATTCAACGAAGAAAGGGCGCGGCATGACGCCTCCCGAGGGCATCGCGATCGGACTCGACCTTGGCACCTCAAGCCTCAAAGCCATAGCTGTTGGGGTTGAGTCCGGGCGGGTGCTCTTCAGGGAGCGCCAGCCGTACCCGACGCACCGGCCAGAACCCGGCGCCGCAGAGCAAGCGCCGCAGGACTGGATGGCGGCGGCAATCGGCGCGCTCGCGCGGCTCGCCGCCGCCACCGGGGCGGAGCGCTGGGTCGGCATCGGCCTCTCGGCGATGCTCCCAACGCTCGTCTGCCTCGACGCAGACGGCGAACCCGTCGGGAGCGCAATTGTCTGGGAAGACACCCGGGCCGAGCCCGAGGCCGAGTGGCTGCGTCGCGAGTACCCCGATGCCGTGGCCTACGAGCGCACCGGCCAGCAGTTCGACGGTCGCTACCTTGTGCCGATGTTCTTGCGGCTGCGCGACAGGGACCCGGAGGTCGCGGCGCGCACGACGAGGATCGCGGGCGCAAAAGACTACCTGTTCGAACAGCTCACAGGCGAGCTGCTCACCGACCCCTCGACGGCGGCCGGGAGCGGCGTGTACGACCTCACGACGGGCGAGTATGCCGCGGGCCCGTGGCCCGCGCTGCCGCCCACCAGGCCATCGACCGAGTCCCGCGGCCTCGACGCCGGGGTCGCGAGGCTCATCGGCGTGCGGGCGGGCCTTCCCGTCGCACTCGGCGGGGCTGACTCGGTGCTTGGGGCTGAGGCACTCGGCGCCCGGCCGGGGCTCGACGTCGCCATCATCTCGGGCACGAGCACGGTCGTGCTCGGCACCCGCGACGAACTCGAGCTGAGTGCCTCGGGTCGCGCTCTCGTCACCCCGCTCGCGCTCGGCGGCTACGGGCTTGAAATGGACCTCGTCGCGACGGGCTCTGCGTTCCAGTGGCTCGCGGGCCTCACCGGCGCAGCCAGCGTCGCAGACCTCGTCGGCGAAGCGAGCGCCATCGACCCGCTCGCGGCGCCCGCCGTGCTGCCCTACGTCGGGCCGGGTGAACAGGGGGCGCTGTGGGAGCCGGGCATCTTCGGCTCGTTCAGCGGGCTCACCCTCGGCACGACCCGCGGCGCACTCATGCGCGGGCTCCTCACCGGCGTGATTCTCGAACTGCGCCGCTGCATCCTCGCGATCGCGGGTGACAGTGGTGGGCGCATCATCGCCTCCGGCAGTTCGCTCGCCTCACCGCGCGCCCTGCAGGATCTTGCCGACGCCTGCGGCCGCGAGGTCCTCGCCGACGAGAGCGACGCCGACCACTCGGCGCTTGGTGCGATCGCGACGCTGCTCGTTGGGCTGGGGATGTCGCTCCCGGAGCGCCGAGAGCGGCTCACGAGCTACTCACCGGATCCTGATCGGGCTGCCGTGTGGGGGGCGCTCGCGACGCGGCACGACGGCGATCTCGCGCGCGAGCGGGAGCGCGCGGGGGCGGCGCAGTGACCCGCGCGCTAGGGGCCGACGGGGCCCTGCTCGGCGGCGGGTCCATCGGCTCGCTCATCGGCGGCCTGCTTGACGCGGCTCCGGTGAGCGGCGGCACCATCGCCATCGCTCGGGGCGGCGTCGTCGAACAGCGCGCGTTCGGTACGCGTGGCCCGGGCGGGCGGCCCGTGGAAATCCACGACAGATTTGAGATCGGCTCGATCTCAAAGACCGTCGCAGCCCTCGCCGCCGCGAGGCTCGAAGCCGAGGGTGTGCTCAGCCTCGACGACCCGGTGCGCACGTACCTGCCGTGGCTCGAATTGCCGGAGGGGGCAGGCGAACCGAGCCTGCGGCACCTGCTCGCCCACACCGCCGGCTGGATCTCCGGGAACTCCGCGTCTCCCGGGGAAATCGCACAGGCCCTCTCGCTCCCGAAGACGCGCACCCTGACAGCCCCCGGCGAGCGCTTTCACTACTCGAACGTAGGGTACGTGGTGCTCGGCCTCGCGCTCGCTGAGGCGGCGGGGACGGCGTTCCCGCGGCTGCTCGCAGAAGAACTCTTCGGGCCGCTCGGGCTGCCCGGGGCGCTCGCAAGCCTGACGGGCGTGGAGCGCGCGCGGTTGTGCCCGGGAACCGTGCCGACGCGCGACGACGCGCAGTGGGCGCCGGGTGATCCGCTCAGCCAGCAGAGCTGGGTAGAACCGGCGGGCGCCGATGGAAACGTGGGCGCGAGCGCGCGCGAGCTCCTCCAGTTCGGGCTGGCGCTCACCAACCCGACGAGCTTCGCGAGCGAGTCAGCCTGGCTTCCCGCGGCCGTCGCGGCGATTGCGACGCTGACGGCACCGAGCGGCGAAGACATCCTCGGGGCCGGCCCCCACCTTCGCGTGCGGGGCGCGCGCTACGGGCTCGGCGTGAACGTTGAGCCGACGGCCCACGGCACCCTCCTCACGCACGGTGGCGGCATGATCGGCTACGGCGCGTTCTTGGTTGCGCACCCCGAACTCGACCTCACGGTCGCCGTGTTGCTCAGCACTCCGGGGGAGTGGCCGCACGCCGAGCTGCTCGCGCGGGCGGCACACGCGGAGCTCGTTGCCGAGCAGGTGGGCGGCGCCGCTGGCGCTGATGGCGGCGACATCGCCGGGGGCGCCCCCGACCCGATTGCCGCGCTGCGGGTGACCCGCGGCCCGCTCTCTCGAGGTGCCGGCGACGCGGCCCGCCTGGCCGGGCACTACCGGAGTTACACGCCCTGGTGCCCGCACTACGAGGTCGGTGTCTCTTCCGAGCCGGGCGTCGCCGGTCGGCTCGTGCTGCGCGCGTACAGCGGCGTCGAAGCGCCGACCGAAGACACCCCGCTCGTGCCGATCGCGGAGGGGGGCGGCTACACCGTCGGCGCCGAGCCCGGCACGCCTGAGCGGGCGAGATTCTCAAACTTCATCGGTGGCGTAGCGCAGACGCTCGACATCGACGGCTGCGTGTACTCACGCGTGGTCGACCGCTAGCGTGCCGCTCGGCGGCACAGAAAGGGAGTGCGCAGTGCACATCCACGTCTTTTCCTCCGAAGCCGAGCTCGCTGAGGCCGCGGCGGGCCGTATTGTCGACCGCGTGCGGCAGGATGCCGGGGCCGTCGTCGGGCTCGCGACGGGGTCGTCGCCTGTCGCCGTCTACGCAGCTTGGGGTCGGCAGGCCCGGGCGGCCGGGCTCGACCAGAGCGGCGTCCGCGGCTTCGCGCTCGACGAGTACCTCGGCCTCGAGCCTGAGGACCCGCGGAGCTACCACGCCGTGATCCGCCGCGACGCTGTCGCCGGTGCGGGGCTGGACGCAGACCTCGTACGCATCCCTGACGGCTCGGGCGCCCCGGGCGCCGCCGAGGCGTACGAGCAGGCGATCAGGGACGCCGGTGGCATCGACGTGCAGGTACTCGGCATCGGACGCAACGGACACCTCGGGTTCAACGAGCCTGGTGCAGCCGCTGACTCGCGCACCCGAGTCGTGGAGCTCGCCGAGGCGACGATCGAAGACAATGCGCGGTTCTTCGAGCGCGCGGATGACGTGCCGACGGAGGCGATCACCCAGGGCCTCGGCACGATCTTCGAGGCGCGGGAGCTGCTGGTCATCGCTGTCGGAGCTGCGAAGGCGGCGGCGGTCGCCGCGGCGATCGAGGGCGAGGAAACTGAGCTCGTGCCCGCGAGCCGGCTGCGGAACCACGCGAACGTGCACTGGTTCATCGACGAGGCCGCTGCCTCGGGGCTCAGCGCGGCGCCCGCCGCCACCTAGGGCGGCACCTGAGGCCTTTTGCGGAGCGGAACCCGCTCGCCACACCGATCACATCAGATGTGTGTGAGGTTTACCTAACAAGGTGCTACCATCTGGGCTAGAACAATCATCAGATGAATCGCGCCGAAGTGCAACCCCTACGAATGCCGCGGGGAGCGCTGGCGCACGCGCACCTGTTAGGGGAGACATGATTACGTGTGAGCGTTTGACCGTCGGCGGGGCCGCCGGTGCCGAAAGGCCGGTGCTTCGTAACCTCAACGCGCGGATCGAACACGGCCGGGTACGCGCCGTCGTCGGCGGCAAGGGTGCGGGGAAGACGGTGCTCGGTTGGGCGCTGCGGGGTGCGCTGTGCCCAGGGCTCTCCCGTACCGCGGGCAGCGTCAGGCTTGGCGACTTCGACCCGCTCGCTCGCGCCGCGACAGCTGAAGCGGCGGGGCACGTCGCCTGGCTAAGTGAGGACGCCGAAGGGGAGCTGCGCGGCGCCGCCACCGTCCGCGACGCGCTCGCCTCGGCGCTCACCGCGCGCTTCCCGGGCATCGCCTTCGATGATTTGACGCTGTGCGCTGCACTCGCGCGCCTCGGGATCAACGACCCGAAGATACTGGACCGCGACCCCGAACTGCTCCCGGCGGGGCTGCGGCGCAGGGTCGCGCTCGCGCAGGCCGTTGCCCGCCCCGCGAGCGCGGGGTCGCCCAAGCTCGTCGTGCTGGATGAGCCGCTCGCCGGCCTCGAGCGCCCCGTCGCTGACGAAGTCATCGACGCGCTCGCGGGGATGCGGCGCGCCATCCGCACGACGGTCATCGTGCTCACCCGTGACCTTGAGCTCGCGCAGCGCTTCGCGGACGAGATCTCCGTGCTCGAAAACGGCCAGATAGTCGAGACCTTTTGCCCGGAGCGCGCCGCGCGCCGCGCGAACGGAGTCACGGCGCGGCCGCTCGCACGGGGCGCCGGTGACGCCCCGGTCGCGGAGGTCGCTGGTGCGACTGCCCGGCCCCGCGCCAAGGTCGTCGCTGAAGCCGCAGCCGTCACTCGTGGTACGACACGGCGGGCGAAGTCGGGGCCGCTCGCACAGGGCCCACTGGCCGCGCCCGCCGCGCTCCCGGCTCTCGAACTGCGCAATTTCGCCGTGACGCTTCCCGGGGCGCTCGGTGCAACGCCGCCGGTCTCCGTCGCGCTTCAGCGCGGGGGAGGGCTCGCGATCACCGGCCCAACAGGCAGCGGAAAAAGCATGCTCGCGCTCGCCCTCGTCGGCGGCGTGAGCCCCAGCTCTGCGCTGCGCATCGGCGGCGACCTGCGCATCGACGGCGCGCTGCAGGAGTCGCGCGCCGCGGCGCGCACCGCGGCCGAGCGTCGCGCGATCCAACTCGTGACCTACTCGACGGAGCGGGCGTCAAGTGAGACGCACACCGTGCGCACGCTCCTGCGGCGGGCAGTGCGGCGGGCGCGGCCCGCGGTGTCGCCAAGCGCCGTCGGCTCGCGCGTTTCTGAGTTGCTCGCGCTCGTCGCGCTCGGGCCCGACAGGCTGCTCGTGCGCGTCTGTGACCTGTCGCGGGCTGAGCAGCTACGGCTCGCCCTCGCGCGGGCGCTTGCCCACGACCCGCGCGTGCTCGTGCTCGACGGCGGCGAGACCGGCGAGGCCGAGGGCTCGGCTGAGTTCTTTGCGGCCTGCGCGCGAGCCCGCCGCAGCGACGGTGTCGCCCTACTCTCGCTCTCGCGTGACGCCGATGCGCTCGGTGAGTGCTGCGACGCAGAGATGAGGATCGGCGGGGGCTCGCCGGTGCCTCTCGCTGGCAGCCTCATCGAGGGCGAGCCCCGGTCAGCGCGCAGGGCCGCCTGAGCGCCCATCGGGCCACCCGAGCTCCCGCGCCTCATTGCGGCGGGGTCTTTTCCTGTATCCCAACAGACTCCGTATGTTTCAATTTGGGCACATAACACGAGTTCCTGGGGTGTGGCTTTGAGAAAAGCTGTGCGTTGTGCCACGTTGTTGAATACATATCGTTCATTCGTACACGTTTTGGCGTGCCAAAAACTGCTAGGAGAATTCAATGAAGATGAAGCTTCGCGCCGCGGCCGTTGTCTCAGCGTCGGCCCTGTTGCTCGCGGGTTGTAGCACCGGTGGTGACGGCGGGACGGGCGGTGACGGTGGCGGCCTCGTCGGCACCGGCTCGGGTGAGAGCTGCGTCATCGAGAGCCCTGTCAAGGTTGGCGCGGCGCTTAGCTTGACCGGCGGCGCTGGCAGCTACGGTGTCTCGCAGCAGCAGGGTCTTGAGCTTGCGCTCGCTGAGCTGAACGAGGCGAAGGGCATTGAGTACAAGCTCAGCGTCGAAGACGACGCATCCGAGCCGCGCCAGGGCATCAGCGTGATGGAGGGGTTCGTCGGCGATGGCACGAGCATCGTGCTCGGCCCGACGCTCTCGAACACCGCCGTTGCGGCCATGCCGATCGCGACTGAGGCGTCCATGCCGGTCATGGGCATCTCGACCACAGCCGGCGGTATCACCGACATCGGCGACTACGTCTTCCGCGACTCGCTCACCGAGGCGCAGGTCATTCCGCAGACCATTGACGCGGTCATCGACGAGTACAGCCTGAAGAAGGTCGTCGTGATGTACTCGAACGATGACGCCTTCACGGAGTCGGGCTACGAGGTCATGGCGGAGGCGCTTGAGGATACAGACGTCGAGGTGCTCGACACGCTGACCTTCTCGAAGGCCGACACCGACTTCCGCAGCCTCCTCACCGCGGCGAAAGACAAGAACCCCGACGCGATCGTCGTGTCGGCGCTCATCGAGGCGGCCATCCCGCTCGTCACGCAGGCGCGTGAGCTCGGCATCGACCAGCCCATCGTTGGCGGCAACGGCTTCAACAACCCGAAGCTCATGGCAGACGCCGGCGCAGCCGCAGAGGGCGTCGTGGTCGGTGCTGCTTGGAACTCGGCATCGGACAACGCCGAGAACCAGGCGTTCCTCACCGCCTACGAAGAGAAGTTCGGCGCACAGCCCGACCAGTTCGCGGCACAGGCGTACTCGGCGCTCTACCTCATCGACGACGCGATCCGCAGCACCTGCTCGGCCGAGCGTTCGGACCTTCGCGACTCGCTTGCGCAGTTGAAGGACGTCGCGACCCCGCTTGGCGCGGTGACGATCAACAAGAACCGTGACGCTGAGCACCCGGCCGTCGTGCAGATCGTGAAGGACGGCAAGTTCGCCGTTCTGCGCTAGACACGCATCACACCGAACGAGGATCACCCATGCAGCAACTGCTCAACGGCCTATTCATAGGCTCGATCTACGCGCTATTCGCCATTGGCTTCACCCTGGTGTTTGGCATTCTTGATCGCTTGAACCTGGCGCACCCCGCCGTGTTCGCGGCGTCAGCTTTCGTCGGCATCGGCCTTGCCGAGGCGTTCGAGCTGTCGATCTGGGTGATCCTCGTCCTGGTGTTCTTGTTTGGGGCCGTCCTCGGCCTCGTCATTGAGCGGGTGGCCTTCCGCCCGCTCAAGAACAGGCCCGACGCCCACTTTGCCGGGCTCATCGCGTCGATCGCGATGGCAGGCATGATCGTCGCCGTGCTGCAGGCATTCTTCGGCCCGCAGACACGACGGTTCCCCGAGGGCACGGCGCCCGAGGGGAAGGTCGAACTCTTTGGCGCGAGCGCGACCTACGTGCAGCTCGCCATCGTGGTGATCTGCATTGGCCTCGTGATCGCGCTCAACGTGCTCGTGAAGCGTTCGTCGCTCGGCCGCTCGATGCGCGCCGTTGCAGAGAACCCGACCGCAGCGCGCGTGCTCGGCATCAACGTCGACCGCGTGACCGCGATGACATTCTCGATCTCGTCGGCGCTCGGAGCCGTCGCCGGTGTGCTCTTCGCGCTCAACGTGAACAGCGCGCAGCTCGGCATGGGCACCGCGATCGAACTGAAGGGCCTCGCGGTCATCATCGTCGGCGGCATGGGTTCCCTTCCCGGCGCCCTCGTCGGTGGGCTCGTGCTCGGCGTCGCCGAAGTCTTCGCGATCCAGTACATCGGCTCGAGCTGGCGCGACTTCATCGCGTTCGCACTCCTGTTCGTCATCCTGCTGCTCATGCCCCAGGGCATCTTCGGCAAGCGGAAGGTGCGCGAGGTCTAGACCATGTTTACTGAATCGGTTCTCGTCTTTATCGCCCTCAACGGCATCTTCGCGTACTCGTTCTACGCGGTGCTCGTCGCGGGCCAGCTCAGCCTCGGTCAGGCCGGCTTCGCCGGTATCGCCGCGTTCGTCGCAGCCACGTTGGCCCCCACTCCCGCGTCGTGGGGCCCGGTGCCGACGCTCATTATCGCGATCCTTATCGGCATGGTCGTCGGTTCGCTCGCCGCCGTGATCCTCGGCCTTCCGACCATGCGCTTGCGCGGTGTGTTCCTCGCGATCGCGACGCTCGGGTTTGCTGAGGGCATTCGCATCTTCATCCTCAACCAGTCGTGGACGGGTGGCGCGCAGGGCATGTCGGTGCCGAAGATTGTCGGCCCCGAGCTCGCCTGGGCGCTCCTCATCGTCGTCGCGTACTGGTTCTGGCGTCAGGGGCGCTCGCGCTACGGTCGCGCGCTCGAAGCGATCCGTGAGGACGAGCTCGCCGCCCGCTCCATCGGGATCGACGTCGGCCGCCACCGCCTCGCCGCCTTCGTATCGGCTGGCGCTATTGCGGGCCTCTACGGCGTGCTGTGGGCGTACTTCATGCGCATCATCACGCCAGAAGACTTCAGCTTCTCGACCGCGATTGATGGTCTCGTAACCGCCGTCGTCGGCGGCTCGACGAACTTCTTTGGCCCGATCCTCGGTTCGGGGTTCCAGACGATGCTCCCTGAGATCCAACGCGCCGTTGGCATCGAGGCTGGCTGGCTGCGCCCGTTTATCTCGGGCTTGCTGCTGCTCATCGTGATCCTGTACCTGCCCGGTGGCATCGCGAGCCTTGTGCCGCGCCGCAAGCAGAAGATCGACGTTGCGGCGCTCACCGCGGCGGGTGCTGCGCCGGCTTCGCTGCGTTCGCACCCTGCCAAGGGTGAAATCGTGGTGCAGCTCGACGGGCTCGCGAAGGAGTACGGCGGCGTGCACGCGGTGCAGGGCGTCGACCTCACGATTCGCAGCGGCGACGTCGTCGGCCTCATCGGCCCGAACGGCGCAGGCAAGACGACGCTCGTGAACATGATCAGCGGACTCATTCCGCCGTCGAGCGGGTCGGCGACCGTGCTCGGGGTCGAGGTGGGGCGCACTCCGGTCCACAAGATCGCGGCGGCGGGTGTGACCCGCACGTTCCAGCACTCGAAGCTGTTCAACAGGCTTACCGCGCTCGAGAACGTGCTCATCGGCACGCACCTCATCGCGAAGCCGACCTTCCTGCGGCGCCTCGTGTGGCTGCCGTCGGCTCGCCGTGACGAGCGCGCGGCGCTTGCGCAGGCCGCCCGCTGCCTCGACCGTGTGGGCCTCGTTGACAAGGCGAACGTCGAGGCGAAGGGCCTCTCGTATGGTGACCAGCGCCGACTCGAGATCGCTCGTGCGCTCGCGGCCGACCCGTCGATCCTGATTCTCGACGAGCCCGCCGCCGGGATGAACCACGTCGAGGCGGAGGCGCTGTCGGAGCTCATCAGGTCGCTCGCGAACGACGGGTTGACCATCATCTTCATCGAGCACAACGTCGGTATGGTGCTCGGCACCTGCGACCACATCGCGGTGCTGAACTTCGGCCAGCTCCTCGCGAGCGGCACCCCAGCCGAGATCGAGGCCGACGAACGCGTCATTGAGGCATACCTTGGCGCCGTGCAGGAATCCGACGCTGAGGTAGCTCCCGGCGCCGATTCGACAAGCGGGAAGGCCTAACCATGGCAGAGCCAATTCTTCGCGTCACCGATCTCAAGGTGACCTACGGCAAGGTGGAGGCCGTGCGCGGCGTCTCGTTCGATGTGCAGGCGGGGTCGCTCGTCACACTCGTCGGCGCGAACGGCGCGGGCAAGTCTTCGATCATCAACGCGATCTCGGGCATCGTGAAACCCTCCGGGGGCAAGGTGCTCTTCGAGGGGCAGGACATCACGAAGACCGGCGCGCACAAGCTCGTGGGCCGGGGCCTCGTGCAGGTTCCCGAAGGGCGCCAGGTGCTCAGCACACTGACCATCGGCGAGAACCTGCAGCTCGGTGCTCGGAAGCTCCGCGGGGGAGCCGCGGCCGCAATCGATGGCATCTACGAGCGCTTCCCCGTGCTCGGCGAGCGGCGGCAGTTGCCCGCGGGCTCGCTGTCGGGTGGCGAGCAGCAGATGCTTGCGATCGGGCGGGCGATGCTCGCGGAGCCGCGGGTGATCTTCATGGACGAGCCGTCGATGGGGCTCGCGCCGAAGATCGTCGACGAGGTCTTCAAGGTTATCGAGGAGATCCGTGCCGGCGGCACCACAGTCGTGCTCGTCGAGCAGAACGCCCGCCGTGCGCTGCAGGCAGCTGACGAGGGTCACATTCTGCAGAACGGCGAGATCGTGCGCTCCGGCACGGGCGCCGAGCTCCTTGCGGACGACGGAATTATTCAGGCATACCTGGGAACTGGTGGTGGAGACAAGTGACGACCGCGCGCGGCGACTCCCTCGGAGCACGCAAGATCAAGCGGAAACTGCCGAAGTGGAGCGAGGTCTCACCGTTCCTCGGGTTTAAGAAGCCCGAGCTTGATCCGGTGGAGCGGCGGCTGCAGAGAGCCCTCACCGTGAAAGACCTTGCTGAGGCGGCGCGCAGGCGCACCCCCAAGTCGGTGTTCTACTACGTGCATGGCGCGGCCGAGGGGGAGCTGTCGATCTGGCGAGCCCGCGACGCGTTCTCGCGCGTGGAGTTTGAGCCGCGTGTGCTCCACGACGTCGCGAACGTTGACACGAGCACGACGATCCTTGGCAAAGAAGCGAGCTTTCCGCTGATCCTTGCCCCGACCGGGTTCACCCGCATGATGCAGCACGAGGGTGAGATCGCGGTCGCGCGGGCCGCCGCCCGAGCAGGGGTGCCGTACACCCTGTCGACGATGGGCACCACCGCGCCCGGCGACCTGCAGGCCGCCGTGCCGACGGGAGACAACTGGTTCCAGCTGTACCTCTGGAAGGATCGCGCGGCGACCAAGCAGCTCATCGACCAGGTGCGGGCCGCGGGCTACGACACCCTCGTCTTGACTGTTGACACCCCCGTCGCGGGGAACCGGCTGCGCGACACCCGCAACGGCCTGACGATCCCGCCGTCGCTGAGCGTGAAAACCTTCGTCGACTTCGCCCTGTACCCAAACTGGTGGGCCAACATCCTTACGACTGAGCCGATCGAATTCGCCAGCCTGAAGTCATTCGATGGCACCGTTGCCGAGCTCGTCGGACAGATGTTCGACCCGAGCCTGAGCCTCGAGGACCTGCAGTGGCTGCGCGACGAGTGGGAGGGCTCGCTCGTCGTGAAGGGCATTCAGTCCGTCGAGGACGCGAAGCGAGTCGTCGAGCTCGGCGTCGACGCGGTCGTGGTCTCGAACCATGGCGGTCGCCAGCTCGACCGGGCACCAACCCCGCTTGAGCTGCTGCCACGCATTGCCGAGGCCGTGAACGGGCGGGCGCAGATTTTCCTCGACACCGGCATCCTGTCGGGCGCCGACGTGCTTGCGGCCGTCGGGTTGGGCGCCGATGCGTGCATGGTCGGACGCGCCTACCTCTACGGCCTCATGGCCGGGGGAGAGCGCGGCGTCGACAGGATGTTCGAGATCATGCGCTCCGAGGCCGTGCGTACGATGCAGCTGACCGGCGTCGACACTCCCCAGGAGATGCGCGGGCGGGTCATGCTCCGCGCTTAGGTCTAAGCCCAGGCCCAGGCCCAAGCACAAGATCTGCAATCGGCAGAAGGTATGCCTCGTGGGCGCTGAGCGGGCATTGGAAAGGTCGATCCCAGGGGTAGGGGCGGGCCATCAAGCGTCGGAGGTGGGCAGCCAAACGCCTGGGGACCAGGGCTCACCTCGATCGTATGCAAACGACAGAAGATATGCGGCTTCAGGCCAGAAGCTCCATCAGCACTGCAGATCCCCAGGCGGTGTGAGAGAGTGAGGCGGGGCTGCGCTCTGGGAAGGGTGGCTGTCGAGACAAGCCACCAGCCGCCCAGCAACCACAACCCCTACTGGGGCGCCGTCACGCCCTGGGGGTCATAGCCAGCCCCGATGAGGCTCTCGGCGCGCTCAGTGTTCGGGCTGAGGTCGAGCATGTCAGCGTGCACGCCGAGGTCGCGGTCTGCGTGCAGCGCCATCGTGTGGGCGGCGTCGCGCACGTCGCGCTCCTCAATCGCCTTCAGCAGAGCACCGTGGTCGAGGTGCATCGTGTCAGAGGAGATGCCGAGGAAGACGACACCGCGGGCAACAGCCCTCCCAAGCACGGTCATGACTCCCGTGTAGAGATCAAGCAGGAGCTTGCTTCCCGACGCCTCAACAATGAGGCGGTGAAACGAATCGGGGCGTGCGATGTCGTTGCAGCGCTCGCAGTTCGCCGGGTTCATGGCAGAACCCTCGGGCGCCTCGTCGAAGGCGAGGCTGCGCTCGTAGCTCGCGCGCAGAGCCGCGAGCTGAGCGTCGCTGCGCTTCACGGCCGCCGTCTGGGCCGCCTCAATCTCGAGCGAGCGGCGGTAGATGAGCACCTCTTCGAGGTCTTGCTCGATCAGAAACTCGGTGAGCAGCGAGCTCACCGGTGTCCGTGCGCGCACAAAAGTGCCAACGCCGGGAACGGGCTCGAGCATGCCGAGGGTCGTGAGTGACCTGACGGCCTCACGCACGGTCGACCGACCGACGCCAATGAGGTCCATGAGCTCAGGCTCTTTCGGGATGAGCTGGCCGATTGGCCACTCACCCGTACTGATGCGCGAACGAAGGAATTCATGAGCCTCGCGCACCTTGTGCGAACCGAGCTGTGTGGAGGACATGCACTGAGTGTACCGAGCGCGCGCCCATTCAGGCGCGGCGCGCGCTCAGGTATCCCTCGGGCACGGTGCAAGCACGGTGCAGCCACAGCGTGGCTCCCGCCCAGCGGGCGGCGGGCGAATACCTAGCCGAGCGTCGAAACCCAGCCGGTGAGCGACTCGAGCCCGGCGACCGTCGCGCCGAGTCCGAGCGCCTGCACGTCGCGACCCTGAACACGCATGAGCTTGTCGTCCGCGGCGGCCGCAACCGTCGCGACTGCCGGGTTCGCGAGCAGTTCAGCGAACATACGGTCGCCTGTACCGTTCATGTCGATGAGCACGATGCCGTCAGGGTTCGCCTCGACGATCTGTTCGGCGCTGATCGGGCCCGTCGCCTCCATGCCGAGCTCATCGGTCACGCTCACCGCGCCGGCAAGGTTGAGCAGGTGCAGCGGGAACGCGCCGCCTGCCGCTGCGAACGGGCGCCCTGCCTGGTTGGTGAGTACGAGCACGCGCGGGGCGTCCCCGGCGTCGGCGCCCGGCGTCTTTGCCGAGTGCTGCTTCAGCCCGTCTTCGATGTCGGATACGACGCCCGCAGCCTCGGTCTCGGCCCCGGTTGCCTGCCCGATAAGGTCGATGTTCTTGGCGAGGATCTCGGGGCTCGTCCACGGGTCGGGCAGCTGCAGCGTGGTGAGGCCGGCCTGCTCAAGCACGGCGCCGATCGACGCCTCGGCGCCGTGGCGGGGGCTCATGACGACAAGGTCAGGCGCCGTCGAGATGACCGTCTCGGTGTCGAGGTTCATGGCGACCGGGAACGTCGCGGGCACCTCCGCCATCTCGTCGACGTGCCCGCCGAGCGCCGGGTTCAACACGGCCTCGGGGATGAGCACGAGCCTGTCGGTCAGCCCGAGCTCAGCGAGCACCTCAGCGCTCTCATAATCGAGCGCGGCAATCGCCTTCGGCTCCGCCTCAATCGTGATGCTGTGGGCCTCACCGCCGCGCCCTGCCGGAATCTCAACCGTCCGCGGGAACCCGGCGGGGGCCTCAGCCGTGTCGCCAGCAGCCTCGGTCTTTGCAGCGTCGGCGGACGTGTCGGGCGCGGTGCAGCCGGTGAGCGCGAACAGTGAGAGCGCGGTGAGCGCGGCTGCCGCGACGGAACGGGTCGTATTCATGAGTGTCCTTGGCTAGTCGTCGGCCGCGAGAATGCGGCGGCCTTGCGGGGTCGTGTGGATGGTGGTGCGCACGCCGTACGCGGCGAACACGCGGTCGGCGCCGAGCACCTCGTGGGGTGCGCCGTTGTGGGAGGCGCCGCCCGGGTCGAGCAGCAGCACGCGGGTGCAGGTGTTGAGCGCAAGGCTCAGGTCGTGGATCGCCGCGATCACGATGCGCCCCTGGTTTCCGAGGCCGCGCATGATCTGCTCGACCGCGCGCTGGTGGGCGAGGTCGAGCGCGCTCGTCGGCTCGTCGAGTATCACGATCGGCGTGTTCTGCGCGAGCACGCGCGCGAGCTGCACGAGCTGCCGCTGGCCGCCGGAGAGCGTCGCGTACCGACGGTCGGCGAGGTGCGCGATCCCGGCGCGAGTGAGAGCCGAACCAACGGTGGCGTGCGGATCCTCACGCGACGACGCCCACGCGCCGACCCCCACGAGCTCCCGCACGAGCAGTTCGCCGGGCGCCCCGTGATCCTGCGCCATGAGCGAGACGAGCTGCGCGCGACGCTTCGCCCGGCTCCGCCCGAGATCCTCCCCGCCGAACGCCGCGGTGCCGTAGCTCGCGACCCCGGAATGCGCGATCGCGCCGAGGAGGGACGACTTCCCGACGCCATTCGGGCCAACGATGCCGAGCACCGTCCCCGGCTCGATCCGCATCGAGAGTGGGTCGCTGAGCGCGACGCTGCCCCGGACCGCGCCGAACCCGTCGAGTTCGAGCGGCTGCAGTTCGCTGGGCGCCGGGATCATGCGCGGCTCTTTCGCAGGAGGAGCGCGAGAAACACGGGCGCCCCCACGAGCGCGGCGACGACGCCCGTCTGCACGACAACCGCGCCGAACGCCGTGCGGGCGATCGTGTCCGCGACGATGAGGAACAGCGCGCCGCCGAGCGCCGCGAGCGGCAGGAGACGCGCGTGCGATGCGCCGACGAGGAGCCGCAGGAAGTGCGGCACGACCAAGCCGACGAAGCTAATGATGCCGCTCACCGCGACGGCCGCGCCCGTCACGAGCGCCGCGACAAGCAACAGTATGGTGCGCTCGCGGGTGACGTTCACGCCCGACGTCGCCGCGATCTGCTCACCGAGCGCGAGGGCATCGAGCGCGCGCACCCGGGTCGCGAGGTAAGCGAGGCCGATGAGGATCGGGCCAACCGCCATCGCCACGTGGTCCCAGCCGCGCAGTTCGAGGTCGCCAGCGAGCCAGAACATGGCGCTGCGCACGAGCGAATCGTCTTTCGCGTTGGCGATGAGAACGTTGATGAGCGCGCCCGCGAGCGCGCTGATGGAGACACCGACGAGAATGATCGTGCCGGGCCCGAGGTCGCGCCGCGAGCGCAGCACGCCGAGCAGGATCAGCGCAACCGTCGCTGCCCCCGCGAACGCGGCAAGCGGAATGCCCCACTGAGCGGTGCCCGAGAAGCCGAGGGTGATGCCGGCGACAGCGCCTACCGCGGCGCCCGCCGAGACGCCGGTGATGCCGGGCTCGGCGAGGGGGTTACGGAGGATGGCCTGCATGACAGTGCCGACCACGGCGAGGGCCGCGCCGACGAGCGCGGCGACGGCGATGCGGGGGAGCCGGATCGACCAGATCACGGTTGCCGCCTGCATGTCGGCCGCCGACGGATTACCGAGGGCGGCGATGGTGTCGGCGGGCGTGAGGCGTACGATACCAAGCATGAGGGAGATGAGCGCGGCTACGCCGAGCGCCAGTGTCCCGACGATGGCGGTCCACATGACGGGGTGTCGTGTGCGGCTCACGGATCTCCTGCTGCCGAATGTGTGCGGGCGTCGATTGGCGCCGGATCCACTCTAGTCATAGGTCAGATCTAATAAGTCAGATCTTTCACATCAGACGTTCAGGTTCGGTCGAATAGCGTACGGAGCGTGACTGAGAATTCGCCTGCCGCTCTCGCGGCTCCCTACGATGCCCTGCTCCTGTGCTCCTTTGGTGGCCCCAACGGCCCCGACGACGTGCTGCCGTTCCTGCGCAACGTCACCGTTGGCAAGAACATCCCTGAGGACCGACTTGTCGAAGTGGGTGAGCACTACGGCCATTTCGGGGGGAAGAGCCCGATCAACGAGCAGAACCTCGACCTGTTGCAGGCGCTCCAGGCCGAACTCGGTCGCCGCGGCATCGAGCTGCCCGTCGTGTGGGGCAACAGGAACTGGCACCCGTACACGGTAGACACGCTGCGCGACGCCGTCGCGTTCGGCGCGAAGCGCGTGCTCACTATCGTGACGAGCGCGTACGCGTCGTATTCCGGCAGCCGCCAGTACCGCGAGCACCTGGCCGCTGCGGTCGCTGAGCTCGGCGACGCCGCTCCCGAGATCGATATTGTGCGCCCCTTCTTCAACGACCCGGGGTTCGTCATGGCGAACGCCGACGCGATCGCCGAGGCTGCGGCGCAGCTCGACGGCGGGCTCGCTGGCGCCCACATCGTCTACGTCACACACTCGATCCCAGACACCATGCAGGATGCCTCGGCCGAGACCGGCCCCGGCTACCGCGAGCAGCACGAAGACGTGCTCGCGACGATCAACGCGTTCCTGACTGGCGACGTGGCGCCGACCTTCGAGTCGTCGCTCGCCTACTGCTCGCGCTCCGGCGACCCGCGCACGCCGTGGCTCGAGCCCGACGTCAACGACCACCTCGAGGAGCTCGCGAAGCAGGGCGTTCGCAAGGTTGTCATCGCCCCGATCGGCTTCATCTCAGATCACATGGAGGTCGCGTTTGACCTCGACACCGAGGCGCTCGAGACGGCGGAGGAGCACGGCATTCAGGCCGTTCGCGCTGACACCGTCGGGGTGCGCGACAAGTTCGTTGCCGGGCTCGTCGACCTCATCGTCGAGCGGGCGGCCCGCGAGCGCGGCGAAGAGGCCACGCCGGTCACCGTCGGGGAGTTCCCGGCGCTGCCAGACGTCGCTCCACCCGGGAGCTGCCGCATGCGCCACGGCGAGGTCACGGGAATCCCCGTGCTTGCCGGGGCCGAGGACTAACTGAAGGAGAGAGACCGTGACCGAGACCGTTCGCCCCGTCATCGACCACAGCGAGATCGCCGAGTCCATCAATGAGGCGGTGAACTACACGATGTTCGCGGTGTTCCGTGAGGAGCGTTCCGCGGCCCCCGTTGGGGATCCGGCCGCCGCAGCCGCTTCGACCACTGCGGCGCTCGCCGCGATCGATGGCCTGACTGTTCGCGGCTGGTACGACATCGCAGGCTTCCGGGCCGACGCCGATGTGCTGGTCTGGCTGCACGCGCCCTCGACCGAGGCGCTGCAGGCCGGCTACCGCGCGATCCTTGCGGGCGCTTCGGGCAGGCTCTCGCCGGTCTGGTCGAACATCGGCGTGCACCGCGCAGCCGAGTTCAACCGCGCACACATCCCCGCCTTCCTGGCGGGGGAGACCCCGGGCGACTACCTTTGCGTGTACCCGTTCGTGCGCAGCCGTGACTGGTACCTGCTGCCCGACGAGGAGCGCTCGAAGATGCTCCGTGAGCACGGCGCTGCGGCTCGCGACTACGGCGACGTACTTGCGAACACGGTTGCCTCGTTCGCGCTTGGCGACTACGAGTGGCTGCTGGCGTTCGAGTCCGCTGACCTCACGCGCATCGTCGACCTCATGCGCGAGCTTCGCGCGACGGAGGCGCGACGCCACGTCATCGAGGAGACCCCGTTCTTCACGGGCCCGCGTGTGGCCCCTGAAGTGCTGCTCGCCCGCGTGCTCGGAGGGCTCGCGGCATAGGCCGGGTGCGCGGCACAGGCCAGGTGCGCACTCAACACACTTGAACGGGTCAGTTCGCCGTGGGGGCGGGCTGGCCCGTTCGGGTATCTGGGCCGCCACCCATGCCCCCGACACCCCACCCCCACCCCCACCCCCCCCAATTTCTCCGGAGCGCATCATATTCGATCGGATTTCGACGTGTTCTCGCGAAAATGAGGTGTTTTGGCGGCGGGTGGGGCGGGCGGTGTTTGGCACACGCAGTGGGTGGGACTAGGCCCCAACGATTGTGAGGTCGGGAAGGCCGCGCACGGGGGCGGTGTCGGTCACTTGCGAACCAGTGAGCTCCAGCATTCGAAGGTTTCGCAGGGTGCTGAGCGGGGAAAGGTCCGATACGTCGGTCGCTTCGATGTCGAGCCACTCAAGCTCGGCGAGGCCGGCGAGCGACGTGAGGTCGCGAACCTCCGTCTCAGCAAGCTTGAGCGATTGGAGCTTGGCGAGCGAGCGCAGCGGCCCAAGATCACGTACCGCAGTCCAACGAAGGTCGAGCACTTCGAGGTTGCGCAGGCTCGCGAGTGGCGAGAGGTCGGTCACGTGTGTGCCACTGAGGAACACGTGGGTGAGCTGGTCGAGGCCCCCCAGCGCCTCGATGTCTGCCACCGGAGTCCAACGGAGGTCGAGACGAACCAACGCCTTGAGGTGTGAGAGCGGCTCAAGATCGTGCACCGCGGCGCCGTGGAGACGAAGCTCAGTGAGCGCTGTCAGCTGCGCCAGCGGTGCGAGGTCTGAGTCCGGTAACTCATCGAGCTCAAGAAACTGCGTGGCCGCGACCGCCGCACCGTCGAGAGGAGTACCCGTTGGGCGGCCCAGACCTGCATTGACAGCGGCGGTGATGCCATCGGCCCCTCGAAGAGCACTGCGTTGCTTACTCATGTGCTTGTCCGTTTCCCCGGGGGTTGAATTCGGGCTCAATTGGCCGCCTCGGAGCCCCCGAGACCCTCCAACCGGTACCCCATACCGGGCTCGGTGAGAATGTGCACGGGGTTCGCCGGGTCAGCCTCGATCTTCTTGCGCAGCTGCGAGACGTATAGCCTCAGGTAGCCGGTGTCTTCTGCGTGCTCGGTGCCCCAGATCGTCGTCAGCAGGGTCTGCCTGGTCACAAGCTTGCCCGCGTTGCGGATGAGAATCTCGATCACCTGCCACTCGGTCGGGGTGAAGCGAATCTGGCGCTCGCCCGCAGGCGATGCCTGCACGGCGCTGTGCGCGGCGAGGTCAATCGTCACGTCGCCGAGTCGAGCGACGGGCGCGACGGGCTCAACGTCCCCCGCCGAGACCCGCCTGGTGAGCGCACGGATACGGGCGAGCAGCTCGCCAACCGAGAACGGTTTTGTGACGTAGTCGTCGGCGCCCGCGTCGAGCGCCTCAATCTTGTCGGAGGCGCCAGCGCGGCCCGACACGACGAGGATCGGCGCCCGCGACCAGCCACGAATCGCGTGGATCACCTCGACCCCGTCAAGCTTCGGCATCCCGAGGTCGAGAATCACGAGGTCGGGTTCGTGCTCGATCGCGGCTGAGATCGCCTCAGCCCCGTCGACGGCCGTCGACACCTCGTGCCCCTGCGCGGCGAGCGTGATGCGAAGCGCGCGCAAGATCTGCGGGTCGTCGTCGGCGATCAGGATCTTCACGGCCGCGCAGCCCCGTCCGTCTCGGTCGCGAGTGATATGACCATCGTGAGCCCTCCTCCTGGGGTGTCCTCAGGGGTGAGCGTACCGTGCATCGCCTCGATGAAGCCACGGGACAGCGCGAGGCCGAGGCCGAGGCCCGTGTCGTTGTCGGTGTCGCCGAGCCGCTGGAACGGCACAAAGATGTCGTCGCGCTTGTCGGCCGGAACCCCGGGGCCGTGGTCAACGACGCGCACCTCTAGGGTGCCAGCGAAGACGCTCGTCGTGATGACGACAGGCTCGCCCGCGGGGGAGTGGCGCGTCGCGTTCGCGAGCAGGTTGACAATGACGCGCTGCAGGAGGGCAGGATCGGCCTGCGCTCGAGCGTCTCCGTGGTTGAGGGCGAGGCGCACGTCTGCGGGGCCGAGGCCGAGCTCGTCGAGCGCGGGCGCGATCGCCTCGGCTGGGTCGGTCGGCCGGTTCGCGATGCTCAGGGCGCCGCCCTGCAGCCTGCTCACATCGAGCAAGTCGGTGAGGAGGGCAGCGAGCGCACCGAGGCTCTCTTCGGCCGTGTCGAGTAGCTCCCCGCGATCCTCATCGGTGAGTTTGAGGCCGCTCGTGCGGAGCCCGCCGACCGCCGCCGTTGCGGCCGCGAGTGGCCGCCGCAGATCGTGGCTGAGGGCAGTGAGGAGCGCGCCGCGAACCCGGTCTGACGCCGCGATCGGTTCGATCTCCTTCGCGGTCTGCTCGAGCTCCTGGTGCGCGAGCGCGGCCGAGAGCTGAGCGACGACGACCGAGAGTAGGCGCTGTTCTGATGCCGCGAGCGGCGGCCCGTAGAGTTCGAGGTGCGCGCCGTCACCAAGGGCGATGCGGGTGAGTGGGTCGCTATCGGTGTGGGCCCCCGAGCTCGCGATGACGCCCTCTGTCCCGCCGTCCACGACGCGCACGGCGGGCAGCCCGAAGGCCTCGCGGGTGCGCTCGGCGAGGGCCTGCGCCGCGTCATCCCCGCGCAGTACGCTGCCCGCGATCGTCTGGATGAGCTCGGACTCGGCGGCCGAGCGTTTCGCGGCCCGGGTGTGGCGCGCCGCCCGGTCGACGATGATACTCACAAGGCTCGCGATGACGACGTAGAGCGCGAGCGCGAGGAGGTGCAGCGGCTCGTGAATATGGACGGTGAAGATCGGCTCGATGAAGAAATAGTCGAGCGTGAGCCCCGAGAACACGGCGGCGAAGAGCGCCGGCCAGATGCCGCCGACGAGCGCGACGATGACGGTGAGTAGCTGGTAGCTCAGCACGTCGCTCGTGATCGAATCGGGCGTGCGCGACAGCATGAGCAGGGACGTGAGGATCGGGCCGCCGAGCAGCGCGACGACGAAACCGAGGATCCGCCGCTTGGCGGTGAGCGCGCCCGTGAGCGGCGGCAGCGCGAACCTGCGGGCGGCCGCGGCGTGGTTCACCATGTGCACGTCGATCTCACCCGACTCGCGCACCACGGTCGCGCCGATTCCCGGGCCCGTGAGGGCTGCGGCGAACCTGCCGCGGCGGCTCGCGCCGAGCACGAGCTGCGTCGCGTTCTGGGAGCGCGCGAACTCGACGAGCGCCGTCGGCACGTCCTCGCCCACGACCTGGTGGTAGCTGCCGTTGAGCTTCTCGACGAGCGCGCGCTGCTGCGCGAGTACGTCTGGCCCGGCGGTGCGCAGCCCGTCTTGCGTCGTGACGTGCACCGCGAGCAGTTCGCCGCCCGACGACCTGGCTGCGATGCGCGCGCCACGGCGCAGCAGCGTCTCGCCCTCGGGCCCGCCCGTGAGCGCGACGACGACTCGCTCGCGCGCCTCCCAGGTTCCCTTGATTCCGTGCGCGGTGCGGTACCCGCGCAGCGCCTGGTCGACCTCGTCGGCGAGCCACACGAGCGCGAGCTCGCGCAGCGCCGTGAGGTTGCCGAGCCTGAAGTAGTGCGAGAGCGCGGCATCGACGCGCTCGGCCGGGTACACGAAGCCCTCCGCGAGCCTGTCGCGAAGCGACTGCGGGGCGATGTCGACGAGCTCGAGCTCATCGGCCGAGCGGAGAAAGCTGTCGGGCACGGTCTCTTGCTGGGGCACTCCCGTGATCTGCTCGACGACGTCGTTCAGCGATTCGATGTGCTGCACGTTGAGCGTCGAGATGACGTCGATGCCGGCCGCGAGCAGCTCCTCGACGTCTTGCCAGCGCTTCTCATGCGTTGACCCCGGAACGTTTGTGTGTGCGAGCTCGTCGACGAGGGCGAGCTCGGGTTTGCGCGCGAGCACGGCCGCGAGATCCATCTCCTCGAGCGCGACACCGCGGTGAACGACGCGAGCGCGGGGCAGCGTGGGGAGACCTACGGCGAGCGCGGCCGTCGCAGCGCGGCCGTGCGACTCGACGATCGCGACGACCACGTCGCGGCCATCGGCGTGGAGCCTGCGCCCCTCCTCCAGCATGGAGAACGTCTTGCCGACGCCGGGCGCCGCGCCAAGAAACACCCGCAGCCTGCCCCGCTTCGCCATGCTCACCCCCGCAACTGCTCGAGCGCCAGATTGAGTTCGAGTACGTTCACCCTACTCTCGCCCAGGTACCCCAGGTCTGGCCCCGCAGTGTGCGCCCTGACGAGCTGTTCGACCTCGGCGGAACTGAGGCCCCTGGCTTCAGCGACGCGCTCCACCTGGATCGCGGCGTAGGCCGCGCTGATGTGCGGGTCGAGGCCCGAGGACGAGGCCGTGACGGCGTCGGCTGGGACCTCTGCCTCGGGCACCCCGTTGAACTCGGCGACCTGCGCCTTGCGCTCGCCGATCGCGGCGACGAGGTCGGGGTTCTCGGGGCCGAGGTTCGACCCCGACGACGCGGCGCCGTCGTAGCCGTCGCCCGCCGCCGAGGGGCGGGGCTGGAAGAACGCGGGGTCAGGATCGCCTGCGGCCGTGAGAAACTGCTGGCCGATGAGCGAGGAGCCGACTGGCGAACCCGCTGAGTCTCTCACGAGGGAGCCGTTCGCCTGAGCGGGCAGCGCGAGCTGGCCGACCCCGGTCACGGCGATCGGGTAGGCGACGCCGAGCAGGATCGTGAAGAGCGCCATGGCCCGCACTGCGGCCCAGACGGTTCGGCGTGACGTGCGTCGTGCAGCGTTCATGATGTGTGCTTCTTTCGTGGTGCGCTAGAACCCGGGGATGAGCCGGACCAGCTGGTCGATGAGCCAGATGCCGAGGAAGGGGGCGACGACACCGCCGAGGCCGTAGACGGCGAGGTTGCGGCCGAGGATCTGGGCGGCGCCGCCCGGGCGATACTTCACGCCGCGCAGGGCGAGCGGGATGAGCGCGATGATCACGAGGGCGTTGAAGATGATCGCGGAGAGCACCGCCGAGGCCGCCGAGTGGAGGCCCATGATGTTCAGCGCCGCGAGCCCGGGGAAGACGCCCAAGAACATGGCGGGGATGATCGCGAAGTACTTCGCGATGTCGTTGGCGATCGAGAACGTCGTGAGCGCGCCGCGGGTGATGAGCAGCTGCTTGCCGATGCGCACGATCTCGATGAGCTTTGACGGGTCTGAGTCGAGGTCGACCATGTTGCCCGCCTCTTTCGCCGCCGACGTGCCCGAGTTCATCGCGACGCCGACGTCTGCCTGCGCGAGCGCGGGCGCATCGTTCGTGCCGTCGCCGGTCATCGCGACGAGGTTGCCGCCCTCCTGCTCCCTGCGGATGTAGGCGAGCTTGTCTTCCGGGGTCGCCTCGGCGAGGAAGTCGTCGACGCCGGCTTCGCGGGAGATCGCGGCGGCGGTGAGCGCGTTGTCGCCGGTGATCATAACGGTGCGGATCCCCATCGCCCGGAGCTCCTTGAACTTTTCGGGCAGGCCCTCCTTTACGACGTCTTTCAGATGGACGACGCCGAGTAGTCGGCGCTCGCCTTCGGCCGCTCCGCTGCCCGAGCGCATCGCGACGACGAGTGGGGTGCCGCCGGTCTCCGAGACCTCGGCGACGCGCTGCTGGAGCTCTGCCGACCGCTGCGGGGGCAGCGGTGCGCCGCCCTCCTCGAGCCACGCGATGATCGCGGAGCCCGCGCCCTTGCGGATTTCGGTGCCGTCGGGGAGATTGAGCCCAGACATTCTTGTCTGCGCGGTGAACGGGACGATCTCGCCCTGGGTGTTCCTGTCGAACTGCGCGCCCAGCCCGTCCGCGAGCTCGACGATCGAGGCGCCCTCCGGCGTCGGGTCGGCGAGTGAGGAGAGCGCTGCCGCCGTGACGAGCTCGCTCTCGGTGATGCCGGGCAGTGGGATGAAAGCGCTCGCGCGGCGGTTGCCGTACGTGATCGTGCCCGTCTTGTCGAGCAGCAGCGTGGTGACGTCACCCGCAGCCTCGACTGCGCGGCCCGAGGTCGCGAGCACGTTGCGCTGCACCAGGCGGTCCATGCCGGCGATGCCGACTGCGCTGAGCAGCGCCCCGATCGTCGTCGGAATAAGGCAGACGAGCAGCGCGGTGAGCACGGTCAGGCTGACGGGGGCCGCCGCGTACGACGCGATCGGGTTGAGTGTCAGCGCGACGACAACGAAAACGATCGAGAGGCTTGCGAGCAGGATGTTGAGCGCGACCTCGTTCGGGGTCTTCTGCCTGGCCGCGCCCTCGACGAGCGCGATCATGCGGTCAACGAAGGTGTCGCCCGGGCGCGACGTGATGCGCACGATAATCCGGTCACTCAGCACGCGCGTACCGCCCGTCACCGCCGAGCGGTCGCCGCCGGATTCGCGCACGACCGGCGCCGACTCGCCTGTGATTGCCGATTCGTCGACCGAGGCGATGCCCCAGACAATATCGCCGTCGCCAGGGATGAGTTCGCCCTGCTCGACGACCACGACGTCACCGACGCGCAGCTCCGCCGAAGGCAGCGGCGAGAGGGCCGCGCCTGTCGCTGCGGGGTCGCCGGCCTCGTCGTAGCCGTCGACGCGATGCGCGACCGTCGTCGTGCGCGTCTTCCTGAGCGAGTCTGCCTGGGCCTTCCCACGCCCCTCGGCCACTGACTCGGCGACGTTTGCGAAGAGCACTGTCGCCCAGAGCCACGCGGCGATGGCCCAGGTGAACGAGCCGGGCACCGCGCTGCCGCCCGACTGCGCCGGGCCGCCGAGGAACGGTTCTGCGATCGCGAGCGCGGTGGTGAGCGCCGCGCCGGCCCACACGATGAACATGACGGGGTTGCGCCACTGCTCGCGCGGGTCGAGTTTGCGAAGCGCGCCCGGCAGGGCCGCGACGAGCACGGCGAGCGAGAACCCGTTCTTGGCGGGGACTGTGTGCGTTGACATGGTTACATGAGCCCTTCAGCTAGGGGGCCTAGCGCGAGAACGGGAAGGAAGGCGAGCGCGGAGAGCAGGATCGTGACCGCGGCAAGGAGCCCGACGAAAAGCGGGCGGTGGGTGGGGAGCGTGCCAGAGGTCGCGGGGACGATGTCCTGCTGCGCGAGCGACCCGGCGAGGGCAAGCACGAGCATGATCGGTACGAAGCGGCCGAGCAGGATCGTGACGCCGAGCGCCGTGTTCAGCCACGGGGTATCGGCGGTGAGCCCGGCGAAGGCCGAGCCGTTGTTGTTCGCCGCCGACGTGAACGCGTAGAGCACCTCTGACATGCCGTGCACGCCGGGGTTCGCAATCGACTCGCTCGTGACGCTCTCGCGCACGCCGGGCAGCGCGAAGCTCAGCGCCGTTCCGGCGAGCACGAGGGTCGGCATCACCAGAATGTAGAGCGCGGCGAGCTTGATCTCGCGGGGCCCGATCTTTTTACCGAGGTACTCGGGCGTGCGGCCGATGAGTAGGCCCGAGATGAACACGGCGATCACGGCGAGCACGAGGAGGGCGTAGAGCCCCGACCCGACGCCGCCTGGAGAAACCTCGCCGAGCATCATGTTGAGCATCGGGAAGAACCCGCCGAGCGCGGTGTACGAGTC
Source organism: Leucobacter komagatae (assembly GCF_006716085.1). Taxonomy (NCBI): domain Bacteria; kingdom Bacillati; phylum Actinomycetota; class Actinomycetes; order Micrococcales; family Microbacteriaceae; genus Leucobacter; species Leucobacter komagatae. The sequence goes on along the minus strand of NZ_VFON01000001.1, from coordinate 1,407,641 downwards.
GTGCATCGAGTTCACCGCGCCGGTCGAGGTGCCCGTGCTCGTCGTTGCGAAGAGCGTCGAGCCGACGATGCCGAAGCGCTGCTCTTTGCCCTCGAGCGCGGCCCCGGCGAGCTCGGGCGCCGTCCCGCGGCCCGCGAGCTCGACGAGCGTGAGCGCCGTGAATGACGCGACGTAGAGCAGCCCCATCACCGAGAGGATCGCGTAGCCCTGCCGGTTGTCGCCGACCATGCGGCCGAATGTGCGGGGAAGCGAGAACGGGATTGCGAGCATGAGTAGCACCTGGAAGATGTTGGTCCAGGGCGTCGGGTTCTCGAACGGGTGCGACGAGTTCGCGTTGAAGAAGCCGCCGCCGTTCGTGCCGAGCAGCTTGATCGCCTCCTGCGAGGCCGTTGGCCCGCCAGGGATCGACTGCGTGGCACCCGCAACGGTTGTCACGTCGGTGAAGCCGTTGAAGTTCTGGATAACACCGCCCGCGAGCAGCACGATTGCGCTGACCGTGGCGAGCGGCAGCAGCAGGCGGACGATGCCGCGCACGAGGTCGACCCAGAAGTTGCCGATCGTGCCCGACTTTCGGTAGGCGAAGCCACGCACGAGTGCAACGGCGACGGCGATGCCGACGGCCGCTGAGGTGAAGTTCTGCACGGCGAGGCCCGCGATCTGCACGGTGTAGCCGACGGTCGCCTCCGGCGAGTACGACTGCCAGTTCGTGTTGCCGACGAACGAGGCCGCCGTGTTGAACGAGAGCGGGGCGCTCGGGGCGCCGAGGCCGAGGGAGTACGGCAGAAACTGCTGCAGCCGTTGCAACCCGTACACGAGCAGTAGGCCGACAGCCGAGAACGCGAGCACGCCGCGCAGGTACGCGCGCCACGTCTGCTCGGCCCCCTCATCGATGCCGATGACGCGGAAGATGCCGCGTTCGACGCGCCAGTGCTTCGTCGACGTGTAGACCCACGCCATGTAGTCGCCGAACGGTCGATAGATGATGGCGATCAGGGCGGCAACCGTGAAGAGTGCCATGAGAGCGGTAAGAATGCTCATCAGAACTTCTCCGGTCGGGTGAGTGAGGCGGCGAGGTAGGCGAGGGCCGCGAGCGCCAGGGCCGCGGCGATGATGTTGAAGACGATCACAGCTTCTCCACCGCCTTCGCGAGCAGGCCGATGAGTGCGAAGAGGGCGATCACGCCGGCCGCGTAGACCACATCGAGCACGATGACTCCGTTCAAGAGAGTGACGCCCTGGCCGGTGCCAGGGCGGTGCGCCTCAGTGGCGCATGTTCTGATTGAATACCCGCGGGGCGCCCAAAAACGGCGTCCTAACGGAATCCATACGGCCGCTCCGCGATCCCTAACGAGAACCCAACGCCCCGCGCGAAAACTGGGGGAGTGACCGCGAACTATCAGTGCGCTAATCTCCACCTATGAGTAGTTCTCGCATGCAGCCAACCGTCACGCAGCCGAAGCTAGGGGCCGGGAAGTGAGCGAGACAGGCGAGCTCGCGCAGCTGCGCGAGCGGCTTGACGCGCTCGAGTCCGAAAACACCGACCTGAAGCGGGAGAAGGGTCGCCCCGCTGGGGCGCGATCCCGAACCGCGGCTGCGGTGATCCTCATCCTGCTCGCCGCGCTGCTCGCGCCCGCCGCGGTCGTAAGCACCTGGGTGCGCGCGGAACTCATCGACACCGATCGCTTCGTCTCGGGCCTCGCCCCCCTCGCCGAAAAACCCGCGGTGCAGTCGTACATCGCCGACGAGGTCGTCGTCGCGATCGAGGGCAGCCTTGACATCGAGGCCGTCGTGCACGACGCCGTGAGCGGCCTGAAAGCCCTTGACCTGCCGCCGCAGGCGACCGCGGCGTTCGGGCTGCTCGAGGGGCCCGCCGTGCACGGAATCCAGTCCATTGTGCGCACCACCGTCGATCGCATGGTCGCGTCGCCGCAGTTCGCGCAGATCTGGGAGGTCGCGCTGCGCCAGACCCACGCGCGCGCGATCGCCGTCATTCAGGGTGACCCCAACAGCGCCGTGCAGCTCTCCGGCGACGGCACCGTCTCCATCGAGCTCGGCACCATCATCGCCGAGGCGAAGACACTGCTCGTCGCACAGGGCGTCGACCTCGCGACGCTCATCCCGGAGATCGACAAGTCGATCCCGCTCGTGACCTCCGACTCGCTCACCCAGGTGCGCACCGCCTATTCGTTCGCGACGGCGGTCGGCTACTGGCTCCCGTGGCTCGTGCTCGCGCTGCTCGTCGGCGGCATCGCGATCGCCACGCGCCGGAGCCGGGCCGCGCTTGGCGCCGGCATCGGACTCGCCGCGTCGTTCCTGCTGCTGCTCGCAGGCATCGGCACCGGCAAGGTGTTCTTCCTCGCGACGGTGAGCCCCGCCTTCATGCCGGTCGCGACGGCTGAGGCGCTGTTCGGGCAGGTCACGGTGAACATCCACGCGATCCTCGTCGCGCTCGTCGTGCTCTCGTGCGTGATCGCGCTCGCCGCCTGGCTGTTCGGCGGGTCGCGGCAGGCTCGCGCGATGCGCGGCGCGGCAAACCGGGGCTTCGCTCGGCTTCGCGGCGGCCTCGACAGGCTGCACCTTGACCCCGGCCCCGTCGGCACCTGGGTCGATAGGCTGCGGCCGGCGATCTGGTTCGTTGCTGTCGCCGTGACCGTGCTCGCGGTGTTCTTGAACCGGCCGATCTCCCTCGGGGGCGTCACGGCCGCGCTGGTGTGGCTCGTCGTGGCGCTCGTCGCGGTGGAGCTGTTGCGCAGGCCGCGGGGCCCGGAAGCCGGAAAACCTGGAGCAACGCAACAAATCTCTTGACGTTGCATCAATGCGTCGTTCATGCTTGGGTGTACCGAAAGCCTGCGTTTGGCTCGCCCGCTCGCGGCGCGAGCCTCGCCGGTCCACTCATCACAACCGCTCAACGCGACGACGCGAAGGGAAGACCCACATGGAACGCGAGATTTACGAAGAGATCCACGACGATTTTCGTGAGATGGTGAAGGAGTTCATCAAGCGCTACGTCACCGCCGAGAAGGCGAACTCGTGGGAAGAAGCTGGTGAGGTTGACCGCGCGACGATGCTCGCCGCAGCCGAGCACGGCATCGTCGGTCTCTCGGTTCCCGAGGAGTTCGGCGGGGCCGGCATGCTCGAGGATTACCGCTTCCGCTCGATCGTGCTCGAAGAGCTCACCATCTCTGGCACCGGCGGTGCGCTCGCGGGCGCAGTCGGCATCCAGGATGACCTCGCAGTCCCGTACATCGCTCGGTTCGGCACCGACGAGCAGAAGAAGAAGTGGCTGCCGAAGATGGCCTCGTGCGAGGTGCTCGGCGCGCTCGCGATGACCGAGCCCGGTACCGGCAGCGACCTCCGCGGCGTCACGACGACGGCGAAGAAGACCGAGGGCGGCTACATCGTCAACGGCGCGAAGACCTTCATCTCGAGCGGCAAGACAGCCGATATGGTCGTGACGTTCGTGAAGACCGGCGAGGGCAACCGCCCCGACGCGTTCAGCCTCATCATTATCGAAGACGGCATGGAAGGCTTCGACCACGGCCGCAAGCTCCACAAGATGGGCTCGCACGGCCACGACACCGCCGAGCTGAGCTTCGTCGACGTGTTCGTGCCCGACGAGAACCTCATTGGCGGTGTCGAGGGGCACGGCTTCGTGCAGCTCATGGAGAACCTGCCGCTCGAGCGCCTCTCGATCGGCGTCGCGGCGACCGCGATCGCGCAGGCAGGGTTCCAGTGGACCCTCGACTACACGAAGAGCCGTGAGGCGTTCGGTAAGCCCGTCGCCGACTTCCAGAACACGCGCTTCAGCCTCGCAGACATGGCGACAACCGTCGATGTCATGTGGGCGTACATTGACCGCGCGATGAAGCTCTTCATGGAGGGCAAGCTCACCGCAGACGAGGCGGCCAAGGTGAAGTTCTGGTGCACCGAGCGCGAGTGGGAGATCCTCGACCAGGGCGTCCAGCTCCACGGCGGCTACGGCTACATCACCGAGTACCCCATCGCCCGTGCCTTCCTGGACGCGCGTGTGCACCGCATCTACGGCGGCACGAACGAGGTCATGCGCGAGATCGTCGCGCGCGCCGTCACCGGCCGCAAGTAGCGTCTCCCGGCTTCGCGCCGTTTAGCGGCTTCGTGCCGCGCCACTCAGACTCGCGCATGCCCCACTAGCATTGGGGCATGCGCGAGTCTTTTGATCTCAATGAAGCGAGCATCGCCGACGTGCTCACCGCCTACGAAACGGGAGAGACGACCCCGACCGCTCTGACACGGGAGTACCTCGCCCGCATCGACACGTACGACGCGGGCCCGGAAGGGCTGCACGCCGTCGTGGTGCCAAACCCCGAGGCGCTTGCCCAGGCCGCAGAGTCTGACGCGCGGTGGGCGGAGGGCACGCCCCGCGCGCTTGAGGGGGTGCCGTTCACCGTGAAGGATTCGTACATGGTGCGGGGACTTACCGTCGCCTCCGGCTCACCCGCATTTGAGCACCTCGTCGCCCAGTGGGACGCGTTCTCCGTCGCCAAGCTGCGGGAAGCCGGGGCGGTGCTCCTCGGCAAGACGAACATGCCGCCGATGGCAGACGGCGGGATGCAGCGGGGCGTCTACGGCCGCGCGGAGTCGCCGTACAACCGCGACTACCTCGCGGCGGCGTACGCCTCGGGTTCGTCGAACGGTTCTGCCGTCGCGACGACCGCAAACCTCGCCGTGTTTGGCATGGGGGAGGAGACGGTCTCGAGCGGGCGCAGCCCGGCCTCGAACAACGGCCTGTGCGCGTACACGCCGTCGTGGGGTGTGCTGTCGATCCGCGGCAACTGGCCGCTGTTCCCCGCGCGCGATGTGGTCGTGCCCCACACCCGGTCGATGCCTGACATGCTGCGACTGCTCGACGTGCTCGTGCAGGACGACCCCATCACCCGGGGCGACTTCTGGCGCGCCCAGCAGGTGGTGCGGGTGCCGAAGCCGAGCGAGCACCGGCCCGAGTCGTACCTCGCGCTCGCTGGTGCGACGGGCTCTGCTGGTGCGGCTGGCGACGCGGGCTCCGCTGGTGCCGCGACTGGCGCTGGTGCCGCGGGCTCTGCTGGTGCGGCCGTCGCCCGCCCGCTCGCGGGAAAGCGCTTCGCCGTGCCGAAGATGTACCTCGGGGTTGACCCCGCGTTCCCGATTGCGGTGCGGCCGTCCGTGCTTGACCTCTGGCGTGCAGCGGAGGCGCGGCTCGTCGCCCTCGGCGCCGAAATCGTGGTGACTGACTTCCCGCTCATCGAGCAGTACGAGGGGGATAGGCCGGGGCAGGAGAATGTCGGCGCCCTTGGTGTGCTCCCCGACGGGTGGATGGACACCGAATTCAACCACTTCCTTGCGTATGGCTGGGACGACTTCCTTCGTGCGAATGGCGACCCGGCGACCCCGACGCTCGCTGACGTCGACCCTGACACGATCTTCCCGCGGCCTGAGGGCACCCTTCCCGATCGCTACGAGGAAGTCGAGGACTACGACAACAGATACCGGGCGGTGGTCGCGTTTGCACAGGCCGGGATCCCTGACCCGCGGGAGCGGCCCGATTTCGCAGCAGGGCTGCGTGCGCTCGTCGAGCTTCGCGAATCCCTCTTCGAATCATGGCTCAAGCGCGAAGGTTTCGACGGTGTCGTGTTCCCCGCGAACGCAGACGTGGGGCGCGAAGACGCGGAGCGCGATGCGGCCGCAGCCGACCACGCCTGGTCGAACGGCGTCTTCTTCTCGAACGGCAACTATGCACTCCGGCACCTCGGCATCCCGACCGTGACTGTCGCGATGGGGGTCATGAGCGATATCGGCATGCCGGTGGGGCTCACCTTCGCCGGCCGGGCGTACGCTGACCCTGAGCTGCTGGCGTTTGCCGCGGCGTTCGAGGCGGGCGCAGGAGCCGGGACGCTGCGTGTCGCACCGACGCTCCCGTAGTCGGCCCACCCCAGCCCACCCCAGCCCACCCCACCCCAGCCCACCCCAGCCCACCCCAGCCCACCCCACCTCGAATAATCTGTTGGACCTCAAATACCCCGAAGATTTGGGGAGCAACAGATTATTTGGGCCGGAATGGCTGGGGAAAGCGGTTGTGGGCGGGAATGATGTGTGCGAGCAGGCGTTGGGGTCGGCACCTGTCAGGATTCAGTACAGTCTTGCCAGGTGCTGACTGCCCGCGTCCGCAGTGCCCGCGCTCTCAGTGCCTGCGTCCGCAGTGCCCGCGCTCCCCGCCCAGTGCGCCTCAAATAATCTGGTCGACCTCAAATACCCCGGGCATTTGGGACGTAGCAGATAATTTGGGTTGTTTTGGTGGTGCGGCCGGCGTGGGCGGTTTGGGCAGGCCGGCGGGCAAAGGGCAGGCCGGCGTGGGCGGTTAGGGCAGGCCGGCGGGCAAGGGTCGGGCCAACGGGCGGGCCGGCGGCCGGCGGGCACGAGCCCCCCCAAAAAAATTGTCAGGCGACCGGGTCGTCTGACGCCTCCGAGACCGGTTCGTAGCGATCAACGCTGCGCGCAAGCTTCCGCAGCAGCACCGCGAGTCGCTCGCGCTCGGGCCGGTTCATCGCCCCGAGCAGCCGCTCCTCGCTGTCGGTGAGCCTGGTCATTGCGGCGTCGACGAGAGTCTGACCGCGCGGCGTCATCTCGACGAGCACGCCGCGCCCATCGTTGGGGTCGGTGAGCCTGCGCACGAGGTCGCGCTCCACTAGCCTGTCAATGCGGTTCGTCATCGTGCCGCTCGAAACCATCGTCTGCTGCACCAGCACCTTCGGGCTCTGCCGGTACGGCGCGCCGCCACGCCTGAGCACCGCGAGCACATCAAATTCCCACGATGCAAGGCCCGAGCGCTCGAACGCGTGCGACCGCGCCCGGTCGAGGTGCTTGGCGATGCGCGACAGCCTGGAGAACACGGTGAGCGGCGCAAAATCGAGGTCGGGGCGTGCTGCGCTCCACGACGCGATGATCCCGTCAACCTCGTCGGTCGAGTCTGGGGTGCGGTCTTCCATCTGCCCATTATCTCGGGTGCAGCATCTTTTTTCCCCGCGAACCCGCCGGAGTTGGCCCCGTTCTGCCCGAGAGGTGCGAAAGTGCCCGCGACGTCTGGCAGACTATATCTGTGCCGGTTTCGGTACGGTCCGCCTTGGTGTAATGGCAGCACGACAGCCTTTGGAGCTGTTAAGTCTAGGTTCGAATCCTAGGGGCGGAGCGGCGGCGGGTGAGGGGACCTCACCGCTGCGCGTCGGTTTCGGCGCAGTTCCGCGCAGTGCTCACGCCCTCGCGAACGAGAAAGGGACACCCGACATGACAGAACGCTCACTTGCTGTCGTGATCCTGGCAGCCGGCCAGGGCACCCGCATGAAGTCGACCCTCCCCAAGGTGCTGCACCGAATCGGCGGGCGCGCGCTCATCGAGCACGTGCTCGACACCGCAGCGGCCCTGTCGCCCGAGCAGATCGTTGCCGTCGTCCGGCACGAGCGTGAGCGCGTCTCCGAGGCAATCCTGAACCACGCACCCGACACGGTCATCGTCGACCAAGACGAGGTGCCCGGCACGGGCCGCGCTGTCGAGCTCGCACTCGCGGCGCTCCCCGCCGACTTCGACGGCTCCGTCGTCGTGCTCTCGGGCGACGCCCCGCTCGTCGACGGCCCGTCGGTGACGAGCCTGCTCGACGGCCACTTCGCGGAGCACCGTGACATGACCCTGCTGTCGGCCCTGCTTGAGAACCCGACCGGACTCGGCCGCATCCTCCGCGACGCAAGTGGCGGAATGACGGGCATCGTCGAGGAGAAGGACGCGACCGACGAACAGCGCCGGATCACCGAGATCAACGGCGGCATCTACGTGTTCGCGCACCGCGCGCTCACGCAGGCACTCGGCGAGATCGACACGAACAATGCGCAGGGCGAGAAGTACCTGACGGACGCGGCGGCGCGGATCCTCGCGAAGGGCGGCGGCGTCGAAGCCGTCGCGACGAATGATCCCTGGGTCGTCGCCGGCGTGAACGATCGAGCTCAGCTCGCTGATGCGGGCCGCGAGCTCAACGCCCGCATCATCCGCGAGCACCAGCGGAACGGTGTCACGATCGTTGACCCGGCGACGACGTGGATCGACGCCGACGTCTCCATCGAGCAGGATGTCGAGATCCTCCCCGGCACGTTCCTGCACGGCGCGACCTCGATCGCGACGGGCGCCATCATCGGCCCCGATACGACGCTGACCGATTGCGAGGTCGGCGAGGGCGTGCGCGTTCGCCGTTCGGAGGCGACGCTCGCCGCGTTCCTCGCAGGCGCAGAGGTTGGCCCGTTCGCTTACATTCGCCCGGGCACCGAGCTCGGCGAGGGCGGCAAGATCGGGGCGTTCGTCGAAGCGAAGAACGCGCAGATCGGCGAGGGCTCGAAGGTGCCTCACCTGAGCTACGTCGGTGACGTCACGATCGGCACCGGCTCGAACATCGGCGCGGGCACGATCGTCGCGAACTACGACGGCGTGAACAAGCACCAGACAGTTATCGGTGACGCCGTTCGAATCGGCTCGAAAAACGTGCTCATCGCACCGGTTACCATTGAAGACGGAACGTACACCGCGGCGGGGACAATCGTGCGCAAGCCCGTGCCCGCCGGTGCGCTCGCGATGACCGTCGCCCCTCAGCGGAATCTGGAGGGCTGGGTCGCTGCGAACCGCCCCGGGACTACCTCCGCTGCCGCCGCCGAGCGGGCCGCGAGCCCCGAGGCCGCTACAGACTCACTCAACGACACACCTCACACACTGTAGACACCGAAGGGCAAGTGGGAAAGCACTGATGAGCAAAATCGAGATGACCGGGCAGAAGAAGCTCGTTCTCATTACCGGCCGAGCGTACCCCGAGCTCGCCGAGCAAGTTGCCGCTGAACTCGGCGCTGAACTCGTTCCCACTGATGCCCGAACCTTCGCGAACGGTGAGCTCTACGCCCGCTTCGACGAGAGTGTCCGCGGCTCGGATGCGTTCGTGATCCAGTCGCACACCGACCCGATCAACGAGTGGCTCATGGAGCAGCTCATCATGGTTGACGCGCTGAAGCGCGCCTCGGCGAAGCGCATCACGGTCGTCGCGCCGTTCTACCCGTACTCGCGTCAAGACAAGAAGGGCCGCGGCCGCGAGCCCATCTCGGCGCGCCTCATCGCCGACCTCTTCAAGACCGCGGGCGCTGACCGCATCATGTCGGTCGACCTGCACGCGCCGCAGATCCAGGGCTTCTTCGACGGCCCGCTCGACCACCTGTTCGCGATGCCCGTGCTGCTCGAGCACTTCGAGAAGAACCTCAACCGCGACGACCTCACTGTTGTCTCGCCCGACATGGGCCGCGTTCGCGTCGCCGACGTCTGGAGCGACCGCCTCGGTGCGCCGCTCGCGATCATCCACAAGCGCCGCGACCCCTCGGTTGCGAACCAGGCCTCGGTGCACGGCATCGTCGGTGACGTGAAGGATCGCTGGTGCCTCATGGTCGACGACATGATCGACACGGGCGGCACGATCTCGAAGGCCGCCGAGGCGCTCAAGCAGGCCGGCGCCCGCGGCGTCACGATCGCCGCGACGCACGCGATCTTCTCGGGCAAGGCCGTCGAGTACCTCTCGCAGGATTTCATCGACCAGGTCGTCGTCATGGACACCCTGCCGGTGCCCGAGGAGAAGCGCTTCGAGAAGCTCACCGTGCTGTCGATCGCCCCGCTGCTCGCGAAGGCGATCCACGAGGTGTTCGAGGATGGCTCCGTGACCTCGATGTTCGAGGGCGCGGCCTAACCAGGCGCCAACCATGACCCTGCGCGTCGTGCGGGTAGCGCTCACCGGGAGTGGCGGGATCGGATCTCGCGTCGCGGTGGCGCTGCTCGCGCGGCGCGTTCGCTATGCGGAACGCTTCGGGGTCGACCTTCGTCTCGTCGGCGCGGCGGGGAGCCGCGCGGGCATCGTCGGATCGGGCGGGATCGCGGTGGGCGAGTTCGAGGATCGCGCCTCGTGGGCGCTGGGGCTCACCGGGGCCGCGTTCCTCGCAGAAGCGGCACCCGATGTCATCATCGACGCCGGGCCGAACGATTACGAGACAGGCGGCCCGGGGCTCGCGCACCTTGAGTGGGCGCTGCCGCGCGGCATCCACGCGATCATGGTCTCAAAGAGCGCCCTCGCCCTGCACGGCGCCAGGTTGCTCGGCCTCGCGAGCGCGAGCAGCAGCCGGGTGCACGCGAGCGGGGCGAGCTCGGCGGCGCTGCCCGCCGTCGACTTCCTCAGACACAACCTGGCGGGCGCGAGTGTCACGCGCGTGGAAGCCGCGCTCACGGGCACAACCTCGTTCGTGCTCGACGCGGTCACCCGGCAAGGATCCTCGCTCGACGCCGCCGTCGCCGAAGCGATCTCGCGCGGGATCGCGGAGCCAGACCCCACCTTCGACCTCGACGGCAGCGACACGGCGGCGAAGCTCGTTGTCATCGCGGGGCTTGCGCTCGGCGAGTGGCTGCCATTTCGCGGGATCACACGGGAAAGCGTGCTCGAGGTCACCGGCGCGCGGGTGGCCGCCTGGCGCGAGGCGGGGGAGAAGCCCGCGCTCGTCGGCGTGCTCGAACGGACGGCGACCGGTTACGAGGCGCGGGTCGAGGTGCGGGCGTACCCGCGCGAGCACCCGTTCGCGTCAGCGACGGGGAGCACGAAAGCGCTCATGGTCTCGGCCGAAGGCTTCGGCGACTACACCCTGGTCGGTGGCGCTTCGACGCCAGAGGCGACGGTCGCCGCGGTGCTCAAGGACGTCGAGCACCTCCTCGCAGAGCTCTAACGCTGCGAGGAGGTGCGGAGACGCGCGGCTCGCTGCCGGGACGCGCCGAGCGCGGGCTACCGGGGCAGTTCGACGCTCACCGCGAACCCAGCGCCGGCCGATCCTGACCCCTCACCGGCAGCAGCGGGCGTCGGCCCGGCCGTGACCGACCCGCCGAGCGCGGTGACGCGCTCCCGCAGCCCGGCGAGGCCGAGGCCCGAGCCCGGCGCAGGCGGCGCCTCCTGGGGTGCGGGGCCGTTGACGACGCCGACGGTGATCGTGTCGTCCCCGAGCGTGACCGTCACGTCGATCGCGGCGCCGGGGGCGTGCCGCATCGCGTTCGCGAGGCTCTCCTGAACGACGCGATACACGGTGAGCCCCGTCGCTGACAGCACGCTCTCGGCGGGAGCGTCACCCGCTGTGCGGTAATTGATCTCGGCACCCGAGTTGCGGCTCGACTGGATGAGCGCCGGCAGGTCGGCGAGGGTGGGCTGCGGTGCGAGCGGGGCCGTGCCGTCGCTGTCGCGGAGCGTCGCGAGCAGCCCGCGCATCTCGGAGAGAGCCTGCCGCGATGACTGCGCGATCGCCTCGAACTCGGCCTCCGCCTCGTCACCGAGCCCGGGGATGCGGTACTTCGCCGTGTTCGCCTGGATGCTCACGACCGACATGCTGTGGGCGACGACGTCGTGCAGCTCGCGCGCGACGACATTGCGCTCGGACAGCTCACGCTGCTTCGCATCGAGCTCTGCGCTGTGCTGGCGCTCGGCGCGAAGCGCCCCACGGTTCTCGAGCAGGCGCTGCGCGACGATTCCGCAGAGCCCCAGACCGAGTGCCACGGAACTGCTGATGACGAGGCTCGTGATCGCGCCGCCAGTGAACCCGGCCCCCGAGAACGCGACGGCCGCGATGACGGCGAGCTGCGGGAGCGCGAGCGCCGCGAGTACCCACCGCCAGTCGTGCCGCAGCCCGATGATGAAGGCGAGAAGCGCCTGCACGATCAGCATGGTGACGGGCCACGGCCACGGAGTGGCGATGGGCGCGGCGGTGATGAGCGTGGTCGCGGCGGGCGTGACGGTGCCAAGCGCGATCGCAAGGGCGGGGAGCCGCAGCGCGAGGGCAACCGCGGCCGCCTCAGCGGCGGCGAGCACCATCGCGATCGCAGGGTGCACCTCGTAGAGCGTGACAAGGAGGGGCCAAGTCACGGCGATCGTCGCGACGGTGGCGAAGCCGATCAGGATCCATGACCAGCCAGTGAATGACGCGAACGGCAGCGCCTCGGCCAGCGACATGCCGTCGCTAGGGCTGGCGGCGGTCGGGGCAGCCGGCGCCTCCGCCGCGTTCCCGCCGAGGCCCGCGCGAGTGAGGGCGATGTCGAACACCGCAAGCGCACGCATGACGATGGGCAGCAGTAGGAACGTAACAACGCCGAAGACCGTGTAGGTCACGCCCTCAGCGGCGCGCGAGTAGGCGACCTCTGGGGTCAGTGCATCGCCGAACAGGGCGAGAAGCATGTTGCCGGGGAAGACGCTGTCGTTTTCGGGAAGGAACCGGGCCCAGATGAACCAGGTCGTGCCCCCCGAGCGCGGCCGACAGCCAGGTGATCCCGATCGAGAACGTGATCGCGCGAGCCGGAAACGCGACGAGCGTCTCGAACGCGAGGTCGAGCCACCGGCGGCCGTCCGCCATGATGCGCATGAACCCGGTCACGCCTTCGCCGACAACCTGGTAGCCGGGGGGCGGAACGCTCTCGCCCCACCAGGCGGCGCGGCTCCGGGAGAGGTGTGCGAACTTCGTCGCGAGCAGGAGCGTAGCGGGGAGTAGGAGCGCGCCGAGCCAAATGATGAGGGTAGCGATGCCGAGGGATGCGAGGGGGACGAGCAGCGAGAACGCGAACAGCGAGACAAAGAAACCGGGAAGCACGTAGCCGATGTCGCGCATCACTCGGGCTGGGTTGAAGAGCTCTGACCACCTGCCTCCTCGCGATGGCACTGTCGTCTGTGCTGCTGTATTCACCATGGTGGGTATCCCTGTCTCTCTTCCGACCCGTGGCCGGTGAGGCCGATCTTCCGGCACGAGTGCTGCCGGTGCTGCCAACTGTAAAACGCCGCACCCGCCGCGCACGTCACCCTGCGGGGTGAACGTCGGCCCCGGGCCGTTCCCCCGTGAGAGCGAACGTGCCCGAGAACTCGGGGTGGGTGGGCGCTTTGCGATCCTGCCCGTTTATGATCGTCCCATGACCATGAGCGCCCCCGAGACCTCTCCCATTCGTGTCGCGATCGTCGACGACCAGGCGATGGTGCGGCAGGGCTTCGGCGCGCTGCTCGGCGCCCAGCCCGACATCACCGTGGTCGGGGATGCCGCGGACGGCGATGAGGTGCTTGAGCTTGCGCGCCGCGCGCGCCCGGACGTGATCCTGATGGACATTCGTATGCCGCGGATGAACGGCCTCGACGCGACCCGTGCGCTGCTTGGCAGGCCGGGCGACGACCACCCGCGGGTCATTATGCTCACGACGTTCGATGCCGACGAGTACGTGTTCTCGGCGCTGCGGGCGGGCGCGAGCGGGTTTCTCCTCAAGGACGCGAGCGCGGAGGATCTCGTTGGCGCGGTGCGCGTCGTCGCGTCGGGCGAGGCCTTGCTCGCGCCGTCGGTGACGCGGCGGCTCATCGCCGACTACGCGGCCAGGCCGGAGCGCAAGCAGAGCGCGACCTTGTCGCAGGTCACCGAGCGCGAACTCGATGTGATGCGGCTCATCGCGGCGGGGCACACGAACGCCGAGGTTGCGGAGCGGCTGTTCCTCTCTGAGCAGACCGTGAAGACCCACGTCTCCCGGCTGCTGAGCAAGCTCGGGCTGCGCGACCGGACGCAGCTGGTCATTGCCGCCTATGAGTCGGGGCTCGTGACCGCTGGCGGCTGACCGCTCGAAAGCTGTGAGATTGCGCCGGGAGCGATACGCAGCGCACAACTAGTTGCCAATGGCAACTAAAGGAGTAGGCTGGGAGTATGCCAGCCAGACCCAGTGAGACAACCGCCGCCGACCTGCTCACTGCCGTCGTCGGTCTGATTTCAAACTGGACGGCGGCGGTGACCCAGGGCAGTATCGCGGCAGCGATCAATCTCGACATCGCCGAGGGCGACGTGCGCGCGCTCTACGTCATCGGGCAGCACCGCGCAGGCGTGCAGCCAGCGGCGCTCGCCGCGGAGCTCCGGCTGAGCCGGCCAACGATGAGCAAGACACTGAGCAGGCTCGCGACCGCGGGCCTCATCGACCGGACGCCGAGTCGCACTGACGCGCGCTCCGCGCTCATCGAACTCTCCGAGTCCGGGCAAACGGCGTACGACGGCCTCGTGCTCTACGGGATTCGCATGGTCGAACGCGCGACGGCAGGGCTTCGACCCGACGAGATTGGCACCGTCACCGAGGTCGCAAGAAAGCTGCTTCAGCCGGAACCATCCGCCTAGAAGCTGGTCGGCCACTCGGCCGCCCGAAAGGCCGCTCGAACCGGGCGGCGCATGCAAGCGAAGGAGAAACACCATGACACGTACCTATGTTGTGACCGGCTCAGCTTCAGGCATTGGGGCAACGACGGCACAGACGCTGCGCGACCGAGGGGATCGTGTGATCGGTATCGACCTCAAGGGCGCCGAAGTCGAGGCCGACCTCTCCACACACGACGGCCGAATCGACGCGGCAGCGCGCGCGACCGAACTCGCGGGCGGCGTGATCGACGGCGTGATCGCGTGCGCGGGCATCTCCGCTCCGATCGCGAAGACCATCTCGATCAACTACTTCGGCGTCACCGAGCTCCTCGAGGCGCTGCGGCCGGCGCTCGCCGCAGCCGAGGCTCCTCGCGCCGCCGTCGTCTCATCGATGGCGTCGCTGCAGCCCAACTCCAAGGAGATGGTCGAAGCCGCGCTCGCCGGTGACGAGGCGAAGACGCTCGAGATCGCTGACGCGGTCGTGGCGCAGGGCCCCGAGGTCGGTTACCTCGTGTACCCGTCGTCAAAGCGGGCCATTGCCCGCTGGGTGAGGCGCGAGGCGGTGACGCCCGAGTGGGCCGGCGCTGGCATCGCGCTCAACGCGGTCGCACCCGGCACGGTCGTGACTCCGATGACCGAGCAGTTGCTCGCCACGGAGGAGGGCCGCGCGATGGTCGATGCGGCGGTTCCGATGCCGCTCAACTCGCACCAGCCGGCGCAGTCGATCGCTGACGTGCTCGTCTGGCTCACGGACGCGAACAACACGCACATGGCAGGCCAGGTCATCTACTGCGACGGTGGCGCTGACGCGTCGCTGCGCGGTGACGACATCTGGTCGTGGAACGACCAGTAAGAACCGGGCTCACCCGGTGAAATAGTTTCTTCCCCGGGGGCGTTTCACCGACTGGGAAACGCCCCCGGGACAGAAACGAGGCAGCAGTGACGGACGCAGCAGAGACCAGCCAGAGCGCACCAGCTGAGACCAGGCGTGCCGCGTCCGATGCTGCGGCACGCGGGCTCACCGTCGAGTTCGTGGTGCGCGACGGCACCGGCCGCCCGACCAACGCAGACTTTGGCGGCGCTCAGATCGTGAAGAGCGTCGTCGTACAGCGCGGCGACAGCTTCGTGTTCGTGCTCACCCCACTCGACGGTCAGTTCAGCTGGGCGAAGCTGCGTGCGCACCTCGGCGTCAACCGGCTATCGCTGCCCGACGCCGACGCTGCCTACGCCGCAACGGGCTACAAGCGCGGCACAATCACGCCGCTCGGGTCAAGCACAGCCTGGCCTGTCATCGTGGATGAGGGTCTGCGCGGGCAGACCGTCGTCGTTGGCGCGGGCAGCCCGGGCATCGGGGCGCTCGTCGACGCCGACGCGCTCGTCGAGGCGTATGGCGCCGACACCGTGCAGCTCACCGGCGCTCAAACCGAATAGTCGCAAAGGAGTCACCAGTGAACGAGTTTCCCCCAAATTTCACCGTCGGCATGATCGGCGGGCATGGGCAGATCGCCCTCAAAGCAACCGCGCTCTTGAGCGCAGCCGGCCACCGGGTGCTCAGCGCTATTCGGAACCCCAACCACGCGGCCGACGTCGAACGAGCGGGGGGAGAGCCCGTGGTGTTCGACCTCGAGCGATCCTCCGGCGACGAGCTCGCTCGTGCGCTCGGCGCCGCAGACACGCTCGTGTTCGCAGCTGGCGCCGGTCCGGGGTCTGGCCCCGAGCGCAAGGAAACCGTCGACTATCAAGGCGCGCTCACGACAATGGCGGCCGCCGCTGAGCTCGGCGCGCGGGTTGTACAGATCTCATACATCGGGGTTGCGACCGCGCCGCCGGAGTCCATGGGCGTTGATTTCGCCGCATACCAGCGCGCGAAGTACGCGGCCGATCTCGCCCTCGAAGCCAGCGGGCTCGACTGGGTGATCGTGCGCCCCGGCACCCTGACAAACGAAGAAGGGAGCGGCCGCGTGACCGTGAGCTCCCAGCTCGACCGTGGGCCGGTGAGCCGCGACAACGTCGCACAGGTGCTCGCCGAGGTGGTGGCGCGCCCCGAACTCGGCAGTGTCGCCTTCGACTTGCTCGACGGCGACACGGAAATCGGGCAGGCAATCGCGACGCTCGGGTCGTAGACGTGGCCCGGTTCGTGTAGGATTAGTGGCTGTACTTCGGCGAGGGGCGGAAACGCCCGTTATCGACGCGGAACGACCTCCCCACATCGGGGCATCGCTGCGTCGCACGTTATAAGTGCGAGACACCACGCCGGCGGGGAAACCCGCCCGACACGGGGCGAGAGCCCGCAAGGAGAATCATCATGAGCGTAGAGAACAAGCTCGAAGCAACCACCCGCGATAACTTCGGTAAGGGTGCGGCCCGCAAGCTCCGCGCTGCAGGCAAGACCCCCGTCGTTGTCTACGGCCACGGCACCGACCCCAAGCACATCACGGTTGAGACCCACCCGCTGAGCCTCATCGTTCGCCAGGCGAACGCGCTCATCGAGCTCGACATCGAGGGTAAGTCGGAGCTCGTGCTCGTCAAGGACGTGCAGAAGGATCCCGTACGCCAGATCATCGAGCACGTCGACATGCTCATCGTGAAGAAGGGCGAGAAGGTCGAGGTCGAGGTTCCGATCCACGTCACCGGCACCTCGTTCTCGGGCACCACCTCGCTGCAGGACCTGAACACGGCACGCCTGCTCGTTCCTGCAACCTCGATCCCCGACTCGGTTGTCGTTGACATCGAGGGCGCGGAAGAGGGCACCCAGATTCTCGCCGGCGATCTCGAGCTCCCCAAGGGCGCCGAGCTCCTCGACGACGCCGACCACCTCGTTGTGCAGGTTGTCGTTCCCCGCGGCGCTGGCGCGGACGAGGAGGCCGCAGAGGCGGCAGAGGAAGCAGCTGCCGAGTAACCCTCAGGTACTTCACGAAACCCGCCGGGCGGTGGCTCACCGCCCGGCGGGTTTCGTGTGTCTAGACAAACCATTCAGCCGAGAGCAATTTCGCACTCTCGGCGGCCCGACGGCGCATAGGCTTAGAGGGTGTTTGGCCTGCGAAAGAAAAAGGACGTTGAGACCGTGGCGAGTGATAGTTGGCTGGTCGTTGGCCTGGGCAACCCCGGGCCTAAGTACGAGGCGACTCGGCACAACGTCGGCCAGATGGCGCTCGACGTGCTGGCGGGCCGCATGGGTGCGAAGTTCTCGCCCCACAAGACGAACTCGCGCGTCGCCGAGGGCCGGCTTGTGCCCGGCGGGCCGAAGCTCATCCTCGCGAAGTCCAACGGGTACATGAACACGTCGGGCGGCCCGGTGTCGGCGCTCGCAAAGTACTTCGGCGTCGAGCCCGAACGCGTGATCGTGCTCCACGATGAGCTCGACCTCCCGTTCGATTCGCTGAAGCTCAAGCAGGGCGGTGGCCACGGCGGCCATAACGGCCTCCGAGACATCGCTAAGGCGCTCGGCACCCCCGAGTTTTTGCGCGTGCGCATCGGGATCGGGCGCCCGCCAGGCCAGCAGGATCCGGCCGACTTCGTGCTGAAACCGTTCGCTTCCGGTGAGCGCGACACGCTCGCCGTGCTGCTCGAAGATGCGGCAGATGCGAGCGAGATGCTCGTGACAGACGGGCTCACCGCGACGCAGCAGCGATTCCACGGGGGCGCACGATGAGCCTCCGCGGGCTTGACGGGCTGCTCGAGGGCGCGCCCTCGTTCGCGCGAGCCCTCGACGCCGCGGGCACCGACGCCGAGTTCTCGGTCTCTGACGGGCTGCGCGCACCTCTCATCGCCGGCCTGATCCATCGGCGCCGAAAGGCGGGGGATCGCGGGGCGTACCTCCTTATCGCCGCGACGAGCCGCGAGGCTGATGCGATCCGCCAAGCGATTGCGTCGCTCATCCCTGAGGCGCGCACCACCGAGTTCCCGGCATGGGAGACGCTGCCGCACGAGCGGCTGAGCCCGAGCGCTGAGACCGTCGGGCGCCGCGCCGAGGCGCTGCGGATGCTCCGGGATTACCGCGACGACTCAGCGCAGTCCGAGGCCGGGCCGCTCGTCATGGTCGCCTCGGTCCGCGCGGCGCTGCAGCCCGTGTCGCCACACGCCGCGCTCGCCGAGCCCGTCGTGCTCCGCGCTGGCGAGGAACCGCGGATCGGCGGCGCAGAGACCGGCCTCGAATCGCTCTCGCGCAAGCTCGTCGACTTCGCCTACACGCGCGTCGACATGGTGACCAGGCGCGGCGAGTTCGCCGTGCGCGGCGGCATCCTCGACGTTTTCCCGCCCGCGGCCGAGCAGGCGATGCGCGTCGACTTCTTCGGCGACGAGGTCGATCAGATCCGCAGGTTCTCGGTGTCCGACCAGCGCAGCGCCGGCGACCCCGTCGAGCTCCTCGAACTGTGGCCGGCGCGCGAGCTGCTGCTCACCGACGAGGTGCGTGCCCGCGCCGCCGAGCTGCTGCCGAAGTTCCCGGCGCTGTCGACGATGCTCGAGAAGATGACCGAGGGGATCGCGGTCGAGGGCATGGAGAGCCTGCTGCCGCAGCTCGTGCCAGGGCTCGCGCCACTCACCGGGCTGCTGCCCGACGGCGGCGCCGTGCTCGTCGTGTCGCCCGAGCGGGTCTCCGGTCGTGCGGTGAGCCTTGCCGAGACGAACCGAGAGTTCCTTGAGGCGGCCTGGCACGCGGCGACCGTCGGCGCTGAGACGCCCGTGCCGACCGGCGACAGCGGCATGCTCACGGTCGCCGAGCTTCGGCGCGCGTCGCATGATCGCCCGTGGTGGAGCCTGACGGGCTTCGTGCGCGACGCTGAAGATCTGGACGGCGCGGTGAGCTCAACTGGCCCGAACGACGCCGAGGGCGGCGATGAGCCGCGCGGCCTCACCGTGATCGACGGCGTCGACGACGCGATCATCACGGTGCAGGGCGGACCGGTTCGCCGGTCGGCGACGGACAGCGACGCGACGGCCCAGGCGCTCGTGCACCTGAGCCGCAGGCTTGCGGACGGGTGGCGCGCGATCGTCACCGCTCAGGGCGTCGGGCTCGTCGAGCGCGCCCGCGACCTGCTCTTAGAGACGGGCGCCGCGGCCCGCATTGTCGAGGAGCTTCCGGCTGAGCTCGAACACGGGGTCATCTACCTCGTCACGGGCATCGCATGGCAGGGCTTTGAGAACGAGGAAGCCAAGCTGCTGCTCGAGACCGAGGCCGAATTCTTCGGCCGCACGGTCACCGCGCAGGGGCAGACCGGGCAGAAGCTTGCGCGTCGGCGCGGCAAGAACGTCGTCGACCCGCTGAAGCTCGTCGCCGGCGACCACGTGGTGCACGAGACGCACGGCATTGGCCAGTTCGTCGAGCTCACCCAGCGCATGGTTCCCACCGGTATCGGGCGCGACGCCGGGAAGGCGCTGCGCGAGTACCTCGTTATCGAGTACGCCTCGACGAAGCGCGGCATGCCGAAGGACAAGCTGTACGTGCCGACCGACCAGCTCGACCAGCTCTCGCGGTACGTCGGCGGCGAGGCGCCCGCGCTTTCAAAGATGGGCGGCAGCGACTGGGAAGGCGCGAAGAAGAAGGCCCGCAAGGCCGTCCGTGACATCGCCGTCGAGCTCGTGAAGCTGTACTCGGCACGCATGGCGTCGCCCGGTCACGCGTTCTCCACGGACACCCCGTGGCAGCGCGAGCTCGAGGAGGCATTCCCGTACGCCGAGACGCTCGACCAGCTCACCACCATTGACGAGGTGAAGCGCGACATGGAGCGCCCCGTGCCGATGGACCGGCTGCTCGCCGGTGACGTCGGGTTCGGCAAGACTGAGGTCGCGGTGCGCGCGGCGTTCAAGGCGGTGCAGGACGGCAAGCAGGTCGCGATGCTCGTGCCCACGACGCTGCTCGCGAACCAGCACTTCGAGACCTTCCAGAACCGCTTCGCCGGGTTCCCGGTGCAGTTGCGCGCGCTCAGCCGGTTCCAGACCGACAAGGAGGCAAAAGAGACGCTTGAGGGCCTCGCCGCCGGCACCGTCGACGTCGTCATTGGCACGCACCGGCTCCTCGCCGACAGCGTGATCTACAAGGATCTCGGCCTCCTCATCATCGACGAGGAGCAGCGCTTCGGCGTCGAGCACAAGGACAGCCTGAAGAAGCTCAAGACGGGCGTCGACATCCTCGCGATGAGCGCGACCCCGATCCCGCGCACGCTCGAAATGGCCGTCACCGGCATCCGCGAAATGTCGACGCTCGCGACACCGCCGGAAGATCGGCACCCGATCCTCACCTTCGTCGGGCCGCGCAGCGACCGGCAGATCTCGGCGGCGATCCGCCGCGAGCTGCTCCGCGAGGGGCAGGTGTTCTTCGTGCACAACCGCGTGAGCTCGATTGGCCGCACGGCGGCGAAGATCGCAGAGCTTGTGCCCGAGGCGCGCGTCGCCGTCGCCCACGGCAAGCTCTCTGAGCACCAGCTCGAGCAGGTCGTGCAGGATTTCTGGGAGCGTAAGTTCGATGTGCTCGTCTCGACGACGATCATCGAGACCGGCCTCGACATCGCCAACGCGAACACGATCATCATCGACCAGGCTGACAAGTATGGCCTCAGCCAGCTCCACCAGCTGCGAGGCCGCGTCGGGCGCAGCCGCGAGCGCGCATACGCGTACTTCCTGTACGACCCCGACAAGCCCCTCACCGAGCACGCGAACGAGCGGCTGGAGACCCTTGCCGCGAACAACGAGCTGGGCTCGGGCATGCAGGTCGCGCTGAAGGACCTCGAGCTTCGCGGCGCGGGCAACCTGCTCGGCGGTGAGCAATCGGGCCACATCGCCGGGGTTGGCTTCGACCTCTACCTTCGCATGATCGGCGAGGCGGTGAACACGTTCAAGGGTGAGGACGTGCAGACGACCACCGAGCTCATTCTCGAGCTTCCCGTCGACGCGCACATCCCCGAGGACTACGTCGAGAGCGAGCGGCTCAGGCTCGAGGCCTACCAGAAGTTCTCCGCGGCCTCGCACCCGCAGGCGCCGGCCGAGAACGTCGAACTCGTGCTCGAGGAACTCACGGACCGCTACGGCGAGCCGCCGGCGGAGGTCGCGCGCCTCGCCGCGGTTTCGGCGCTGCGCCGCCGAGCGTCGATCCTCGGCCTCACGAAAGTTGTCGCGCTCGGCCCGACGCTCAGGCTCGAACCCGTCACGCTGCTCGATTCACGGCGCATGCGCATGACGCGCATGTACCCGGGCGGCAAGTACACGGAGTCCACGAAGACGCTGCAGATCCCGCTCCCGGGCGGCACCGCGAGCGCGCGGAGCCCGCTCGCGGGCGTCGGCCAGCGGTCGACCCCCGACGACGGCGACATTGTGAAGTGGACGTCGACGGTGGTGGCGACGCTGCTCGAACCCGATCCTGGTCCCGCTGCGGCCGCGCCGGCGACCAGCTAGCGACCGCGGCTACTTGGCGGTGCAGAGCTCCTGGAGCGCTGCACCGCTGTCGCGGAGCTCCTGCACCTGCGCCCCGAACTCCTGTACGTAGCCGGCGGCCTCGAGCACATTTTGCGGTGCGGGGATATCGGCGAACCCCGCGAAGCCTGTCTGCACCTCGGTAAGCGCCGCGAGCAGCTCTGGGTCGGTCACGCCCTCGGTCAACGACGCGACGTCGGTTTGGAAGGGCGCGAGCAGCGCGGTGAGGTCTGGCAGCTCGCCTGCGAGCGCCGTCTCCTGCACCGTGTCGAGCTCGGCGAGCACGTCGTTCACGAGGGCCTCGACCTTGTCGCCGGCTACGCCGCAGCCCTCGGGCCCGATCCGGTTCGATGCCTCGGGTGAGGGGAGATCGCCGGGGAGCGCCGCAGAGAATGACACGCAACCGGTGAGCGCGGAGGCAAGGGCGACGGCACCCAGTGTGGCCAGGAGTTTCGGGGTCACGTTGCTCATGCGATCGAGCCTAACCGTGCGGGGTCACGGTCCGCTGAGATTGTGCCCGGCCCCGCGGAACACAGCTGGCGTGCACCCGCGGGTCAGCCCGACGCGTTAGGCTCTCACTCATGGATGCTGGCGCTGACAGACCCAAACCAATGGCCGCGACGGACGCGGTGGGGGAGGTCGTGGCGACCGTGCGCCGCCTCGTCGGAGAGGGGGGCTGCGCGTGGCACGCCGCTCAAACCCACGAGACGCTCGTGCCGTTTCTCATCGAGGAAACCTTCGAATTCATCGACGCGCTCGAGCGCGAGCTCCCGGCCGACGAGGTGCGCGGCGAGCTCGGTGACGTGCTGTACCAGGTGCTGTTTCACGCTGCGATTGCCGAGCGTGACGGCGAGAGCTACGACCTCGATACCGTCGCGCGGGCGCTCAACGAGAAGCTGATTGCGCGACACCCGCACGTGTTCGGCGACCGGGGGTACATGTCGGTTGAAGAGCTCAACGCCGAGTGGGAGCGGCTGAAGGAGGACGCCGCGGGGGAGCAGCGCGGCTCACGCGCACCGCTCGATGGCGTTCCCGCGGGCATGCCGACGCTCGCGCGGGCCGCGAAGGTCGTCGAGCGGCTGAAGCGGGCCGGGCTCGTTGACCCGGCCGCCGCCGAGCGATCGGCTGTGGACCCGCTGTCGGTGGCGATCGGGCCGCAGGAGGCGGCGATCGCCGAGGTCGGGATCGGGGACGCGATGCTCGCGCTCGTCATTCGCGCGAACGCGGCGGGGGTCGATCCGGATCGCGCGTTGCGCCTCGCGAGCGACAGGCTCGCAGCGCGCGTGACGGCCGACTGACGCCGCTCGGGCGGGCGGGTGCGCTGGTGCGCAGTGCCTGCCTGGGCTAGTACCTGTCGATTCCGCTGTGCTCTGGGGGTGCGGGGAAGCACGGGGACCAGCCTCCGATTGCGAAGTAGCCAGTCTCTGCGTCGATGTTGACGTTGAACATGTACTCGCCTGGGGAATGCAGGGTGATCTCGGGGCCCGAGTAGCCTACCTTGGGGCGGGTGACGATCCACCCGGGCTTGGCGGAGTAGTCCGCCTCGATCTGCTTGGCAACCTCCACGACGTCGACGGTGTCGTCAGCCCACATCAATCCGCCTCGGGTGATTGTGATGTAGTCGGAGACGCCGTCGAGGTCGGCGCTGCAAAACATCGTGGAGCGGGTCTGATCTTTCTCCGGGTGGTACCAGCTCTCTTCGATGTGCTCTGGGGGGATGTAACTGACGAGCTCTTCCACGACCTCTTCCATGAAGGGCGGCGCTTCTGTGAGAGTACTCGCGGGGGCAACGTAGCCCTCTTGTGGGCTCCCTGAGCAGCCCGACAGAGCCAGCGTAGCGAGTGCTCCAACGAGCAGAAACCCTTGAGCTCTGCTGCGTGTGTGCAGCTTCCTCGGGGTGGCTGCGTTGACGAATGTCGGCATTTGGGGAGCGCTGGAAGTTCAATACTTGTGGATAGTGCGATGCTCTGGAGGCTTGGGGAAGCACGGGGACCACGCTCCGATTGCGAAGTAGCCGGTTTCAGCGTCGATGTTGACGTTGAATATGTAATGCTCGGGGGAGCGGACGGTGATCTCGGGGCCCGAGTAGCCTTCTTCGGGGCGGGTGACGATCCACCCGGGCTTGGCAGAGTAGTCCGCCTCGATCTGCTTGGCAACCTCTACAACGTCGACGGTGTCGTCAGCCCACATCAATCCCCCCCGGGTGATTCTGATGTAGTCGGAGACGCCGTCGAGGTCAGCGCTGCAAAACATCGTGGAGCGGGTCTGATCTTTCTCCGGGTGGTACCAGCTCTCTTCGATGTGCTCTGGGGGGATGTAACTGACGAGCTCCTCCACGACCTCCTCCATGAAGGGCGGCGCCTCTGTGAGCGTACTTGCGGGGGCAACGTAGCTCTCCTTCGGGCTCCCTGAGCAGCCCGACAGAGCCAGCGTAGCGATGCCTCCAATGAGTGCAAGCATGTGTAATCTGTGGCGCATTGCCTACCCCTCCTCGGTTGGGAAAAGCTCCTGCACGAGATCATCGAGCAGTGGCAAGTTTTGTTCCGCGTCAGTTGCGGTCAGGTTGTGGGCGTCGATGCCGCTCATGCCTTCGCCGCTGTAGACGTTCTTGTCGTAGGTGCTGTCTGGAGACGTCGGTGAGTCGAGGCCCGGAACCTTGCCGATGTAGGCGATGGGGTCGTTGTCGTAGCCATAGCTCAGATACTTCGTCATCGATGGCGGCCGCTCGAACTTCGCGCCGAAGCTGTACGACCCCGCGAGCGAAAAGACGATGTCGGCTTGTACCGTCGGCCACGTGACGGGCGTGAAGCCCGCGCTGTGCCCGCCGACAACCGTGGTCGCGTTCGCGAGCACCGGGTCGCGGCCGATGACGTCGCGCTGGAAGCCCCCGAGCGCCGCCCCGACTTTCGCGAGGTACCAGGGGTTCGTATTGCGCCGCTCGCCGGTCCAGGTAATCCACGGCCGGTCCATGTAAACGAAGGTGACGCCCTTGCCATCGCTGTGGTCTGCCAGGTACTTCGGGACCTGCTGCGGACCTTCCTTGAACAGATCGCCCATCGTGATCCCGGTGCCGGGAAGATACGTGATCGCGTGCGTCGTGTTCGGCCCGATCGTGCCGAACATCTCGATCATGCGCTCGAACTCGGGCAGACACAGCACGAGCGAGCGCTCGCCGCTCGCGACCTCCAGCCAATACGTCCGCTCGGCCTTTGA
Organism: Leucobacter komagatae; assembly: GCF_006716085.1. NCBI lineage: Bacteria > Bacillati > Actinomycetota > Actinomycetes > Micrococcales > Microbacteriaceae > Leucobacter > Leucobacter komagatae. Next base: position 1,382,773 of record NZ_VFON01000001.1, on the reverse strand, counting down.
GATGCCCTTGACCTCCGCGAGCTCTGCCGCGCGCAGCGCGTTGGTCGCCGTGCGCGTGGCGATCGGGATGCCTGCGAGGTTTCCGATGAGCACCGCAGCCGCCGTTGTCAGTGCCTCGCGATCCGCCTCTCGGAGCCCTGCCCACCAGTTCTCGACGACGTCAACGGTGACCCCGGGGAAGCCCGCGGCCGCGAGCGCGAGGAGCTCTTCGTCCGTGAGTTCGAGCAGTGACGCGGGCGTTGGCATCGCTGTCGCTGTGGCGAGGTCGAGCACGCGGGTAGTGAGTTCGCCCCCACCGGCATTTTGGAACGCGGTGGCAACGCGGCTCACCCACGCCGCGGTCTCCTCGTTCTCGGTGAGGTAGCGCTCGAACGCTGCGAGGGCTCCCGCGGCCTCAAGCGGAGCCCAACCGCACGACTGCTGAAACTTGGTTACCGAGTCGCGCAGGCGCGAGAAGTCACTGTGCAGTGCAAGGTCCATCGCCTTCGACTGCCTGACGAACTCCCTGAGCTTCCCCGGGTCTGCCGAGCACACTGCCGATCCGTCTCCGCTGCCCTGACGCCCGCGCGGGCGGCCGCGCGCCTGAAAGGCAATGCGTAGCGGCGGCGGGGCTATCGGGTAGTACGACGGCTGTGGGCCCTGCTGCACCATCGGCACCGGAGAGGTGGGCGACAGGGCGAGCTGGCGGAGCGCCGCGCCGGCTTCCCACACGGCAACCTCGCGGAGCCGCTCTTCCTCTTCCCGCGCCTTCTGCGACGCAGTGGCAATCTCGGGTTGCAGGTCAGCGATCTTGCCCCGAAACCTCCCGCGATCTTCTGACTCAATCATGCAAGCGTCTACGAGAAGGTCTGAGTATGGGCCTTTCGCGTCGAGCAAGGCAGTATTCATGGCCCCTCGCCGATGAGCGCCCTGGTCGATGAGGACAGTTGCAAACCAGCCGAGGTCATTCATAAGGCTCGTTGCGACCTGGTGGTCAAACTGAATGGTGGACATTGGGGGTTGCAGAGCTCCAGATCTCGTAGCCTCGGCACGGTTTCCCCACAAACCAATGGCGTTTGTCACACAATCATAGCGCGACGCGGGCGAGCGGAGCTATGGGATGAGCCCGAAGCCGCGCGCTGCGGTCACCGCCGCGTGCCTGGTTGGCGCTTCGAGCTTGCCCATCGCGGTCTTGAGATAGCTCTTGACCGTGCTCTCCGCGATGCCGAGCGCCTCACCGATGCTCGCGTTCGTGCCGCCGAGCGCCGCCTGGCAGAGCACATCGATCTCGCGCGTCGTGAGGTGTAGCTCGGCGGGGGCGGCTGCCGGCCGCCCGATCCCTGCGAGCCGCTGCTCGATGGCGGCGAGCCGCTCGCGGGCGACGGGGTCAGTGGTCTCCGAGGCGATCCTGCGGATCTCGGCGTGGCTGCTCCGCAGCTCCTCGAGCACGTTGCCCGGCAGCTCAGCGGGCTCGACCGGCCGCCGCGCGTGCGCGTGCGCCTGATCCTCCGCTCGGATGACCCGCGCGAGCTCCTCGCTCACACCAGCTGCGGCCTGCATGAAGGTCGCGTCGGGCGCCGACTCGCCCCGCGTGCCGCCATAGAGCACGGCGCGGGTGACGCCGTCGACGATCACGGGAACGGCAACGAGCATCACGATGCGTTCGGCACCGATCTCGAGGTCGTAGTCATGGCTGATGCTCTGCGACGACATGTAGTCGCGGGTGAACCGCGGCCGCAACTCGATCATGGCCTTGCCGCCGAGGCCGCGCCAGTTCGCGACTCTGAGGCCCTGCAGGCTCGCGCCCTCGGTCCCGGAGAGCGCGGTCACGGTCGTGACGCCATCGGCCTCGTACCCGCCGAAGGCGAGCGTGAAACCGGTGGCTCGAGAGAACTCCGTGACTGCGTCCTGGAGGATACGCTGCTTGGTCACGGTCATAGGTGGCACCATTGGCACTCCCAACTTTCGGGGGTACTACATGCTAACCATGATTTCTAGCATCGTGAACAGACCGCAGCGCCGCGGTCGTCAGAGGAGACGAGAACCCGCCACGAGCGGGCCTTGGCTCCCTGAGTTCGACGAGACAGGGCAAGGAGGCCCAGATGTCCGAAGACGTTCCCGTGCAGGAGGCGGCGGAAGCCGCCCCGATTGACTACGAGAAATTTCAAGCAAGCCCGGAGTTCCAGGAGCTCAAACGGAGGCTTCGCAGCTTCGTTTTCCCGCTGACCGCCGCGTTCCTCGCCTGGTTCTTGCTCTACGTGCTGCTCGGCGCGTTCGCGCACGAGTTCATGGCCCGGCCTTTCCTCGGCCTCAACGTTGCCATCTGGCTCGGGCTGCTGCAGTTCGTGACGACCTTTGCGATTACGACCGCGTACGTGATGTTTGCCAACAAGCGCATTGACCCGCGCACGGAGGCGCTGCGCGCCGATCTCGAAGACCTTGCTCGCGAGGCGGAAGGGGCTGCCCGATGAGCGGACTCGTACTGGCGGGGCCGCTCGCGGCCCAGATGTTTACCTTTGAGACCTCGGCGGCGCAGAACCCGACGCTCAACATCTCAATCTTCGGCGCGTTCGTCGCGGTCACCATGGTGATCGTGATCCGTGCGAGCCGCAACACGAAGACGGCCGCTGACTTCTACGCGGGCGGCCGATCCTTCACCGGCAGGCAGAACGGGCTCGCAATCGCGGGCGACTACCTCTCAGCGGCGTCGTTCCTCGGCATCTGCGGCGCAATCGCCATCAACGGCTACGACGGGTTTCTCTACTCCATCGGGTTCCTCGTCGCGTGGCTCGTCGCGCTGCTGCTCGTCGCCGAGCTCATGCGCAACACCGCGAAGTTCACGATGGCCGACGTGCTGTCGTTCCGCCTCAAGCAGCGCCCCGTGCGCATGGCTGCGGCCCTCACAACTCTCGCCGTGACCTTCTTCTACCTGCTCGCTCAGATGGCGGGCGCTGGTGGGCTCGTCTCGCTGCTGCTCGGCATCGACGACAAGATCGGCCAGTCGGTCGTCGTCGCCGTCGTCGGCGTCGTGATGATCCTCTACGTACTCATCGGCGGCATGAAGGGCACCACGTGGGTGCAGATCATCAAGGCCGCGCTGCTCATCCTCGGCGCGGGCGCCATGACGGTGTGGGTGCTTGCGCTCAAGGGCTTCAACTTCGCGGCGGTGCTCGAGGCGGCCGTGAACAACCCGGAGAACACGAACGGCGACGCGATCCTCGCCCCCGGCATCCAGTACGGCGCGATGCCGCTCGACTTCGTGTCACTCGCGCTCGCGCTCGTGCTCGGCACTGCCGGCCTGCCGCACGTGCTCATGCGGTTCTACACCGTGCCGACGGCGCGCGAGGCTCGCAGGTCTGTCGTGTGGGCGATCTGGCTCATCGGTATCTTCTACCTGTTCACCCTCGTGCTCGGGTACGGCGCGGCGGCCTTCGTTGGCCCAGAGACGATCAAGTCGGCACCCGGCGGCGTGAACTCTGCGGCACCGCTGCTCGCAGCAGAGCTCGGGGGCCCACTGCTGCTCGGCTTCATCTCGGCGGTCGCCTTCGCGACGATCCTCGCGGTCGTCGCTGGCCTCACGATCACGGCCTCCGCCTCGTTCGCGCACGACATCTACTCGAGCGTCATCAAGAAGGGCAACGTGACACCGAAGCAGGAGGTCAAGGTCGCCCGTATCACGACCCTCGTGATCGGCGTCGTCGCCATCGCTGGCGGGATCGGTGTGCAGGGGCAAAACGTTGCGTTCCTCGTTGCTCTCGCGTTCGCTGTGGCGGCGTCGGCCAACCTCCCGACGATCCTCTTCTCGCTGTTCTGGAAGCGGTTCACGACCCGCGGCGCTGTCTGGTCGATGATCGGCGGGCTCGTGACCGCCGTTGGGCTCATCACCCTGTCGCCCGTGATGTCTGGCGCACCGACATCGATGCTTGGGGAGAACATCGACTTCGCGATCTTCCCGCTCGCGAACCCGGGCATCGTGTCGATCCCTGTCGGGTTCTTCCTCGCCTGGCTCGGAACCGTCACAGACAAGACCGTTGAATCGACAAAGCTGGCGGCCGAGATGGAGGTGCGCTCGCTCACCGGGTACGGTGCTGAGCCGCCAGTGAACCACTAACCACTCACCGACAATGCGGAAGTGCCCCCGACGCGGTGTGTCGGGGGCACTGCTGTTGTTGCCTGACTTTCTCTCCGTTTTCACGTACTTCGGGCGTGCGCAACTACGTCAAAACGGAGAGAGAGTTCCGCGCGGCCCGAGCTAGCCACGCGGCGGGCCTGCCACCTGGCGGGCCTGCCGCCCCCGCCGGGCATGGAAGAATGGGAGACATGGCTAACCCAGTGAACCCGCCGCGCGGCATGCGCGACTTTCTGCCAGCCGACAAAGCCCGCCGCGAGCACGCCCTCGGCATTATCCGCGGCGTCTACCGCTCGCACGGCTTTGACGAGATCGAGACGCCGGTCGTTGAAGACCACGCGCGCCTCCACTCGGGCCTCGGCGGGGATAACGAGAAGCTGAGCTTCTCGATCCTGAAGCGCGGGATCAAGCCCGAGGCGCTCGCCGCAGCCGCTGAGTCGGGCGACCCGGAACAGCTCGCAGACCTTGGCCTGCGCTTCGACCTCACCGTGCCGCTCGCGCGCTTCTACGCCTCGCACCGCGCAGAGCTGCCGCCGGTGTTCCGGTCAATCCAGATCGCCCCGGTCTGGCGGGCCGAGCGCCCGCAGAAGGGGCGCTACCGGCAGTTTGTGCAGGCCGACATCGACATTATTGGCGAGTCCGGCGTGATCGCCGAGATCGAGCTCATCACCGCGACATCGCAGGTGCTCGCGCAGCTCGGTCTGAAGGACTGCGTAATTCGCGTCAATGACAGGCGCATCCTGTTCGGCCTGCTTGACCACTGCGGCTTCGCGCCAGAGGAACAGGCCGGCGCCCTCATCACCATCGACAAGCTCGACAAGATCGGCGTCGACGGCGTCACGGCCGAGCTCGCGGAGACGAACGAGGCAGCCGCCGCGGCGATGCGCGGCATCCTTGAGGGCGTCGACCAGGCGCTCGCCGCGGGCATCCCGGTCACGCGCGAGGCGATCGCCGCGGTGCTGCCCGCAGGCGCTGCCGAGGAGGGGGTCACGAGCCTCGTCACGCTCGGCGAGGCACTCGACGGCGGCCTCCCCGAAGGCGTCGAGATCCGCTTCGATCCGACCCTCGTGCGCGGCATGGGCTACTACACCGGCACGATCTTCGAGATTGCGCACCCGGGATCCGGATCCTCCGTCGGCGGCGGCGGCCGCTACGACGGCATGATCGGCCGCTTCCTCGGCCAGGATGTGCCCGCCGTTGGCTTCTCGATCGGCTTCGAGCGCGTCGTCGACCTCATCGAGCTCGACACCAGCTCGGGCCCCGCGTCGGTCGCCCTCGTCGCCGACACCGACACCCCGCTCGAGGACCTCATGGTGCTCAAGCGCGCGCTCGTCGCTGACGGCCTGCGCGTGCGCCTCGAGAAGCGCCAAAAGAACATGAAAACGCTGCTCGCCAGGCTCGAGAGCGAGGGCTTCCAGCGGTTCGCGAGCGTGCGCCCTGGCGACCGCGACGCAGCCCTCTTGTCATGGCGCGAACTCGGCGAGTAATGGCCTGATCCCAGGGGCGATGAGCCCCGCACCCTCTACACTGAGAGGAGGCGCGGAACACGCGTCTCATGACTTCCACCACAAGGAGCAGACTGTGGCATTTATCGACGCGGTGATCGCACGCGAGATTCTTGATTCGCGCGGAAACCCGACCGTTGAGGTCGAGATCGGCCTGACCGACGACTCGGTCGGGCGCGCGGCAGTGCCCTCGGGCGCCTCGACCGGTGCATACGAGGCGTACGAACTGCGCGACGGTGACAAGGATCGCTACCTCGGTAAGGGCGTGCTCAAGGCCGTCGACGCCGTGTTCGACGAGCTTGCGCCCGCGATCGAGGGCTTCGCCGCCGACGATCAGCGCATCATCGACACCGTGCTGCGCGAGATCGACGGGACCGACAACAAGTCGCGTCTCGGCGCGAACTCGATCCTTGGCGTGAGCCTCGCCGTCGCGCACGCCGCTGCCGCGTCGGCCGAGCTGCCGCTCTACCGCTACCTCGGCGGCCCAACGGCGTGCACGCTTCCCGTGCCGCTCATGAACATCATCAACGGTGGCGCGCACGCCGACACCGACGTCGACATCCAGGAGTTCATGGCGGTGCCGCTCGGCGCCGAGAGCTTCTCGGAGGGCCTCCGCTGGGGCGTCGAGGTCTACCACGCGCTGAAGGCGCTGCTCAACGAGAAGGGTCTCTCGACCGGCCTCGGTGACGAGGGCGGCTTCGCGCCGAACCTTGAGAACAACGCCGCTGCCCTCGACCTCATCGTCGAGGCGATCAAGCGCGCCGGGCTCGAGCCGGGCAAGGATGTCGCTGTCGCGCTCGACGTCGCGTCGTCGGAGTTCTACGAGAACGGTGTCTACAAGTTCGAGGGCAAGGATCGCACCGCGGCCGAGATGGCCGACTACTACGCGGACCTGCTCGACCGGTACCCGCTCGTCTCGATTGAGGATCCCCTCGACGAGGCAGACTGGGACGGCTGGAAGGAGCTCACCGACCGCGTTGGCGACCGCGTGCAGCTCGTCGGCGACGACCTGTTCGTCACGAACCCCGAGCGCCTTGCCGACGGCATCGCGAAGGGTGTCGCGAACTCGCTGCTCGTAAAGGTCAACCAGATCGGTACGCTGACCGAGACTTTCGATGCCGTGCAGCTTGCGCAGCGCTCGGGCTACACCGCCGTCATGTCGCACCGCTCGGGCGAGACCGAGGACGTCACGATCGCCGACCTCGCCGTCGCGACCGACTGCGGCCAGATCAAGACCGGCGCCCCCGCGCGTTCGGACCGCGTCGCGAAGTACAACCAGCTCCTCCGCATCGAGGAAGAGCTCGGCGACGCAGCTCGCTACGCGGGGCGCGGCGCGTTCCCGCGTTTCCAGGCGTAACCTCTCGCCTGACCTGAGGAGTACACGGTGAAGAACTGGGGCGCAGACATTGCGGCGTGGGTCGCAAGTCTGCGCTTCAGTGTCTTCACCGTCGTCGTGGTCGTCTCGGTGATTGCCGGGGCGCTGATCCTCAGCCCGAACATCTCGACGTTCGTGCAGCAGCAGCGCGAGATCGCGCAGCTGCGGGAGAGCGTGCGTCAGCACCGTGAGGCCGTCGAGGAGATCGACGCCGAGCGAACGCGGTGGAAGGATCCGTCGTACGTGCGCGCCCAGGCACGCGACCGCCTCTCGTACGTGCTTCCTGGCGAGACGCAGCTCAGCATCATCTCCGATGTTGTTCTGCCGGTCGAGTCGCAGGAGGAGACGAGCGCCGACCTGACGCGCGTTGAACGCAACTGGGCGAAAGACCTCCTCGGGTCCGTGATCGCCTCGGGCACCGCGGTGCCCGACACCCCATCTGAAGACGAAGCCTCAAGGAGCAGCAAGTGAGCCGGCCCCCATTCCCCGAACCGACCGCAGCAGACATCGCGGCGGTGAGCGAGCAGCTCGGACGCGAGGCGCGCGGCGTTGTCGGCATCGCTGCCCGTGCCGCCGATGGCAGCCCGACGGTCGTTGCGACCTCGCCCCGCCTGCCCGACGGTTCGCCGTTCCCGACGTTCTACTACCTGTCGCACCCCGAGGTCGTCGCCGCGGCCTCGCGTCTCGAGGCCGCGGGCATGATGGTCGAGTTCAACGAGATGCTTGCCGAGGATGAGGATCTCCGAGCCGCGTACCAGCGCGCCCACGAACAGTACATTGCTGATCGCGATTCGGTGGGGGAGGTTCCCGAGCTTGCTGGGATCAGCGCGGGTGGGATGCCGACCCGCGTGAAGTGCCTGCACGCGCTGATCGGGCACTCGCTCGCGGCGGGCCCCGGGGTGAACCCGATCGGTGACCTTGCGCTTGAGCGTTCTGACTGGAACGAGTAACAGCGCAGTAACTGCGGAATCTGCTCTCGGCAGGCGAATATTCGTCGGCCTGAGTGGCTCCTCGCGCTGTTTGTGACGATCTGCAGGGAATTTGCAGGTAAAGTGGTCTGGGTTGGGCGAACGTTGCCCAGCTGGCTTCCCGCGCAAACAAGCGGGCGCACCTTGCAGACTGCATTTCGTGCATATTTGATCATCAAGGAGATCGCTTCGTGGCGAAGAAGATTCTGATCGTCGGCGGCGGCTACGCCGGCTTCTACACCGCATGGAAGCTCGAGAAGCTTCTCCGTGCCGGCGAGGCTGAGGTCACCATCGTTGACCCGCTTCCGTACATGGCATACCTGCCGTTCCTTCCCGAGGTTGCTGCTGGCTCGATCGAGCCCCGCCACGCGGTTGTGGCGCGTCGCCGTCACCTCAAGAAGACCGCGAACGTCGCGGGCAAGGTGACCGGCATCTCGCACGCCACCAAGACCGCAACGATCACGCCGAATACCGGCGAGGCGTACGACTTCGAGTACGACCAGATCGTCATCACGACCGGTTCGGTCTCGCGCACCTTCCCGATCCCGGGCATCGCTGACCGCGCCATCGGCATGAAGACCATCGAAGAGGCCGTCGCGATCCGCGACCGCATGGTCGGCAACTTCGAGCGCGCCGCGTCGCTGCCGAAGGACTCGGCTGAGCGCGCACGCCTGCTCACCGTCACCGTCGTCGGCGGCGGCTTCGCTGGCATCGAGTCGGTCGCTGAGCTGCGCTCGTTCGCGACCGCGCTGCTCCGCCGCTACCCGGAGATCACGTTCGACGAGACGAAGTTCCACCTCGTTGAGGCCATGGGCCGCATCATGCCCGAGGTCACCGAGGGGCTCGCTGACTGGGTCGTCAAGGACCAGACCCGCCGCGGCGTGAACATTCACCTCGACACGCAGCTGTCTTCGGCTGAGGGCGGCAACATCGAGCTGTCGACCGGCGAGAAGTACGAGTCTGATCTCATCGTCTGGACCGCTGGCGTCATGCCCCGTCCGTTCCTCCGTGGAACCGACCTCCCGATCGGTGCTCGTGGACACGTCGTCGGCACGCCGTCGCTGCGCGTCGCGACCGAAGAGGGCGAGATCGTCGAGGGTGCATGGACCGCGGGTGACACCTCGCAGGTTCCCGACATCTCCTCGACCCCCGGCCCCGGCGGCTTCTGCGTTCCGAACGCACAGCACGCCGTGCGCCAGGGCCGTCTGCTCGCGAAGAACATCGTCGCGACGCTGCGCGGTGAGGGCGTCGTTGAGTACAACCACAAGAACCAGGGCGCAGTCGCGGGCCTCGGCATGAACACCGGTGTGTTCCGCTCGGGCAACTTCACGCTCAAGGGCTACATCGCGTGGCTCGCGCACCGCTTCTACCACGGCCTCGCTATCCCCACGTGGGAGCGCAAGTGGCGCGTGTTCGGCGGCTGGGTTGGACACTTCTTCCTCGGCCGTGACATCGTCAACATCGAGGCAGTCACCGAGCCCCGCGCAGTGTTCGAGGAGTTCGCTTCGCGCCCGCGCCCGGCCGCTGACTAAGTTCTGCTGCTGCTTGCGCTGCTGCTCGTGTGAGTAGCGAGTCGCGCTGAAGGCCGCGAGACCCACTGGGGTTTCGCGGCCCTTCGCGTGCCCGAGCCGTGACGTGGCGGGTGCTTTCCCCGCGGCTGGCACTCGCTCCCTCCGCTCCCTCCGCTCCCTCCACCCCAAATCTTCTATTCCACCTCAAATGCCCGGGACATTTGGGCGCGAACGGATGACTTGGGGTGGAATCGGTGCGCGGGCCGACCGGGAGGCGGTCGGCGGGCCGGGATGCAGCCTGGAGGGTCGGGATGCAGCCGGGAGGGCCGGGCCTGTGCGTGCGGCGGGCCGGTGCGCGGGAAAGACCAGCTGGCCGCAGCCCTACACCTCGGGAGCGTGCTTCGACAGGAACTCGTACATCGAGGTGTCGTCGACCCCGGGGAAGGTGCCCGTCGGCAGGGGGGCAAGCACGTGCTGGTGCATGCGCGCGCTCGGCCAGGCCTTCCCCTCCCACCGTTCACGCAGCGCTGGCGGCGCGGTTCGGCAGCACGACGTGTCGGGGCAGGTGGAACGCTTGCGCACCTGAGTGTCGCGCCCCCTGAACCAGCGAGCATCGTCGAACTGGACCCCACAGGCGATCGCGAACGGGCCGTGCTCCGCCTCACCCGTCTGCACGCTTGTCCAGTACGTCCCGTTCGGTGTATCGGTGTACTGGTAGAACTCGCTCGTTCGGTTCTGGCGGTGGAAGGCGGTTCTGCCGCCCCACTTTGCGCAGAGGATCTCGCCCTCGATCGCACCGCCCTCGTCGGTGGGGAAGGGCTTGCCGTCGTTTTCGTACCCGCGCACGAGCGTTCCCGCGCCGTCTGCACGGTAGTGGTGCACGCGCAGGTCGAGGTGCCTCGTCGCGAGGTTTGTGAACCGGTGTGCGGCCGCCTCGTGCGTGACGCCGAACGCGTCACGGAAGTCTTCGATCGCGAGGTTGCGGTTGCGCTTCGCCTGCTGCAAGTAGTCGACGGCCCGCGCCTCGGGCAGCAGGCACGCGGCCGCGAAGTAGTTGATCTGCAGCCGCTGCTCGAGGAACTGCGCGTAGCTCTCTGGCTCCGAGTGACCAAGCACGCGGTGCGCCATCGCCTGCAGCGCGAGCGACCGGAGGCCGTGCCCACCAGGGATCGAGGTCGGTGGCAGGTAGATGCGACCGTTCTCAAGATCGGTGATGCTTCGAGTGTTCGAGGGCAGGTCGTCAACGAAGATGAGCGTGAAACCGAGCAGCTCGGCAACCATCGCGACGTCTCGGTGCGTGACAGCGCCGACGGTGTGGCCGATGCGCCGCATAAGGTCGGATGCGATGAGCTCGATGTCGGGAAGGTAGTTGTCGCGCGCCTGCATCTGCAAGCGGATCATCGTGTTCGCACGCCTCGCCTCCTCAGAGGTCGTCGCTGCCGCGCGGGTGCGACGTGCGAGCTCGCGGTGCAGGCCGATGAGCGCCTCGAGGGCTTCGTCGTTGAGAGAGCGCGGGGTGCGGATCCGGGGGAGCCCGAGCTGTTCGTAGCCCGGCGTGCTCTGGGCCCGCTCCAGCTCGATCTCGAGCTCGCTACGCCGGTCGGGCGCCTCCTCGCTCAACAGGTCACCGGCGTCGATGCCGAGCTCGCGAGCGACCGCCTGGATGAGTGTGAGCTTGGGCTCGCGCTTTCCGTTCTCGACGAGTGACAGCTGGCTCGGCACGACGCCAACGCGGCCGCCGAGCTGCTCGAGCGTGAGGCCTGCCTGGTTGCGAAAATGCCTGAGGCGCTTGCCAAGGACCAGGCGGTCGACCGTGGCGGCGCTGAGTGAGGAGGCGAGTTGAGGGCTCATAAGTTGACTATATGTCAAAAACCTGAAAATTTGACAGCGGTTTTGGTGAACGGAGGGTTACGGGGGCCGCGACAATAGAAATACAGCCCGGTTCGACGAAACCCCAAGGAGACTCGACGGTATGAGTAACGCTACTCTCGCTTCGATCACTGAACTTGTTCGCGAGAACGCGACGACCGACAACGCAGAGGTTCTGCAGTGGGTCACCGAGGTTGCGGAATTGACGCAGCCCGACGCAATTCTGTGGTGCGATGGTTCGCAGGACGAGTGGAACCGCATCACCAGTGAAATGGTTGAGGCAGGGTCCCTGATCCCGCTCGACAAGAACCTGCGCCCGGGCAGCTTCCTCGCCCGTTCGCATCCCGCCGACGTTGCGCGCGTTGAGGATCGCACCTTCATCTGCTCGGAAAACGAAGCAGACGCCGGCCCCACGAACAACTGGGTCGCCCCTGACGCCATGCGCGCCGAGCTCATGCCCCTCTTCGAGGGATCGATGCGCGGCCGCACCATGTACATCGTGCCGTTCTCGATGGGCCCCGTAGGCGGCGCCATCACGCAGCTCGGCATTGAGATCACCGATTCGCCCTACGCGGTGCTCAACATGCGCATCATGACCCGTATGGGCCAGCAGGCGCTCGACGGCATCACCCCGGGCAGCGAATGGGTGCGCACCGTGCACTCGGTCGGCGCTCCGCTCGTCGACGGCGCTGAAGACTCGGCGTGGCCCTGCAACGACACGAAGTACATCACGCACTTCCCCGACACCCTCGAGGTCTGGTCGTACGGCTCGGGCTACGGCGGAAACGCGCTGCTCTCGAAGAAGTGCTTTGCGCTGCGCATCGCGAGCGTCATGGGCAAGAACGAGGGCTGGCTCGCAGAGCACATGCTGCTCCTCAAGCTCACGAACACCGAGACCGGCAAGGACTACCACCTCTCGGCGGCGTTCCCCTCGGCGTGTGGCAAGACCAACCTCGCGATGCTGCAGCCGACGATTCCTGGCTGGAAGGTCGAGACCATCGGTGACGACATCGCGTGGCTCCGCCCCGGCAAGGACGGCCGCCTGTACGCGATCAACCCCGAGGCAGGCTTCTTCGGCGTCGCGCCCGGCACCGGCGAGTCGACCAACCCCGTCGCGATGGAGACCCTCTGGGGCAACACGATCTTCACGAACGTTGCGCTCACCGACAACGGTGACGTCTGGTGGGAAGGCATGACCGACTCGGTCCCCGATCACCTCATCGACTGGCAGGGCAACGACTGGACGCCCGACTCCGGCCGCCCCGCAGCGCACCCGAACTCGCGGTTCACCGTGCCGATCCAGCAGACCCCGTCGCTCGCACGCGACTGGTACGAGCAAGACGGCGTGCCGCTCGACGCGATCCTCTTCGGCGGTCGCCGCGCGACCAACGTGCCGCTCGTCGCGCAGTCGCGTTCGTGGAACCACGGCGTCTTCGTCGGCGCGACGATCTCGTCCGAGAAGACCGCGGCGCAGGAGGGCACCGTCGGTGAGCTCCGCCGCGATCCCTTCGCGATGCTCCCGTTCTGTGGCTACAACATGGCTGACTACTGGGGCCACTGGCTCGAGATGGGTGAGCAGCTCGGCGAGAACGCGCCGAAGATGTTCCAGGTGAACTGGTTCCGTAAGGACGAGGACGGCAACTTCATGTGGCCCGGCTTCGGCGACAACTCGCGCGTCATCGACTGGGTGATTCGCCGCGTTGAGGGCGAGCACACCGGCGTTGAGACCGCGGTTGGCACCATCCCGGCGCCGGGTGAGCTGAACCTCACCGGCATCGAGGAGGTGGAGAAGGATCTCGGGAAGATCTTCGCCATCGACCCGACCTCGTGGCTCGCCGAGGCTGACCTCACCGAGGAGTACTTCGCACAGTTCGGCGATCGCCTCCCGGCGGCGCTGACCGCTGAGCTCGACGCGCTGCGTGACCGCCTCGGGAAGTAGCGCGTAAGCCCCGAAGGGGCGCGTAACGCCAGAGGGCGGCGCGGCAGGGAGATTCTCCCGCCGCGCCGCCCTCTCGCTGTGTGCTGGGGCAATGGGCCCGTCCGAAGTCAGTGCGCGGAGAACTCGCGGCTGAGGATCGGCGCGATTGCTCGCGCCCCACGCTCGCTCATGACCACCGTGTAGTGGTTGAGGTCGGGCACCTCGACATGGTGCACGTTCGGGAGCGCCTCGAGCAAAGCCGCGAGGTGCGCCGGTGGGTAGAGCCCCGGGGGCTCATCGAGGAGCCCGCGAGCCACCGTGATGAGCTCGACCGGGCTAACGAATGCCGGCAGCGCCCTGAGGGCCGCGGAGAGAGTCGAGCCCGTGTTCATGTCGACGGTATCGTCGGTCGTCGTCGCGAGGCTCGTCGCCGGACGTAGCGCGTCGCCGTCTGGCACGAGATCGTATGCGAAGTACGCCTCGAGCTCCGCGCTCCAGTCACGCGCGAACGCGGGGTGCGCCCGCCAGAAGTCAAGGTAGGCGGGCACGTCGGCGAAGCGCTTCGAGAGGCGCTCGGCGGTCGGCCCGAGGATCGCCTGCACCAGCGCCTCAGCGCTCACCCCCGCGGGGGCGTCGAGCGGCAGGCCGCCGTCGATGAGCACGAGGCGAGCGACCCGCTCGGGCGCGAGGTTGGCAAGTGTGACGGCGACGAACGCCCCCATCGAGTGCCCGAACACCGGAACCGAGCGCTCACCGAACGCGTCAAGAACCGCGACCAGGTCGGCCGCGTGGGCCGCCATTCCCGCCGGGCCGTCGACGCCGTTGCTCGCTCCGCGGCCGCGGAGGTCGGGGGCGATGATCCGGACACCGGGGAGCTCCTCGACAACAAAGGGCCAGGCGAGGTGGGAGGCCGTGACTCCGTGAATCGCGAGCGCAGTTGGATCGCCAGCGGTCGGTGACACGGGATCCCAGACCCCGACCCTCAGCAGTCCACCGGATACCGGTACATCGACCGTGCGATAGGTGTGCGAGCTCATCGAGCGCTCCATCCGCCATCCATGGTGTACGACGCCCCCGTCACCATGCCCGACTGGTTCGAGGCAAGCCAGCCGACGAGAGAAGCGACCTCCTCGGGTTCGACGAGTCGTTTCACCGCGCTCTCGGTGAGCATGATGCGCTCGACAACCTCGCTCTCGGGAACCCCGTGAACCTTGGCCTGGTCGGCAATCTGTCGTTCGACGAGGGGGGTGCGCACGTACCCCGGGTTTACGCAGTTGCTGGTCACGCCGTGCGGGCCGCCCTCGAGCGCCGTCACCTTCGACAGCCCCTCCAAGCCGTGCTTGGCGGCGACGTACGCCGACTTGAACGCGCTCGCGCGCAGCCCGTGCACGCTCGACAGATTGATGATGCGGCCCCAGCCGCGCTCGTACATGCCGGGGAGAGCCGCGCGGATGAGGAGGAACGGGGCCTCAAGCATGAGCCGCTGGATGAGTCGGAACGCATCGGGGTCGAACTCCTCGATGGGGCTCACCCGCTGGACCCCGGCATTGTTCACGATGATGTCGACGTCGAGCTTGAGTCCGTCGAGCGGGCCCGTGTCGGCGAGGTCAACGACCCAGGCTTCCGCCGCCCCACCAGCTGCGGTGAGGTCGGAGACCGCGCGCTCGGCGGCGTCGGCGGTGATGTCGGCAACGATGACGTGGGCGCCGCGCGCCGCGAACTCGTGCGCGCACGCGAGCCCGATGCCCGAGCCGCCTCCGGTGATGAGGGCCCTGCGGCCCGCGAGATCCTGATCGCTCACGACTCCGCTCCCTTCCGTGTGTGTGACCCGCCGAGCGCGCCATTGATGAACTGCATCATTGCGTCGAGAATGTGCGGGGCGATCCGGTCAGGGGCCGTCCCGTCAGCGTTGCGCTCCCAGAGGATGTAGCGCATGCCGATGAGTTCGCCGAGGCCCATGAGCGCCCATGCGGCGACCTCAGGGTCGAGCTGCGGATCGATGTCGCCCGCCGTTTGTGCCGCCCGCAGGCCGGCCGTATACCCCTCGACGATGCGCTCGTAGTGCAGCCGCATCGTCTCTGGAGAGACGAACTCGGCCTCCCTGACGACCCGGTACAGTGCCGGGTGCTTCGCCGTGAAGCGGAAGAACCCCTCGAACCCACCGCGCTCTGCTTCGATGCGGTTCGTTGCCCCGGCCATGGCCTCGGTCATTGACTGCCTGACGCGGTCATTGAGGTCGATCACGAGCGCCTCGAAGATGCTCTGCTTGCTGTCGAAATACAGGTAGAACGTGCCGAGGGCGACGCCGGCGCGCTCGGTGACCTTCACGATTGACGCCTCGTGGTAGCCGAGGTCGGCAAAGACTCCCTCTGCCGCTTCGAGTAGCCGCCGCCTGGTCGCGAGACCGCGTTTGGTGAGCGGCCGGCCGGTCGCGGGCGAGATCGGTTCACCGGCGTCAGGTACGGCCGGTTCACCGGCGTCAGGTGCGGCCGGTTCACCGGTCGCGGGTGCTGGTTCGCTGTGGGAGGTCATGCGGTGCCTGTCTGATCGTGTGCGGCGAGCGCGGTCCGTGCCCGGTTTGCGAGCTCGCCGCGCGCGACCTTCTCGATGGTGGATCGCGGCAGTTCGTCGACGAACTCGACGTGCGCCGGCAGTTTGAACGGGGCGAGCCTGGAACGCGCGTGGGCGAGTAGTTCGTCGCGCGAGAGCGGGGTCGTGGCGACGACGAACGCAAAGCCACGCTCGCCCCACACCGGGTCGGGAACGCCGACGACGGCCGCGGCCTCGACGAGGGGATGCGCGCAGAGCGCGGCCTCGACTTCTGCCGGCGCGACGTTCTCGCCGCCCGACACGTAGATGTTCTTCACCCTGTCGACGACCCGGTGGATGCCGCCGGCGTCACGCTCAACGATGTCGCCGGTGCGCAGCCAGCCATCCGACATCGCGCGTTCGGTCGTTGCCACGTCGTCGAGGTAGCCGGCGAAGAGGCTCGGGCCGCGCACCCAGAGCTCGCCGGTCGCGGCGCCCGTGAGGGGGAGACCGCTCTCGGTGTCGACGATTGCGGTCTCGACCGAGGGGTAGGGGCGCCCGACGGCGCCAGGAAACTCAGCGAGCTCGGCGGCCTGCAGGTGCAGCACGTTCGGGCCCGCTTCCGTGAGCCCGTACCCCTGCGCGAGGGGCAAACCGAGCCTGGCTGCCTCGACGGCGAGTTGCTCGGGGATCGTCGAGCCGCCGACGAGTACCCGCGACAGCGAGCCAAGGTCTGCGCTCTCGATGCCCGGCTGCGCAAAAAGCATCTGGTACTGCGTCGGCACCCCCATCATGGTGGTGACCTTCCGCTCCCGGATGAGCTGCAGCACGCGGCCCGGCTGGAAGGAGCGCTCAAGCACGACCGTCGCGCCGACCCACCACGCGAGCAACGGTTGCACGTTCCACGCCGCAACGTGGTGCTGCGGCAGGATCGAGAGCACGACGTCGGCCGAGCTCATGGGCATTGCGCGCGAGAGCGCGAGATTCGTCCAGAAGCAGGAGCGGTGGGTGAGCACGACCCCCTTTGGCGCGGCCTCGCTGCCCGAGGTGAACACGACGAGCAGCGGGTCGCCGGCCTCGGCGTCTCGGCGTTCGCGCGGGTTCGCCGCGGGCGGTGCGAACTGCTCGACGCCAGCGAGGCCGGGCTCGGCGCACGGGGGAGCGCTATCGCCTGCCTCCCGCAGCACCGCGAGCGCCTGCTCGCCGAGCCCAGCGTACTCGTCTTCCACGAGCAGCAAGTCTGCCTGCGAGCGCCTGATGAGCTCGCCGAGTTCGCGAGCGGTGAGGCGCCAGGACAGCGGAATGAACGCGATGCCGAGGATCGCGCAGGCGAAGAACGCGACGACGTGGTCAGTCGAGTTGCCCGAGACGGTCGCGATGCGACCGCCCGCCCCATAGCCCGCTTCGGCCAGCCGAGACGCGAGCGCCCGGGCCCGGGAATCGAGCGCGCGGTAAGAGGTGAGCACCCCGCGGTCATCGATCGCGATGTGCGAACCGTCTATCGCTGCGCGATCCGCTAGCCAATTGCCGATGGTGTAGTCACTCATGGGCGGCTCTTCCGCGTGCGTGTGTTCCATGCTGTATCCAGCGTGCCAGCGATTCCGCCGGGAAGGAACATGACGACGAGGATGAACAGCGTGCCCAGCAGGAAGAGCGGCTCGGAAAGCGGGATCCGCAGCACATCGGGGAGCCCCTGGATCACATCGGCTTTCGCGAGCACCGTGAGGCGCTGATCAAGGATCGTGTAGATGAAGCCACCCGCGATCGCACCCCACCGGTAGCCGACGCCGCCGAGCACGACCATCACGAGCACGGTGATCGTGAGGTCGGCTGAGACCGCGCGGGGTACGGTGCCCGACTGCAACAGCATGTAGCCGACGCCAGCGAGGCTCGCGAGCACTGCGGCGATGACGAAGATGGTGAGTTTGGCGGCGTACGGGCTGAGGCCGAGCACCTTCACGCGTTCGGGGTTCTCGCGCGACGCGCGTGCGAGGTGCCCGAGGCGGCTGCGATCAACCCAGAGCGCGACGAGGTAGACGAACACGAGGATCGCGAGGATAACCCAGTACAGGTTGCGCGTGTTCACGACGCCGACGAGCCAGTCGGGCACCTGCGCGGTTGCGAGGCTGAGACCCTCCTCGCCGCCTGTCACCTGGGCGTTGCGGCGAACGAGTACCGACCCTGCCTGCGCGAATGCCAGCGTGACCATCGCGAACGGGATTCCAGAGACGCGGTTCGCGACCGATCCGGTGACGAGCGCGATGACGAGGCCGCCGATGAGCGCGAGCAGCACGGCCGGCACGAGCGGCAGGTCGAACTGTGCGAGCGCGATCCCGAGGAGGTACGCGCCGCCGCCGAACGACAGCGCGTGCCCGAACGAGAGCATGCCTGCGGTGCCGAGCAGCATGTTGTAGGAGAGCGCGAGCGCCGCGAAGACCATGCAGAGCGACAGCAACGCGAGGCTGCCCGGCATGTAGGTCGGCGTCGGGAGGATTCCTGGGATCTGCAGGTTGAGGAGGGGGAGCGCCGCAGCGAAAGCAACGAGCGCGAACCCGGCTACGACGGGGAGAACCGGCCGACGTGGCGCGGTGAGCTGCATTGTGTGTGCCGACATTACTGCGCCACCTTTCGTCCCATGAGGCCGCGGGGTCGCACGAGGAGTACCACGGCGAGCAAGATCACGACGATGAAGTCGCCCGTGCCGCCCAGATAGAAGTTTGCAAACTGCTGGAGCACGGCGACGAGCACTGACGCGACTGCGGCACCCGCGAGCGACCCGAGGCCGCCAACCACCGTCACGATGAACGCGAAGATCAGGAGTGTCTGGCCGAGGTGCGCCGAGACGAACGTCATGTAGTGCATGGCGAGCACGCCGCCGATGCCGGCGGCCGCGCCGCCGATCGCGAAGACGAGTGTGAAAGCTTTGCGCACGTCGATTCCGAGCGCGGTGACCATCGCGCGATTCTCAACGCCGGCGCGAATGATCACGCCGTAGCGCGTCTTCTTCAGGAAGAGCACGAGCGCGGTGAGCACCAGCGCGGCGGCGAGGATCAGGATCCAGTACACGTTCGGGATCTTCGCGCCAAGCACGAGGGTGGTCTGCTTGAGCCAGGCGGGCCCGGCGACGGTGATCGGGTCCGAGCCCCAGATGCCCTCGAACAGGGCGATCGCCGCGAACGAGAGGCCGACCGTCACGAGCACCTGTTCGATGTGGCGCTCGTAGAGCGGCCGAATGAGCAGGAGCTCCGTGAGCGTCGCGAAGACCGCCCCGACGAGCGCTCCGACGAGCACCGACACGATGAGCGCGAACCAACTGTCCGTGCCGAGCGCCTGCGCGGTGCGCCACCCGATGAACGCAGCGAGCGTGAGGAAGGCGCCGTGCGCGAAGTTCAGCACGTGCATGAGCCCATAGATGAGGCTCAGGCCGGAGGCGACGAGGAAGTAGAGGGCGCCGAGGCCGACACCGGTGATGAGGGTCAGGACGAGTGCGCTCACAGCTGGCTCCCTCCCTCTGCGTGGACGCCGAGGAGCTGCGTGGTGAGCTGCTCGTCGTCGAGAATGTCGGCCGCCTTGCCGGTGTAGACGACGCGACCGGAGGAAATCACGATCGCGTCATCGGCGAGCTGCCTGACGACCTCGAGATTCTGCTCGACGAGCAGGATCGGCACGGTCGTCGCCGCCTCGGCGAGCGCGTCGGCGACCTCCTGGACGATTTTCGGGGCGAGCCCCTTCGTCGGCTCGTCGACGAGCAGCAGCCGGTTGTCGTTGATAAGGGCGCGTGCGACCGACACCATCTGCTGCTGGCCGCCTGAGAGTGTTCCTGCAGCCTGGTCGCGGCGTGCGACGAGATCGGGGAACAGGTCGGCGACGAACTCGCGCCGCGGGTTCGGGCCGCGCTCGGCGAGTGCGAGGTTCTCGGCGACGCTCAGCGACCCGAACACCTCGCGGTCTTCGGGGACGTACCCGATGCCGCGCTGCACGAGCTTGTGGGTGGGGAGCGCGTCGATTCGCTCACCAGCGAGTCGCACTTCGCCTGAGCGGGTGATGAGCCCCATGATGCCGCGAAGGGTTGAGGTCTTGCCCGCGCCGTTGCGCCCCAGGACCGCGGTGATTCCGGTCGCGGGGACGTCGAAGGACACGTCCTCAACGACCTGCTGCCCGGCGATGGAACATTCGAGGCCTGAGACTGTGAGGATTGGCGCGCTCATACTGCGCGTCCAAGGTATGCGCTCTGCACGGTGGGGTTCTCCATGATGTTCTGCGGGGTGTCGAATGCGATGATGTTGCCGAAGTACATGACGGCGACGTGGTCAACGAATCCGAGGAGTACGTCGATGTGGTGCTCGACCATGAGCACGGTGCACTGCTTTTCTGCCTGCATGTCGCGAATGTTCTGCACGAGCCCACTCACGTCGCCAGACGCGACGCCGGCCATGGGCTCGTCGAGCAGCACGACGCTTGAATCTGAGACGAGTAGCACGGCTATCTCGAGCTTGCGCTTGTCGCCGTGTGAGACGTCGCCGGCGAGCGTCATCGCCTGGTGGGTGAGCCCGACGGTTTCGAGCGTCTCGAGGGCGAGTTGAGTCGCCGAGTCGCCCTGCTTGGGGAAGCGGAGGAGCGACATGCTGCCGCCCGCCGTCGCCTGGGCAGCGAGCCTGACGTTCTCGAGCACGCTGAGCCCGGGAAAGTAGCTGGAAGTTTGGAACGTGCGGCCCAGCCCCGCCCGCGCGCGGGCGGCGACGGAGCTTTTCGTGATCGGGTTGCCGTGAAGCGACACAGTGCCGCTTGTCGGCGCAATGAGCCCCGAGATCACGTTGAAGAGGGTTGTCTTGCCCGCGCCGTTCGGGCCGATGACGCCGACGATCGATCCCTGCGGAACGTCGAGGTCCACGCTGTCAAGAATCGTGGCGCCGCCGATCTTCAGGCCGAGGCCCGAGACGGTGAGGGCGGACGGGGGCTGGGTGTGCACGTGCGTTCCTACTTCGCTTCGGCGGGAGCCACGTCGTCTGCGGCGACAGTGGCGACCAACTCGGGGGCGAAGCTGCCGTCCTGTGCGACGAGCTTCACCTGGTACATCTCCTGAATGAGGGCGTGGTCGCTCCCGCGAACGGTGGTCTTGCCCTTCGGGCCGTCGAACGAGAAATCGTTCAGCGCCGCAATCATGGCGTCGACGTCGCCCTTGCCTTCCTTCACAGCCTGCACGACCATGAGCGCGGCGTTGAACCCATCGGGGGTGAACAGGTCGGGGGTGCCGCCGGCGTCCTCGACAGCCTTCACCATTGCGGTGTTCACGTCGTTATCGGGGGCGCCCGGGAAGTAGTGGTTGAGGAAGCTGATCTTCTCGGAGGCCTCGCCGTATGCCCCGAACGTTGCCGAGTCGCCGAGGCCGGTGACGACCGGCATCGAGTCGAACACTCCCTGCTGGCTCATCGCCTGCCACATGGCACCGGTCGTTGCGCCCGCCCACGCGACAAAGACGAGGTCTGCCTTGGTGTCGAGCACCTGAGTTGCGAACGGCGTGAACTCGGTGACATCCTCTGCGACGAGCACCGGGGTGACCGATGCGCCCTTTGCGCCGAGGATGGCCTCGACGGCGGCGACGTTGCCCTGCCCGAATGCGTTGTTCTGCGCGAGGACCGCGACGGTCTTGCCGCTGATGTCGTCGAGGAAAGTGCCCGCGGTCGCGACATCCTGGGCGCTCTGGCGGCCCGAGCGGAACGTGTACTCGTTGATCCCGGTGATGGCGTCGGCCGCTGCCGGCCCGGAGATGAAGAGCACCTTGTTCTGTGCGGCCTGCTCAGCCACGACGGCGGCGACGCCCGACGAGGCGCTGCCCGCGAGCAGGTTGACGCCCTGGCCGATGAGATCCTTGGCCGCGGTGACCGCCTTGTCTGGGTCGCCGGCGTCGTCGACGTACTTCACGTCGAGTTTCGTGCCGCCCACCTCTCCGGTACCGCCGGTCGCGTAGTCGAGGCCAGCCTTGAAGCCGTCGAGGTACTGGGCCCCGTAGCCCGCGAGGGGTCCGGTCTCGCTCGTGATGATGCCGACGGTGACCGAGCTGGGCCCCTCAGTGTCACCGCCGGACTCGGGAGCCGAAGCTGCCGGCGCGCACGCCGACAGGACCAGTGCGGTTGACGCCACAAGGGCACCAAACGCGAGTTTCTTTCCGATGCGCATGCGCGTACCTTTCGTCCTTGGAAGGTTGGTTTATGAAACCTGATTCAGGTTGCAAGTCCCAACGGTAGGCCACATGCGCCCGGTGCGTCAAGGGAAATTTGTTGCGGCCACGTTGGCGACCCAAAGAGCCGAGTGGGGCGGCGCTGACGTCTTCTACGGTAGGGTCTGAAAACGTTGGCAGTAACCAAGGGAGGGCCGCCAGATGCCTTTTGCTGTACTGGATTTTGAGACCACGGGTATTCTGCCCTCCTACAACCATCGAGTTGTCGAGGTCGGAGTCACTCACGTTGAGGACAGCGGCGAGATATCAGGGCGCTGGGAGACGCTCATCAACCCGCAGCGAGACCTTGGTCCACAGCGAATACATGGAATCCGGGGCGCTGACCTCATCGACGCGCCGCTGTTTGAAGACATCGCGCCCGACTTGCTTGCCTTGCTGCGTGACCGCACGTTTGTGGCGCACAACGCCTCGTTTGACCTCAGGTTTCTCGTCGCAGAGTTCTCGCGTGCCGGGCTCTATTTTGGCGACACGGTGCCGCATCTCTGCACGATGCAGTTGTCTCGAAGCTTCGGTGTTGGGGGCCGTGGCTCGCTGGACTCGTGCTGCGCTCACCTCGGGGTGCCGCTCGTCGACGCACACTCGGCGGGTGCAGATTCGTTCGCTACGGCTCAGCTGCTGAGTGTCTACATTGCCGCGACCAGGGGTGCGCCGGAGTGGGGACCGTACTGGGCCGCAGCCTCTGCGATGGGGACAGGATTTCGATTTCCTACTCCAGCCAGCAGGGGGGTCGCGTGGAAGGGCCGTGGGGAGTTGTTTGAGGAACCGCAGCACTTTCTCGAGCGCATTTCGGACCCGCCGCTCGAAGTGCAAGCTGAAGGAGCCGAGAACTCCTACCTCGAAGCGTTGGATCGTGCACTGCTAGATCACGTTATTTCGGCAAGTGAAGCCTCGCAACTCGTCGCCCTCGCTGATGCTCTGGGGCTCTCCCGTGAGGACGTTGAAGGTTTGAACCGCAGATACTTTGAAGCGCTGCGACGGCGAGCGTGGGCTGATGGCGTGCTCACCGAACGCGAGGCTGAGGATCTCGCGGCGGTGGGAGAGATGCTTGCTATCCCGGCCTCGGAGTGGAACTTGCATCTGACCGTCCAAGACGAGAGTGAGCCTTCTCTGCCCCTCGAAGGGTTCGCGCTTGCCCCAGGCGACCACGTGGTGCTGACCGGAGAAATGAGCGTGGAGCGAGCAGTCTGGGAAGCGAAGCTCGCTGGGGTGGGGCTTGTCCCACACCCCCGCGTGACCAAGAAATCGAGACTCCTCGTGGCTGCCGACCCAGATTCGCTGTCAGGGAAGGCCCAGCAGGCGCGAAAATACGGCGTCCCGGTAGTTGGTGAGGAGTGGCTGCGTGACTACCTCCGCTGACGTGAGCTGTCGCAAGTCTGCTTTGTTCGGGTCTGAAGTGGTCCCCCCACAGGGATTCGAACCCTGACTGAAAAGATTTTAAGTCTTCTGCCTCTGCCAGTTGGGCTATAGGGGGTGGTGCAATCCTCCCACATCGGGGAGGGGCGTAAGAACGCCTGTCGACGCCGACCGCCCCAGCAGAACGGCAGGGGCAGAGCGGCACGGCGCCCGCGCCAGCTACCCGCGCGCGAGCCGCTCCGTGAGCCGGTGCGCGTGGTCGAGCAGGAGGCGGCCGAGCTCGGGCTGGCGCTCGGCCGCGAACCTGTGCTCGGTGCCGGTGAGGCTCAGGGCCCAGGCCGGCTGGCCGGTTGCGGTGAAGACCGCGGCGCCCATGCCCCAGCTACCGGGCACGATGAGCGCGGGGTTCACGGCGTAGCCCGTGTCGCGGGTCGCCGCGATCCGCGCGCGCAGCGCGTCAGTCGAGTGAGCGTCGCCGAACTCGCCCGTGAGGTCGGTCTCGGTGAGGTAGCGCTCTGCGGTGGCCGCGGGCAGGTAGGAGAGGATCGCGAGCCCCGCCGACGCCACGCCCAGCGGGAACCGCTTGCCCTCGTGCAGCACGAAGGATCTGATGGGAAAGCTCCCGTCTTGCCGCACCAGGCAGACGGTCTCGCTTCCCCGCCTGACCGAGAAGAACGCGCTTTCGCCGGTGGCGTCGGCGAGAGCGGCAACGTGCTCGCGCGCGATCTCGGTGACGTCGTATCGCTCTGCGGCGACGGTGCCCATGAGAAACAGCTCCGGGCCGAGAAGCCAGTTGCCGGTGCGAGTGTCGCGATCCACGAACCCCTGCTCGGCGAGCGCGGAGAGCAGCCGGTGCGCGGTGGGGCGCGAGATGGCCGTCGCTGTGGCGAGCGCCGTGGTGCCGACGCCCTCGGGCATGGTGGTGCTGAGCTCGCGCAGTAGCGCGGTGACGCGTGCGACGACCTGTGCTCCCGGCGTGCGCATTTCGTCCATATTGTGAACGTTAGCACGCGCGCTACTCACTGTGTGAGCAGTTGGAATACGCGCGCAGCGTGGTGGTTGCGCAGCGTTAGAGCGATCTTCTACGCTCGCAGCAGGGTGGTCCGTGTGACCGCATTGTGAACGAAAGGTGGCAAGGGTGGCATCAAAGACCTGGAACACCGCCGCGGAGGCAATCGCAGACGTTGCTCGCGACGGAATGACAATCGCTGTCGGTGGGTTCGGCCTCTCCGGCATCCCGCACAATCTCATCGTTGCGCTCCGCGACGCGGGCGTAAAGGATCTCACGATCGTGTCGAACAACATGGGTGTCGATGGGAAGGGACTCGGCCTCTTGCTTGAGAACCGGCAGGTTTCGAAAGTGCTCGGTTCGTACGTCGGCGAGAACAAGCTGTTTGCCGAGCAGTACCTGAGTGGCGCGCTCGAGGTCGAGTTTGTGCCGCAGGGCACGCTCGCTGAGCGCCTGCGCGCGGGCGGCTCGGGCATCCCCGCGTTTTACACGCCGACGGGCGTTGGCACCCCGATCGCCGAGGGGAAAGAAGAGGCAGAGTTCGACGGCAAGCGCGTCATCCTTGAGCGCGGCATCGTCGCAGACCTCGCACTCGTGCGCGCCCACACAGGCGACCGCGAGGGGAACCTGCGGTACCGGTTCACCGCGAAGAACTTCAACCCGCTCGTCGCGATGTCGGGCCGCGTGACGCTCGCCGAGGTCGAGCACCTGAGCGATGAGTACCTCGACCCCGAGCGCATCGACACGCAGGGGGTCTTCGTGCAGCGGCTCGTCGTCGCCGAGGATCCGGTGAAGGACATCGAACAGCGCACCGTGCGCACCCGAGAGGCGGTCTAACCATGTGGACTCGTGATGAAATGGCGGCGATCGCCGCGGCCGAGCTTGAGGACGGCCAGTACGTGAACCTCGGCATCGGCATCCCGACGCTCGTCGCCAACCACCTGCCCGAAGGCGTGAGTGTCATGCTGCAGAGCGAGAACGGCATCCTCGGTATGGGGCCGTTCCCGTACGAGGGGGAGGAAGACGCAGACCTCATCAATGCGGGCAAGCAGACGGTGACACTCGTGCCCGGGGCCTCGATCTTCGACTCGGCGACCTCTTTTGGCATGATCCGCGGTGGGCACGTGCAGACCGCGATCCTCGGGGCGCTGCAGGTCGCGGGCAACGGTGACCTCGCGAACTGGACCATTCCGGGGAAGCTCGTGAAGGGCATGGGCGGGGCGATGGACCTCGTCGCGGGCACCCCGCGCGTGATCGTGATCACCGAGCACGTTGCGAAAGACGGCTCGCCGAAGATCGTCGCGGAGTGCGACCTGCCGCTCACTGGCGTCGGCGTCGTGGACCGCATCATTTCCGACCTCGCGGTCTTCGACATCGCTGACGGGGCGCTGACGCTCAGGCGCATCGCCCCCGGCCACACCGAGGCTGAGGTGCGCGAGAAGACTGGGGCGGCCTTCGCGGTCGACCTCAAAGACTAGGTTCACTCCCGCCTCAATCCAAGCCCAAGCCCAAGCCCAAGCCCAAGCCCAAGCCCGAGCCCAAACCCAAGCCCAAACCCCAGCCTCAAACCCTGGAATCTGCAGACCCAATGCCGGTTCGGCGGGGCGGAGGCATTGGGAGTGCAGATCACATGGATACGGCCGGAGCTGAGGAGGGGCAGGGGCCAAGCGAGGGGGAGAAGGCCTACGTGCCCCGCTGCAGCAGGTACCGTGCAGTGAGAGCGACCGCCCGATCCTGATCGGCCGCGAGCGCGGTGAGCAGGGGAGCGGTCGCCCGCGGGTCGAACTCACCGAGCGCCTGCGTGAGCCTGCCACGCGCGGCGCCCGAGGCTACCGGGTCACCGAGCGCCGCCTCGATCGCGATGAGAATCTCCCGTTCCGCGTGCCGGTCTCGCGCGATCTCGGCGAGCGCCTCAGCGGCCTCGACATCGCGGGGCCCGGAGACAACGAGGCCGAGCAGCACAGGTACCGCAGCCCCCGCACTGCGCGCCCCGGCGGCGAGCGCAGCGTCCTGCCGAATCACGGCGATGGGGTCGTCGAGGAGCGGCAGGATGAGCTCGGTCGCCACGTCGCCCGGGAACTGAGCGGCCGCGGCGAGTGCGCGGGCTCGCCGCGTCGGATCCGGATCCCGGAGCGCCTCCCGCAGCACCTCCGCTCCGCTGCCCGACTGCACGAGCGCCCAGCGGAGCGCGCCTGCAGCGTTCGTTGACTCCTCCGCGAGCAGCGCATCGATGAGCTGCGCCGCGGGCGCCCCCTGTGGGCTGGCGCCGAGCTCGAGCGCCGCCCGCTGCCGCTCGCCCGCGATCGGGGATTCGAGGCCGCGGGCGAGTCTCACCGCGGCGAGCGCGGCATCCCAGTTGCCCGGGGAAACCGACGTGAGTGTGGTAAGGCGCGCAAGGAGCGCCGTGTCGCGCTCGATTCGCGCCCGCGTCTGCTCGGCGAGGTCGGCGATGAGAGCCTCCGGCCCCGCAGCCTCGCTGTCGAGCGCCTCGGCGACCTGCGCGAGGGTCATACCGAGTGCTCGGAGCCCCTCGATCTGGGTGAGGTGGACGAGGTCGGTTTCGGTGTAGTCGCGGTACCCGCTCGCGGTTCGCGCGGCCGGGACGAGGAGCCCCAGCCGCTCGTAATGCCTGAGCATGCGGGCGCTGACCCCTGAGCGCCTCGCGACCTCACCGATGCGCACGCTAGCTTCCTGAACTCGGTGACAGCGCCCGCGCGAGCCTCGCCGCGTCAGCGGGGTCCAGGGCGAACGAGGCATCAGGATCGGCGATCAGCCGTTCCGTCGCCCGTGCGTGTGCGAGCGCTGCGTCGTTGTCCCGCGCCGTCGCCTCGGCTGCCGCTGCCGCGAGGGGCCCCGTTGCGGCCTCACCGAGCGAGACGAGCACCCGGCTGAGGCTGCGCATGGTGTCGATGTCGCCGCGCCCGAGCTCAGACACGAGCGCCGCGGCGAGCCGTGGGTGTTCGGTGGCCGGGGCGACGGCCGCTGCTGCGCGCCAGGCGGTGCGGGCGATGTCGTCGTCTGCCGAGTGCAGGTGCGCGTCCGTGATTGCGGGCCAGGCGCGCGCGTCGCCAAGCTTCGACAGCGTGTGCAGCGCCTGCGAGACCGCGCGCGGGTTCTCGCTGTCGAGCTCGGCAAGCACGCGGGGGAGCACCGCGTCGAGGGGGTGCATGACGAGCGCCCAGGTGAGGGTATCCCTGACCAAGAAGTCGGGCTCCGTGCCTGAGCGGGCGACGAGGGCCTCGACGTAGTCGGGGCGTGGGTGCGTCCCCGCCGTCATCGCGGCCTGGAGCCGCGATGAGCTATTGGGCGAGGCCAGTGCGGTCGCCAGGTTTGCGGTGTGATCTGTCGGGTTCATGGTGATCTCCTCTCATGAGTACCCAACACCTTGACACCGTGTCAAGGTCAAGTCGCCAGTGCAGAGCGGCTACGCTTGCCGCATGGCCTTCGCGAAAGCACTGCTCGTCGTCCTCCTGCTTGCGGCGGTTGTCGCCGGTATCTACACGCGGTTCCGTACCCGGGGGCGACGCCGCGGCGACGCTGGAGAATAGCGACAACCACTCGCGGGGGGCCCGCGCGTCAGGGCTAGAATGCAGCCATGACCCTCGATCTCGCGGCACCGGAGCTGCGCGCGGCAGCCGACAGCACACCCTGGCTCACCCCATCCCTGTATTGGGAGCGCATGACCGAGGCCACGCGCGAGCACTCGGCCCCCGTGATCGCAGTCAACACCGAGGCGCTGAGCTACAACGCGCATGACATGCTGCGCCGCGCGGGCGGGCTGCCGATCAGGGTCGCGTCGAAATCGGTTCGCGTGCGCGAGGTGCTCGATGCGGTGCTCGCCCTTCCCGGCTACGCGGGCGTGCTCGCGTACTCGCTCGCTGAAGCGAACTGGCTGAGCGAGACGATCGGCGACATCGTCGTGGCCTACCCGACGGCCGATCGTGCCGCGATTGCTGCGCTCGCCGCCGACCCGCGCGCCGCCGAGCGCGTCACGCTCATGGTCGACAGCCCCGAGCAGCTTGACCTCATCGACTCGGTCGTGCCGCCGACGAAGCGCCCGAGCATTCGTCTCTGCCTTGATTTCGATGCGTCGTGGCGCAGTCGAGCACTTGGACACATTGGCGTTTTCCGCAGCCCGATCTTTACGGCTGAGGGCCTGCGCGGCTTCGTGCAACACATCCTGGGGCGGCCCGGCTTCACGATCGCCGGCGTCATGTCATACGAAGCCCAGATCGCGGGCGTCGGCGACGAACCCGTCGGCAACCCAGTCTCCGGGCTCGTCATGCGCGCGATGCAGCGAGCGAGCCGCGCCGAGCTTGTCGAGCGCCGAGGCGAAGCGCTGCAGGGCGTGCGAGAGCTCGTCGAACTCGAGTTCGTGAACGGCGGCGGCACCGGTTCGATCGAGCGCACGGTGTCGGAGGGCGGCATCACCGAAGTTGCCGCGGGAAGCGGGCTCTTCGGGCCGCACCTGTTCGACAACTACCGTTCGTTCACCCCGGCGCCGGCGGTGGCCTTCGCGCTTGACGTTGTTCGCCGCCCCAACGACCACACCGCGACGCTGCTCGGCGGCGGTTGGATCGCATCGGGCCCGGCAGGCGCAGACCGGCTGCCGCAGCTCGTGTGGCCTGAAGGCCTGCGCTATGCGCCGAGAGAGGCCGCGGGCGAGGTGCAGACGCCGGTGGCTGGGGCCGCCGCCCGCGACATGCGGGTCGGTGACCGCGTGTGGCTCAGGCATACCAAATCAGGGGAGCCGATGGAGCACGGCAACGCCGTCGTGCCCGTAGCGGGCGGTGTCGCCGGCGATCCGCTCCCGACCTACCGTGGAGAGGGGAAGTGCTTCCTGTGAGCAAGCGCTGGCACAACTGGGCACGAACAGAGTCGTCGACGCCCGCAACCGAGGTCTACCCGCGGTCGGCAGAGCAAATCATGACGGCCGTGGAGCGCGCACGCGAGACGGGCCACACGGTCAAGCCGATCGGGGCCTCCCATAGCTTCACCGCGATCGGCGCGACCGACGGCATCCGGCTACGCCTCGACCGCATGCGTGGCCTCGTCTCCGCCGACCCTGCCGCGGGCCGCGTTACCCTCTGGGCGGGAACGCACCTCTGGGAGCTGCCGGCGATCCTCGGGCCGCTCGGCCTTGCGCTTGCGAACATGGGCGACATCGACAAGCAGACGATCACTGGGGCGACCCAGACCGGCACACACGGGACGGGTCTCGGCCTCGGCGGGATCTCGACGGGCGTTGTCGGCGCGACCCTTGTCACGGGAACGGGCGAGCTCATCACGGTCTCGGAAGACGAGAACCCCGAGCTGTTGCCGGCCGTCGCGCTCGGCCTCGGCGCGCTCGGTGTGCTCGTCACCGTGACGATCCAGTGTGTTCCGCGGTACCTGTTGCACGCGGTGGAGGCGCCCGAGGCGCTCGACAGCGTGCTCGACGACTACGTCGCGCGCAACCGAGCGGTCGACCACTTCGAGTTCTACTGGTTCCCGCACACCACGGGCGCGCGCACGAAGACGAACACGCGCATCCCCGTCGACCCCGCAGCGGGCGCCGCGGGCAGCGGTGCACGCCCGCTCGGCGCGGTATCGCGGTACATCGACGAGGAGATCGTGAACAACACGATGCTCGGCGCCGTGGTCGGTTTCGAACGCTGGGTGCCCGCGTCGACGCCAGCGGTGAACCGCGCCATCCAGTCGGTGTCGAGCGCCCGCGACTACGTCGACGAGTCGCACCGGGTCTACGTGACGAATCGGCGGGTGCACTTCCGAGAGATGGAATACGCGCTGCCACTCGAAGCGGTTCCAGCCGCGCTGCGCGACCTCAAAGCGCTCATCGAGAAGCGGAAGTTCCGCGTCTCGTTCCCCATCGAGGTCCGCGCGGCGGCTGCCGATGAGCTCCTGCTGTCGACGGCGCACGGGCGCGAGAGCGGCTACGTCGCCGTGCACCGCTACTGGCGGGATCGCGAGGATAACTATTTCCGCGAGGCC
Organism: Leucobacter komagatae; assembly: GCF_006716085.1. Classification (NCBI taxonomy): domain Bacteria; kingdom Bacillati; phylum Actinomycetota; class Actinomycetes; order Micrococcales; family Microbacteriaceae; genus Leucobacter; species Leucobacter komagatae. The sequence goes on along the minus strand of NZ_VFON01000001.1, from coordinate 1,352,399 downwards.
GAGGCGGTGCTTGCCGCGCACGCGGGCCGCCCGCACTGGGGCAAGATGCACACGCTCGGCGCGCGCGACCTGGGTGAACGCTACCCGAAGTTTGGCGAGTTTCTCGCGATCCGTGACAGGTTGGATCCGGATCGGTTGTTCGCGAATCCATACCTTGAGCGCGTCTTGGGGGAGTAGAACAGCTCGGCCACTCTCACAGCAGAATCATGAGCTCCCACGCTAGTATTCAGCTATGTCAACCGGATTGGTCATCACGCTCGTCGTCGTCGCCCTCGTCCTCATTGCAGGGATCTACCTCTGGGCTACCTACAACTCGCTCGTCACGCTGCGCGTGCGCGTCGAGGAGGCCTGGAGCGACATCACGGTGCAGCTCAAGCGGCGCGCAGACCTGATCCCCTCGCTTGTTGAGACGGTGAAGGGGTACGCCGCGCACGAGCAGGGCGTGTTCGACTCGGTGACGAAGGCGCGCGCGGAGACGATCTCGGCGCAGAGCCCGGCGGAGGCGTCGGTCGCCGAGAACCACATGCAGTCCGCGCTCAAGAGCATCTTCGCCGTCGCTGAGGCCTACCCGCAGCTCCAGGCGAGCCAGAACTTCCTGCAGCTGCAGAGCGAGCTCGTTGACACCGAGAACAAGGTGCAGGCATCGCGCCGGTTCTACAACGGCGGCGTGCGTGAGCTCAACACCAAGATCCAGGTCTTCCCGAACAACCTGCTGGCCGGGCCCTTCGGCTTCACGCAGCGCGAGTTCTTCGAGGTTGACGACGCGGCGGCTATCGCAGAGCCCCCGCGCATCCAGTTCTAACGCAGTGAATCGCGGAAGGAGCCCGCGTGTATAGCGCCGTTCGCAAGAACAAGATCAACAGCGCCCTCATCATCCTGCTGTTTCTCGGCATCGTTGGCGGGCTCGGCTGGCTCGCCGCGGCGATCTACCAGTCGCCGGGCATCGTCATCGCGGTGATGGGCTTCGCCCTCGTGTATGCGCTCATCCAGTACTTCATGGCTGGGAAGCAGGCGGTCTCGATGAGCGGGGCTGTGCAGATCGGCCCGAACGACAACCCGCGCCTCTACCGCGTCGTCGAGAACCTCGCGATCACGACTGGCATGCCGATGCCCGAGGTGTACATCGTGAACGATCCGGCCCCGAACGCGTTCGCCACCGGCCGCGACCCCGAGCACGCTATCGTTGCCGCGACCACGGGGCTCCTCGACATCATGACCGACGCTGAGCTTGAGGGCGTCATGGCGCACGAGCTCGGTCACGTGCGCAACTACGACATCCGCGTCTCGATGATTGTCTACGGCCTCACCGTCGCCGTCGGCATGATCGCCGACATGCTCGTGCGGATGGCGTTCTTCGGGCGGAACAACAATAACAACCCGCTGGTGATGGTCTTCGGCCTGGTCGCGATGCTCGTAGCCCCGCTCGTCGCGAGCATGGTGCAGCTTGCCGTGTCGCGGCAGCGAGAGTATCTCGCGGACGCGACCGGCGCCCTCACCACGCGCCACCCCGAGGCGCTCGCGAGCGCGCTGCACAAGCTCTCCGAGTACGGCCGACCGCTGCAGAAGCAGCAGTCGAGCATGGCGCACCTGTGGATCGCCGACCCGCTCAAGCCGGGCGTCATGCAGCGGCTCTTCGCGACGCACCCGCCCATCCCTGACCGGATCCGCCGGCTGCTCGATATGGGTGGAAAGATGTAACCTCGCCGTAATAGGCGTAGGGTAGAGGCAGCTAATGAGGGGGTTGTCTACGCAGTGTCAGGTACGTTCCGATCCCTCTCCATCCGCAACTACAGGATTTGGTTCTTCGGAGCGTTCATCTCTAACGTGGGGGCCTGGATGCAGGCCACGACCCAGAACTGGGTGGTACTCACCGAGCTGACCGACAACAACGCTTCGGCGGTCGGCATCACAATGGCGCTGCAGTTCGGCCCGCAGCTCTTGCTCGTCCCGTTCAGCGGCGCCGTCGCTGACCGCTTCGACAGGCGCAAGGTGCTGCTCGTCACGCAGTCGCTGCTCATGCTGCTCGCGCTGGGGCTCGGGCTGCTGCTCATCACGGGGTCGGCCGAGATCTGGCACCTCTACGCCTTCGCGCTCGGCCTTGGCATCGTGAACGCCTTCGACGCGACCTCGCGCCAGGCCTTCGTCTCCGACCTCGTCGGCAACGACCAGCTGTCAAACGCCGTCGCGCTGAACTCGGCGTCGTTCAACTCGGCCCGCCTCGTCGGCCCGGCAGTCGCGGGCGTACTCATCGCCGCGATCGGCTCGGGCTGGGTCTTCCTTATCAACGCGGCATCGTTCCTCGCGATGCTCGGGGCGCTGCTGCTGATCACCACGCAGCACACGAAACCCGACCGCGGCGCGAAGCGTGAGTCGCAGATGCGGCAGCTGTCGGCCGGTTTCCGGTACGTCATGAGCCGTCACGACATCGGCGTCATCTTCGTCATGGTGTTCCTCGTCGGCGCGTTCAGCATGAACTTCCCGGTGATGTCGTCGACGATGGCCGTGGAGTTTGGCCGCGGCGCGGGCGATTACGGCCTGCTCTCCTCGATCCTCGCGATCGGGTCGCTCACGGGTGCGCTGCTCGCGGCGCGCCGCCCGGCGGCGCGGATGCGCGTCGTTGTCATCTCGGTCGGCGGGCTCGGGGTCGTGAGCCTCCTCGGGGCAGTCATGCCGACGTTCTGGCTGTTCGCGTCGACGCTCGTGTTCTTCGGCCTCGCGACCTCAACGATGATGACGACCGCGAATGGCTTCGTGCAAACGACGTCTGACCCCGCCGTCCGAGGCCGTGTGCTTGCGCTCTATATGGCGATCCTGATGGGTGGGACGCCGATCGGCGCGCCGCTCGTCGGCGCGGCCGCCGACGTGCTCGGCCCGCGATCGACGTTCGTTATTAGCGGGGTCGCCGCGCTCATCGCGTTTGCGATCGGTATGACCTGGCTCATGAGCGAGCGTCAGCTGCGGTTGCGCTGGGACGGGGGCCCGCGCATCACCCACGCCGGGCGGCCCGGGCTCGACGACAGCCGCGCTGCGCAGGTCGAAACGCTGACCGCGCCGCTCGACGTGCTGCGCCGCGAACCTGAGGCAGAGGCGCCCCTCGACGCGAACTGGGAGTCGGCGCCGCAGGAGACCGCGCCCACGACCGGCATCATCCAGCTGCCAGGCCGGAAGATTCGGGCGGAAGACGAGGATCCGGAGCCCAACGGAGGGTAGGCTAGAAGGGCTGTGCGGGCCAGCCCGCGGAACCCCTTTAACCACTGGAGCGAGATACTCGTGAGTGACTTCATGTCTGCCCAAACCCGTACCGAAACGGATTCACTCGGCAGCGTCGAAATACCCGCATCGGCATACTGGGGCGTGCACACCGCGCGCGCCCACGAAAACTTCCCGATCGCCCGCCGGCCGATCTCCGTCTACCCCGACTTCATCCGTGCGTTCGCGTGCGTGAAGCAGGCCGCGGCGCGCGCCAACCTCGAGATCGGCGCGCTCGACGAGCAGCGCGCGACGCTCATCGACCGCGCGTGCGAAGAGATCAAGACCGGCATGCTGCACGACCAGTTCGTGGTCGGCGTTGTGCAGGGCGGTGCCGGCACGTCGAGCAACATGAACGCGAACGAGGTCATCACGAACCGCGCGCTCGAGCTCGCGGGTCACGAGAAGGGCGACTACGCCTACATCAACCCGAACGACCACACGAACCACAGCCAGTCGACGAACGACACCTACCCGACCGCAATCAAGATTGCGCTCGCGTTCTCGCTCGGCAGCCTCCTCGAAGAGCTGCGACTGCTCTCGGAGTCGTTCGCCGTGAAGGGCCGCGAGTTCTCGCACATCATCAAGGTCGGCCGCACGCAGCTGCAGGACGCAGTGCCGATGACCCTCGGCCAGGAGTTCAATGCGTTCGCCGTGACGCTCCGCGAAGACATCGAGCGCCTCCAGGAGGCCGTCTCGCTGCTCGGCGAGGTGAACATGGGCGCGACCGCCATCGGCACCGGCATCAACGCGCCGAAGGGCTACAAGGAGTCGGTGATTCGCCACCTGCGCGAGATCACCGAGCTCGACCTCGAAACCGCGGGCGATCTCGTCGAGTCGACGAGCGACACCGGCGTGTTCGTGACCTTCTCGGGCGCCCTCAAGCGCTCGGCGCTCAAGCTCTCGAAGATCTCGAACGACCTCCGACTGCTCTCTTCCGGGCCGCAGGCCGGCCTCGGCGAGATCAACCTCCCCGCACGCCAGGCGGGTTCGTCGATCATGCCGGGCAAGGTCAACCCCGTGATCCCTGAGGCTGTCTCGCAGGTCGCGTACGCGATCGCGGGCTCGGACGTCACCGTCTCGATGGCCGTCGAAGCCGGCCAGCTGCAGCTCAACGCATTCGAGCCGATCATTGCTCACTCGCTGTTCCAGTCGATCACGTGGCTCGAGCGCGCCTGCCAGACGCTGCGCGTGAACTGCGTTGACGGGATCACCGCAAACGAGGATCGCCTTGAAGACATGGTTGCCCGCTCGGTGACCGTCATCACCGCGCTCGCGCCGGTCATCGGTTACGCGGAAGCGGCGAAGCTCGCGAAGGAGGCGCTCGCGACGAACGCGAAGGTCTCCGAGCTCGTCGTGTCGCGCGGCCTTCTCGACCAGGATGCGCTCGACGACATCCTCCAGCCGTCGAAGCTCGCGGGTCTCGCCCCCGAGACCGGTGCGATCCCGGTCATCACGGGTGACGCCGCAGCTGAGGGCGCCGACGCCTAGTTCGTCCGCCGCCTGAGTAACAGCGAAGGCCCACGGGGAGTGATCCCCGTGGGCCTTCGCTGTGTGCGCTGACTGTGCTGTTGCGCGCTCGCTACACCTACACCGCGACGCAGTGCGCGGTGACGGCGCCGATCTTCTCGATCGTGACGGTCACGACGGTGCCGTCCGTGAGGTACAGCGGTGGTTTGCGCGAGCGGCCGGCGCCACCGGGGGAGCCGGTCGAAATCACGGTTCCGGGCATGATGGTGAGTGACTGCGAGATCGACGAGATGAGCTCGGCGACCGTGCGAATCATGAACTCCGTCGTCGAGTCCTGTACGCGCAGGTCGTTGACGTCGGTCGTGATTGCGAGCGCCTGCGGGTCGGGGATCTCGTTGGCCGTGACGACGACCGGCCCGATCGGCGTGAAGCCATCGAACGACTTGCAGCGCGACCACTGCGGCTCGGCGAACTGCACGTTGCGCGCGGTGATGTCGTTGATCGCCGTGTACCCAAACACGTAGTCGAGGGCTTCCTCGGGCGTAACGTTCTTCGCCGGGCGACCGATGACGACGCCGAGCTCGCCCTCGTAGTCAACCTCCTCGCTGATGCGGGTCGGCAGCTCGACGGTGCCGTTGTGGCCGTTCAGCGAGTTCGGGAAGAGCGTGAAAAGCACGGGGCCCGAGTCGTTGTCGAGCGCAAGCTCGCTTGCGTGCTCGTCGTAGTTGAGGCCAACCGCGAGCACCACCGGTGGGTTCAGCACGGCTGGGGCGTAGCTCACATCGGCGCTGGCGATGCCGGCGTCGGCGGGGAGCTCAGCGAGCGCCGATGTGATGCGCGAGAGCGCCTCGGGGCCCGCCTCGATGAGGTCCTGCAGGGAGCCGAAAGACTCGCCGAGATCGCGGACGGCCACGAACCGGTCACCCCGCTCTACAAATAGCTCGGGGCTCTGGTCGGACTCGGGGTTCAGGTGCGCAAATCTCACCACTCTAGATTACCGGGCTTTGACAGCAAAGGGGTTGTCGTGCTGCGCCTAAGTTGCTCCGCCAGGACTGTGACTATCGAAGCCTGATGATTCGCCGTGGTTTCCCTCTCAGCGAACCTCGTAGTGAGCGGGGCCGAGATCGGTCACAATGGGGCCATGACTGATGCACCGCTTTCGAAGCCAGAGATTGACGCACCCGAGGGGCCCGCGCCCGCCGAGCTGGAGATCGTCGATATCGTCGTCGGCGATGGCGCTGAGGCAGCCGCAAGCTCGACCGTCGACGTCCACTACCTTGGGGTCGAGTACGACTCGGGTGAGGAGTTCGACTCGTCGTGGAGCCGCGGCGAGTCCGTGAACTTCCCGCTCAAGGCCCTGATTCCCGGCTGGCAGGTCGGCATCCCCGGCATGAAGGTCGGCGGCCGCCGCAAGCTCGTCGTACCGCCCGCACAGGCGTACGGCACGAGCGGCGGGCACCCGCTTTCGGGTAAGACGCTCATCTTCGTGATCGACCTCAAGGGCGTGAGCTAAGCCCTAGCGAACACCACCTCAAACGGTGCCATCTGGCGCCCGGGCCGCACGGCTCGGCGCAAGATGGTACCGTTTTCCTGTTCAGCAAACACTCAGGAACAGGAGCGGGGCGTGTCAGAGGCCACACATCAGCAGGTCAAGGAACGGGGATTCCTTGACCGCTACTTCGAGATCACCAAGCGGGGCTCGACCATCGGGACCGAGATTCGTGGCGGTCTCGTCACGTTCGTGACGATGGCGTACATCGTCATCCTCAACCCCATTATCCTCTCCGGCAAGGAAGACGTCGCGGGCAATATCCTCGATTTCGGCCAGGTGAGCGCGGTCACCGCTCTCGCCGCCGGCGTCATGACGATCCTCTTCGGTATCGTCTCCCGACTCCCGTTCGCATTCGCCGCGGGCCTCGGCATCAACGCGTTCCTCGCGTTCTCCGTTGTGCAGGAGGTCACCTGGCCTGAGGCGATGGCAATCGTCATCATCAACGGTCTCCTCATCGTGCTGCTCGCCGCCACCGGCCTGCGCCGCATGATCTTCGACGCGGTTCCCGTGCAGCTGAAGCTCGCTATCACCGTCGGCATTGGCTTCTTCATCGCGTTCATCGGCTTCGTGAACTCGGGCTTCGTCGATTCGACCGGGCAGTCGTCGCCCCCCGTTGGCCTCGGCCCGTCGGGCGTTGGCTTCATCGCTACGATCCCCACGGTCATCTTCGTCGTGACCCTCGTGCTCACTGGCATTCTTGTCGCGAAGAAGGTCAAGGGCGGCATCCTCATCGGCCTCGTCACCGGCACGCTCATCGCCGTGATCGTTGAGGCAATCTGGAAGATCGGCCCGAAGTTCGGCGCCGACGGATCGCTCAACCCGGGTGGCTGGAGCCTCACCGAGCCCGTGCTCCAGGGCAACCCGTTCGCTGTGCCCGACCTCGGGCTTGTCGGCGCCGTGAGCTTCGACTTCGGCAAGGTCGGCGTGGTGACCGTCATCATGCTCGTGTTCACGCTCCTGTTCACCAACTTCTTCGACGCAATGGGCACGATGACCGGCCTCTCGCGCGAGGCGCAGCTCGCTGACGAAAAGGGCAACTTCCCGCGCATCAAGTCGGCGCTCATCGTCGAGGGCGTCGGCGCGGTTGTCGGTGGCGGCACCTCGTCATCCTCGACCACAGTCTTCATTGAGTCCGGCGCGGGCATCGGCGAGGGCGCTCGTACAGGCTTCGCGAATATCGTCACCGGCCTCGTGTTCCTCCTCGCGATGTTCTTCACCCCGCTCACGCAGATCGTGCCGACCGAGGTCGCTGCCGCGGCGCTCGTCATCGTTGGCGCGATGATGATGTCGCAGATCTCGAACATTGACCTCGGTGACTTCCGTGTGCTGCTGCCCGTGTTCCTTACCGCGGCGGTCATGCCGCTGAGCTACTCGATTGCCAACGGCATCGGCGCTGGCTTCATCTCGTGGGTGCTCATCCACGCCTTCACCGGCAAGGCGAAGCAGGTGCACTGGCTGCTCTGGATCGTTTCGGCAGGGTTCGTGATCTTCTTCGCGCGCGGCCCGATCGAGGCGCTGCTCGGCGTCTAGCGACACCTCGCACGCAACGCGGCGGTGCGGATCGGCTTAGGCTGATCCACACCGCCGCGTTCGTCTGCTGGTGCTGCCCGCACCGCTAGTTCCCGAGGATCTTCTGGTAGGCCTGCGCGTACCGGTTGTCCTCTTGCGCGGTCGGGGTGCGCATGTCGTGGATTCGCGCCGACATCTCCTCGTCAGGGAAGACGAGTGGGTTCTCGGCCATCTCAGGGTTGAGCGTCGCCATCGCGTCGCGCGCACCGGCCACGGGGGTGACGTACTGCACGTACTCGGCGACGCGGGCCGCAACCTCTGGCTCGTAGTAGTAGTCGATGAGCGCGTGCGACTCTTCGTAGGCCGCCGTGCTCTCGGGGAGGCAGAACGAGTCGATGAAGAGCGTCGCCCCCGCCTCGGGCACGACAAACTTCCAGACCTCCTCGCCCTCTTCCTCGTTGATCATCGCGACGTCTCCCGACCAGGCCATGCCGGCGACGACGGCCCCGCTTTGAAGGTCTTGCGTGTACGAGTTTCCCTTCACCGTGTACACGTCGCCGTTCTTGATGTGTTCTTCCGCCACAGCGAGCGCCGCGAAGAACTCGTCGTCGCCCCAGCCGTCGCCCGTGATGTCGACACCCTGCTCGAGCATGATGAGCCCGAGCGTGTCGTCCTGCTCGCTCAGCAGGCTCACTTTGCCCTTGAGGTCGGGGTTCCACAGATCGCTCACCGACTGCACGCCCTTGGGGTAGAGCTTCGAGTTGTAGACGAGCCCGGTCATGCCGGCCTGGTAGGGGATCGACCACTCGCGGGCCGGGTCAAACGACGAGTGGCGCACGAGGTCGATCATCTGCGCGTCGGCGTTCGGGATGAGCCCGTGGTCGAACGCCTTGAGCTGTTCTTGCTCCCACAGCCTGATGAGCGACGAATCGGTGAGCGTGAACAGGTCGTAGCCGGTGTCTTGCCCAAGCTTCAGCTGGTCCTTCACCTTCGCCATGAACATCTTGTTGTCGTCAACGTCCTCGAAGTACTCGACGCTGATGTTCGACTCGGCCATGAACTCGTTGAGCGTCGGGAAATCTCCCGTCTCCTCATCGAAGTCGAGGTAGTACGTCCAGCTCGCCCACCGCAGGTTCCCGCCAGAGCCGTCTCCGTACTTTGGGCCGCTCGGCGCGCAGGCCGTGAGCGAGGCAGCGCCGAGGGCCGCGGCGCCGAGCCCGAGGCCCTGCAGCAGCCGACGTCTGGAAAACTGGGCGGTGCGGGCGCGCCGCACGAGTTCCGCGATGATGGGGTCAGATGGGGCAGCGCGCATTGCTTTCTCCTTTGAAACGCACGTGAACGGCTGGGCCCCATCATCCCAGATCACTGCAAGCTGCGGTACGCATCCCCGATGAGTGTCGCGAGCTCTGCGGAGATGCGCGGTGTGCCCGCGATGAGCAGCTCCTCACCGGGGGCTGCGTCGCCGAGGCCGCGGACGACCGCGCCGGATTCGCGTGCGATGAGGGTGGCAGCCGCATAATCCCACGGTTGCAGGCCGCGCTCGTAGTAGGCGTCGATGCGCCCGGCCGCGAGCATGCAGAGGTCGATCGCGGCTGATCCCATTCGGCGAATGTCTCGCACCCTTGGCAGCACGTGGCGGAGCACCTCAACCTGCTCCGTGCGGCGCTCGGCCGTGTACCCAAACCCTGTCGCGAGGAGCGTACTGCCGAGCTCGGTTTCGGCGGGGCCGGTGAGGCGCACGCCGTCGAGGTACGCGCCGCCCCCGTGCCAGGCGCGGAATGCCTCACCCGTCGTTGGCACGTACACCGCACCGGCGATGGCGCGGCGGCCGTCAGACATGGTGCCGGGAGCGCCGTCTGAGACCGTCGCAGCCACGCTGACCGCATAAGCGGGGAGGCCGTACAGGTAGTTCACCGTGCCGTCGATGGGGTCGATGACCCAGGTGATCCCGCTCGATCCGGCGCTGCTCGCGCCCTCCTCGCCCAGGATCCCGTCTTGCGGGCGCAGGCGAGCGAGCCCCTCGGCGAGGAGGCGCTCGGCCTCCTGGTCCGCCGCCGTCACGACGTCGGTGAGGCTCGACTTCGTCTGCGCAACCGCGACGCCCTCTGCGCGACGGGCTCGGACGACCTCGCCAACCTCGCGCGCGAGCTTCGCCGCAACGTCGGCCAGGGCTTCGGCCAGGGCAGCTGCATCAACCGAATCAGTCATGCTCCCGAGCCTACCCTCTGGCGGTGAACGAGCGGCCCTGGGCCGACGTGGCGGTTAGGCCGACGTGGCGGTTAGGTCGGCGGGTCGGCGGGGCTATGGGCGAGCTGCCGACTGGGACTCGCGGTCGAGCGCGTACGCCTCCTCACCGTGTACGGCCGCGTCGATCCCACCCTGCTCGACCTCAGCCGAGACGCGGAGTCCAGTCGTCGCCTTCACCACGAACGCGATGATGAGCGACGCGGCGAACGAGTAGGCAGCCACACCCACGACTGAGATGACCTGGACGAGCAGCAGCCCGCCGTCGCCGCCGGTGAAGAGGCCGTCATCGAACGCAAAGAAACCGAGGTAGACCGTGCCAAGCACGCCCGCGACGAGATGCAGGCCGACGACGTCGAGTGAGTCGTCGAAGCCGAGGCGAAACTTCCACTCGATCGCGAAGGCGCACGCCGCACCGGCGATGACACCGAGCAGCAGCGCGAGCCCGGGGGAGAGGTTCGCGGCGGCCGGCGTGATCGCCACGAGCCCGGCCACCGCGCCGGAGGCGGCGCCGATCACGCCGGGCTTCCGTGCGCGCAGCGCATCAACTGCGAGCCATCCGAGGATGCTAGCTGCGGGCGCGCCGAGCGTGTTCACCAGGATGAGGCCCGCGGTCGCCCCGTCCGTCGCAAGGCCTGAATTGAAACCGATCCAACCGAACCACAGGAGCGCCGCGCCGATCGTGACGAGCGGGATCGAGTGCGGCCGGTGCGCGCCCGGCGCGAAGTCCTGGCGTTTGCCGACGACGAGCGCGAGCGCGAGGGCTGCCGCCCCCGCGTTGATGTGGATCGCGGTGCCGCCAGCAAGGTCGATCACGTCGGGCGTCCCGAGCCAGGTCCCCAGCTGTGATATCCAGCCGCCGCCCCACACCCACGCGGCGACGGGGAAGTAGACGAGCGTCGCCCATAGGCCCGAGAACAGGACCCACGAACCGAGGCCGACCCTGTCGGCGATGGCGCCCGAGATGAGGGCGGTCGTGATCATCGCGAACACCGCCCCGAAGCCGACCCCGATGAACTCGGCCGGGTCGGTGCCCGCGAGCCCAAAGTCGCGCAGCGGGCTACCCGCGAACCAGCCGTCGCCGTCGCCGATGACGCTCATGCTATAGCCGAACAAGATCCATAGAACGCCGACGACTCCCATCGCGCTCACGCTGAAGAGCATCATGTTCACGACCGAACGGACCCGCACGAGCCCGCCGTAGAAGAGCGCCAGCCCCGGTGTCATGATGAGTACGAGCGCGGAGCTCGCGAGTGTCCAGACCTCTGTTGCTTCCATAGTGTTCTCCTCTGCTCGGCCGCCGATGGCCGCGTGTCGCCCGTCGCGCCGGTGCGCTCAGGTGATGCCCAGTCTGCGCTCCGACGGTTTCGCCACCGTTTCTCTCGTGCGACGGCCCCGTCACTTCTCTGTTTCGGCAGTGTTTCGGTGGGGCGTAGCTTGCGCTGGGTGTGGGGCTGGGGCTGGGGCTGGGGCTTGCGCTGTGTCTGTTCGTGTGGCTGCCGCCTCGTCTGCTCGTGTCGCTGGCTCCGGCAATCGGTGCTAAGGTAGTGAGGTTGCCGTTAGATCGGCCGCGGATACAGAGAGCCCAAGCACCCTGCTGAAGGCGCCGCGCAACTGGAGAAAGGGGATCACCTATGTCATTGCCCACAGATGTCAAGAAGGCGATCATCGAAGAGTACGCAACCACTGCTGGTGACACCGGATCCCCCGAGGTCCAGGTAGCGCTGCTGTCGCGTCGTATCAAGGATCTGACCGAGCACCTCAAGGAGCACAAGCACGACCACCACTCGCGTCGTGGCCTGCTGCTGCTCGTTGGTCAGCGCCGCCGCCTCCTGGCTTACCTCCAGAAGACGGACATCAACCGTTACCGTGCGCTCATCGAGCGCCTCGGCCTGCGCCGCTAAGCTCAGCGCTTCGGCACGGCCGCGAGGCCCGGTTGATCGTGTCAGTCCCTGCGACTGATCGCCTTTGACTCTGGGAAGCCCCTCTCCTCCGGGAGAGGGGCTTCTTTGCGTCTGCGCTCCGCTGCCGCCGCTGCCGCCGCTGCTCCGCTCCGCCGCCCCGCCGCCCTGCTCCGCTCCGCCGCCCCGCCGCCCTGCTCCGCCCCGCCGCCGCTCCGCTCCGCCGCCCCGCCGCCCTGCCCCGCCCCGCCGCCGCTCCATTCCTCCCCAAATTATCTGTTGCGCCCCAAATAGCCTCCGAGTTTGAGGTGGCCTGGAGAAACTGGGGTAGATGGGATGGGAAATCGCGGCAGCTTGAGCTCGCTCTCGGAATCCTCGCCACGCACGGACCGCGAGCGCGTGACCGCGCCACCACACCGCCGCGTGTCTCGGGTCGTCCGTGCCGGGTACTCTATGAATATGCCAAGGGGAAGTCGTCGGCCGCGCGATCGTGGCCTGTACGTCGAGATCCACATTGATGCGCCGATGGAGCGTGTCTGGGAGCTCACGCAAGACCCGCACCTTCACGCCCGCTGGGACGCCCGATTCAGCAAGATCACCCCGACAGCGGTGCGCGAGAACGGGGCGCAAGAATTCGGCTACGAACTCGACCTCGGCGTGCACACGATCCGCGGCACAGGGGTATCACTCGGCGAGAAACGCACCGAGTCAGGGCAGCGGACGTCCGCACTGCTCTTTACTACCGAGGACCCGCTCTCACCACTCGGTGATGGGCGCGGCTATTGGCGCTATGTTCCCTCAGGGAACGGTGTGAGGTTCTTCACAGGATACGACTACGAGCCCGGCTGGGGTGCGCTCGGACGGCTGCTCGACCCGATCCTCACTCGGCGGCTTGTCTGGTGGCTCACGGCCTGGAGCTTCGACAGGCTTCGACTGTGGGCGGAACAGGGTATTGAACCCGAACGCGTCGGCTGGTGGCGCGGTTGGCTCGGTGGTCCTCGCGCGAGCGCGAGAAACTGTGCTTCCCGGCCGCTGCCACAGGCCACTCCTCCAAACCCTGGAGACGGCGTTTCCCGTTCACACTGGTCGGCCCATCCAACTCGGATCATGGACGATGCACCGCACATACTTACCGAGCTCGGTGACGTCGGAACGATTCTGCCGCGCCAACGCCGTACCCGCAGAAGAGGCACGCATGACTGACACTCATCATCATCAGAGCATATTTGCTCGGGCAATTGGCCCTGAGTTCGATCGGCTGCACCCGCAAATGCAGCGCCGATTTGGCGTTGGCACCGGCACCGGCACCGGCACCGGAGCGAGTCCGGGGTACGCCTGCGTCGGCCGCGGGGTGATGCACGAGATTCGCCGTGGCCCGTGGTGGGTGCGGCCGTTCCTCATGCTTGGCGCGACGCGAAACATCATGTTCCCCGAACGCGGCGCGCACGTCCCGTTCCAGATCGACAACTACGCATACATCGACGGGTACGGGCGTGAGACAGTCACGTTTGTTCGCACAATGGAGCTCGGCGGAGGGCGCCGAAGGCGATTCGATGCGACAATGATCCTCAGCGAAACGAGCGGGCAGATCGTTGACTACTTGGGGACCCACCAGCATCTGGCCGTGGATCTGGATCTATCGGTCACCGCCGACGGTGGTCTACGACTCGAGTCGGGGGCGCAGCGATTCTACGAGGGACTGATCGGGTTTCGGTTCCCCGCGTTGCTCACCGGTCGTGCCTTCCTTACAGAGCACTTTGATGATGCCAAGGGTTGCTTCGTCATAGACCTTGAGGTGCGACACGAGCGCTTCGGACTGCTCTTTGGATACCGCGGCGAGTTCACCTGCGAGTTTCCGGAGGGAGTCACAGTGCCGGGAGCCCTGAAACCATATCGCGAGGAGCGGCGCGAGTGACGACGGAGGTAAACCTTACCGAGGGAAGCCCATTCCCGGGCGGCTCTGTCTTTCTGCGTGCGCTGGGAGACGAAGCGGCAAACCTGCACCCCGCGGTGCTTCGCTACGTATCGGGTTCGGGTGTTATCGGTGAGGCCGTCAGCCTAGATGGAGTGTTTGAAGTTGCGGGTAGTCGATTGAGTCTGCTCAACTGGCTCGCACGTCCCGTCGTCGGGCCCGGGCTTCTGGTCACCGCTTTCGAACGAGGGGTCGCGTTTCGCGTGGAGAACCGCCCGGGCTGGGAACCCCGGTCGGCAGGCCGCGGCGCCGTTGAAGAAGCAGGATCGGTTGGCCCGGCAAGGGAGGAGGTAAAAGGCAGGGCCACCCGTGCGGGAACGGGGGAGTTGGGCCTGCACGCGGAACGTGTCTTCAAATTCCGGCGGGGCGAACAGCGATTTGTCGATGTGTTGCTCGCCGGTGATGCTCCCGGAACCTTGCGGAATTTGCTCGGCGAGCGCCGCCGCGTCGAGCTAGAACTTCACTGCTCTGCAACGGACTCCGGCCGACTGCGGCTCGAGTCGGGCCGGGCCTGGTTGCGGTTCGGTCGTTTGCGGCTGCGGTTGCCGCACCTGTTCTCAGTGCACGCCGTCGTGGAAGACGGGTATGAGGAGACCACCGGGCGCAACACGGTTGACGCGCGGGTGCGCAGCCCGCTCTTGGGCACGATCCTCGAGTACCGGGGTAGCTTCCGTCAGTCCACGGGCGGCTAACCGTCGGGAGCTGGGCCCGAGCCTGCCAGCGGGCACTCGCACTCTGCGGCGGACCTCGTCAGGCCCTCGATTACGCCAAACCCAGTTGAACTTGGCCCGAAACTGAGGGCCAGCGGATGAAATGGGGTAGTGGCGGTGTGGGCGGTGTGGGCGGTGTGGGCGGGTTTGAAACGGGGGCTTTACGTTCTTGCTTCGTCCCCAGTCGTAAGGATGCTGCCGCTGAAGCGGATTCATCCACGATCTCTTCCCTCGCGGAGCGCGGGGGGTCGCAGGCCGTCAGACTACGTCTATGTCTCCCGCACGAAATAGTCATTCAGTGGCACCGATTCAAGTGGCCATCGCCGCGGTGGAGCTCATCGCTGCTGAGAACAGGATCCGCAATGCGCTTGCGCCGATTTTGCTCCGACGGGAGCTTGTGCGTCTGGGGGAGGCCTCGGACGGCGAGCTCTTGACCCGTGTGCGGGAGGGCGGGCTGCGACGGCTCGCACACGGAGCGTACATCGACGCCTCACTGTGGGAGTCGATGTTCCCCGAACAACGCCTGCTCGCCGTGACGCTCGCGCACGCGAAGCGATATCGAGAGCGGAACTGGGTGTTCGCAAGAGAGTCCGCGGCGGCGCTGTGGGGCCTGCCGCTGTACGGCTTCACAGGCCTCCGGGTGCACGTTGCCACTCGCGAGGGAAGTCGGGGACACAGTACTCGGCCCGTGGCACGATATTTGACCGAGCTTCCCGAGCCAGACATCGTTGACGCTGCCGGGGTTCGGTTCACTAGCCTTGAGCGCACCCTCCTCGACCTTGCGCACAGCGCAACACCTGAGGTTGCGATCGGGGCGCTTGACGCGGGCATTCGCCGGATGTTTCAAATGGAGCGAGGCGAGTCGGCTTCCGCGGTCGCTGAATGGCGGGAGCGCCGGCTTGCCGAATCCAAGCGCAGCGGACGGCCCGGGGTGCGAGCGGCGCGGCAACTGCTTCAGATCGCAGACGGCCGCGCCGAGTCGGTGCTTGAGAGTGTGAGCAAGTTGCAACTCTCACGACTTCAAGTGCCCTACGACGTGCAGGTTCCCGTTCGCGCGGCAGGTGGCACAACATACTGGATGGACTTTGAACTGCTCGGGCAAGACGCCTTTGGCGAGGTTGACGGCACCGCAAAGTACTTTGACCGGAGCACTCACGGTGCCGGAACACCCGAGGAACGCCTGCTTGCGGAGAAACGGCGCGAGGACGAGGTGCGCGGCGTCACTGGAAAACGCTTTGTGAGGTGGGGTGCGCAGCACATTCACACAGCGAGGCGGTTGGGGGAGCGCTTAAGTTCGTTTGGGATAGCTGTTTCTGGGCTAGAGCACTGCTGACTGCGGGTAAGGCTGCGGGCCGCGGTGCGACGGGCCGTGGCCGACCTGGTTCAGGTGGCCGGAGCGCCGGAGCGCCGGAGCGCCGGAGCGCGCCAAGCGAGCGCCAGAGCGCGCCAAGCGAGCGCCAGAGCGCGCCAAGCGAGCGCCAGAGCGCGCCAAGCGAGCGCCAGAGCACGCCAATTTTTCCAAAGTCACCCAAATGCTGCGGGAAATTGAGCCCCAGAGGATTATTTGAGGGGGTGGGGCGGCGGGAGCGGCCCGCGGGCGGGGAGGCGGGGCCGGGCCGCGGGGGCGGAGGTCGGCCCGGGAACGCGGAGCGCCGTCGCAGCCGCCGCAGCCGCCGCCGCAACCACCGCAGCCGCCGCCGCAACCACCGCAGCTGCCGCCGCAACCACCGCAGCAGCCGCGCCCCAAATGCCGGTGGCCCCTCCCGCAAACGCGAGAGGGGCCACCGGGCTGAGGGTCTCAGATCATTAGATCTTCGACGAAGCGTCCTTCAGGACGCTGCGGAGGATTCCGCCGATCTCAGCGAACTCAGCCGGACCAATGGTCAGCGGCGGAGCGAGCTGGATAACGGGGTCTCCACGGTCGTCTGCGCGGCAGTACAGGCCTGCGTCCCAGAGAGCGGGCGACAGGTAGTCGCGCAGCAGGCGGTTCGACTCTGCCTCGTTGAAGGTCTCCTTGGTCGACTTGTCCTTGACAAGCTCGATGCCGAAGAAGTAGCCCTCACCGCGGACGTCACCGACGATGTCGATGTCGAGGAGCTTCTCGAGCTCCGCGCGGAACAGCGGGCTGTTCTCGCGGACGCGGCCGTTGAGGTCCTCTTCCTCGAAGATGTCGAGGTTCTCGAGAGCCGCGGCTGCAGCAGCCGGGTGACCCGCGAAGGTGAAGCCGTGGTAGAAGGTGTTGTCCTCCGAGTTGAAGGGCTCCGACACCTTGTCCGAGACGATCATCGCACCGAGCGGGACGTAGCCCGAGGTGATGCCCTTTGCAGAGGTGATGATGTCGGGCTCGTAGCCGAGCGCCTTCGAAGCGAAGAAGTCGCCGACGCGGCCGTACGCACAGATGACCTCATCCGAGACGAGGAGCACGTCGTACTGGTCGCAGATCTCGCGAACGCGCTTGAAGTAGCCGGGGGGAGGCGGGAAGCAGCCACCCGAGTTCTGCACGGGCTCGAGGAACACGGCGGCAACGGTCTCGGGGCCCTCGAAGAGGATTGCCTCTTCGATGCGGTTTGCAGCCCACTGGCCGAATGCCTCGATGTCGTCCGAGGGAGCGCCCATCTCTTCGGCGCGGTAGAAGTTCGTGTTCGGCACGCGGTGACCACCGGGGGTCAGCGGCTCGTAGAACTTCTTCATGTCGGGGATGCCGGTGATGGCAAGAGCGCCCTGCGGGGTGCCGTGGTAGGCAACCGAGCGCGAGATGACCTTGTGCTTCATCGGCTGGCCCTTGATCTTCCAGAAGTGCTTCGCCAGCTTGAACGCCGACTCAACAGCTTCGCCACCACCGGTGGTGAAGAAGACCTTGTTCATCTCGCCGGGAGCGTACGAAGCGAGGCGCTCCGACAGCTCGATTGCGGCGGGGTGAGCGTACGACCAGAGCGGCATGAAGTCGAGCTGCTTCATCTGCTTAGCAGCTGCGTCGACGATGCGCTGGCGGCCGTGGCCGGCGTTGACAACGAACAGGCCTGCAAGACCGTCGATGTACTCCTTGCCGGCGGCATCGTAAATGTGGTGGCCCTCGGCGCGGGTGATGACGGGGATACCGTCGTTGAGCACCTTGCGGTTAGTGAAGTGCGGCCACATGTGGCGCTTGGCCGAAGCCTGCAGCGCAGCAGTGTCGACCGCAGCGGTCGGATCGAAAGACATGGTTATCTCGTTCCCCAGTCGTATTTTTGTTTGTTGAGTTGGAGGTAGACGAACGTCTCAGTAGCTGAGACCCCATCGATGTCCCTGATCTTGTCGTTCAGGAGCTCGATGAGACCGTCGTCGTCCTCACAGACAACCTCGGCGAGGATGTCGAAGGAGCCTGCGCTCAAAACGACGTAGCTCACTTCGGGCAGTTCCGCGAGGCGGTCGGCGACGACCCTGGTGTCGCCGGAAACGCGAATGCCGAGCATTGCTTGTCGGTGGAAACCGAGTCGCATTGGGTCGGTCACAGCAACAATCTGCATGACCCCGGCATCCGTGAGCTTCTGAACACGCTGCCGAACGGCTGCCTCGCTGAGGCCGACCGCTTTCCCGATCTCGGCGTACGAGCGGCGACCGTCGAGCTGAAGTTGCTCGATGATCGCCTTCGACGTTGAGTCGAGGGCAGGAGTAGTTCGTTTGCTGCTCACGCTTCCGATTCTGACAGTACTGGCTGGAAAAAGCAAAGGAATCCGTTGTTTGAGCATCAGTTTTCTGCGCATTTCCCCGGAGGAGCGCGAAAAAGTGACGGCGAGGGGGCTGCCGTGACGCGGTCGCGGGCGGCAGGTTCAGCGCAGCCCTGCGCTTATGAGCACTGTAGCAACGGTGGGCGCGGCAGCGCTCGACTTTCCGGCGGAATCATCCGCAAAAGCTCAAAAAGGGTGTGCGAATCGTCGGTTTTCCGTGAGAAAGGTAACTGTTTCATGAAGAAGTCTGGAAATTCGGTTCCAGACAATTGGCAACCCCGCCCAACGTGTGGGATATTCGTCCATACGACTCGGCGGGTTCAATGACTGCACCCGACGAAGCTAAATATGAGTCAAAGGAGACTTCTATGGCACGCCGTATCCCCGAAGACCCCATTGTTCGCAGCATCGTGAACATGGTGCGCAGCGCACAGTTCGATCGCAGGCAGATGCTCAAGGGCGCCGCCGTCGGAGCCGCAGGGCTCGGCGCGCTCACGCTCGCATCCTGCGCCCCCGGAGGGGGAGGAGGAGCCGGCGGCGGGAGCAACGCACAGAAGCTCGTGTGGGGTAACTGGACCTACTACCTCGACTTCAACGAGGACACAGGCTGGTATGACTCGCTTGACCTCTTCACAGACGAGACCGGTATCGCCGTCGAATACATCGAGGATATCGACGACAACAACACCTTCTACGGCAAGATCAAGGACCAGCTTGAGCTCGGCCAGCACACCGGCTACGACGTCATCACGTTCACCGACTGGATGAACGCGCGTCTCATCCAGGCGAAGCAGGTGCAGGAGTTCGACTACGCCAACCTGCCAAACGTCACGGCCAACCTCGTCGACGCGCAGCTGAACGCGCTCGACGCTGACCAGGGCCGCAAATTCACGATTCCGTGGCAGCTGCCCGCGTCCTGTCTCATGTGGGATACCGAGGCCGTTCCGGGCGGTATCAAGACGCTCGACGACTTCATGCAGCCCTCTCTGAAGGGCAAGGTCGGAGTGCTCACGGAGATGCGCGACACGATGGGCATCATCCTTGCGGGCCTCGGGTACGACCCCGCGGGCGCCTGGGGTGACAAGGAGTGGGGCGAAGCGATCCAGTGGCTTGACGACGGCATCCAGAGCGGCCAGATCAAGAACGTGAAGGGTAACTCCTACACGCAGGATCTGGAGCGCGGTGACACGCTCGCCGCGATGGTCTGGACCGGCGACGTCGTGATGATGAACGCCGAGTCGCCAGACGGTCCGCGCTGGACGATCGAGGTGCCCGAATCGGGCGGCATGATCGCGGCCGACTCCTTCACGATTCCGAACGGAACCGAGTCGGCGAAGAAGAAGCTCGCCGAGGAGATGATCAACTTCTATTACGACCCCGAGGTCATGGCGGCCGTCGCCGACTATGTGACGTTCGTGCCGCCGGTGAAGGGCACGCAGGAGGCCATGCGCAAACTCAACCCCGAGAACGCAGACAACCCCCTCATCTTCCCCTCAGACGAAGACTGGAAGCGCCTGCACAGCTTCCGCTCGCTCTCGCCCGAGGAAGACAAGAAGTACTCCTCCGAGTTCCAGAAGGTGCTGGGGCTGTAACCCATGGCTGAAAGTACCTCATTCGCCGAGTCCGGAGCAGACCTCGAACTCGTCGGAATTCAGAAGCGGTTCCCCGGGTTCACCGCGATCGAGAACCTCGATCTCACCATCCCGGCCGGTTCGTTCTTTGCGCTGCTCGGCCCGTCTGGCTGCGGCAAGACGACGACGCTGCGGCTCGTGGCAGGCCTCGAAGAACCGAGCGAGGGGCAGATCAGGATCGGGGGCCGGGACGTCACGGGGCTGAAGCCCCATAAGCGGCCCGTGAACACCGTCTTCCAGTCGTACGCGCTCTTCCCGCACATGTCGATCCTTGAGAACGTCGCGTTCGGCCTGCGGCGCAGGCGGATCGGCGACCCGGTTGGCAAAGCGCACGAGGCGCTCCGCCTCGTCGAACTGGATCACGTCGCCGACCGCAAGCCGGCGCAGCTCTCGGGCGGCCAGCAGCAGCGCGTCGCGCTCGCGCGTGCCGTCGTGAACCGGCCGGCCCTGCTGCTGCTCGACGAGCCCCTCGGCGCACTTGATCTGAAGCTCAGGCGCCAGATGCAGCACGAACTCAAGGAGATCCAGCAGGAGGTCGGCCTCACGTTCCTGCACGTCACGCACGATCAGGAGGAGGCCATGACCATGGCCGACACCGTCGCCGTGATGAACAAGGGCAGGATCGAGCAGATGGGTGCGCCCGAGGCGCTGTATGAGCTGCCGAAGACCGTGTTCGTCGCGAACTTCCTCGGCCAGTCGAACCTGTTCGTCGTCCAGGTGACGGGGGAGAGCGGCGACGCGATCCACACCTCGCTGAACGGTGACCGGATCACGGTGCCGCTCGCGCGCACGGAGCGCACTACGGGTGTCATCACGGTTGGCGTGCGACCCGAGAAGATCAGGCTGCACGCGGAGGCTCCGGTGGAATCCGCGGGCGTCAACGTGATCGGCCCCGGCCGGATCACCGACGTTTCGTTCAGCGGCGTGAGCACCCAGTACACGGTCGAAGCGCCGGAGTTCGGGGAGGTGCAGGTCTTCGCGCAGAACGTCGAGGCCGGGCCAGCGGCACGCCTCGGCGACGAGGTGTGGTTGAGCTGGCTCGTCGAGCACACGTTCGGCCTCGCCGACGACGAGACCGACACCGGTTCGATCACGGCCGAGTTCTCGACGCAGGCGATCGCCGCGCAGGCAGCCAGAGCCGAGTAGGGGGTCACCGCCATGGCGTTTACGGCATTCTCCGGAAACACGAAAGCGGTTGAGCAGCACCCGCGCAGGCAGGGGTGGGTCGTCCTCCTGCTGCTCGCGCCCGGCATCGCCTACATGCTGCTGTTCTTCGTCGCTCCCTTCATCCAGCTCGCGCTCACCGCGCTCCAGGCCCCCGCGGCCTCCGGCGGCATCGGGCAGTACGTCGCCGCGCTCGAGTTCGGCAATTACTGGACCGCGCTCAGCGAGTACTGGCCGCATCTCGTGCGCTCCTTTATCTACGCGCTGACGGCGACGATCATCGGGCTGCTCATCAGCTATCCACTGGCCTACCTCATCGGCGTGAAGGTGCGTTCGAAGCCGATGCTGCAGGGGATTCTGCTGATCCTCGTCGTCGCACCGTTCTTCATCAGCATGCTGCTCCGCACGCTCGCGTGGAAATCCATCCTCCCGAGCGAGCTCATCGGCACGCACTTCTCGGTGATCTTCGGCCTCGTGTACAACTTCATCCCGTTTATGGTGCTGCCGATGTTCGCCTCGCTCCAGGCGCTCGATTTGCGGCTGCTCGAGGCCGGGAGTGACCTGTACGCGTCGCCCGTGACGACGTTTCGCAGGGTGACCCTGCCGCTGTCGATGCCCGGCATCGTGTCGGGCACCCTGCTGAGCTTCATCCCGATGTCTGGCGATTACGTCGTCGCATCCCGCGAATTCTTGGGCGGCACGAGCACGGCGATGATCGGCAACGTCATCGAGTCGAACTTCCTGCAAACCCAGAACTATCCGATGGCGGCGGCGCTGTCGATCATGCTCATGGTGATCATCCTCATCATGATCGCGACGTACGTCCGAAAGAGTGGGGCGGAGGATCTGCTGTGAAGAAATTCAGTCTTGGTAAGGCGTTCGTCCCCGTCGTTGGCGCGATTGGCCTCATCTACCTGCTGCTGCCGATCGCGCATGTCATCCTGTTCTCGTTCAACGAGAAGCGGGGCCGAAACAACATCATTTGGAACGGGTTCACGCTCGCGAACTGGCAGAACCCCTGCGGCGCCCCGCAGGTGTGCACGGCGTTCGGCAACTCGATCATGGTTGGTCTCGTTTCGACGGTCATCGCGACCGTGCTCGGCACGATGATCGCGATCGCGCTCGTGCGGTACCGGTTCAAGTTCCGCTCGACGATCAGCCTCCTCCTGTTTACGCCGATGGCGACCCCGGAGGTTGTGCTCGGCGCGGGCCTCGCCGCGCAGTTTCTGCTCGCCGGCGTTGAGAAGGGGCTCGGCACCGTCATCCTCGCGCACGTGATGTTCTGCATCTCGTACGTGGTCGTCGCGGTGAAGGCGCGCGTGGCGTCGCTGAACCCCGCGATCGAGGAGGCGGGGCGCGACCTGTACGCGTCGCCCGGGCAGGTGTTCTGGCGGATCACGCTGCCGATGCTCATGCCGGGCATCATCGGCGCCGCGCTCTTGAGCTTCGCATTGTCGTTCGATGACTTCATCATCACGAACTTCAACTCGGGCACGGCAACGACGTTCCCGAAGTTCATTTACGTGTCGGCGCTCAAGGGCGTCCCCGCGCAGGCGAACGTGCTCGCATCGATCGTGCTCATTGGCGCGCTGCTACTCGTGATCATCGTGCAGTCGGTGAATATCAGCCGCCAGAAAAAGCTGGCAACCAGGTAACCAAACGTTCAGCTGTTCTTGAGCGTTGCGCGTGAAAGCCCGCTCGATATCCGAAGATAATTCGGCGTGTCGGGCGGGCTTTTGCGCGGTGCCACGGATGGGTGCAAGATGAACTCCTGGCGGAACACACTTCCGCCCAAGCAGTTGTCGCATCGGAGCGAAGAAGCCTGTGCGACTCTCGGTATTTAGGAGAGCACATGACAAAGACGTTCACGCCCGCTGCAAAGCGTGGCGGGTCGCTCAAACGAAACCTCGGGCTGTGGGCCATCGTTGGCCTCGGGCTCGGGTACATGACCCCGACTGTCGTCTTCGACACGTTCGGTCTCGTCGCTCGCGATACCGACAACGTCGTGCCACTCGCGTACCTCGTCGCGCTCATCGTGATGATGTTCACCGCGGTGAGCTACGGCAAGATGGCCGGCGCCATCCCGAGCGCGGGCTCCGCGTACACGTACGTTCGCGAGTCGATCCACCCGAACGTCGGCTTCATGGTCGGCTGGACGTCGCTCATCGACTACCTCCTGCTCCCGATGGTGAACTGCCTCATCATCCGCAGCTACCTCGAAGCGGTCTTCCCGGGTACGCCGGGGTGGATCTGGGTCGTGCTCTACTGCATCCTCGTCACGAGCGTGATTTACCTCACGATGCGCGGCACCTCGAACCTCAACATGATCCTGCTCGTCTTCTCGATCGTCGTCATGGTCGTGTTCGTCGTGATGGTGTGGGCGCAGCTGCGCGAGGGTGAGGGCGTCGGCTCGATCGCTTCAACCCAGCCGTTCTTCCACGAGGGCGTGCAGATGAGCGCCGTGCTCACCGGCGCCACGATCGTCTGCTTCTCGTTCATCGGCTTCGACGCCGTCACCATGTACGTCGAGGAGGCGAAGAGCCCGAAGATCATGCCCCGCGCGATCCTCCTCACCGTCGTACTCGGCGGCGCAATCTTCCTCATCGCCGGCTACTTCACCCAGCTCCGCTTCCCGGACTGGCAGGAGTTCGCGCCCGGCGGCGACATGCAGTTCGTTGAGGATTCGACGCTGCCGCTCATCGGCC
The DNA here is from genome assembly GCF_006716085.1 of Leucobacter komagatae. Lineage (NCBI taxonomy): Bacteria > Bacillati > Actinomycetota > Actinomycetes > Micrococcales > Microbacteriaceae > Leucobacter > Leucobacter komagatae. The sequence continues at coordinate 1,328,585 of NZ_VFON01000001.1, read as the reverse complement.
AGTTCGTCGGCGGTCCCGTGCTGCAGGCCGTGCTCACCGCCGCGGGCTTCGCGGCGACCCTCGCCTCGGGCCTCGCCTCGCACGCGTCGGTCTCGCGCATGCTGCTCGTGATGGGCCGCAACAACGTGCTCCCGAAGAAGTTCTTCGGTTACATCAACCCGAAGACCCACACCCCGACGTTCAACATTGTGCTGACGGGCGCGGTGAGCCTGCTCGCGATGGCGTTCACCCTCGAGATCATCTCGGCGTTCATCAACTACGGCGCGCTCATCGCCTTCACCGCCGTGAATGTGTCGGTCATCGCGTGGTTCGCGATCAAGCAGAAGCGCTACAAGACGCCGAAGGATTTCTTCTCGTACGTCGTGATGCCTGGCATCGGCATGATCCTCACCGGCGTCCTGTGGGCGAACCTGCACCTCGACGCGCTCATCGGCGGCGTCGCGTGGACCGTGCTCGGCCTCATCTACCTCGTGTTCCTCACGAAGGGCTTCCGAAAGAAGGTCTCGGCCTTCGACGAGATCCAGCCGGTCACGGGCTACAACAAGGTGCCGGAGGGCGCCGAGTAGTCACGCGCTGAGTTCGGAGCGAGCCGCCGGGGGTGGCGGCTCGCTCCGACCAGCAGTACCAGCAGTACCAGCAGCAGCCCGCGCAGCGCGCAGCTCCCGGCGCGTGATCGGGTCAAAGAGCGGCAGCGTGACTCCGCAGAGCGGCCCGATGAGCAGCGCGAACGCGACGGTGCCGAGGCCGACGTTGCCGCCGAGCAGCCACCCGGCGAGTAGAACGGTGAGCTCGACCGAGGTTCGCGCGATCCAGATCGGCGTGCCGAAGCGATTGTGGATCCCGGTCATCAGCCCGTCGCGCGGCCCCGGGCCGAGTCGGGCACCGATGTAGATGCCGCTCGCGGCGGCGAGCAGCAGCAGCCCGGTCGTGAAGAACACGATGCGCAGCCAGAGGGGCCCGGGCGTCGGCAGCAGCCAGAGGCCGAGGTCGATCCCGGGGCCGACGAGCAGGATGTTCAGCACCGTGCCGAGCCCGGGCCGCTGGCGGAGTGGGATCCACAGGAGCAGTACCGCGAGTCCGATGAGGTTCGTGAGCAGCCCAATGCTCAGCCCGGTGCGCAGCGCGATTCCCTGCGCGAATACGGTCCAGGAGTCGACGCCGACGGCGGCCTTGATCATGAAGGCGTCGGCCAAGCCGTATAGCAGAAGTCCGGGGATGAGACGTGAGAGTCGGGCAAGCATGTGATAAGTCCACTCTCATTTGGCCTGGTCTTCAAGAGGCCACTTTGGTTAGAGTGGCCTCATGATTGCGCAGCGGCTTTCGGCCAGGCGCCTCGTCCAGCTCCTCGGGGAGTGGCGCGGTGACGGGCACAGTTACCTCGAACTCAGCGACTCGATCGCCCTGCTCGCCCGCGACGGAACCGTGCCCGTCGGCACCGCGCTGCCGGCCGAGCGGCCACTGTCGGAGGCGCTCGGCGTGAGCCGCACGACGGTGAGCGCGAGCTATCGGCGCCTGCGCGAGAGCGGGTTCGCGCACTCACGCCAGGGCTCGGGCACCGTTATCCGCGCCCGCGGGGACGGGGCGGGCGCCGCCTCAGACGCGGCCTCCGGCGACATCGACCTGACGACGGCGTGCCCAGCACCGTGGCGCGGGCTCAGGGAGCTCACCGCCCGCGCATTCGCCGAGCACGCAGACACCTTCGACGAGCTCGGCTTCGACACGATCGGGCGGCAGGATCTGCGGGTCGCGATCGCCGACAGGTACGCGGCGCGCGGCCTCCCGACCTCGCCCGAGCAGATCATGGTCACGCTCGGCGCCCAGCACGCGAACTACCTCGTCGCGAGGACGTTGCTGGGGCGGGGGGACAGGAGTCTCATCGAGTCGCCGAGCTACCCGAACGCGCGCGAAGCACTCCGGGCCACGGGAGCTCTCGTCGCGGAGCTGCCCGTCGCGTCGGCGGGCTACGATGCCCCGGCGATCCTTGACATCGCGCGCCGCACCTCGCCACGGCTCGCCTACCTCATCCCCGATCACCACAATCCGACTGGGCAGAGTATGCCTGAGGAACTGCGCGCTGAGCTCATCGCAACGCTCACCGCCCAGGGCGCGCACATCTTGGCCGATGAGACTACCGCTGAGTTGACGCTCGGCGCCCCGGCGCTCGTACGGCCATTCGCGGCGGCGGCCGAGCTCCCTCATCAGCGCGACGCCGTCATCACGGTCGGGTCGCTCGGCAAGAGCGTCTGGGGTGGGTTGCGCGTCGGCTGGATCAGGGCCGCGCCGGAACTCATCGCCCGGCTCGAGATCTCGCGGAGGATCGGGGATCTCGGCACGGGCGCGTGGGAGCAGGTGATCGCGCTCTGCGCGCTCGAGCGGTACGACGAGATCCTCGCCGAGCGCGCGATCGAGCACGCCGCCCAATACCGAACGCTCGCGGAGCAGGTCGCGGCGCAGTTCCCCGAGTGGCGGCTGCCCCAGGTCGCCGGGGGAGTGAGCACGTGGGTCGACCTCGGCGGACACCACTCCACGCGGCTCGCGCGCGCCGGGGCCCGCTCGGGTGTGCGTATCGCGCCGGGGCCGAGGTTCGGGAGCCCGGGGGTCTTCGAGCGCTTCATCCGCTTCCCGTTCTCGGCGCCGTCTGACGACCTCAGGGAAGCCGTGCGGCGACTGCGGCTCGGCTGGGAGAGCGACGGCGGGGCCGCGCGCTTAGAGCTTGCGGACGTCGCCGTCATCTGAGCGCGGCTGCAGCGCCGCCGCCGGGGGAGTAAACTTGCCCCATCATGCTTGAACAGGACTTCTCCGCCCGGATTCGCTCGCTCCGCGCCACCTACGCCGATATCGCGGAGGTCACTGACCTGCCGAAGCTCGATCGCGAGATCGCGGAGCTCGAGGAGCAGGCCGCCGCCCCAGACCTCTGGGACGATCCCGCGGCTGCCCAGGTCGTGACGAGCGGCCTGTCGCACCGCCAGGCGCGTGTGCGCAAGGTGCGCGGGGTCGAGTCGCGCATCGACGACGTTGAGGTGCTTGCTGAGCTCGCCGAGGAGGCAGGCGACGCGGACACGGAGGCGGAGGTGCTCGCGGAGCTCGCCGCGATCGAAGCGCAGATTCAGGATCTTGAGGTGCAGACGCTCCTCTCCGGCGAGTATGACGCCGAGTCGGCGGTCATGACGATCAGGTCGGGCGCCGGCGGCGACGACGCGACGGACTTCGCCGAGATGTTGCTGCGCATGTACCTGCGCTGGGCGGAAGACCGCGGCTACACGACGAAGGTGCTCGACACCTCGTACGCGGAGGGCGCTGGCATCAAGTCGGCCACCGTCGAGATCGACGCGCCCTACGCGTTCGGCACGCTCTCGGTTGAGGCCGGGACGCACCGCCTCGCGCGAATCAGCCCGTTCGGGTCGGCCGACAAGCGACAGACGAGCTTCGCCGCGGTCGAGGTGATCCCGCTGCTCGCGGAGGCGACCGAGGTCGAGATCCCGGAGACCGACATTCGCGTCGACGTGTACCGCTCGAGCGGCCCCGGCGGGCAGTCGGTGAACACGACCGACTCGGCTGTGCGCATCACCCACATCCCGACGGGCATTGTCATCTCGATGCAGAACGAGAAGAGCCAGATTCAGAACCGCGCGGCCGCGATGCGCCTGCTGCAGGCCCGACTGCTCATCCTGCAGCGTGAGGAGGAAGCAGCGAAGAAGAAGGAGCTCGCGGGCAACATCACCGCGAGCTGGGGCGATCAGATTCGCTCCTACTTCCTCTACGGCCAGCAGCTTGTGAAGGATCTGCGGACGGGGTTTGAGTCGACGCAGCCCGACGCGGTGTTCGACGGCGACCTCGACGGTTTCATCGCCGCGGGCATCCGTTGGCGCTCGCTCAACAAGTAGTCGAGGCCGGCTTGCCGCACAGGCACGTCTTGGCCCGCGCAAAGGTTCCCGGGAATGCGCCTAACTCGCGCGCGCCTCAGCCGCTATTCACCAAACCGCGCGTAGTCTCTGTGGCGTTATGATCCTCTTTGAAAACGTCACCAAGAAGTACCGGGGCACGCAAAAACCCGCGCTCGACTCGGTTGATCTCAAGATCGACCGCGGCGAGTTCGTCTTCATCGTGGGTGCGTCGGGCTCGGGCAAATCAAGCTGCCTCCGGCTCATTCTGCGAGAGGATCGCCCGACCTCGGGCCAGATCCACGTCGCCGGGCAGGATCTCAGTAAGATCTCGTCGCGCAAGGTCCCGTACTTCAGGCGCGGCCTCGGCACCGTGTTCCAGGACTTCCGGCTGCTCGCCAACAAGACCGTGTTCGACAACGTCGCGTTCACGCTGCAGGTTATCGGCAAGTCGCGCGGCTTCATCCAGGAGGCGGTGCCCGACACCCTCGAGATGGTCGGGCTGACGGGCAAGGCCAAGCGGTTCCCGCACGAGCTCTCGGGCGGCGAGCAGCAGCGCGTTGCGATCGCGCGCGCCATCGTGAACAAGCCCGCCATCCTGCTCGCAGACGAGCCGACGGGCAACCTTGACCCCGCGACGAGCCTTGGCATCATGCAGCTGCTCAAAGCGATCAACGCGTCGGGCACGACCGTCGTCATGGCGACCCACGAGGCGACCTTCGTTGACATCATGCAGCAGCGCGTCGTCGAGCTGTCCCAGGGCGTTGTCGTGCGCGACGACGTCGAGGGCGGCTACGGCCACACCGCCTCGATCCCGATCGCTGAGCTCACCGACACCGGCGCGCGCGTGCTCCGCACCTCCGAGGAGGTCGTGCGGCAGGCGCTGGCCCCCGACGTCGAGCGCATTCGGCAACAGGACGCGGCGGCCGCCGCGGCGGCCATTGCCGACGGCGCAGTGTCTCCGGCACCCGGCGTGCCCGCCGCTGCGCCGCAGGGCGCCGTCGGCTCCGCGCCCGTCGAGATCCCGCTTCCCGAGCCGCTGCTCTCCGCCGCCGCAGAACCCGTGCCCGCGGAAGACGTCGCCGAGCCGCTCGCGACCCGCCTCGATAGCGGCGACGACCTGAGCGTTCCGCCGCCGCCCGACGAAGCGGTGCCGGGCAAACGCATCCCGTCGTTCCTTGAACCCGACGTTGAGAGCACCGTGCAGGTCGCCGAGACGGGCGGCTTCGCGGAGCGCCTCGGGCTGAGCGAAGACGACGATCAGGGGAATGTGGGGCCCACCCGATGAGATTCAGGCTCGTAATGGGAGAGGTCTGGAGCGGTCTGCGCCGCAACCTCTCCGTCGTGATTTCCGTGATCCTCGTGACGTTCGTGTCGCTGACGTTTGTTGGCGCTGCGATCCTCATGCAGCAACAGGTCCAGCAGATGAAGTCGTTCTGGTACGACCGGGCCCAGGTGGCCGTCTACCTCTGCACGTCTCACGACCGCAGCGCCACCTGTGACGGTACCGACGCAGGTGAAGAGCAGATCACCGCCGTTGAGGAGGCGCTGAAGTCCGAGACGCTCGCTCCCTACATCGAGGATTACTTCTTCCTCGACCACGACCAGGCGTACGAAGAGTTCAAGAAGCAGTTCGAGGGCAACCCGATCCTCGACGTCACCAGCCCCGACCAGCTCAACCAGACCTACTGGGTGAAGCTGAAGGATGCGGCGAAGTCGCAGATCATCCTCGAGACGTTCAGCGGCATCCCCGGGGTGCAGAGCGTGAAAGACCAGCAGAGCCTCCTCGACAGGATCTTCCTGTTCCTCGGTGTTGCGAGCTACACGGCCATCGCGATCGCGGGCCTCATGCTCATCGCCGCGATGCTGCTCATTTCGACGACAATCAGGCTCTCGGCGTTCTCTCGCAGACGCGAGATAGGCATCATGCGCCTCGTCGGCGCCTCGAACAGATTTATCCAAACGCCCTTCATCCTTGAAGGGATCATCGCCGCGCTCATCGGCGCGGTGCTTGCGGGCGCCGCCTCCGTCGCGATCGTGAAGTTCTTCGTGCAGGGCTTCCTCGTGAAGGAAGTGCCGTTCACGAGTTACATCACTGTCGAGCAGTCGCTGATCGTGCCTCCGATCCTCATCGCGCTTGGCGTGATCCTTTCGGCGATCGCCGCGAAGATCGCGATTACCCGCTACCTGCGCGTCTAGCGTTCGCCGCCCGCCCGGTTCCCGCCGCGGCGGGCGGCGTCGTACCGGGGCGCGAGTTCGCGCCGCGCCCGAGGGCTCCGGTAGGCTGGATCCTTGCGTACACCCGCAGAGACGACGACGAGAGGGCGTGAACATGCCAAAAGAGACCGGTGAGAAGCTCATCGCTTCGAACAAGAAGGCGCGTCACGACTACCTCATCTTCGACACGTACGAGGCGGGTCTCGTGCTCACCGGCAGCGAGGTGAAGTCGCTTCGAATGGGGCGCGCATCGCTCGTCGATGGCTACGTCTTCATCGAGCGGGGAGAGGCCTGGCTCGACGCCGCCTACATCCCCGAGTACTTGAACGGCTCGTGGACGAATCACGCGCCGCGCCGCAAGCGCAAGCTGCTCCTGCACCGCAAGCAGATCGACAAGCTGTACGACAAGACCCGCGAGGGCGGCATGACGATCGTGCCGCTGCGCATGTATTTCCTTGACGGCCGCGTGAAGGTCGAGATTGCGCTCGCAAAGGGTAAACGCGAGTTCGACAAGCGGCAGACGCTGCGCGAGCAGCAAGACAAACGCGAAGCCGAGCGCGCGATGCGCCAGCGCAACCGCACAGGGGAGTAGGGGCGTCGATGGGGGATCGCTTGCGCCAAGTCGCTGTCGTCATCTTGGACGGCGCGAAACCGCTCGATGTCGGCATCCCCGCGCAGGTGTTCACCACGCGCCCGAGCATGCCCTACGAGGTACGGGTGTGCGGCGTTGAGCCGGGCCTCGTGTCTGGCGGCGATGGGCTCTCGTACGCGGTCGAGCACGGGCTTGAAGCGCTCGAGGAGGCCGAGCTGATCTTCATCCCCGGGTACCGGCATCCCGACCGCGAGGAGCCGCCAGCAGCCCTTGTTGAGGCGCTCATTGCCGCGCACGACCGCGGCACGCGCATCGCCGCGATCTCGACGGGGGCGTTCGCGCTCGCGGCGACGGGGCTCCTCGATGGCAAGCGCGCGACCACCCACTGGCACTACTCGCGGATTTTCGCCGAGCGATTCCCGCGCGTGCAGGTCAACGAGAGCGTGCTCTTTGTCGACGAGGGAAACGTGCTCACCTCGGCCGGTGCCGCCTCGGGCATCGACCTGTGCCTGCACATTCTCCGCGGTGACCTTGGGATGGCGACCGCGAACCACGCCGCGAGGCGCCTCGTTGCAGCGCCCTACCGCTCGGGCGGGCAGGCGCAATACGTGCGGCGGAGCGTGCCGCCGACGATCGGTGAGCGCTTTTCCGCGACGCGCGAGTGGGCGCTCACCCACCTCGACGACCAGCTCACGATCGAGTCCCTCTCGCGGCACGCGAACGTCTCCCCGCGCACGTTCTCGCGCCGGTTCCGTGAGGAGACCGGGTACACGCCGATGCAGTGGGTCATGCGCGCGCGTATCGACCTCGCGCGCGAGTTGCTCGAGAACACCGACTTCGGGATCGACGAGATCGCGCTCAGCGTCGGCATGGGCTCGGGCGCGAACCTGCGCCAGTTCTTCCGCCGGGTGCTCGGCACGACGCCGAGTGAGTACCGGCGCACGTTCACCGCTGGGGAGTAGGCCGGTCGAGCCTCGCTCTTGGGCGCCGCCGTGGCTGATCGGTAGAGCTTGGCGTTAGCGCTCGGCGCCTGTGGCGCGATCCTTTCGGGAGTGGGCGTTAATGCCACTTGATGGGCTCTCCATTTCTCTTGAAAATGGTCTTAGTACCCCAAGAAGTCCGAGAGAGATGGAACAATGACCGCTCGTATTGCTATCAACGGTTTCGGTAGGATCGGCCGCGGGCTCCTCCGCGCGATCCTTGAGCGGGGCAGCGCCCTTGACGTTGTCGCGGTGAACGACCTCGGCGACGGAAACGCGCTCGCGCAGCTGTTCAACTTTGACTCTGTCTACGGCCGCGCTCCCGAGCGGATGCGCTTTGAAGACGGCTTCCTGATCGTGGGCGACCGCAAGATCCAGATCATTGCGGAGCGTGAGCCCGCGAAGCTGCCGTGGGGAGACCTCGGCATTGACGTCGTCGTGGAATCGACCGGCCGCTTCACCGACGCGAAGGACGCGGCGCAGCACCTCGAGGCCGGCGCGAAGCGCGTCCTCGTGAGCGCGCCCTCGAAGGGCGCAGACGTGACCATCGCGCGCGGCGTGAACCACGATGCGTTCGACCCCGAGAGGCACCGCATCATCTCGAACGCGTCGTGCACGACGAACGCGCTCGCCCCTGTCGCACAGGTGCTCAACGACCTCGCCGGCATCGAGCAGGGCTTCATGATGACCGCTCACGCGTACACGGGAGACCAGAGCCTCGTTGACGGCCCGCACAAGGATCCCCGTCGTGCGCGTGCCGCTGCGCTGAACATCGTGCCCTCCTCGACCGGTGCGGCGAAGGCGATCGGGCTCGTGCTGCCCGAACTCGACGGCAAGCTGCAGGGCGACTCACTGCGCGTGCCCGTGCCCGTCGGGTCGATCGTCGAACTCACCGCGATCGTGAGCCGCGAGATCACGCGTGAAGAACTGCTCGCCGCCTTCAAGGAGGCTGCCGAGGGGCGCCTCGAGGGTGTGCTCGCGTACTCCGAGGACCCGCTCGTGTCGAGCGACATTGTCGGCGACCCGCACTCCTCGATCTTCGACTCTGAGCTCGCCAAGGTCGAGGGCAAGCTCGTGAAGGTGTCGGCCTGGTACGACAATGAGTGGGGCTTCTCGAACCGCGTTGTCGAGACCCTGGAGTTCCTGACGCGCTAGCACTGGCGTGGCGGGTGGTCGGCTATGAGTCGCCCACCCGCTTGTGCGTTGGTGGGGCTGCGGGGGCCTCCTCGGCGCATTCGCTGTGGGCGGAGTTCGGCCGGCTGTGCGCCACCAGGTGTCCGTGGTACTCTGGAGGGCCCGGCGTGCCCGGGAACCTTGAGAACTCAACAGTGTGTGATGCGAAATGTTCGCGGGTTGTTTGCTGACCCGCACAGACGGGGCCGATCGGTTTCGACACGTCGATTTGAGACTGTGAGAAGCGGGCCGAGGACGCGGAGTTATCTCGTAAACGCCCTTCGCAACCAATAGGTGCCACTTCTAAGCGCACCGACTTCGCTCTCGCTGCCTAAGCACGAGACCGAGTCCGTCAGGCCGGGTGTGCCTCCGCCCCGGTTTCCTGGCGTCATCTAGGGGGCTTGCTGGTGCGTTGCGTCTCAGGACGCACCGGGACTTTTACTGAGGCTGGGCCTGTCATCCTAGGTGTTCGTGACAAAGAATGGGGCCGAGTAGAACGTCAACACGAACTACGCTCGTAGAAGGCATGGAATCGTCGAAGTGGACCGGGGTTCAATTCCCCGCGGCTCCACGAACATGCGCATCACGCACTGAGTTTTCTTCCAAGAGGCCGCCCCGCGGGGCGGCCTCTTGCGGTTTCTGTGGCGTTGGCTGGTGCCCACGTCTTGCCAATGTGATCTGCGATGCCTATGCTGAGGCGTCAGTCGTGGCGACATTGGACGCGTCGATTGCAGTTCTTGGGTGTGCCGAGACGGCGTCAAGATGGTGTCGCGGTGGCGCCGGTGTGGCGTGAGGCAGCAACCTGGGTTGACAACTTCGCCTCAGCAACGTAGGTTGACAGCATGGACCTTGAACAGATTTCCGGCATCGCAAACGACGTGGCTGACCCGCGTGAGGGGCTGCGGGCAGTTGTCTCGCTCCGCGCTCTCGCTGACGCGCTTGAGCTCAAGCAGGTCGAGGCCGCGCTGGCCGCGGGCATGACCTGGCAGGTCATCGCCGATGCGCTTGGGGTGACCCGGCAGGCTGTTCACAAGAAGTACGCCAAGCGCGTCGACCAGCGCCTCCTGCCTGGGAAGGGTCGCTGATGGGTAAGTTTTCGCGAAGTGCCGCGACCTCGTACGACCTCTCGCTGGCGGCAATGGAGGAGGCGTCGCGCGACGGCCTGCGAGAAGCCGATCTGGCTCACCTGCTGATGGCGCTGTCAATCTCCGAGCAGGTCGGTGGTCAGGTGCTCAGGGCGTCCGGAGTCACGCTGCAGCGGGTGCGCCAGGCGGTCGCGGAGGAACGGGAGGTGCAGCTTCGCGCCCTCGGTGTTGATCGGGCCCAGGTGGCCCCTGGCCCGATTGTCTTCCACCAGACCGGCGGGTACGAGTGGTCGCGGCGCGCGCAGCGGGTGTTGACCCGGGCAAACGCTCGCGGCCGAGATGGCACGGCCTCGGCCGTCTTGCGCGAGCTTCTTGAGGAACCGAGCGGGGCCATCGTCTCGCTGCTGGGCGGCGTGGGAGTGGCGCGCGGAGAACTCGTGGCGGAGCTCGATGCCGTCGAACGTCTCACAGTGTCGGGCGCCGGGGGAGGTGTGCCCAGCGGGGGTGGCGTGCTCCAGAGGTCGGACGTCACGTTTGTGCCGGCCGCAGTGGGTGACGTGTGGGCGCTCCTCGCGGACCCCGCGCGAATGCCCGAGTGGGACATCCTCTTGGGTGAAGTAGCGGTGCCCGACGAGTCACGGGGGCGCGTGCCGAGGCCCGGCGACACGTGGGAGGGTCTGGCGAAGTCTGAAGCGCCAGACGGCACCCCCTTGAAGATTCGCCCGGCGCTGCGGCGCACGGTCGTTGAACTTCTGGCTTTTCGTCACGAAGAACTCATTTCCTGGCGCATGAGCACTCCTGACGAGCCGCGAGCCAACGCGCGCCGGGTTACGGTGGGCCTCGAACCTGCCGCGGGTGGCACTCGGCTGAATATCTCGTTCGCCTGGGAAACCACAGCCCGCGGTCCGGCCTCTCTCGTGCGGAGGGTGCGCCGGCTGCTCATGACCCCGGCCATGCGGTTCGCGGTGTGGATGCAGCTCTCGCAGATCGGGAGTGGCATTAGTCGGGTGTTCCGCTCTGGCGGTGAGGCGGCGGTTGGCCGGTAGCGAACAACGCTTGCGCAAGCGCGCAAGGATTGGGTAGTGTGGAGCTACCGCCTCCTGCACTCTGCTGCCCGCGTTGCCGCATCTGACGCACCGTCTCGGCGCGCCATTCGCGCGAGTCTGACCGGAGGCGCCCCACTACTGAAAGGGGGCACGTCATGGAAATGCTTGATCTTGCTCTTCGTATCTTTGCCGGTCTCGCGCTCGGCGCCGCCATTGGATTCGAGCGCCAGCTCCGATCCCGCACCGCGGGCGTGCGCACGAACGCGCTCGTGAGCCTCGGGGCCGCGCTCTTCGTGATCATGGGCGCGTTCAGCTTCGACGGGTCAGGCGCAGACCCGACGCGCGTCGCCGCTCAAATCGTGTCTGGGATCGGTTTCCTCGGCGCGGGCGTCATCATGAAGCAGGGCACCTCGATCTCTGGCCTGAACACCGCGGCAACGCTGTGGGCCTCGGCGGCCGTCGGCGCGCTCGCGGGTGGCGGCATGCTGCTCGTGGCGGTCGGGGGCACGCTGGCGATTGTGCTGTCGAACATTCTGCTGCGACCGCTCGGGAGGCTCCTCGACCGCGCGGGCGGCGCCGCCTCCCGCGAGCCCGTCGCG